>DATDGB010000088.1:0-1823 GCA_036522305.1 Candidatus Acidiferrum sp. | reverse complement strand
CGGCTTTGCGATTAGTCTGCGCTTGAAACAGGTTTCCTCCGACGTTTTGCAAGTGAGCGATGGGTCGCTCTATCCGGCTTTGCACAAGCTGGAACAGGAGGGATGGATTGCCGCCGAATGGAAGCCCAGTGAGAACAATCGCCGTGCCAAGTTTTACTCGCTGACTCGGCTCGGCCGCAAGCAACTCGCAAAAGAGGCTGCGAACTGGACCCGGCTCTCTGATGCCATTTCGCACGTAGTGCGACTCGAGGAGGCTTGAGAAATGCGCCTGGAACACTGGTTCTACACCATGCCACTACGGTTACGCTCACTTTTCCGCCGCCGGCAGGTCGAGGCGGAGCTGGATGAGGAGCTGCAATATCACCTGGAGCGAAAGATTGAGGAATATATTGCTCAAGGCCTGAGTCCCAAAGAGGCGCGCTATGCCGCCTTTCGCGCCATGGACGGCCTTGAGCAGCGGAAAGAGGAATGCCGCGATAAGCGACGGACGAATAGTATCGAAAATTTCTTTCAGGATCTTCGTTACGGCCTGCGGATGCTAAGGAAGAATCCCGGCTTCACAGCGGTGGCGATTCTAACACTAGCGCTGGGCATTGGCGCCAATACCGCGATTTTCACCGTCGTGAACGCCATACTGCTGCGGCCGTTAGCGTATCCCGAGCCTGACCGCATCGTTAATTTCATGTTGGGCAACCACGAGATCGAAGGCACTTCGGTCCCGATGTTCATGTTCTGGCGCGAGCAGACGGAGGTGCTCGAGGACTTTGCTTTGTACGGAGAGGTCGTGAAGGGTCCGGGGGTGAACCTCACAAACACCGACCGCCCAGAGCGACTCAGGAGCATCCCTGTCTCAGCGGATTTCTTCAAGCTATTCGGCGCGTCGATCGAGATCGGCCGAACGTTCACGGCACAGGAGGATGTCCCTGGCGGCCCGCGGTTAGCGGTGATCAGCGATGGATTCTGGCGCCGCCGGTTTGGCGCCGATCGAACCCTTGTGGGCAAGTCTATTCTGCTCGGCGGCGAACCCTACGTGGTCATCGGAATCGTCCGCGACATAGAACCGATTCACTCTGCATGGAACGATCTGGGTCCGAGCCTCCGCACCGATACTCCGGCTGACGTCTGGCTTCCTGTTCAGGCGGATCCCAATAGCGCCGATCAGGGCGGTTCTTATCGCGCTGCGGCCCGTTTGAAGCCCGGTGTCACGCTGGAAATGGCCAAAGCCCGAACGAAACTCGCCGAGGCACGGTTTCGGCAAAAGTTCCCCAGTGGAAAGCTGTCGTCGTTCAGCTTCAATCTAGAACCGTTGAGCGAAGCCGTGGTCGGGAACGTGCGGCTGGCTCTGCTGGTGCTGATGGGCGCGGTCAGCCTTGTGCTCTTCATCGCCTGTGCCAATATTGCGAACCTTCTGTTGGCACGCGCGAGCGGCCGAAGGCGCGAGATGGCCATTCGAGCAGCGTTAGGCGCCGGACGGAAGCGCATCGTTTTCCAGTTGCTAACCGAAACACTGCCTTTGTGGCTCGCCGGCGGTGCGCTGGGCATCGGTTTCGGCTATTCTGCCCTGCGCGCTCTGCTTGCCAGCAGTTCAGTCAATCTCCCGCGCATCGGTGCGCAGGGCTCCGCCGTTACTTTGGACTCGCGCGTGATCATTTTCACGATGCTCACCGCGACGTTCACAGCAATCCTTTTTGGACTCATACCGGCTCTCAGCACCTCACACGACGATGTGAATGCCGCTCTCAAGGAAAACGGCGCGCGGTCCGGCAGCGGCCCCGGCCAGAACAAGACCCGCTCGATTCTCGTGGTTGTCGAGATGGCTCTAA
>DATDGB010000087.1:0-34457 GCA_036522305.1 Candidatus Acidiferrum sp. | reverse complement strand
TTCACGACCATAGCTTTTGGCTACAGCCGCCGAAGGTGGTTTGGAACCTGTTCCTGTAAACCGGTCCGAGGGGCCTACCCTCATCAGTCAAGCCGTTGCGCACTACTCAGCGTTTTCTCCTTTCGTGCTCGTGGCACACATGAAGTCGCGTAACCGGAGATGTGGTTTCCCTTGCGCGTTAGTAGTTGTCCTGCCTAGGGAAGCTACGGCGATCAATCAAGATAGCACTCATTCCTGAAACGTCACGCACACGCCATTGGGGTCAATCGCGCCGAACTCTTTTGTGCCCCAGGGCTTGGTTTGCAATGCACCATTGGGGTGCACTCTTCCCCCGTGTTTCTGGTATTCGGCATACATGGCCTCAATGCCTTGAACGGCGATTCGCACCATGGTCTGGTCTCCGACCTTGCGTGCCATTTCTTTGTCGGTCATACCAGCTATGTGCAGGTAGGCCTCACCGCGGTTGATTCCTGCGTAGTTTGGTGGCGTGGCATCGCGAAAAGTTTCCTTGAAGCCACAGATTTTCGTCCACCAATTCAGGGATTCCGCCGTGTCGGCGGCAGGAAGAACGGGGATCGCACCTTTGATGATCGGGTCCATGACCGAAGGATAACCGAATTCCAGCCGGGTCGCCTAGATCGATCCATGACGGTGGGCACGGCGCCTTGATCATCTGGAAAATCGGCGCACGCTGAGAGCTATGGGAAGCCCAACACAGAAGATGTGTATGACCACGCCGACAATCATCATCTGAAGGGAAAACGGCCGCTTGGCGGCAGCGGAGAGCGGTAACACAATGCGCTGCATGAAGAAATAGACAGCCACACCATACAGAACGCCTGAAACGACTGCGTGCTCCACCAAGAAGCAAGCAACCCAGCTTGCCACAAGGTAGACGGCCGCCGCCCCAAAGGCAATGAGGAAATGGCAAAGCAGGCCAAGCAGCGCCGTTGCGAGTCCACCGGAGAATGCCTTCGGTCCCAGCAATCCGCTGGCAATCCCTTGCAGCAAGCGCATAGGCTTGAGACCGAAAAAGCCATAGACCAACAGCGCGGCAGTAATGTCCAGGAAGCCGCACGCAAAGCCGGCCCATAACAGCGCAAGCATAGCGTTGGGGTTTTTCTGCAAAGAAACCTCCATTGCGGGATTTCACAACGTCTGCGGTTAAGCTTACACGATCGAACTTAACTTCTCCGGCAAGCGCGCTCATCAGGAGTTGGCTATGGGTTTTCGTCCTATGCCACAAATCCATCCTTTGCGGCGCTCCTCAATTACCTGGACACTCGAGAAACCAGTGTTGGTGAAGATTTCGCGATGCTCATCAACTCTCAGGAGCGTCATACCTGTTCGCGAGGCGTATTTTTCGGCGAGTCTTGAAACCGTAGTGTTCGCTCCTTTGTAGACTTCCGCGATGATAATGAGCGTGCCGCCTGGTTTGAGGACTCTGAAGACTTCGCGCATGTCACCGGGCAAGTTGGGCCACCAGAAGTGTGTTTCCACGGCGGTGACGAGATCGAACATGCCATCAGGAAATGGCAACTGAGACACCGAGCCGTGCTGGACCTCGACGCGGCCGAGACCTATCCATCGTGCGTTCGTTCTTTTTGTTGCAGCGACGCTCTCTTCGGAATAATCGATGCCGTAGACTTTCGCCTGCGCGACGATCGAGGCTAACCTGCTGATTGTCTTGCCGCCACCGCAACCTACATCGAGGATCGCGCGGTGGCTCTCTATCGGAGGTGCTCTATAGTAAGCCCCAGTCTGTCAGCTTGGAATGGCTCGAATTCATGCGCCACAAAGTGAATCGGCCCAGCCATCCTGTTGGCTTGCTGCATTGATTTACCGGTATGTTCCTGCTAGCCACGGTGGTTTACCCTGTCAGACAGTCTAACGCTGAAATGAGTAACGACGCTTTCGGGGTTACAGACCGCCCAGTTTTCCTTTTGAAGCCGGTATGCGCGGCAGTATGATTCATGGAGGTTTTGGAGCAACACCGGAGATATACGGAGGTTCCCGCCAGTGAACGTAAAACAAAACCGGTCCTTTCAGCTCTCGTTCAAAGGCACCGTGATGTTGACGCTCCTCTTTGGAGCCGCATTGCTGACGGTGCCGCCTGGGCACACATCGCCGCAAAGCCAGCAGCAGGGCAGCATGCCCGGAATGGACATGCACGACAACGGCGACATGAGCAGCATGGGCCCAAGCATGGCCGCCATGGCCGGCCACATGTATATGACCTCGCTACGCGCGAGGCAGCCCGGCGACCAAGAGAAAGCAAAGGCCGTCGTAGCCGACGTGAAGGCTGCCATTGAGCGATACAAGGACTACCGAAAGGCTCTGCTCGACGGGTATGTCATCGCCAACCCGAAACTCAAGCAGCCCCAGTATCACTTCATCAACGACGCCAATACCCGGGAGGCGGACCTCCATTTCGACCCGAGCAAGCCAACCGCTCTGCTCTACCGCCGAACTCCGATCCAGGAATACAAGCTGGCGGGCGTGATGTATACGACCAGCCCCGAGGCAACCGAAAATGAGCTAAACGAGCGCGTCCCACTGAGCATCGCGCGCTGGCATAGGCACGTCAACGTCTGCTGGGCCCCGGCAGATCGCGTAAAGGACTACCAAGCCGCCCATCCCAAGTTCGGCATGTTCGGCTCCATAAACACCCAAGAGGCCTGCGCAGCCGAACGGGGAGACTTCCACCCCTATATGTTTACCTGGATGATCCACATTTTCCCGTACGAACCGGACTTCAAAGAGGTTTTCTCGATGAACGACGACGTCCCTCACGTGCATTGATCCACGCGAATTCCGATCGGATGTGAAAACAACGAGCCTCAGCCGAAGTCGCGCAATCGGAACTGAGCCAATACCAAAATCACGGTAAAGGGTCAATTTGAAGTTCGGGGAAAGAACCGGGCGTAAGCAGAGGCTATAGCACCAATGATCAAGCAGAGAAGGCCAGCGGCAAGAGAAATGAGCATTGGAACGCCGAACTACGTGAAGAGTATGGCGATCCCCATGTTTTTTCCACCAGGCATCTTGGCTTGGTCCCATCGCGAGGAAAGCTCTAACCCCACATAAAGCACCACAGACAGGCCGATCAGTGCCAACCCTGTCAACGATGATGACCGGGCGATGCCTTTGTTCACGCCTCTAATGATCACAGCAATTCCCTAGCCCAAGTTCCGCAGTTTAAAGAATAAATACCTGTATTTTCAACACGGACATGCCCGAGTCTTCACTACACTTGGGTCATTTCTAGCGAGTTGGGGAGGTGCAGATTCAGGTGTTGCAACAGTATCGCCTGATGCACGGTCGGTCGACTGATGCAGCGCTTTCGGATCGTTACTCCGTTGCGCGTCGGTAACACAACGTCGACCAAGGTGATGTCCGCCAACTCCTGGAATACTTTCCGCGGTTCGTTGCCCAATCCGGCGCGTTGGCAAAGTTGCGCCAGCGTCTTCCGCAACACAAAGGCCAGAAAGCACACCAGGATGTGCGCCTCGACCCGCTCTTGTTTCTGGTGCGAGCGGTAAAGTCGGTCTTCATTTACCTTGTTAGCTGGCACGCCTAGCAAATCGCTTAACGCACTGGCTTCATAGAAACGCTCCGCGATCTGCAACTCGCTCGAGGGCTCACAGAGTCGTGCCAGCATCAGGATCTGTGCCATCACCGGCCAGGGAATCTCTTCTCGTCCCGTTGGCAAGGTCTGTTCCAGAAAATCGAGCAGTCCCACTTGCCGGCACAACTCCAGCCCCAGCCAGGGACGCCAAAGGCGCGCTTCCGTTCGATCGCGATCCGCTTCAGATCGACTTCCACCCACTGCGGCTCTATGTCCTGGAATAATCCGCGCTGAGCAATCGCGGCAGCACCTGCCGCCTCTTGGCGAATGCCCAGACGCCCGGCCTCATCCATCTCGCCGAGGTAGGCCACCACACGCTGCCGGGGGCCTCGCGACGAACGATAACTCTCGACCAGTGCCCAGTAGCCATGGTGCTTGCCATCCTTCTGGCGATAGCAGCGACGCAAGTACATGCATCGATCCTACGCATGGCTACTCCACTTTCAAGAGGGTTGGTCTTCACTACAAACACTTTTTCGCAGGACACGCAATACTTCCCAAGAACTCGCACTGAGGATAGGGAGGTTAAGAAATCTCTAGATTCGAATTACTCCGAAAATGTACTCAAAAAATATTCAAATCACCTCAGGCTGCGGAAGGTGGGCTAGCGATCCAACGTAGCTGCTCACGATAGTGTCAAAAATTAAACTGACCCACCATCAGAATGACGGATCAATTGACCTCTGCGGCTAGCGGGGGCTGGGGTTCTCTTGGGCGCGCAGGGCGGCGAGCACGGCGCGCCGCATGAGCGTTTCCGGAGCGCGCTTTCCTGTCCAGAGCTCCCATTGGGCATAGCCCTGGGCCAGAAGCATTTCGACGCCAGGGACAGTGGTGATGCTTTTCCGAGCGGCGATCTTCAAGAGCTGGGTCTTCCGGGGGCGATTGATCAGGTCCATCACCAGCCGGCAATTCAGCTCGTTGGGCGCGAGCGGAGAAACGTCATAGTGGGGATGCATGCCGACCGGAGTGGTGTTCAGGATGGCGTCGAAAAACTCGGTCCGCAAAGCCGCCCGGGGCATTACCTCTGCGCCGAAAGCGCGGGCGAGTTCCTTTGCGGCTTTTTCGCGGCGCGCGCAGATGGCGACGGTTGCGCCGACACGCACCAGCGCGAGAGCGGCTGCCCGAGCTGCGCCGCCGGCCCCAAAGATCAGGACGCGGCTGCCTTTGATGCGGAGTTTTTTCTCGAGGGCGCGAAGCACGCCAAGGTAATCGGTGTTGGAGCCCAAGAGAGAGCCGTCGCGGCGAACGACGACCGTGTTTACGGCGCCAATTTCCGCAGCGAGAGCATCGCACTCCTTCAGGTACTTGAGAATGGTCTGTTTGTGCGGATGAGTGACGCTGAATCCGCGTATACCAAATGCGGGAACGGCAGCCAGAAAATCGCGGAGGTCGTGCACAAGGAATGGGAGATAAACGGCGTCCACATGGCGCGCGAGAAAACCGGTGTTGTGGAGTATCGGTGACAGGGAGTGACCGACGGGTTCGCCGATGACGCCGTAGACACGCGTGCGTCGCGTGAGAGTGTGTGCGCGGTAAAGATGCTTGAGTTCGTCGAGGGAAACCTGGCCGGGAGCGGTCGCGGTGGCAACGGGCGCGTATGCCAGCGCGCTTCCCTGGCGCAATGCAAGGATTCGGGCGGGCAGACCGATCTCACCCATGGGAGCGGCGACGAAATTCTTCGAATTCCGCGCCAGGCGCAGGAGGCGGATACTGTCGTGGATGCTGCGTGCCTCCGCAGCGATCTTCACTGCATCGACGCCGGCCTCTGCGGGAGGATTCATGGCGCGGGGTAAATCTGGCGTGCGCTCAAAGTCGTGGAGGGAAAGCATGACACGCGGAGGCACGGGGTATCCCCGAACGGACTTTCCAGGGAGCTTGTGCAGGGTCTCCAGCTCAAGATCGCACCATTGGCAACCGGCTTGGCGGGCTTGGGTCAGCCAATAGAGTTCGCGGTCCACCCCACCGGCAAACTTGCCCCCGCCCTCGCGCCGGCGACATGTGGCGAGAAATGTAGCCTTCCGAAATTTGACTTTTTTGAGCCAAAAGAGGAATCGCGTGCGCTCGGCATCGCTGCCCAGCCAATCGAGGCGCAGCTCGACAGTGCTGGTTTGCCTTAACCCGGAGCGAACCAGTTTTGCCATTTCGGCCGCCGTGGAGGCTGCCGCGACCGCACAAATCCGCCGTAACCCAGTGCCAAAGAGGCCCATTCTCTGCCCTATACCGCCAATCTATTGAAAATACAGCTACCTAGTATGCCGCATCCGGCGCCCGCGCCCGTATCAAAAGTGTAAAACACCCCTGGTCAATTGGTTGACGCGTGGTTCTAGCCCTGATACTTTCGCTAGGAAAAGTCCATGCACGGCCGGTAAGGCGTGTTTTCGAAGGAGTGACGGAATGCGCGCTAGAATCGCTGTTTTGTCTCTATCGGTCTTCCTGGGTGCGGCCGTATGTTCGGCACAAAACGCAGCCCCGGTTGCTCCACTTCAGCAAGTCGACTACAGCACGGTGAATTGTGCGGGTTTCGTTTCGGACCAGAAAGTGCCGGACGAGATGCGGATCATCTCGGCCGAGCAGTCCAACTACAAGATCACGTTTGCGCGCGGCGATTATGTGCACATCAATCGCGGCCTGGACAAAGGCGTGCGCGTCGGCGACCGGTTCTCGGTGGTGCGCCCAGACAAGGATCCCACGGACGTGCCATGGTTCAAATGGCAGTCGAAACTCTTCAAAGCCATGGGCACGCTTTACATGGACGCGGGACAGTTGCGGGTGGTCAGCGTGCAGCCCAAGGTATCCATCGCGCGGGTCAGCTTCTCGTGCCATTTCATGCAGCGAGGGGATATCGTTCTTCCCTATCAGGATCGTCCAGCACCGCCGTTTAAGGACCCTGCCGCGTTCGATCACTTCGCACCCGTAAGCGGCAAGCCGGTGGCGATGTTGGTGGCTGGAAGAGATAACAGCCAGATTTTTGGCAAGCTGACCCCGGTCTACGTAAACCTGGGGACCAACCAGGGCGCCAAAGTTGGCGATTACTTCCGCATTTTCCGGTATCAGGGTTCGAATAACGAGACCGTGGAACTGGACAAGGGCTACCAGTACAAATTGTACGGCTTCGGGAGCGCGCCGCAGCGCTACGAGTGGAATGACTTGCCGCGCGAAGTGCTCGGTGAAGGAATTGTCCTAAGCGTCAGCCGCAATTCTTCGACCATAATGATTACCTTCACGAGCATCGAAGTGTTTGCAGGCGACTACGTCGAAATCGAATAGTCGCGCAAAGCGCCACCAAATAGTTCAGGCCCGCTGCGGTTTTTTCCCGCGCGGGCCTTTTGTATTTTGGCTCGTTGCTCGATTTTGACTCTCGCTCCCTTATCGTCGTCATCAAGCTCTCTCAGGAAGCGAAGTCTCGGAGAAGACCTCGCAAGTAAACCCAAACAGGCGAGCTTCGGAATCGCGCCAGGCCTCACGCGGCAATCCCGCCTTGCGGCAGGTTTCCTCGAGGAACTGTTCGCGCGTCAACCGATGTTCCATCGCAACCTGTGGGAGAAGGAGCCCGCGTTGCGCGTGGAGGCGAATGAAAAGCCCGTGGCGCCCAATCTCGATAGACTCCGGGGCGATCGGTTCCGGAACCGAAAGTAAGGAGATTTCGATGCTGAGTTCGCCGAGCTGCTCCGTCTTCATCGGGGCAAAACGGGGATCTTCCAGCGCCGCACTGGCAGCACAGCGAGCAATGGCTTCTCCGAGCGGTTCTTTCGCTTCGATGACGCCGATGCAACCTTGCAGGCGATTGTGGAGGTGAAGGGTCACAAAGACACCGTGGCGCTCCGCGAATACTCCTTGGCTGGGAAAGCTATCGGGAATCTTGCGCTGGGTGACAGCTTCAACGACAGCTGTCCTGGCAAGTTGCAAAGCGGTGCGCCGGTCTGCTTCAGAGAGGGACGGCATCCTCGGGCTTCTTGCGGGCTTCGAGCATGCGAAGCCGGCGGCGCTTCTTGATGCTGTCGTCGACATGGCTCCAGAAACGCCGGAAGTACTGGGCGGCAGAGATGAGCGCGCTGATGACCACGAGCCAGAGCAGCACTTGCGCCAACCCGAACAGCCATGGGTGTGCCTCGCGGCGCCCAGCACCGGCTATCAACACCGCTACAGCGCACACCTGTAAAACCATTTTTGTCTTACCCAGTGTAGAGGCTTCAATAGTGAAGCCTTCCGCGGAGGCGATGTTCCGCAAACCGAGAACTGTGAATTCACGACCGATGATGATAACCACCATCCAGGCTTTCACAAGGTGCATGTCGACAAGCGAAATGAAGGCCGCGGAGATCAGGAGCTTGTCGGCGATGGGATCGAGAAGAATGCCGAGGGTCGTGACCTGCAGGCGCCGGCGGGCCAAGTATCCATCCGCCCAATCGGTAGCGGCCGCCAGGAGCAAGATCAAGACTCCCCAAACTTCGAAGTGCACGGAAAATCCCCAGAACTCGAGGTTGGGGCTGCGCGTGAGGAGAATCACAATGAGCACGGGAACGAAAAAGATCCGCAACAGCGTCAGTGAGTTAGGAAGATTCATGAGTGCATGACGGCGGGGGTACCGCCCCGGGTTTCAGCCACCGCAGTTTCACTATAGACTTGGTGTAAGGATGCGTCAACACGTCCGAGGCGCTTCCGTGCGCGCGCCAAGGAGCATGAATTCATTAGCTTTTTTGGCTTTGGTAGGTACTCCCTGATAACCTCTATCCCAAAAGTAAGGACGAAGAAAGCTGTACTCTTTCGTTACGCATCTGCTGCAAACCTGTGCAAATGTAGGAAGTGGTGTTTTGCGCGAAGGCGCCTCGGACAAATGGCTCCGCCGTCACAGGAGTACACGTAAAGCATTTACTTTCATCAGCTTACAGGACTACAAAATTAAAATGGCCCGGCCCGCCTGGCAAAACTCGCTTGCCACTTTTTGCGAGCCGACTACACTTTCCACAACGTTTTCCACAGAAGATGGGGCATCGGATGGGAATGAAAAACGGCCCAGGAAGAGCCGCAAGTCAGTAGAAACAGGGGTTTTGCACCAGCTTTACTTCACGGTAACCGCGCTCTAAAACGAAGCGCACCGCTCAGATGGCTCGCGGACCTCGCAGCAGACGAATAGGGAGCATAAACATCGCGCTGAGGAGTCCAAAAACTCCATTCACCGCGATTCCTACGAGGCGAAAAGGCAGCGTCAACAACCACACGATTGGGTACAGCACAAGAGCAAGCAGCGCGATCGGCCAGCACAAGAAGAACAGGATGATCCACAAGAAAAAAGCAGCCATGGCAACCTCGCTTCGGACGGCAAAGAAGCTGTCAACGGGAATGGTGCAGCACCGCGCCGGCCTCTATTCTATATTACGAGACTACCCGCGGAAAGGTTTCCTCCACCGCATACTCGTTGAGCCGCAGGCGCTTGGCAATGGACGCGGGCACTTCCGCATCGAGACGCATGTGGGAATCCTCGATTTCCGAGTGAATGACTCGTCCCAGCGCATGAATCATGGCCAACGTGCGGCCTTCCGCCAGCGGCAAGCGAATCGAAAGGGATACCACGGGATCGGTGGGCATCTCGGCATCCATGCGCCGCAGCAATTCCTCGATCCCTTCGCCCGTGAGAGCGGAGACCAGCACCGGCGAGCCACACGCCCCGGAACTTCTTGCTGAACTGCTGGTGATGGCGCTTCGTTCTTCCGGAGTAAGCCGGTCCATCTTGTTCAGCACGCGCAACCTGGGGCGGCCGTCGACGCCCAGTTCCCGCAAAATTTTGTTGACTTCCTCATCAAGCTCATCGTGGTGCGGATTGGAGACATCGCTGACGTGAAGAATCAAAGCGGCTTCCTGTACTTCTTCGAGAGTGGCGCGAAAAGCCGTCAGCAATCCTTTGGGCAGATCGCGGATAAACCCTACAGTATCGGAGACCAGGACGCGGCGGTTCGAGGGAAGGCGCAAGGCACGGATGGTGGGATCGAGCGTGGCGAACATCCTTGAGGAAACCAGCACTTCGGCGCGGCTCAGGGCATTGAACAACGTGGATTTACCCGCGTTGGTATAACCCACCAGCGCGATGGTTCCGAGAGGGACGGCATTGCGCGCCTCGCGGCGCAGCGCCCGCTGTTTGCGGACTTCATCGATGCTGTTCTGGATTTTGCCCACGCGGTCGCGAATCCGGCGGCGGTCGGTTTCCAGTTTCTTTTCACCGGGACCGCGCACGCCGATTCTGCCCGCTCCGCCGCCCGCTCCACCGGCGCCACCGCCGCCGCTTTTGCCGCCCAGGCGCGACATCGCCGTGCCCTTTCCGGTCAGGCGAGGCAACATATAGTTCAATTGCGCCAATTCGACTTGCAACTGGCCTTCGCGGCTGCGGGCATGGCGCGCGAAAATATCGAGAATCAATTGGGTGCGGTCGATCACGCGGCGTTCCGTGGCTTCTTCGATGTTCCGCTGCTGCACGGGAGAGAGATTGCTGTCAAAGATGATCAGCGGCGCCTGGTGCGCCGCGGCTTCGGCACGAATTTCATCCAGCTTGCCGCGGCCCACCAGCGTTGCAGGATCAGCGGAATCGCGCATTTGAAAAACGGTTCCGGCGATTTCCGCGCCAGCGCTGCGCGCGAGTTCCACCAGCTCCGAAAGCGATTCGCGGCCCTGCTCTCCGGCGGGCATACCGGGGAAACGCGGGGCACGCTTCCATCCAACGCCCACGAGCAAGGCGCGTTCTGCGTTCGAGACTTGATGTTGTGTCTTAGTCACTGAGATCGGCCGGGAGTCTTCGTGCGGGACGTGCGCATTTCCGAGCGGACTCACCTCTGGATGTGATTATACGCCTCTCGGGACAGCCTCGCGACTCATCCCCAGTCGCTTCGGGCACACGCAAATCAGCGGCGCTTTGCGAAGCCGGTGGACCCGTGTGAAAATGGAATTATGCGAAAACTTAAGATTACCGCGATAAATCTCCTGGCCTCAGGAATGATGCTGATCGGGACGGCCCAGGCCCAGCAGACACCTGCGCCAAATTCTCAACAAGCTCCGGCGGCAAACGCCACACCGGCCCCTACGGCCGGTGCCCAAAAGCCGCCTGCGACGAAAACAGGAACAGCGACCAAGCCGCGAACCACGGTTCCCTTTACGCTCAAGACCCAGAAGGACAAAGTCAGTTACGCGGTGGGGATGAATATAGGCATGGGAGTGGCTGCAAAGCTGAAACAACAGGCTTTGGATGTAGACCAGGCAGTCCTGCTGAGGGGGATGAAGGATGCCCTGGTAGGCGGCAAGATGCTGTTGACGGAGGAAGAAGAACGCAGCGTCTTGACGCAACTCTCGCTCGAGGCGCGCAAGAAGCAAGAAGATCAAATGAAACTGGCTGGAGATGCCAACAAGAAAGTGGGCGAAGAATT
Source organism: Candidatus Acidiferrum sp. (assembly GCA_036522305.1). Lineage (GTDB taxonomy): Bacteria > Acidobacteriota > Terriglobia > Acidiferrales > UBA7541 > Acidiferrum. The sequence continues at coordinate 23,420 of DATDGB010000087.1, read as the reverse complement.
TCTGGCCGCGAACAAGACGAAAGATGGAGTGGTCACCCTACCCAGCGGCCTGCAGTACAAGATTTTGACGGCGGGTACTGGGCCAAAGCCCACCGCGGCTGACACGGTCAGCTGCAACTACCGCGGCACGCTCCTGAACGGCACGGAGTTTGATAGTTCCTACAAACGCGGCCATCCTGAGACATTTCCAGTGACGGGAGTTATCAAGGGCTGGACCGAAGCTCTTCAGATCATGCCGGTGGGATCGAAGTGGCAGCTCTTTATTCCCTCGGACCTGGGCTACGGCGACCGTGGCGCGGACCCGCGTTCGGGGATCGGCCCCGGGGCCACGCTCATTTTTGAAGTCGAGCTGCTCTCGATTCAGAGCAAGGACAAAACAGAAGCTCCGCCAAAATAGCGGCGAACAATCTCATCGGGCAGTCGCTTGTACCAGAGAAGCCTGCTTACTCGAAATTCTTCCGCTACTTCAAGTCTTGTGCGTGAAGCCATTCGATCACGCTGGCTTGTATGCCGGGATCATCTCCGAAACCAGGAAACCAGTGAACGCCCGGCTCCTTGCGAAACCAGGTGAGCTGGCGTTTGGCGTAGCGCCGCGTGGCCTGCTGAATTGCTGTCCGCGCTTGTTCCAAAGTAATTTCATTGTGCAGCACGGCGCGCAATTCTCGGTAGCCGATAAAATCAAATGGCTTTGAATCCCGCGCCAGGGCGCTCTCCAGCAGCGTTTGTACTTCGCGAATCCATCCCCGCTCCAGCATGGCGTCCGTTCTGGCGTGGATGTGCCCGTTGAGCTTTTCGCGCGGCGGCATCAACCCGATTTTTAGAACACGCCAACCCTCCAGCGGGACGCGGCCCGTCCGGTGCACTTCCGAGATTGGCTTGCGTGCCAGAATACACACTTCAACGGCGCGCATGAGCTTCTGTTCATCGGCAGGCGCGATTTTGCCTGCCGCTTCTGGGTCCAGCCGCTTCAGGACGCGATGCAGATAGCCGGGCGGATGTTCTTCGATGCTTGCACGGAGCCGCTCGCGCAATTCTTCCGAGCGCTGGGGCACGTCCGCAAGGCCTTCGAGCACCGCGCGCAGATACAATCCTGTGCCGACGGTGAATACCGGCAGGCGCTCGCGTCGCCGCATTTCTTCCAGCGTTTGCAAGGCCAACTCGCGGTAGCCTCCCGCGGTTGCCGCAACCGTCGGCGCAAGAACATCGATCAGATGGTGCCGAATGCCCTTGCGTTCAGCGAGGCTCGGCTTTGCCGTGCCAATATCGAAGCCGCGATAGAGCTGCGTCGAATCGCAGGCCACAACTTCTCCGCTAAGCCGTTCGGCGACGTGCACGCCGAGCGCCGACTTCCCCGACGCCGTCGGACCAACGATGGCAACGAGCGGTGAGAGCGGTTTTTTTTCACTCATCGAAAAAGGAGGTGCCGCGCGCGAACAAGGATGAAGATGAATACGAAGATTGCCAGGAGAAGACTGCCCAACACCTGTTGGCGCGTGAGTTTCATGATTGCTAATTGGAGTCGTTCGGCAGAATGTTGTAGTAGTACCTGTAACGCAATTCGATGTAGGGACCTTTGAATTGCGGAGGCAGCGGCTCGAAAGGATTTGACGCGCGCACGGACGAAAAGGCGGCGCGATCCAGAGGCTCTTTCCCGGAGTTGCGCTCGATGATGGGTTCGTCGGACGGCACGCTACCGTCGCGATTGATCTTGAAGGTGAGATAGACGATGCCCTTCTCTCCCAGCTCAACCGATCCAGGCATCACCGAAAACCAATTTCGTTTCACCGTGACGTAAACGCGCTGGAGGTAGCTGTTGAAATCCACGCCCTCATCCGGCGTCAGCATTTCAATGCCGCCGTAGGCGGTGCCACTACCGCCACTGCCTCTTCCGCCGCCTCCCGGGAGCTGGCCCCCGCCGCCGATCGGACGGGGACCGGAAGGCCGCGTTCCCTTCAAGATGTCTTGAAGGTTCTGGCCGGGTGAATGATCGCTCGGAAGTTGTAATTTGGCGTTGGGCTGCGGCGTATCCGGCGCTTCCAGTCTCACTGCGGGCCTTGGCGCGTCCAGCTTGAGGGGTTGCTGAGTGTCGGGCGGGACAACGGTCTGCTTTGGGACTGGTGCACTCGGCAGTTCTTTCACTGGACGTTCCGGCTGAGGCGCTGGTGCCGGCGTTGGAATAATGGGCGGCGCAACTTCGCGCAACACGCGAGGGTCGACATGGACCCGGGGCGGAGGTCCGGCCGGACGAGGCGAAGGCTTTAGCGATTCCAGCGTCCCCGGCGGGAGCAGGGTGACCATTTGCCTCCGCGCGAGTTCCATCTCGGCTTGGGTCGGCTCGTGCGCTGGAAATAGCTTCGATTGGAACAGCAAAAAGACAAAAAAGAGGGCATGAAACGCGATCGAAGAAAGCCGCGTTACAACTTGCCACTTGTTCTTCTTGTCGCCTTGCTCGGGAACAATTAGTTGCACTTCCCCGGTGCTGAAAATGTCCGGGTCGACCAGGTCTTCCGGAACATGCAGGGGGCACGAACTCATCTCCGGCGCCGCAGAGCCAGCCGGCAGGACGATGCGCTCGTCCATGTCGGTAGGTTGCGCCGGCGTCGAATGGTCTTCTGTGACGTTGTACGCTTCGCGATTCACATCGCGCGGCACGACCACACGCGTGGCGATGGACTCCAGTGGCAAATTGGTGGGGATCGTCGAGTGCCCGTCCAACTGCACAATCGGGAGCATGGCCGGCACCAGCGTGCGCTCGTCCATGGTGGTGGGGCGGCGCCGCTGCGTTGGCGCATCCAACGCCGTTGTTGGACGGGCGTCGTTCGGAACTAGAATCCGTGGAATCATCTTGTTTTGTCTTGTGTGACGAATGTGCCTATTTGGACGCGCGCCGCATGCTCTTGGATGCTTGCCATCACGCGGCTGGCCAATTCGAGCGCCGCGCGGCCTGCTGCCCCGTTGGTGGGCGGCTCCTTACGCGAACGCACGGCATCGACAAACGCTTCCAGCTCCGCGTGCAACGGCTCAACTGCCAGAGCATTAAGCTTCTCAAATCCAAATTCGGGCTGCGGACCGGGCTTCTTCACGCCGATGCGCAACGCGTCACGCCGCGCATAGTCCAGCGAGATGTATTCGTGCTGCTGGAAGAAACGCATCTTGCGCACGCGTTCGGTGGAAACCCGGCTGGCGGTGATATTGGCTACGGCTCCGCCCGCAAATTCCAGGCGCGCATGTGCGATGTCCACTTTTTCCGTCAAGACGGGAATCCCGACAGCTTTGACTTCCACCACGGGTTCGTTGACCAGCGCCAGCAAAATGTCTAGGTCGTGAATCATCAAATCGTAGATCACGTCCACGTCGAGGCTGCGTGGTGTAAAAACGCCCAGCCGGTGCACTTCGAAAAACAGCGGCCGGTTCAAGATTGGCTCAACCGCAGTCACGGCGGGATTGAAGCGCTCGACGTGGCCTACTTGCAGAATCCGTCCGTTTTTCTTTGCTGCGTGAAGCAGGTCATCGGCTTCCGAGAGATTCACGGCCATGGGCTTCTCGACAAGAACATCGAGGCCCATCTCCATCAGGCGGCAGCCAACGGTTGCGTGGAAGACTGTCGGGACGGCCACGCTCGCGGCGTCCACTCGTCCGCGCAACTCCTCCAAACTATGGAACAATGTAGTCTGAAATTCTTGCGCCACCGCCCCGGCGCGTTCGGCGCTTTCGTCATAGACTCCCACGAACTCCACGCCTTCGAGTTCCCTGTACACTCGCGCGTGGTTTCGCCCGAATTCGCCGGTACCGACGACGGCGACGCGAATCCTCTTCGACTCTCCCGTCGCCGCGCTCATTCTTTGTTCATTCCCTTCGAAGCGTCTTTTGGTTCCGGCACGTTAGCAGGCGGAAAAGCCTGAATGGCAATTCCTGCCGCATCCGCCAATTCGATCAATCTTGCCCGGTCAAAAAGAAGCGTCCGCCCTGCGTCCACCGCAAGCGCGGTGGCCCCCGCACCCCTCATCTGTTCGATGGTGGGCAAACCGACCACGGGTACATCAAAGCGCATATCCTGGCCCGGCTTGCTGACTTTCACGACAACCAGCGGTTTTCCGCCGGTGATGCGAGCGGCGCGCGCGATGGTCTCGTCAGTGCCTTCCATGGCTTCCACGGCGACGCACGCGCGATCGGCAATGATCACGGTTTGTCCGATGTCCATGCTGGCGATCTGTCTCCCGACGCCGAGGCCGTACTCCATGTCTTCCGCCTCGTGTTCGCTCGGGCGGCGCCGCGTGAGCACGCCGGGGTCTGGCACCAGCGGCTTGAGGAACATTGTCGAATCCACCAGGCGAATTCCTTCGTCTTCCAGCACGCGAGCGACGGCGCCTATCAACGAATCTGTATTCTTGCGCGGAAGTGAAAACAGCAGTTTTGCGAGCTTCCAGTCCGGCCGGATGGCGCTGAAAATCTTGTTGTGTTTCACTTGCCCGGCCATCACTGCCTGCTTCACGCCTTCCTGATGCATCAAGTCAATGGTCTTGCTCAATTCGCCGAGGCTCACCCAGTGCAGCCGCTTGGCAATTTTTTCCAGTTCCGGCGACGCTTCTTCTTTCAGCGCGATCACCGCCATATCGATTCCCTGGCTGCGCGCGCCCTCCAGCACCAGGAAAGGAAATCGCCCGTTCCCAGCGATCAGTCCCCAGCCTGTCGAATTGATGTTCGCGTCCGGCATGAAATCAGCAGTCAGGAGCTACTTCACGATGCCGCGCTCGGCGCTCTCGATGAATTTGATCAATTCCTGCACGTCGACGAAATCGCCCAGCGTTTTCCGCATTTCGGCAACGGCTTGCGAGGTATTCAGCTTCGCACGGAGCAGCAAACGATACGCGCGCTTCAACGCCTGCAGCCGCTCGGGCGAAAATCCTTTGCGCTCCAGGCCGATCGCGTTGATGCCGAAACTTTTCGTCTCGCGTTCGGTAACGATCTTCGAAAAAGGCGGCACATCCTGGGTGATCACCGTCGAAGCGCCTATGTATGCGTAGCGGCCGATCCGGCAAAACTGGTGCACCGGGCAAAACGCCCCGATGGTCACGAAATCTTCCACGGTTACGTGCCCAGCCAGCGTAGCGCCATTCACAAACAGGGTGTTGCTGCCGATCACGCAGTCATGCCCCACGTGCGAGTACGCTAAGAAAAAATTTCCGTCGCCTAATGTCGTCTTAGCGCCGCCCTTTTGCGTGCCTCTGCTCACCGTCACGTATTCGCGGAAAATATTGTTATCGCCGGCAATCAGTTCGGTGCGTTCACCGCGGAACGTGTAGTCCTGCGGGTCACCGCCGATCGCGCTAAATGCATAAAACACATTGTTCTTGCCGAACTTCGACGGCCCGCCCACCGCCGCATGCGGGTGCAACACGCAGCCATCACCCAATTCCACGTCTTCGCCGACCACCGCGTATGCGCCAACCTTGACGCCCTCGCCCAGTTTTGCGCTCGCTGCCACAATGGCTTGCGGGTGGATTTCGCGCATCGTCACTTTGGGGGCTCTTCAGCCTTGGCAAGGGGTTCCCGATCGATCATCTTGCACATCACGATGCCTTCCGCCGCCAATTCCCCGTTCACCGTTGCCTTGCCTTCCAATTTGCAGAAGTCGCCCCGCCAGTTGAGTACGTTACATTCGATCCGCAACTGGTCGCCGGGCACCACGGGGCGCCGGAACCGCGCGCCATCGATAGCCACAAAAAAAAGCAGCTTGTTGGCGCGATCCGGAATATCCAGCAGCAGCAAGAGCCCGCCCGTCTGGGCCATGGCTTCGACAATCAACACACCGGGCATCACCGGCTTCCCCGGAAAATGCCCCTGGAAATAATATTCGTTCATCGTAACGTTCTTGATGCCGACGATACGCTTCAGCCGCTCCACCTCGACAATCGCGTCCACCATGAGAAATGGATAGCGATGCGGCAGTAGCTTCTGAATTTCAACGATGTCCAGTATCATTCGCGCTCTCCGTCGCCGCGCACACCCTCAGCGGCGCCTGGCCCTTCCCCCGCAAACTTCTGATTATATGCGAACCGCTGCCTTCCGCGATATGCGCACCTGCTCGGCCACTGCAGCTGCTTGGCCAGAGCGAAGTAGCGCGGTCAGGCCGTAGGTTCTTGCCATCAGCGCGATGAATTTTGCCCGATTGCTCTGATCGCGTGGCATTGATAGCATGTCCGCGCCATGTCCGATAAAAACCTGCCCAAAGAACTTTTGCGCCTGCTGAAACCGCGGCTGCCGCAGATGCTCGCGACGCTGCGGCGGCTCGTGACTGCGGAATCGCCCAGCCTGGGGAAAGCGGCCGCCGATCGCTGCTGTGGCGTCATCGCCGAAGCATGGGGTAAACAGGGCGTGCGCGTGGAACGAATCAGACAGAAGCATCGCGGGGATCTTCTGCGCATCACTCACGCGCCCGGTAAATCTCGACTCTCAGGCCAGCTTCTTGTTCTGGGCCATTACGATACGGTTTACTCCACCGGAACGCTCGCAAGGATGCCATTTCGGATGAAAGGCGGCAAAGCGTACGGGCCGGGAACTTTCGACATGAAGGCCGGAATCGTGCAAGCGCTCTTTGCGCTGCAAGCGCTTCAGCAAACGGAAACACCGCTTCGCAAGCGCCTCGTCTTTCTTTGGACTTCCGACGAGGAGATCGGCAGCGAAGCCGGTCGCAAATTCTTTGAGCCAGAAGCACGCCGCAGCGATGCCGTCTTTGTCCTCGAACCTTCCTTCGGCCCTCGCGGCCTGTTGAAAACGGCCCGCAAGGGCGTTGGCGAAGCCGAATTGATCGTGCATGGCCGCGCTTCGCACGCGGGCCTAGCGCCGCGGGAAGGCATCAACGCCATCCACGAGCTGGCGCGGCAACTTATGCGCATCGAAAAATGGAGCGATCTTCGCCGCGGCGTCACCGTCAATGCCGGCATCATCGAGGGTGGCACGCGCACCAACGTCATTCCCGAACGCGCTCGCGCTGTTCTCGATCTGCGCGCGCTTCGCGTTTCCGACATGCGCAGCCTCGAAGATCGCCTGCACGAGCTCCGTCCGCTGCAACCTGGCGCTCGACTAGAAGTCACCGGCGGTTTCGACCGCCCGCCTCTCGAAAGTAAAATGAGCGCAGCGCTCTTCGAACGCGCCCGATTGCTCGCAAGTCAGATGAATCTCATTCTTGGCGAATGCACCGTCGGCGGCGGCTCCGACGGAAATTTCACTGCCGCGCTCGGCATCCCCACCCTCGATGGCCTCGGTGCCGTCGGCGACGGTGCTCATTCCGCGCGTGAGCACGTCCTCATCAATACAATGCCCGTCCGCGCGGCTCTCTTGGCCGCCCTTCTTGCCACGAATTAGGGTTCTGAAACTTGGGATAACAACCAGGAAAGTTGGAAGAAGGAAGAGTAAATACTCGTGGAGCTTAACGTCCGTAAGTGTTCCTCAAATATTCCGCCGTGGATTGCGTCACATCGGTGTAATCGCTGTGGAGCACTTCCTTAAGCGCCTGTTCGGTGGCCATTCCTGCACCGATGCGGTCAAGGATTCGTTCGATATCGCCCATTCCATTGGCTTGCACGATGTATTCGACGTTTGCCAGCGCCCACGCATAAGCGTAGCGCGCCCCGTCACCACCCATCGCCATCCAGGAGCCTTCCAGCCGGCCAAGGGGCACAGCGTGACCATCGGTGTAGATTTGCGCGAGCACAACACCGTTTTCACCGCTGCGCTGCCCTTCCATCCACTGCGCCAATCCCTCTTGAATCCAGGTAGGCGCGTGCCCGTGTGTTTTCTGCTGAACAAAACTGTGCGTCAATTCATGCTTCAGCACTCGCGACAATTCCTGGTCCACTCCGGTCAATCCCTGCACCGGCACGCGAATGCGCCCGTCATTCAGCGCGCCCACCCATCCAGGAGCCTTGGTGATGTCCGCGAATGCTTCCTGCGTGTACAAAATCACCCCGATGGAATCCGGGGGCGAGTAATTCAGCTCCGATTCGATGGCGGAGAAATGCATCTCCAGCGTGCGTAGGACATCGCGCGCCAGCGCCGGCGCGGCTGCTCCGCTGTAGCGCAAAATAAAATGGCTGCTCTCGTTTTCCTTGTAGTTATCTTCTTCCCTCTTGTCGCGCTGCGCCTTCTCCAGCGCCGCCCGAACTTCCGCATCCGGCCGCAAGGCCAGCGCCTTCTTCCATTCCGCAACGGCCTGATCCAGCTTATTCAAGCCGTAGTAAGCCCAGCCCGCAAGTTTTGGCACGTCCGGATTATCAGGAGCCACCCGCCGCGCGCGTTCCAGGTATTCCAGCGACTGCTTGAATTCGCTGCGCCGAAGATGGGTATACGCCACGTTCATCAGCAGCGCCGGCTCGTCTGGATCGTAGATCAGCGCGGTGCGCTCGTCGGAGAGGGCGTGCTCCATATCGCCATGTGAAATTTCAAACGTGGCCGCGGCGTGATGCCCCATCGCAGCATTGAAGTTGGCTTGTTTCGATCCCCCGCGCGCGTCGCTTTCGAGCTTGGCGATATAGGGGCGGTCTATCGCCCCATCATGAACCACAGCGCGCTCGATCGCGTCGCTATCCCCACCGCTGATTGGCTGTGCCGCCGGAGGCGCAATCGCCAGGTTTGCGGCATCAACTACCGGGCCGCCGGCCATCGGCACTGATCCACCCTTCTCAATATGATCGACAATGGATTTCGGCAAGCTTAATTCGCCGGCGGATGTCAGATACTTTACCTTGTCGCCTTCTTCGACGGCGCTGAGTGCGCTGATGCGCCGCCCGTTTTTCAGCACAATCGTATCCGCCGCTGCCCCGCTGCCCGTACAAAAGAGCGCGGCACACAGCAAAACTGCGCGGATTTGGTTAGCTGAAATCATTTTCGGTATCTTCTCATTTTAATCCGCGGGGCCAAAGGTGCGCGCGCCGCCTTGTTCCCTCATGCCGAAAGTGACTACACTTCTCCTATGAGGGTTGGGGCAATCGTTCTGGCGCTTGGGTTTCTATTGGCACCACCAGTATTTCCAGACACAGAAAGATCTCCGCATGAACTATACGATGCGATCCGAGCGCTGCGCGTCGATCCTGCCAATGTCTATCACATCGCTCCCGCCAATCACATCCAGTTGCGGCGCGGCGATGCTGTTCTCTCCTTTGACGAGGGCACGCTCGCCTTTTTCTCTCCGCTCGACGGCCGGATTACCGGCGCAGTCTTTTCCGGGCGCGGCCACATTCTCGCAGCGCCTCGCGATGCCGTCGAAAAACAGCAGATGGGGCGTTTTCTTGGCGCTCCGGTGCTCGACCAAGAAATCACCAGCGGATACTTGCGCTTCACAGACGATACCGCGGACGAACTTCTTGGCCAATTTCGCGCCGCGCATCTTGCGGCTCAGACGGATGCCTCCTTTGGAGCCCAGTGGGAATCAGCCGTTGCTGAACTAAATCCCAGCTATACCCTTCGCATTCTGTTTGACCTGCTGCCGTCAATTGCCAAGTCTTGCTTTTATGCCGGGCTTGAAGGCGTAGTTACCGGCCCATTCGAGGTGGTGCTTGATACGCAGCGCGACGAACCGTTCGTCCTTGGCCAGTTCCACAAAGCCGCCGGCAAGACTTTTTATGACGTTTGGACTTCTCACCGATTTCCGGACTCTTCCGTGCTTCCAGTGGCCTTTCGCGCCCTGCACTACTCCATTGAAACTACGATCTCCTCCAACAACTCTCTGGATGCCACCGCCGCTGTGCTTTTGCGCGCGGAAACGGGCTCCGAACGCATTCTCGCTTTCCAGCTTTCCCGGGCTCTGACCATCGACAGCGTCACGGGCGAGCACCGCGAACCCCTGGCATTTTTCCAAAATGAAGGCATGAGCCTTCAGGAGCGCAGCGCGCGCGGCAACGACTATTTGAATGTCGTTCTTCCGCAACCTCCCTCGCGAAAGCAGGAATTCACGCTCCATTTTCATTACCGCGGCAACGTAATCCAGGACGCGGGCAACGGCGTGCTCTTTGTCGGCGCCAGGGAGAGCTGGTACCCCCACCTTGGGGATAGCACCGAATTCTCCTCGTACGAGTTTCTCCTGCGGTGGCCACGCAAGTTGCGCTTGGTCGCCACAGGCGCCAAAGTCGAAGAGCATGAGGAAGGTGATTTCCGCGTCGGACATTGGAAGTCAGAGAAACCGATTTCCGTCGCGGGCTTCAATCTCGGTGAATATGCCTCGGTGACCGTCGCCTCGGGAGCTCCTTCCATTGACGTCTACGCCAATCGTGAGCTCGAGGAAGATCTTCGGAGACGCCTGGCCTCGCCGGACGCGGATGCCCTCTTCGGTGCTTCCGCGCAATTTGGATCTGCCAGGGCGGGCCGCGCGATTGCTCCGCCTCTCCCTTCTCCTAGCCCCGCCGACGCTCTCAAGCAACTTGGAAAAGAGATCGATTCTTCGATCCATTTTTACGAAACGTTCAGCGGCCCCTTCCCTTTACACAACCTGAGCGTCTCGCAGATTCCTGGGACCTTTGGACAGGGCTGGCCCGGCCTTCTCTACGTTTCCACTTATTCCTTCTTGCGTCCGGAAGCCCAGCAGCGCGCCGGGTTGAACGTCGCCAGCCAGGAACACTTCACCGAGTTGGTTCCGTACCACGAAGTCGCGCATCAGTGGTGGGGCAACGTAGTCGCCTGGTCGAGCTACCGCGACCAGTGGATTGACGAAGCCATCGCCAACTATCTTGCCGTGCTCTTCGCCGACACCAAAAAGAACCCCGACCACACCCTACACGTCTGGCTCGCACGCTATCGCCGGCAACTCACCGAGAAATTGCCGGGCGCCACCGAAGACGCGGGAGATATCGGCGCGCTCACTCTGGGCTCGCGCCTCAATTCCTCGAAGTCCCCTTCTGGCTACGAAGAAATTGTCTACAGCAAGGGCACCTGGATTATTCACATGCTGCGGGAAATGTTGCGCCAGCCTAACGCCAGGAATCCCGATGCGAGGTTCACCGCGCTGTTGCAAACGCTCGTGACAAAGTACGCCTACCGCGTCCTCTCCACTGACGACCTGCGGCACGAAGTCGAAGCTGTCATGACGCCGGGCATGGACCTCGAAGGCGGGCGCTCGATGGAGTGGTTTTTCGAAGAGTGGGTGCGCGGGACGGGCATTCCTCATTACCGCGTGGAATTCACGGTCCACCATACGGAAAAGGGCTATCAGATTCGCGGGAAGCTCCACCAGACAGGAGTGCCACGCTCGTTCATCGCCAGGGTCCCGCTGTATTCCGGCGGCGCTGGACGAGGCGCACTCCTTGGCACGGTTATTGCCGCCGGGCCAGAAACAAACTTCCACTTCGACACGCAAAATCTCACTCGCAAAATCGTCGTTGACCCACAAATGACCCTGCTCTGCACCTCGGAATGACCTTTCATGCGATCCATTTGCAGCGACGAAGACCTACTTGAACCGTTCCAGCAGCAACTGTTGTTCCAGGAGCGGGCTATCCAGATTAAGTTCCGCTTTTCCTTCCTCCCCAAAGATATAGGGGAACCCAAGAGGATCACCCGGAATTCCCTGGAGCAATCCGGCCTGCACTAACTCGCTCATGCGCACGGGTCGTTTGCCAAACCGCTTCGCGTATTCATCCGCCAGTAAATCAAGCTGCTGGCAGTCTTCTTTCACTTTCAGCAATTGCAGATGCATCAGCGCATTCTTCTTTACCGAGGGGTCGCTCGTCGAATTGTAGATATCCTTCCACAAGAAGACCGAAGTCTCCAGGGACTCCCCTTCCGCCGCAACTCTGGCGGCCATTATTTTCATCCACAGCTGTGCGTTCGGTTTCTCGCTTCCCTCCAGAAAGGCATCCGAAGCCTTCTTGTAATCCTTCAAGTCGAAGTAGTAGATGAATCCCAGGTCTTCGTAGAGTCGCCAGTATTCAGGATTCGTCTGAATGCCACGCTCGATGAGCTTCACCGCGAGGTCCGGCCTTCCAGCGCCGGCCGGAGGCGCCTGACTCAGAAACATCGCGCCAAACCGGTAGGAGATCAGCAGATTCGGATCGAGCGTTGTAGTGATGTCCAGCAGCGGCCAGAGCAACTCGAGATTCGCCTGTCCTCGCACGTGCTTGTTTCCATAGTATTGCACCACGCGCGTCCAATAAATGTCCGCCAGCAACGGCGCGTACTCCAGGCTCATCACTTTCATGAGCTTTCCTGAGCGCAAGAGCACGTCGTCGCGCTCCTCGCTTAACGACACGCGCTGCCCATCGATGTCGCGCTGCAAGCGCCAAATGCCTGCAAATCCCAGCAGCAGGACCACCGGCAGCAACCATGCGATGGGATTCTGCGATTTCATTTCAAATTCTTTCGCGAAAACACTGCTGCCGCCGCCGTCAAAACGATCGCGCAATAAGTCACCGTGTACAGGGTATTTTGCAGGATTAATGCGCCGGGAACCGCTCGCCCGTGCGCGGCCAGAGCCATCACGTTGAAATTCTCAAAGTTAGGAAGCAGGTAGGAGAGCCATCTTGTGAAGGCCGCCATCGCCGGGCTCATTACTTCGACCGGCAGGTTCCGCAACTCCTGCACGTACAAACCTACGATGTACAACCCCACCGTGAACAAGATCGCCAGAAGCGGTGTCGTGAAGCACGAAAACAAAAGCGCCAGTGCGACGATCAGCGCCAACTTCAGCCAAATGAAATAGACTGCCACCAGTACCGCAGCATCGCTGCCTTCCAGCGAATGCTTCACATAAATCATCACCAGCACTAGTCCTAGCGCCATCGCCGCCGTGTTTACCGCCAGCGTCAGCACCAGCCCTGCAAATTTTCCCAGCAAGAATTCCCATCGCCGCACCGGTTTCGCCAGCAGCGCGTAGAGCGTGCGCTTGTCCATCTCCTTCGAAACCAGCGCCACACCGATGAAAACGGAAATCAGCAGCCCGATCACGGAAATGGCGCTCAAGCCCAGGCTCACGATGACGGTCTGCTCGATGCCGATCGATATTTGTCCTACGGCGATGGCCGCAGCCATCATCAGCAGCGCGAAAAATACCAGATTGTAGAGCACGCGATCGCGCACTGCTTCGCGAAACGTGTTCAAGGCCACTACGCCGGCGCGCTTCATTTCCCGCTCACTTCCACCGCCGAAGCTTGCGCGCGGTCCGCCGCCACCAGATTCATGAAGAATTCTTCCAGCGTCGCTTTCACTTGCGACACGGAAAGAATACGCGCTCCTGTTGCGCGTAGTTGCTCGATTGCTGCGTAAAGCTCTTCCTCCGCCACTTGCAGCCGGTAACGATCGCCCGTGCGCGTCGCCTTGGCCAACAGCGGCACATTGCTCTCCGCCGTCAGTTCAAAAAGAATCTCCATCCCCTGCGTCTTCATGTCCACCAGCGTGCCCGGCGCGCCGACCCCGCGCAGCTTGCCGCCCACAATCACGCCCACGCGGTCGCACAACATCTCCGCGTCGGAAAGGATGTGCGTGGAGAACATCACCGTCTTCCCATCCTTCTTCAGCTCCAAAATAATGTCGCGCACCTCGCGCCTGCCGACGGGGTCCAGCCCCGACATCGGCTCATCCAAAATCACCACTTTGGGATCGTGCAGAATCGCCTGCGCCAGTCCCACGCGCTGCAGCATCCCCTTCGAGTACTTTCGAAGCTGGATCTTGCGCGCGGTTTCGAGGCCGACTTTCTTCAGCATGCGCTCCACGCGCTCTTTCCGGTCAGCGGCAGTCAGGTCGTGAAACCGCGCGAAATAGTCCAGCACTTCCGCCGCGGTTAGGTAATCGTAGAAGTACGGCTGCTCGGGCAGGTAGCCAATGTCGCGGTGCATTTCCACGTCGCTGATCGGCTTACCGAGGATTCGCGCGCTTCCGGCCGTCGGAAAAATCAGCCGCATCAGCAGCTTGATGGTGGTGGATTTGCCAGCGCCGTTCGGCCCGATAAAACCGAACACCTCGCCGGTCTCCACCTGCATGTTCAGCCCTTCGAGCGATGTCTTTTTCTTGAGGTGCAGAAACCCGAAGGGATATTCCTTGGTCAGATTTTCAATCTCAATCGCTAAACCTGGCATGTACTCATTGTTAGCATGCCAGGCCCGACCGTCAATCGTTCAACCGATGGGATGTGCATGGAGTGAGAATAGGCAGAAGACTACAGGTCAGATAAAAACTACAACAATCAGGAGTCCCCGCGAGCTTGCCCAATCTGCACCAGTTCCGGTGGCGGGGCAGCCGGCGTCATCTGCATTGGCTTCAAGTTCTGTGGGTCGCGCCAGTTATCGAGTATCCCCACCTGCTGCACGCACGAAACCGTGCATCGCGGCGCGCAAAACTTTTTCGTCGAGTACTCCCGGTGGCGTATCTCCGGCGTGTACTCCGCCAGCGGAATCCCCGGATACCCGCGCTGCTGCGAGCACCAGTGCACCAGTCCGTCCTCGCAAATATAGAGGTACCGCGACCCTGAGCGGCACCGCCAGTTGTGTTCCTTCCCGCGTGCCACGTTGTGCTGGAATTCGTTGAATCGCGAAAACGATCGCTTCCCCAGCGCCATCACTTCTTCAAATATTTCCTGCTCGTGCGGCCCCAGCGGCTTCAATTGCCCGTTATTGTCGTGAATAATCCCCACCGTGCTGGTGAAGCCCAGCGCCACGGCCCGGTGCGCGATCTTCAGCGCATCTTCCGGATCTTTCACGCCGCTTCCCAGCACCGAGTTGATGTTCACCTGAAATACCGCGTACTGCGACAGCATCACCAGCCGTCCATCTAGCGTCTTCAAGCTTTTCTTGGAGACTTCGTCAGGCACCACGTTATCAATGCTGATCTGCAGGTGCTCCAGCCCCGCTTCGTTTAAACGCTCGATGCGTTCTTTGTTCAGATAAAAACCGTTGGTGATCAGCCCGGCGATCATGCCCCGCCGCCGCATGTGCCGGATCACTTCATCCAAATCCGGATGCATGAGCGGTTCGCCTCCGCTGATGGTGATGATCGAAGTCCCCATGTCCGCCAGCGCGTCCAGCCGCTTTTTCATCTCCTCCAGCGGCACCGGCTTCGAGAAATCGTCATATTCGTTGCAATAGGTGCACGCCAGATTGCATTGCCGCATGGGGATGATATGCACCAGGATGGGGTGCTTCGTCGACACGAGCGCCTTCCCGATCATTTTCAGCTCGCGCGCGCGCGTCCGCAGGAAACGTAGCCGCCTTCGCAGCCGCGTTTTCGCGGTTGCCCGCACTTCTTTTGTTTCTTCAGTCATGAAAGAAGCAGAATCCCCTAAGTGAAAATTATACATGACCGCGGAGCGCCCTGCTGCCGAATTGCCTCTTTCGTACCATTGCCTGCGGCAAATCAGCCATTTATCGTGGTTTTTCGACAATACGAACCCATGAACCAGGAATCGCCCCCGCAACAAAAATCGTCTACAGGAGAAATTCGTCCCGCGACGCCTGCCGCCGCGAAGCGCCGCCTGGTTTTCCTGCTCATTGCCTTTGCCCTAGCTCTCTTCGCCGCCTTGAATCCCGCACCGATCAAAGCTGCCTGGGCCGAATTTGAACGCATCATTCAATTGAAGGGCGACCCGCTCCCCGCCTCCCCCGCAAAGCTCTCCGACCACGAGATCGAAACCCTTTCCAGCATCGCCCCACAGCAACAAGCCCAACTTCTTCTCGAGCGCGCCATCAACCACTACGACGGCGCGATCGAATTGATCGAAAAGAACGTCCCCTCGTGGTACGGCCAAATCGAAGTGCAGAAGGGGCCCCTGGCAAGTTTGCTCTATACCGCCATCAACGCCAATGACTTGCGTGTCCGCGCCGCCTCGCTGGAAATTACTCTCGCCGGTTATAATCTGCCCAAGTCTTCGGAAAGTGTGGACAAACTTCTGCTTCGCTTGCGGGACGCGCCAGAAGATCGCGCATGGCTGCTGTGGATTCTTGGCGTACTTGGCAATCGTGGTGTAGAAACCGCTCAACTCGAAACCGTGTTTCTGGATCGCATCCACGATCCCGATGAAACCACTCGCAACTATGCTGTCGTAGGCCTTGGACTCCTCGCGACGGACAGTTCCATCGCTCCCTTACTCGACGCATTCCGCAACGATCCCTCACCGCGCGTGCGCGAAGGAGCCGCCTGCGCCATCGCGCAGTCCGGCATGTTCCGCGAAGAGCAGCGCATGGGCGCCGTCCCCGGCCTTCTCAAAATGATGGATGACGCGTCCCTCGACGCCACGACCCGCAGTTGGGTCTTCCAGGCCCTGCAAGACGTCACCGGTGCAGGCCTTGGCTCAAATCCCGCGGTTTGGCGCAACTGGTGGTCGCAACACTCCCGACGTTAAGCCGGCGAAAGCGCTTCTAGATTCGTCGAATCAACAGCAGCGACTGGTCATCAAACTGCACTCCATGCCGCGCGACGCTTTCTTGCACCGACCGGTAGACCGCATCCAACGGTCCTTTCCCGTGCGTTTGCAATTCCGCTTCGAGACGTGCAATTCCAAACTCTTCGCCCACGGCGTTCGCGGCTTCCAGAAATCCGTCCGTGTACAGCGCAAACATTTCTCCGGCTTCGATCTGAATTTCTGAAGTTGTAAAATCTCCGTCCGGCAGAATCCCTAGCGGCATGTTCTGGCCTTCCAGCGCCGTGATCGCCCCCGTCCGCGCCGAAAACTTCAGGATAGCCGGGTGTCCGGCGAGCCCCACCCGCAAACCGTCCCCGCATTTCGCCACAAAACAGAATGTCGCGAACATATCCGGCTTCTTCAGCGGGTAGAGCACTTCATTTAGACGCGCCATGAGATGCCTGCTGTCGTCACTAGAGCTGAGCAGCATGCGCGCCGCGCTTTTCACCATCCCCATCACCACTCCCGGCGCCACGCCATGCCCCGACACGTCCGCCAGATAAGCGACCCAGTTCTCTTCCGAGCCCGCCACGTCAATCAGGTCGCCGCCCACCTCGCTGCTCGGCACCGACCGCCCGTAAAACTCAAACGCCCCCAGCCTCGTATCAATCGCCGGAACGATGACGTGATGAATCTCCGCCGCCAGTGCCATCTCCGCATGCACGCGGAAGTATCGCCGCCCCTCGGTGATGAACACGAACAGGAATAATACGTAGCCCAAGGCCATGGCCGCCACGACCGCGAGGGCGTCAAACGTCAGCCGATTGTGCAGCCGGGTAATCTCGGAAGCATCCATTTGTAGAAGCCGCGGTGCGGCGGGCAGCGCCCGCGCCAACAGATTCATCAGTATGAAATGGACGGCAAAGATCGGCAAAAACGCCTTCCAGAAATCCTTGCGAAGAATAAATCCGCACAGCGCATAGATGATCGAGAATGAACCTGCCAGCAAGACACCCAGGATGTAGTGCAATACTGGCTCGCGTCCCATGTCCAGAATATCGCTGGCAATCCCAAACGTGCTGAAAATGCAGAAAACTCCAAGCAGAAATACAGCCAACGATTTGCGTGGGATAGTCTTCAGGAAAGGTCTGCTTATGCCCATGGGTGGTCGCCGCCCGCGCGAATCCTACCACAACGCATAGACACCTCTGGTGGAATGCAGCTCCAGGCGACCTAACCATTGACACCCCTCCGTCGTCCAATCCCCCGAAGGTCTTCGTAGACGCACCCATTGCCAAGCGAGGTGTGCCGATGCAATCCCTAATGTCTGATTTGCGCTACGCCGCCCGCGAACTCCGCAAGCGGCCGGGCTTCACGCTAACCGCGGTCCTCTCTCTCGCCCTCGGTATAGGCGCCACAAGTGCCGTCTTCAGCGTCATTTACGCCGTCCTGATTGACCCCTTCCCCTACCCGGGCTACGACCGCCTCGTGGAACTTCGCCTCAAAGACAAAGCCGGCCATGAACGCTTCACTGGCGTGACCGGCCCGCAGGCGGAAATCCTGCGCAAGACTCGATCGCTCGAAGACGTCGTCCTCATGGATGGTTGGAACCTCACCACTACCGACGGCGACGTTCCCGAGGACGCCAGGGGCATGTACATCTCGCCAAATTCGCCAAGTCATTGGGGCATCCCCGCTCTCATGGGCCGCTGGCTTATCCCCTCCGACGCGCCTCCGGGTCAAGATCCCCAGCCCGTTGTCGTCCTCCCCTATAAGTTCTGGCAGCGTTACTACATGGGCGATCCTAAGGTGATCGGCCGCAAGCTTCAGCTCGTTCACAAGCCCTACGAAGTCGTCGGCGTCATGCCGCCGCGCTTCCAGTGGGGTGAGGCGGACTTGTATCTCCCCCTCAAGGTCACGGGCGATCCCAAGGCCGGTTTCGGAGCCACCATAAAGCTCCGGCCCGGTGTGACCATCGCCCAGGCCAATGCCGAGCTTCAACCCATCATCGAGGAATTCGCGAAGCAGGCGCCCGAGCGCTTTCCGGATAGCCTCCGTGTAAACGTGCGCAGCATCGTCGACATTTATGCGCGGCCCTTGGGTGCAACTCTCTACCTCCTCCTGGGCGCGGTCGCCTCCCTTTTGCTGATCGGCTGCGGAAACGTATCGATTCTCCTTCTCGCCCGCGGCACCGAGCGCCAGCACGAACTGGCCGTGCGCGCCGCCGTCGGAGCCAACCGCCAGCGCATCATCCGGCAGTTGCTGACCGAAGCGCTGCTGATCGCCACCGCCGGAGCGAGTCTCGGAGTGCTCCTTGCCTGGAAGAGCCTGCCTCCGATCGTCGCTTTTCTGCCTCATGCCTTCCCTGCGGAATCCGTGATCAAGATCAACTTGCCGGTCCTGCTCTTCTGCGTTGCCTTGGCCTTCGCCACTCCCATTGTTTTCGGCCTGCTGCCCGCTTTGCAGCTCTCGCGTCCAGACATTGCCCGATTGATGCAAAGCAGCGGGCGCCGCGTCGCGGGAAGCGCGCTCGCCAGGCGCGCTCACAGCACGCTGGTTGCCGCTCAGGTCGCGCTCACCCTCCTTCTCCTCACCGCCGCGGGCGCCGCGGAGAAAGGTTTTCTACGCCTGCTGAATGCCGATCTCGGCTACGACCCGCACAACGCCATATCCCTACCGATCCCCGTCCACGACAACACCCATATGTCCTGGCAGGATCGTTCCCAATACTTCGAGCATCTCCGCGCGAAGATTGCGGGTATGCCCCAAGTCGTCGAAGCAGGCATCTCCACCAACGCCACGCCGCCCTCCAACGGCCGCAATACCAAGGTCGAAATTATGGGCCGCAGCGACGCCGAGAAGCCCGAGGTGCTCGTAAACCTGATCAGTTCCGAGTACTTCCCCGTTCTCCACATTCCAGTTGTGCAGGGCCGGCTCTGGGACCAGCCGGAAATCATTCGCGGCGCCAGTCTCGCCGTCATCAATCAGACCATGGCCCGCCAGTATTGGCCCAATGCCAGCCCCATCGGGCAGCAAATTCGCGTCCCCGACTTCAAGAACACCGACCCTTACACCATGGTCGCTCCGGGCAGTGGCGATTGGCTTCAAATCATTGGGGTTGTTGGTGATGCCCGCGACCAAGGCTTGCGCGATCCCATCAAGCCTGCACTTTTTGTGCCTTACACCTTCCGCATGTACATGTTCACTCAAATCCTGGTCCGCACCCGCGTTCCCCCCATGTCCATGCTGTATGATTTTCGCGCCCAGGTCGTTCAGGTCGATCCCGAACAGCAGATCATCAAAGATGCTCGCGATTTGGAGGGCTGGATCACCCGCGAAGAGGACTACGGACAGCAACGCCTTGTGGCCACCCTTTTCGGAATCTTCTCCGTCTTGGCGCTGCTTCTCGCCGCCGTCGGCCTCTACAGTGTGGTTTCCTATGGCGTCGCCACGCGCACCAACGAATTTGGCATCCGCATCGCCCTCGGCGCGAAAGCCGGCGACGTATTTCGCTTGGTGCTCTCGTCCACCGCGGTCAGCGTGGGTGCTGGCCTTACGGTAGGTCTTCTGCTGAGCATCGCCTTTAGCAAACTCGCTGCAAAAATCGTCACCGAGAGTTCGCGCGACCCGCTCATCCTCACCGGCGTAACGCTCTTACTTGTCATCGCTGCGGCTCTGGCCTGCCTTATTCCCGCCCGCCGCGCGGCATCCGTCGATCCCATGGAGGCCCTGCGATACGAGTAGCGTTTTCTCAAAGCGGTTTGGGATGTGCCGCAATAGCCTCGCGGAACACCGTCAGATTGTTTTTGTCCACGGCTGCCGTGCCCGTATCCACCCAGCCCGGCAACGGCGGCGCGGGCGCCGTTCGCCAGTCCTTGAACTCCTTCACCGCGTTGTGGTGCAAGTCGTCCAGGAATTTCAGGCCGTAGTAGCTCATCACGTATGGCTTCTGCGCAATGGTCGACGAAATCGACCCCTTCTCGATCAACTCCAGCGTCTTTGGATCTTTGTCAAACGCCACGATCGGCAGCTTGCCCGCCAGATCAAACCGGTTCAGCGCATCCGCCGCCCCAGGGCCGCCGGTCGCTTCCAGGCAAATGATTCCGTCAATCTTTTCTTTCTTCAGGATCAAGTCGGAGATCTGGTCAAACGCGCTGCGCCAATCCCCCTTGTCATCCAGGATCTTCGTCAACTTCATCGCCGGAAAGTTTTTCAGTCCGTCGGCCACTCCCGCCAAACGATCGTCCAGGTTGCGCTGCCCAGGAATCGTAATCACCACGATATTTCCTTTGGGAGCCAGCGCCGCCATCCGCTTCACACTTTCTTTCCCCGCCTTCACGTTATCCGTTCCGATATACAGTACCCTTCTCGATTCCGGCACATCCGAATCCACGCAAATCACCGGAACGCCCGCCGCCACGGCCTTATCGATGTCCGCCTTGAAGAAATCCGTTCGCGCCGCCGACAGGCAGATTCCTGCCGGCTGTTTTTCCACGATGTTCCTGAACATCGTCGCTTCAGCGCCTGGATCATACGTCGTCGGACCGACCATCTCGGCCTTGACCCCGAGGTTCTGGGCCGCGTCCATGAAGCCTGCTTGCGCTTCCTGCCAGTACGGCAAATTGATGTTGGTCGCTACGAAATAGTACTTCTCCGTTTCCTCGTGGTAAGGTTTCGCACACGCGCCAATGATCGCCGCCACCAGGAGAATAAGAAAAAATGCCCATGTTGCCGCATATTTCCTCATCGTCTTTCTCCTTTCGCATTCAGTCCGGCCTTCGGGATTTTCCTCGCACCGATGGCACTCTGGTCGTTGGGGGATTCTCCTTGCTGCTCTCGGGAGGCCGACTCGCAACCGGATTCTAGCACCGCCCGTTCCTGCCGGAGCATCTATTTGATTCGGCAACAGGCCGCTCGGCCGTTCGCCCTGGAACGTAGACGCACTTATCCTTCAATCTTCCGCACCATCAAAACTATTTAGGGTCTGACTTCAGGATTTCTTGCGAAACTCTTCGGCAGGAACCGCCACAACTTTGCCATCGCGCCAGATGTAAAGAGGCAATCCCTCTCTCGCGTGCTCTTCGACCACTGCCTCCATTGCGGCCTTCATAGCCAGCGCGGCCCGCTCCAGAAGAGGCAACTCGAGTATGTCTGGTGGTGGCTTAATCATACGGCTCCGAAGCAAGCAGCTAAGACATTACACGGCTTTACATCTCGCTGCATCCAAACCACTTACCAGTACCCACTTGATAAATTATATAAATTTTCTATAATAGTGGTTTGAATCGGGCACAACGCTTTCCGTGCCCCTTGCTCATGCTCACCCACCAGGTAGTTCTTCTAACTCCTTCAAAATCAACACATCTTCAAGAATTACTCTTTTACAAAATCAACCCTTCCCTAACTTATTTAGAATCAACACTTCTACGAGTGTTCATTCTAAAGAACTTCATCCCCTTTGGAATGACACTTATGAAAAACCTGGGGAGGGGTGGGGTCTTATGGTTAACCAGCTATTCCTCCGAAGTAACTTTCCACGCTTGGCGTCCTTGCTTAGGGATGGTCTCTTCCACCAGTCACTAGTCACCAGTCACTTCCTGCTAGAATCGTGGCAGCTACCGATCAAGGAGTCCCCAATGTCTGAAGCCACGCAACCCGCTATGACCATCCCAACCCGTACCGAGTCCGACTCCATGGGCAAGATCGACGTCCCCGCCGACCGCTACTACGGCGCGCAAACCGCCCGCTCGCTCATCCATTTCAATATCGGCAAGGACGTCATGCCGCCAGAGCTGATCCGCGCCTTCGGCATCCTCAAGAAAGCCGCCGCGCTCGTGAATCAGGACTTGGAAAAGCTTTCGCACGAGAAGTGCAGCCTCATCATGCGCGCCACCGATGAAGTCATCGAAGGAAAGCTCAACGATCACTTCCCACTTCGCGTCTGGCAAACCGGCAGCGGCACGCAAACCAACATGAACGTCAACGAAGTGATTTCCAATCGCGCCATCGAAATTGCCGGCGGCGAAATGGGCAGCAAGAAGCCCATTCATCCCAATGACGACGTAAATATGTCGCAGTCCTCCAATGACACGTTTCCCGCCGCTATGCACATCGCCGCCGCCTCGGAAACCGCGCGCCGCTTGCTCCCGGCGCTTAAAAATCTTCGCGATGCGCTCGACGCCAAAGCCAAGGAATTTGCCGGCATCGTGAAAATCGGCCGCACCCATTTGCAGGACGCCACGCCGCTCACGCTCGGCCAGGAATTTTCCGGTTACGTGAGTCTCCTCGACCGCGATGGCGGACGCATCGCCGTCGCTCTCGACGGCCTCTACGATCTCGCCATCGGCGGCACTGCCGTCGGCACCGGCCTCAACGCCCATCCTGAGTTTGCCGTTCGCGCCGCGCGCAAAATCGCCGAGCTCACAGGACTTCCCTTCCGCTCACATCCCAATAAATTCGCCGCGCTCTCCGCGCACGACGAAATCGTCTTCGCCTCTGGCGCATTAAAAACGCTCGCCGCCTCGCTGATGAAAATCGCCAATGACGTTCGCTGGCTCGCCTCCGGCCCGCGCTGCGGCCTCGGCGAACTCATCCTTCCCGAAAACGAGCCTGGCTCCTCCATCATGCCCGGCAAAGTAAATCCCACGCAGGCCGAAGCTCTCACCATGGTCGCCGTGCAAGTCATGGGCAACGACGCCGCCATCGTCTTTGCCGGCTCCCAGGGCAATTTCGAGCTGAACGTTTTCAAGCCGGTGATGATTTTCAATTATCTCCACTCCGTCGAGCTCCTCGCCGACTCATGCAACAGTTTCGTGTCTCATTGCGTCCAGGGCATCGAAGCCAATTACACGCAGATCGAGCACTACGTCCACAACTCCCTGATGCTCGTCACCGCCCTCGCCCCCAAAATCGGCTACGACCAGGCCGCCCAGGTCGCCAAAGCCGCCCACCACTCCGGCATCAGCCTCCGCGAAGCCGCCCTCAAACTCGGCTACGTCACCGCCGAAGAATTCGACGCCCTCGTCAAGCCCGAGGACATGACGCATCCGTGAGCGTGGTATATGAGCAGCCCTTCAACTGATACCTTCATGTCGACGATGGA
>DATDGB010000086.1:0-91225 GCA_036522305.1 Candidatus Acidiferrum sp. | reverse complement strand
GGTTTTTCTATTATCCCTTTTCTAATTTCTAATTTCTATTTTCCTGTATGCCTTTGTGAAGCGGACTCGGACGATCCAGAAAATCAGCAAAATCAGCGGAAGGATGGTGAGAATCAAATACAAGGTTGTGCTGAATAAAGCCGGAGATAGATGTTTCCCGAGCCCCACTGTCGAAAGCAACCTCAGCGGGCGGTTTGAGGGTCCCAGGAAAAAAGATCCTGCTGCGATGAACAGCCCAAAGCACATGCGCCAGAGATGCCGCGCGATACGCTTCGCTCCAAAAACACCGCCGCGCACCAGCATGCGAACGTCCCCCGCGGCAGCAAGCAGACACACGGAGCCCATGAAAAGGATCATTCCGACCGGAACTCCATCCTGCGAGCCCGCTCCGCTGCGCACGACTTTAAGACCATTCATCCAGTTGAGTATGCCAATCGCCAAGGGAATCAGGAACAAAACCCAATCAAAACGGCTCGTTTCCCCGTCTCTGCGCCTGGCGGTCAGCCATGCCGTTCCGATCAGATAAAAGGTTAGAATCCCGCCGCCGATGTTATTGGGTTGATGCCTCACGATGGCAAGGTATGCCGCGAAGGCGGACATGGTGAGCATGGAGGCGACAAAGACCTTTCCCGCCAGCACATGGCGGGGGGAACCTTTGCGGAAAGTCATGGCCGCGGTCCCGGACAGCAACCCCAAGCTCCCACCACAAATATGAACAATCAGTATGGGCGAATATGACATTAGCCCTTCTTGGAGATATATACGTGGATGGGTGCTCCAGTGTTTCACCCCACCGCTATCAGTCGGATGCCATGGGCTGAGCCTCGATTTTCGGATAGGCCCGCGCAAAAGCTAGAAACATAAGGACGAGGATAAGAAACTCCAGGACACTCGCCTCCGTTCCCCGCGAGCCGCCCGTGAGCCACTCGGGCCCATGATAGGAAACGTTGAGCAGATGTCCAGTGAGGCTCTGCCCGTTATTCCCCGTGTTTGGCTGCGCGAACAGCACCATGTCCGCGTAGTCGGACATCACATGGAACCCGATTGCGAACCACAAGGTCCCCGTCCGCCGCAACGTAAAACACCAGAACAATCCGAAGAGTCCCACACTCAGGCCGTCCATCCAGTTCTCCATGGGCTTAAAAAAATAGTGGACCGCGCCGAAAATGGCCGACAACAGAACGGCCGCTGGCCAGAAGCCCATTCCGCCAGTCAGCGCGACTTGCGAGTAGCCACGGTACGCGAATTCCTCAGCGAAGCCGAGCAAAAGGAAGGCTGCCGCCCAGAGCAGGGCGAATTTAACCAAAGTTTGTCCATGTAGCGCCACGCCCTCGAAAGAAACGGCGCCGAATAAGCTGAGCAGAATCATCATGAGTAGCGACGCGGCGAACCCCCATAGAAGGCCTTGCCAGAAATGCTTCCCGAACATTGGCCGCCATGGAAGGCCATACTCCACAAACGGCCGCCGTTCGATCTTTGACATGATCCAGGCAGCGAGCAGTGCAGCCCCAAAACTCAGCGCGCCATCCAGCAGGAAATCTGTGGGAAACCATCCGGCTTGCTCTTGATAGTGGAAGAATTCTGTCAAAAACCAGAAAAAGAGCTTGCTGAAACCGAAAAGCAGAAAAACAAATATCGCAAATCGCCAGCCCGCCCGAATTCCTTGAGGGCCCACAAAAATAGTCTTCATAGTGGATCCCGGAGCGCCCGGAGCGTCAGCAATCTATCACGCCGGCTTGGAATTGTTCAATCGAGCTAGGCACTGTAGTTCGCCACTACTCGGGCCACTTTTCCAATCGCCGATAGCTCCATGAACTCTGCCGTGCGTGTCCCTTTATGATTTATGTAGAGGAGCACCACGCTGTTTAGGCCCCAGAGCACGTCCTCAAGGCGAAAGTGGAGTACCGGGTAGGCCTCCAGCCCTCGCTGAAAGTAAGCTCGCAAGTTTGCCTTTCCGACTACCTTGCCATCGGACGTTCCCAACAGCTGGGCGGCAACGGGCGAAGTCAACTCGATGGCATCCTCATAATGAGTCATGATCAAGTCCAAATCATGAGCGTTCCAGGCCGCAATCCAATGGCTGGCCAGTTTCCAAGCCTCGTCTCTCGTCACTGCTGTTTCTCCAGCGGAAGATTCATCAAGGTGGCAATCGTACGTTAAGAAGCGCGTTGACGATACAAAGAGTTGCCAACTGGCACACCCCAAGATTTTCAGGTGCGGATTTCGCTCTCAATTCGCTTTCATAAAGTGTGCACGCCTGGCGGCGGGCGAACGGCTACGATTGGATGGGCTGCCCGAACGAGATCCAGAATCGGTTGATGTCCCGCGTGATGAACTCACGCATCCCGTAGAAAGTATCATGGGGGTCTTCCACGATTTGCACGCGGTCCTTGAGCCGCCGGTGCATGTCATCGACATTGTCAGTCAGTATGTACAGGTCGACTTCACGACGGTGCTCCGTGCTTGGTTTTCCACCTGCCTGAAACATGACTTGCGCTGTTTCCGCAGGTCAGCTTCGCCCAGTTGATTTCGCCACCTCATCGTTTTGCCGGAGCAAGGTGAACCCGATCGGGGTGTACCACTCGACCGTGGCGCGAACGTCCGGAACATGAATCATGGGAGCAACGGTCTGTGACATGGGTACCTCGATGAGCGACCCTGGCTACCGGCGCACGCTTACCAATGCAAGATCGGCTTCATAGCCTTCTTCCAGCACGGTTTTCTGCGCCGCTGCGGCAACTGTTTTTTCATCGGCGTCCTTCGGCAATTTGCAATAGCGCCGGATGACCTCTTCCCCGTTCACAATGCGAACCAGCCATTGGCCTTTGCCTGCGTCCCAGGTAACTTCCACTTGATCGGCACGCATGGATACCTCCTACGGCGGGGTACGCGGGACTCCCGCCCCTGCTGCGCACCCCCTCTTATACCCCCACTTCGCGCGGAATGCGACAGGCTGAAAGAGAAGAAATGTCCTTGGCGTTGCCATCAGCTCGGCGCTCTCGGGGTCTGTGTCCAAATACCGAGGCTTCTCTACCAAACACGCAGAGGATGGGCGGCTTTTTTTGGCTGCACCTGGGCGGTCAGGACGGGCGCTTCTTGCGGACCATCTGGAAAGTCAGGTGCATGATGAGCTTGCGGTCGTCGTCGGAGACGCGGCCGAGGAGTTGGCGCAGGCGTTTGAAGAATTTAGCCGGTTCGCCGGAGCTGCCCCACTCGTCCTTGTCGGTGGGCATGCCTGGTGGAAGGGTCGGGATTTCTGGTGGCGCTTCCCCGTCGTAAAAAAGTTGGTACATGGGAACTTCGAGGGCGCGGGCCATTTTCTCCAAAGTCTCGATGCTCGGGACCGTGTGGCCGTTCTCGACGCGCGAGACGTAGCAGCGTTTGAGGCCGGTGCGCTCCTCGATATCCCCCTGCGAAAGGTCTTTTTGTACGCGGATAGCTCGTAGACGATCTGAGATAACCATGGTATTGCTATTTATACCACGACATGGTTCAGTCTACACATTAATTTGAAGCGGGCGCCTGCGGGGGCAGGATGGGTGCGCCAGGGAAAAAGGCTTTCACAGGAATAGTGACGGAGCCTACGGAACCCGAGCCGAGGTCGCGAACAACAACGCGAATTTCATCTGATTGCGGCTGGACCGTGACACTGCGCTGCAGGATCATGCCGGCTTTGCCAAGAAATTTGTACTGCTTCTGCTCGAAATTGAGTTCGAGGTGTTGTTTATCGCCCACAAGAATATTGCCGGAAATGTCGCGCTGAACAAAAGCCATGTCGAGGGCGCCCTTCTGCCGATCTCCGGACTCTTTGAGGAGAAATTGTTTGGGGTCCAGAGCAATTTGCAATTGCAAATTGCGAGCGGAAGGCGGAGCAACGATTTTGCCATTGACGACAATGCCGAGGCTGGTGGTTTCGAGCGGGCTCATTGCAGCCTGCTGCAGCGCGGATCTCACGGCGTCATCGGAATCCGAGCCGCCCGCGGATGCGTAATAGCCCTGACGATATCGCAGATGCGCGCCGCTGCGGTTCACTTTCACCTTGAGCTCGCGAAACTTTCCGTCCCACGCGCCGTGGTCAGGGTAGAAACCAATCAGGCAAGCGTAGCGGCCGTCGTCAAACGCGCGGCGAATCGCGTCGCGGATGTCGTTATTGCCGTAAAACGCTTTGCCGCCCGTGCGGTCGGCCAGCAGCCTGGAGGAGTCACGAATATCCTGGCGCTCGAAAAAACCATTGGAAGCAAGAGACGGCTGAGCCGAGGCGGAACGGACTGTGGGACTCATATCGGGGCTAACCTGGACACCCCGGGCATCGACCGGATAAATGGCCAGGTTGACGCGATTGAGTGCATCGGCAGCTTTTTGAATGCTGGCCGTTTGCGTGCTGTTTTCGCGACTGCCGCGAGTGAGCTTGTTGGTGGGATCGCCTCCGCCAACGGGCTGATTTTGACCTCTGCCCGCGGCGCTTCTTGGATCGCCGCCGCTTCCGGAGGAAGTGACCGGCTGCATCTCGGTTTGAGCAGCGCCCAGCTTGGTCATGCCGATTTGGATGGGAAATCCTCCGGAGACCCAGATGAGACTTTTGTGGCCGGAGATGGGGGCCACATGGGAGGCAATGATTTCGAGCGCGGCAGCAGTGGTGCCGACGCGATTGAGGGTGTTCTGGTCGCCGATCATTCCCTCGGCATTATTTAGAGCATTCTGAAATCCCTGCCATTGAGGATCGCTGGTTAGACCCACAAAATCAATCGCCTGAGAGGTTGAGGCGTCGAATGCGGCAATCTCTTTGGGAGTGAAATGGTTTACCGCGCTGACGAGGGCGGAGACGTCTTGCGTGAAATCGTGGAGAACAATGAGGTTTGTGGTGAGCGCGTAGATGGCAACATGATCTTGCGGCTTGAGGTTCTGGAGAAAACGGAGAACCTGTTTGCGAACGAACGACTGGTCCTCCGGGGAGGTATTCAACGAGTCGAAGAGGATTACAGTGACGGCGCCGGGACCCTCGCCCTTCAGGTCGAAGCGATTGGTAAAGACGTTGGGAGGCAGCGCCGCAGGAGGTGTGGCGGGCGGTGGCGCACCGCAGGAAAAGAATGCGATATTTTGCGGCTTGCCTTCGTCGAGGACAGTGAAGTCTTCTTTTTGCAGGCCGGTGAGGGGCTCGCCCTTGGCGTCCTGGGCGATGACACTCAGTTGAACGAGGCGAGTGGAGGAACGGATCACATCGGGCTGCTGATTTGGGGGCGTTGCTGGCGCTTGAGGCGCCGCGAGGATGCCGGGCGGGGGAATCAAGAAGAGCGAAAGTCCGAAGGCGATTACGCGGGCAAGCATCAGCACTCCTGATCCGAATGAGTTCGGCACTTCGTAACTTACACCATATCGGGGACGTTGCGGCTGCAGAGTAAGACGCGCGAAGCGGCCTCCCGCGTTTCTCGAAAGGAGAGCTTCCTGGCCGCCGCAAACTGCCACCCTTGACAGGACTAGTGGATGGCGGCGACGAGAATGGTGGCGTCATCCTGGAAGTTGGAGGAGCAAAACCTGGTGACTCCCTCCAAAATCCTGCGCTGCGTGGCCAGGGCCGTGACGGTTTCATCTCGTACGCGGAGGGACTCAATAATCCTGGCATTGCCGAACTCCTCGAATTCGGAATTGGCGGCTTCGGTGACCCCGTCGGTGAAAAGGAGAAGGCGATCGCCGGCTGCGAGTTGAACGGCGAAATCCTTGTATTGCCAATCCGGCAGGACGCCCAGGACGGCGCCATCACCGCTGAGCAGTTCGGTTTCGCCGCTGGCTCGGAGCAGGATCGCGGGACAATGGCCGGCATTTTCGTAGCGCAGGGTGCGATCCTCGGCATTGAGAATGGCGTAGAAGAAAGTGACGAATTTGCCGGGGGCCAGATTGCCGCAAAGGAAAGCATTCAGCTTGGCGCAGACGGCGGCGGGAGATTCGTCCGGGGTAGCGAAGGCGCGAAAAGAGGCTTGGAGATTGGCCATCAGGAGTGCGGCGGTAATTCCTTTCCCAGCCACGTCGCCGATGCAGATGCCGAGACGATTCGAGTCGAGCTGAATGACGTCGAAGTAGTCGCCGCCGACGGTTCGCGCGGGTTGCCAGGCTCCGGCGAGCTCCACTCGCGGAAGCTGTGGGAGCACCTTGGGCATCAAATCCTGCTGAATATCGCGGGCGCGGTTGAGTTCTTGCTCCTGCTGCTGAAGGGCGGTGGTTCCTCGTTCGACAGCCTGCTGGAGCTGCCTGTTTTTTTCCTGGAGTTTTTCCTGAACTTGGTGGACCACGTAACCGATGACTCCGGCGGCCATGCTAACGACCGCTGAACTAGGAGCAATCACGCGAAAGAAATCCCAAAAGGGCTGATTGATCGGCATCATCCAACGAATCAAAACTACGGAGGCAAGAGCGCTCAGGAGGCTGGCAGCGGCCAAGATGGGGATGAAGGTTACCCAATTCCAGGGAAAGCGCCGTCTATTGCAAATGGGGATACAAAACCCCATCACGGGACCCAGGACATTGCCCACGGAAAGGACGACGACCATCATGACGACAAAGGGTGCCTCCATCTTCAGAGCAGCAAAGAACGCGTAGATGACCACGCCGATGAAGACGAGAAGCTGTTGCTTCAGCAGAAAACGCCGGAGACGAGGGAGGAGCGTCTTCTTGGAAAAGATCGTCGAGAGTTCCATGTTGTTCCTGGGCCTGCAGACAGCGATAGATTACAGCGATTAATACTACACGGGGACTGTCGAAGCTGACGGGGAATTTGTAGCGTGCGGCAGCGGCTTGGGCCGGAGGAGCAGAACGGCGGTCACGCCGAGAGGAAAATTCTGGGTGAAGATTTCGACGGTGTGAATGATGCGCTGCGCAGTTCTCATAAACTCGTTGGGAACAATTAGCAACCCAGGGCCGCCACAGATCCAGATGATGCTGCCGACGGCGATGGCGGCGTGCCAGCGCTTCATGCGCAAGGTGTAGATGATGGGAACAACGGCGAGGGTCATCAGCACGCCACGAGCAAGCTCGATGCTCCAAAACAACCAAACACCAAGGCGTTCGACAAGCTGAGTGGCTCCGGGATAGTAGCCTTTGGTGAAGAATTGATAGGTGATGGAGCCGAAGATCAGGTAGTAGACGACGTACGCGAAACCCGAGAGCAAAATCAGGAACACAGCAGAAATGGGAGAGCGGCGCGTAAGCGCCGGTCCGCCTGGTTTTGACAATTTCAGCAACCAAGCGAGAAGAGCCAGGACCATAGTGATGATCAGATACATGAAGGCGGAGCCCGAGAGGTCACGAATGGCGTGTTGGCTGTAGCCGGGCACGAAAATTAACGCTTCGGACCAGGTACACAACGCAGTTACGATAAGGAAAACGGGGAGGATGACGCCGAATTGGCCGGCAGCTTTTCTCGGGCCGAAGAGCGCCACGGGAACAAGTGATGCGGCAAAGAGAATCCCGGACAGCCACCACCAAACAAAATGGCCGGCAGCCAGCGTGATGATGGCCAGAGGAAAACCTCCGAGCAAACAATAAAGAACTACGCGTGATTTCACTTTCGTGCTCCTCTCTTTTTGCTTCTCTTGTAAATCCCAAGAGCGCTTTTGGCCCAGTGGAGCAGCGTCTCGTAGCCGCGGATACCGCTCTCCAGGGCTAGCTTCCCGGAAAGCGGCATGCCTGCGCCCTGCACTTTGAGAAATTTGCGAAGAGTGGGGATATATGCGGCCAATTCCTTCGCGAGTGCCTTCAAAAACCGCGTGGCCTGGGCGGCGCCAGCCGTTTCGTCCATGAAGCCGAAGCGGAGCATTAATTCATCGGCGCGATGAATCACGTCATCGCTGTTGATGGCACTTGTTTGCCAATCCCGGAAAGCGCGCTTGCCGGATGAGGTAGGGCGAAAAAGACGACGGCGGCGGAGACCGGAGGAAGCGTGGACCCGGCTGGTTACGAAGCCGCGTTCTTCGAGCCGTTGCAGGGCGGGATAAATGGCGCCGGGGCTGTCGCTGAACGTGCCCATAGGAGTGTTGGCAAAAATCTTTCTGAGATCATATCCGGACCGCGGCTGCTGGTGAATCAAGCCCAAGAGAGCATAGCCGAGCAAAGAATTCTCTTTCATAGTACGCCGCGTATTATAACGCTGCGTACTATCAAACACAAGTGAGAATTCGCGTTTGCAAGAGCGGGTTGCAGGGGCAGAACTGCGATGCGATGCGGCCAGGGAGCCCACGCTGATTTGCGAAACGAGGCGGATTGCCGGTTGCCCGCGACGACAAACAGGACATAGACTCTCTCCCAGGACCATGTTTGAACGCTATACAGAGAAGGCTCGCCGCGTGATTTTCTTCGCGCGCTACGAAGCCAGCCAATACGGAAGCAGGGCCATCGCGAGCGAACACCTGTTGCTGGGGCTTTTACGGGAAGATCGCGCGTTGGCGAAATGGCTTTCCGGAGAGAAAGTCGTCGAAGGACAAATTCGTGCGGAAATCGAGAGCCGGATCATTCGAGGCGAGCGAATCTCAACCTCCGTGGAAATGCCGCTGGACGAAGAATGTAAGAAAATATTGAAGTTTGCCGCAGAAGAGGCTGAAAGACTTGGGCACCGTCACGTGGGGACAGAACACCTGCTGCTTGGCATTTTGCGCCTCGAGGGCTCGATGGCTGCTCAGTTATTAATAACGAAGGGATTCAAGCCGGCATCTGTCCGAGAGCAATTGGCGAGTGCGTCCGCTCCCCAAACTGTTAGGGTCGTCCGCGACAAAACTGCTCTACTAAAGCTTGATGAATTTCTTGCTGGACTCAAATGGCATAATGCGGAGCTATTGGTTCCCTTTTTCGCGCAAAACGCACAGTTTATCGACGCGTCGGGAAAACGCTGGAATCGTGAGGAAATCTATAAGGAATTTGCCACACTCCTCGCTCCTTACGCTAAAAAGAACGCCACGTATTCAGTTGAAGAGACCCTCGTAGAGACTAGTGACCTGCTGGTGGCCGCAGTTATATGGAAGAACGCCATCCTTGCCAGCGAACAGCGCGTTTGGATGCACCGAATGACCGCGGTGCTAGTCACGGAACAAGACGATTGGCGCATCCTGTCCGTGCAGATAACCCCGGTGCAACTTCCGTAGCGCAGGCAATCACTCGAATTCGCGGCGTGGGGCGGATTGCTCGAGGCCGACACGGCCGGCGGCGATTTCGGCTTTGTTGTAATTTTCGGCTTTGACGGGTGAGCCGGCGAGGCGGCGGAGCATGGCGATCTGGCCGATGTGCGTCAGAGAGTCGGCTACGGGGCCTTGGAAGAGGCCTTCGGCTGCGCCGCTCAACGGCTCGCCGGAGGCTAGAAAATCGTCAAACTTTTTCAGGACGGCAAAGAAGCGGTCAATTTCGGCGTTCCAGGGCAAAGGCGTGGAGTCGTGCCAGGCTGGTCGGCCTTGAGCGATGGAGAGCGCCCAGTCAAACAGGTCGCCCATGTGGGCGAGGATTTGCCCCGGGGTGCGCGTTTTGTCGCCGATGTGGAAGCTGGCGAAGTGGTCCGGGGAGCCGCGCAGGGCTTTGCCGCCGCGGTAGGCGACGGTGGCTACGGTGTGGCGGAGAAGTTGGCGGGCGAGATCGGATGTTGACGTCATGACGTGATTCCCTTCTGTTATAAGAGTTGCGAAGAAGAGTTTAAACGCAGAGACACAGAGTGCGCAGAGAAAAAACAAGGAAAGAAACGGAAGGAGAATAGCCTCACCTTTTGAGGGGCGAAGTACAGTGGCAAGGAGAGGCGCAGGATTATTGTTTGGAGTAGACGCGGACGTAGTCGACTAGCATTTGCTGGGGGAAGACGGTGTTGCCGTCGGGAGAGCCGGGCCAGTCGCCGCCGACCGCGACGTTCAGAATGACGAAGAAAGGGTGGTCGAAAGTCCAAGTGCCGCCCGCGGGCCACTGGGATTGCGTGAAAGTGGCGTAGAGATTCGAATCAACGTAGAAGCGAACCGTGCCGGGTTCCCACTCGACGGCATAGAGATGAAAAGCGTCGGCAAAATTCTGTCCGGCAGGCAGGCTGAATGGCGCGGTGGCATCGCTCGTGTTGCTCACGGTGCTCGGGCCGTGGAGCGAACCATGGACTGTGCCGGGCTCCTTGCCGATATTTTCCATGATGTCGATTTCGCCGCACTTGGGCCAGCCGACGGAAGTGATGTTGTTGCCAAGCATCCAGAACGCGGGCCACATTCCCTGCCCCTTGGGGATCTGGATGCGAGCTTCAAACCGGCCATAGGCCTGGCTGAAGAGGCCTATCGTTTTGAGGCGAGCGGAAGTGTAATCGCGCGTTGTGCCGCCACTGCAGGCGTAGCCGGGCTGATTCTTTGCGGTGATGACCAAGTTTCCGCCCATCATTTGGGCGTTCTGCGCGAGATTGGTATAGCACTCGAGTTCGTTGTTGCCCCAGCCGTTGCCGCCAGTGTCGTACGCCCATTTCGAGGAATCGGGAGAAGTACCATCGGCGCCGTTGAATTCGTCGCTCCAGACGAGCGTGAAGCCAGAAGTGGGCGGAGGCGGAGGAGGCGGCGGGGGACTATAGGCACTGCCGCAACTAATCAAGAGAAGTGCCGTGGCCAGAATTATAAGAACAACCGAGGGCGCCAATCTGAATTTGGTCATAGGTGAGGGAGCAAAGGCTGAACCCCGTGCCACTAAGAAAGATTTAGGGCGCGTTTGAAGGAGCCCTTCTCGCTGTCGATTTTTTTCTGGAGCTGGAGGATGGCGTAGAGAACGGCTTCGGGGCGCGGGGGGCAGCCGGGAACGTAAACATCGACGGGAATGACCTGGTTGCAGCCCTGCACGATGGCGTAATTGTTGAAGACGCCGCCGGAGGTGGCGCAAGCGCCCATGGAGATGACCCACTTGGGCTCGGGCATTTGATCGTAAAGCTGGCGGATGATCGGAGCCATTTTTTGCGAGAGGCGGCCGGCGACGATCATCAGGTCGGCCTGGCGGGGCGAGGGGCGAAAAACTTCGGCGCCGAAGCGCGCGAGGTCAAAACGGGCGGCGGCCATGGACATCATTTCAATGGCGCAGCAGGCGAGGCCAAAGCCGAGCGGCCAGATGGAGCTCTTGCGAGCCCAGTTCACGGCTTTGTCGAGCGTGGTGAAGATGATGCCTTCGTCTTGCAGAAGGCTGCCGAAGTCGTCGGGCTTCGTCAGTGTGACGTGTTTGCCGAGAGATGTGCTCATGGTGTGTCGTCTAAGGTATTTTCGCACAGCGGAGCGAGCATGACAAATGGAGCCGCTAGTCAGCCGTGGTATGGTTTTCGATTATCCGACTGAACACGCATTATGACTTTTATTCAGAAATTTTGCGGAGAAAGGTTTCATATGGACGGAACGGTAAGGTTTCTAGATTTCGCAGTCAATCGCCTTGCTCTGCCGGATCACCCCGTTTTCGTCGGTCAGAGCTGCATACCCACACTTATCGTCCGTCATGTCTCGCAGCAGCACATCGTAACCTTGACCATCAAGATGCACATTGAGCCGTAGGTTCCAACTGGGCAAGATTTCCGGCGCGTCTGAGAAGTGTGCATTGGTTTTCAGCAGACCATGCATTGCGAGGAACTTATCAAAATACTGTTGATGTTCTGATACAAGGGTCTTCCATACCACGAACGAGCCATTGGTGGCACGGTAGGTTGCTTCGGCTGTGTTGATTGTTCTCACAAGGCTGACTGCGACCATGCGTCGCTCCTGGTCAGCTTTTGCGGGGCCTGCGGAAGTGTCCTGCGCGAATTGCGGCGTTTGAACTGCGAGGAACAATAGTAGCAAGAAAGCGCTCGAAACGAACTGATGTTTTTTCAAGGTGGATTGTCCTTCCGGTCGTCGGACCGAGCCTACTTTTAGCATACTGATTGGCTTGTTGTCAGGGGTATCGATCAAACTGACACACCTCGCGCAAGTGTCGCGAAGATCAGGAAGTTAGTCTGTAGTCAGAGGCGGAGACGGAGCGGGTGCGACGGAGGTAGGAGACGACGGAGCCGGGCCAAAGCGTGGTGATTTCGCCGGTGGTTTGGTCTTGGTACCAGCTTTTGCAGCCGCCAGATAGCCAGACGGTGCCGGTCATGCGGCGGTAGATTTCTTCGACGAAGGACTGCTGGATTTCCGGGCGGACTTCCAGCACGCGCTGATTCCTGCGCTTCATCAATTTCAGGCACTTCATGGCGTAGCGAACCTGCGCTTCGATCATGAGTACAACGGAGTTGTGGCCCAAACCGGTGTTGGGCCCGAGAAGCATAAACAAGTTTGGGAAGCCGGCGGCGGTGATCCCGAGATAGGCGGACATGCGTTTTCCCCAGGCGTCGTGAATTTCCACGCCGCCCTTCCCTACCACGCGGCAGCCGATGAGCGGCTCGGTGGCGCGGAAGCCGGTGCCGTAGATCAGCACGTCGATGGGGCGCTCGACGCCGTCGCGCGTAACGATGCTATGCGGGCAGACTTCGGAAATCCCTCCGGTGACCAGTTCGACGTTCGAACGATTCAGAGTGGGATAGTAGTCGTCGGAAACGAGAACGCGCTTGCAGCCGAGTTGGTAGTTGGGCGTGAGCGCCGCGCGCATCTTGGGATCTTTGATGGCGCGACCGAGATGACGTAGAGCGATGGCCACCATCTTTTTGCGGAACTTCTCATTGCCGAGAAAGCCGAGGACCCGAATTTCCTGACGCCAGAAAATGTATTGGCGCAGTGCCCAGCGGGTAATGGGAATGGTGCGAAAGCGGCGCCGCCATTTTTCGCTGAAGGTAAAATCGAGGCGCGGCACGATCCACGGCGGCGTGCGCTGGAAAAGATAAAGTTTGCCGACGCGGTGAGCAATTTGCGGAACGAATTGTATGGCGCTGGCGCCGGTGCCAACCACGGCAACACTTTTGCCGGAGAGGTCCACGCTGCGATCCCAAGATGAAGAATGGAACGCGGGGCCTTGGAAGCGGTCGATACCCTTGATTTCCGGAAAATGTGGCACGTGCAGGGCACCCATGCCGGAAACCAGCACGCGAGCACGAATGCGCATTCCATCGCCGACAGCAACGTTCCAGACGCCTGCGGATTCATCCCAAACGGCTTCGCAAAAGCGTGTATTCAGGCGCAGATACGGGGCAAGGCCGTAATGCTCGACACAGCGCTTGAGGTAATCGTGGATTTCCTGCTGTCCGGGATACATGCGGGTCCATTCCGTGGAGGGCGCGAAGGAAAACGAATAGAGGTGGGAAGGAATATCGCAAGCGCAGCCGGGGTAGCGATTGTCCCACCAAGTGCCGCCGATGTCGGCGCTCTTTTCGATGATGAGAAACGAATTCATCCCGGCTTCGAGGAGCTTGATGCCCATGCACAGGCCGGAAAAGCCGCCGCCGATGATGAGGACATCTACGTTGGCGAGGGCGGAGTTTTCCGAATTGGCAGCGGGTGCGGTCACGCGGAGGTCATCGCTTCCTTCTTCGTTCCGCCAGCTGCAACGCGGACGCGAAGAAATTCGGCGCTTTCGCGAAGCGATTGGCGAGCTTCTGGAACCAGGTGGGGGACGAGCTGCCAGGCATGCGGGACGACGGGCCAAATTTTCAGCTCGACGTGAACTCCTGCGGCTCTTGCGCGCTCGGCGAGGCGCGTGGAGTCGTCCAGCAGGACTTCGTCCGCGCCCACGTGAATGAAAAGCGGCGGCAGGCCAGACAGATCGGCGTAGAGGGGCGAGGCGACCGGGTGGCGCGGGTCGGTGTCGCCAAGATAGTAGCGCGCGGAGAAGGCGACACCGGCGCCGTCGAACATGGCGCAACGGTCGTTGTTGGTTCGAATGGAATCGCCCGTGGCAGCAAGGTCGGTCCAGGGAGAAAAAAGCGCTGCCGCTGCAGGGAGCGGAACGCCGGCGTCGCGAAGCGAGAGCATGAGCGAGAGCGCGAGACCGCCTCCAGCCGATTCACCAGCGATAACGATGTTCTGCGGCGCATAGCCCGCGCTAAGAAGCGCACGGTAGAAGGCAACGGCATCCTCGACAGCGGCAGGAAAACGATTTTCCGGCGCGAGTCGATAGTCCGGGGCAAAAACACGGAATCCCTGGAGCGCATAGAACACTGTGATAGGACGATGAGTTTCCGCGGAGCAGGCGAAATAGCCGCCACCGTGCAGGTACAGGAGAACATTTTCGCCCGGCGTTGGACCTTCGAGACGTTCGCCGGGGACTCCACCGAGATGAGCCGGAGCAATCTGGATTGCGGAAGGAATCTTGTATGGGTCGGGGCGAAGAATTTTGCGCGCGACACGATAATCCCGCACGCCTTTCAAACGGCGCTTGACGCGCCATTTGACGATCCATACGGAAAGCCGCGCTTGAAGACTGACGGACATTATCTCCCGCCGCATTTGAACTTTTAGGGCGGAGAGAGGATATCACTCTCCGAGCGCGGGAGGCATAGGAAACGAGGCGCTTCTAGTCATGCTGGGGAGCGGCGCCCTGGACGTACTTGAGGTGCGGCCGTTTGCGCTGCAGAGAAGCTTCATGCTTTGCGTCCGCGCCAAACCAGGAGCGCGCATATAGCAAGAAGGACAGAAGTCACTCCAACCAAGACCAGCGACTGCGAAGGTGGCTGGGACTGCCTCAAGCGCGGAACGATGCGTGGCAAAGAAGGAAAACCGGCGCGAGCAGGGGCAGATTGTGCTGGATTGACCGGAAGCGGAGACTGTGACTGCGGCTGGGTTTTGTCCCGATCACCGGGGGGCGGAAGCGGTCCGGTTCCGGAGATCTCAAACTGTGGCCCTTCGCCTGCCTGTAAGTGCTTGGCTGCCTGGACTTGATAGCGGCTGTTGCTGGTTGCGAGGATTTCGAAGGCCGACGAGGGCGACGAGAATCTCATTGCCGGGGGAATCATGACCGCCAACTGTTGCACAGGAAAAGCAAACTTTGGATGGAACTTGGCTCGGCCGTTGTAGGGCAGGTCATAGTTGAAGGCAAGCTTGGTTGATCCCGGCCGCAATGGGAAACTCACGGTGAAGTGTCCTGGCTCGCCAGGCACGGGAGCCGCAGAAATCGTCATGGCCAGCGTTCCCGGACCTGCGGCCAGAACAGAATCAATTTTGGCCTTTGCGGGAAGATACACTTCAAACGTGCGCTCACCCGCTTGCGTCAGAGGCGGGTTGGAAGCGTTTTTGATCTCGACCAGGTCGGAGACGTGGAGGAGCCTTCCGTTGGTTCCGGTTCGGAGGATCTCGATCGTGCCGGTTATGCCGCGAACTTCGGACGCCGCGTCAAACACTTCTATAGAGAGAGACTGGCCCAGGGCCGCTTGCCGATCATAGCTGACGCCCTGGTGAATCACGCGCACGAGGTGCAGTTTATCAGGATATTGCACTTTGAGGGTAAACATCCCCTGTGTGTCAGTCTTTGTGCGCGTCTCCTCCGGCGTTCCGCTATCCAGGCGAAGCAGGATAGCTTCATCGCCGGCAGCGGGCTCGCCCCGGCTCTGATTGCGGACTGCGCCGGTGATATTGTTGGCGCCCAGTGCCGCGGTCGAAAAACACACAAGTGAAGCCAGAAGTGCGAGAGGTCCTCGCATGCACAATTTCGCGGCGCGGAGACGATTGTTCATCATTCGGTTGCAGCGTTCTTTGAAGTCTGTATCACCGAGCGTGGCGCACGTCCAAACATGATGCCGGTTTCCACCTCCACGGTGTGTCCGTCGCGTAGGTAAGGTCTAAACTTCCAGTGCGAGAGAGCATCGGTAATGGCTTTTGCCTGATCAGGAAAAGCGCTCAGGAAATGAATGTGCTTCACCTTCCCTTCTTTATCGATGATGATGCGGACTGGAACGGGATTGAACCTAGGCTCGGCAAAGACCGGATTAACGCTCTCAATTACGTTTTCGCCGCTGGCATAATGCTTGATGCAGACCGGGACTTCACCGCCGCCTCTCCCAGAAATGGGGCCGGCTTCGTCCGGCAAGTTCATTTTGCTCATTCCGTCGATGAGGTTTTCCAGTAGCTTCGTGTCCCGGCTGATGAAGACAAACTGGATCAGGTGACAGCGAATTTGAGTCGCCAGGACGTGCCAATGCAGCTCGGCAACAGGAGAACCATAGTCAAAGCGGACGAAGGAGTGGTCCGCGATCCTTACCACGGTCGGCGGTTGTTCCACTTTGTAATCCGCGTTCAGACTTTCCTTGTTGTAGCTGACCAGCTCCATCGCGTTACTGGCTGGCGCGAGTGCGAAGAACAGATCCTGAGCGGCGATCAAAATACTGCCGCGACTTATGCCCTTGAAGGTGTCCGCAGGCCGGATTTGCGCAAGGACGTAGTAGCCACTGTCCGAAGGAGGCGGGCCGCTATACTTCTCGGTCCAATCCGCGGAGAGCGCGTAAGTAAGGCCAAAATACGCGTTACTATAGATATTCTTGTTTACTCGCCCATCTTCAGGAAGAGGCGTCACAGAATCGCTGGCACTCGACCAGGCGCCTTTAGCAAGGATAACCTCGACCGGGAGCCTTTGGGCCTGCGGGTTGTTGGCAAAGTCGCCCCCGCTCTGCGGGGCAGCCTGCACGCTGGCAAGCAAAGATGCGGAAAAACCGAGAAGTACAGCTGAACGCGAGAACCTTGTATTCATGTTCGGAGCCCGGTGATTCCTAGCGGAAAAGAAACCGGGCGAGGCGCGCC
The DNA here is from genome assembly GCA_036522305.1 of Candidatus Acidiferrum sp. Classification (GTDB taxonomy): domain Bacteria; phylum Acidobacteriota; class Terriglobia; order Acidiferrales; family UBA7541; genus Acidiferrum. The sequence goes on along the minus strand of DATDGB010000086.1, from coordinate 74,567 downwards.
TCCGTGTCTCGCCCGGCGAAGTTCTGGCAAAAGGTTCAATGTTAAAGCGAGCGCAGGAAGTTCAGCAGATCCTGCTGCTGGCTGATTGAAAGTGAATCAAAGTTCTCTTCCACCTGGGTGGCTTCCGAACCGCTGCTCTGATGAGCCTGGATGACTGACAGCAGATTGGCTGTACGGCCATCATGCAAGAAGAATATACGCTGGCCCAGTCCCCACAGAGGAGCCGTGCGGAACTGGTCCCCGCCCGCCCCGCCCTGCGAAACGTTGTCCGCCAAGCCGACGCCCATGTGATGGATTTCTATGTCGGAGAACAAGTTAGCAGTAGCGTTGCCCAAACCAGGCGTTAACTTGGAAGGCTGGGTGGTGAGCGACGGTGTATGGCAAGTGGCACAGCCGATGGCGCTAAAGAGCCTGCGGCCATTAGCAATCGAGGTTGCTCCTCCCGGCGAGATAGTGGAGGGTGTGGGCTGGTCCAGGAACTGCATGAAGACATTGAACAGCCCGACGTCACTGGTCACGGTGGAAGCGCTGGTGCCATCGGAGTGGGTAATGTCCTCGGGGTAGCCGACCCCCGCGAGGTTTAGGCAGTTGCCCGGAAGCCCGCTTCCCAACTGATCCTCACCTGGCAGCGGTCGATCTTGCGTAAAAAGCTCGTTGGAGATGCCCATCTCCACGTTGTAGGCCTCACCTGCGAAAATCATCAGCGACTTGTTCTGGGCCTTCCAGCCAAAACGGCTGATGGTGCCATCGTTGCCGTTGTGGTTGAAAGTGCCGCTGATCCCCAGATTATTGCTTCCCTGCGCCCCATGGTTGGCAAGCAGGGTTGAGTCGTCAATGTTTGCCATGAGTCCCGTACCAAACGTCGGGGTGGGAATGCGGAAGATGATGTTGTTTGCCGCCCGCGCAGCATTAAAGCTGGGCTGCTGCAGACTGCAGCTCCCGGCATCGGCGCGGCCGGAGACAGTGAACAGGTCTTCCACGCCGCCGTTGGGCGCGTTGGGGTTGGCATTGCCAAATTGGTCAAAGAAGAACGGAAACCGCGCTTCGCGCACCGGGCCGTTCGCTAGGACGAAATATGGGATGGTGTTGCTGCTGCCATTCACGAGCCCGTTGGCGATCACCTGGCTTTGGGGGTTCGGCCCGACATTGGGGAAGATACCGGAGGCCGGGCTGGTTCCACCCGGGGCAGGTTGCGAATGACATGCCCCGCACGAGTCCAGGTTGAACCGTGGTCCCAGACCTGGGTTGTTTCCGGTAACAGTTTGGTGCTCGTTGAACTGCCCGAGCCCGGTTTGGAAGAAGGCCAAATCGTTTGCGTTGGCGGTGACCGAAGCAAACGGCTGGCCCGCGTTCACGCCGGTGTTGCTGCGGACTCCGGGATCGGACTGGGCAAATGCCATTGCCGGAAAGAATAGCGCCAACAGAAATGCGAGAACCGACGCGTGCTTTATTGTTTTCATTCCTGGTCTCCTTGGCCTAGGAAGTGCACTTCCACCTCGTGATTGGCACACTTCCGAACAGCAAACTACCCAGCAATTGGGGATCTCACGCCGGGTGTGAGTCGTCGCCAAGCGCTAGCTAAGAGTAGAGTGCGTTCCTTTTACTACTGGTCGCGTGGCGCCTACAAGAAGAAGTGATTAGCATTACTGGGTTTTCGTTAGCATTTTGTGTAATCGGATCCTTTCCGATAGCGCGCCGGAGCCTGCGTGAAGCGCCGTTCAAATGCGCGGATGAAACTGGAAGCATGTTGGTATCCAACGTCGTGGGCGATTTCTTTCACGCTCATGTAGCTGTTCTTCAGAAGGTGCGCGGCTTTTTGCAGTCGTTGTTCGCTTAACCACTCGCCCATTGACACCCCGGTCTGATGCTTGAACAATCGCTGTAGATGCGAAGGGCTCAGGTGGAATTCGTGGGCCAGGTCACGGATGTTGAGCGTCGTCCCCGATTCGGCCATCCACAGAATCTTTTGCACTCGCTCTTCCAGCACCCTGGCTGTCAATTGACTGGGCGGGCCGGCCGTGTATGGCACGCCCCCACCGGAACTGAAGGTACTTGTATTGTTTCCTCTTACCGAACTGACCTGAGAATTCAATCTGCGCACAGGGCCTCCTGCAGGGTTCGGGTCGTACGTTTTCGCGCTTGGAATGGCTTGAATTTGTGCGAGGAAGAGTCTTCTGCTGAGAGCCCAAGCGTTTGACGGTCGGAATTGATTTTTGTGGCCCGAAGGGCTTAGCGGTCAAGCTAGAAGTCTCGCCAACTCATTGGCAAGCGCCGTCGCCAATCCTGTAGGCAGACCGAGGCTGGCTTCTTCGTCCTTCAACCACACTCCGTGTTCCTCCAAATCGACAGTCGATTGGAGACTGTACCTGGGCACCGGGAAGAATCAGGGTTGGGCGACGTCACTTCCGGGGTGAATTGCGGCGGAAATTATCAGCAGGGTGGTTGGCTGTATATGGTACCGAAGGACAGTCTTAGGACAGGTCGATTCCAGTAAAAGCTTCGTCAAATTTTGAGCACGACTTTGCCGAATTGGGAGCTGGACTCGAGATAGGCGTGGGCAGCTGCAGCTTCGGCTAAGGGAAAAATGCGATCCACCACGGGTTTCAGTTTTCCAGCCGCGGCGAGCTTCATCACCGTTTGCAACTCGGTTTTGGTGCCCATGTAAGAGCCGAGAAGCGAGAGCTGGCGGCTGAAGAGAAAGCGCAGATCGACTTTGGCGTCGTAGCCGGTGGTGGCGCCGCACGTGACCAGGCGGCCTCCGGCGGCGAGACTGGCCAGACTGTCGTCCCAGGTGGCTGTGCCGACGTGCTCGAAAACCACATCGACGCCGCGTTTGTTGGTGATGCGGCGGACTTCCTCGCGGATTTTTTGCGTTTTGTGATTGATGAGATGGTCGGCGCCGAGCTCTTTGGCTTTCTGCAGTTTTTCGTCGGTGCTGGCCGTGGCGATGACGCGTGCGCCGAAAAACTTTGCGATTTGGATGGCAGCGCTGCCGACGCCGCTGCCGGCTCCGAGCACGAGCACATCTTCGCCGGGCTGGAGTTCGGCGCGCGAGAGAAGCATGTGCCACGCGGTTTGGAACACAAGAGGAATCGAAGCCGCTTCTTCGAAGGTGAGATTTTCGGGGCACGGCAAGCAATTTACTTCGGGAGCGCGGACGAATTCGGCGTACCCACCGTCGATCATGTAGCCGAGATTGGTGAATTGGCGGCAGCGGTTGTCCTGTCCGGCGACGCAGGCGGGACATTTGCCGCAACTCACGCCCGGAGCGAGGACGACTTTCTGGCCCACTCGTACAGTGGAGACGTCGCCGCCAATCTGAGCAATCTCGCCCGAGATATCGCTGCCTGGAATATGTGGAAGCGGGAACGGCACCCCTGGGATGCCGCGGCGCACCCACAGGTCGAGATGATTCAACGCGCAAGCCTTCACGCGTACAAGCACTTCGTTCGGCCGGATCGCTGGCTCGGGCGCATCAGTAAATTTCAGTACTTCGGGCCCACCATGCGCGGTAAAGACAATCGCTTTCATGATTCCTCCGGAGCATCATCGAGAATTCGAAAGTTAGCACCCAAAACAAAGAGTGTCCACAAAGCCGCGCGCATTGACAGTCGGCAATGTGCGCCGTAGGCTGAGGGCAGAGGCAATGGGTGGACCTGTTTGAAGAAATCGTGAGGATGAGGCGAACCGGGCAGCGCGCGGCGCTGGCTACGATTGTGCACACCAACGGCTCGATCCCCAGCTATGAGAGTTCGCGGATGCTGGTGCGCGAAGACGGCTCCATCGCGGGCACGATTGGAGGCGGCTGCGTGGAGGCGGAGGTTTGGGCAGCGGCAAAGGATGTGATGCAGAAGGAATCGCCGCGCAAGATGGTTTTCAATTTGAACAATGAAGCGAGCTACGACAACGGGTTGATTTGCGGAGGAACGCTGGAAGTATTCGTCGAACCGATTCTGCCGCAGCCCATTCTGTATCTTTTCGGCGGCGGGCATGTTTCGATGGCGGTGGCGAAAGCGGCCAGCGCGGCGGGCTTCGGCATCGCCGTTGTGGACGACCGCGAATCGTTTGCAAATAAAGAGCGCTTCCCGATGGCGCAGGAGATCTACGCGAGTTACGAGGATGCCTTTGAGAGAATTCATCCGAATGCATCGAGCTACTTGGTCATCGTGACGCGCGGCCATAAAGAGGACATGCGCGTGCTCGGCTGGGCAGTGCGCACGGATGCGCGCTACCTGGGAATGATCGGCAGCAAGCGCAAAGTTTTGTCGGTGTATAAAGCGCTGGAGAACGACGGCTACAAGCCGGAAGAGTTCGAGCACGTTTACGCGCCGATGGGGCTGGAGATTGGCGCGCTCTCGCCGGAAGAGATTGCCGTGAGCATTGCCGCGGAATTGGTGGCGGTGCGCCGGAGCGCGCCAAACGCAGCGCACAAAAAATTGAAATACGAAGCGCACGCTTCGCCCATCCTGCAAACGGGCGAACGCTGAAAGGCGGCACATGCTCGCCGCCGTCATTCTCTCCGGCGGGGCCTCGAGCCGAATGGGCTCGCCGAAGGCGCTGCTTCCCTACCAGGGCCGGCCATTCCTTGAACATCTCCTCGAAGTGACTGCGATTCCGCAAATTGGCGTACGGCGCGTCGTCCTGGGCGCGCACGCGGAACCCATCTCCAAAGTGGTCAATCTCAAAGCCGATGAAATCGTCATCAATCACGATTGGGAAAAGGGACAGTTGAGTTCCATCCAGGCGGCGCTGCGCAGCCTTCCGCCTGGCACCGAGGCGATGCTGCTCTGCCTCATCGATCATCCGCTGATCAGCGCCGCGCTCGTTCAGGACTTGATCGAGCAGTTTTATAAAACGAAGGCTCCCATCGTTCTGCCCGTGTATGAGGGCCGCCGCGGCCATCCGGTTATTTTCTCCGCCTCGTTGTACGACGAACTGCTTCGCGCACCTCTGGAAACCGGCTCGCGCGCCGTCGTCTGGGCGCACAAGGGTGAAATCGCAGAAGTGCGCACGAATGAAGAAGGCTGCGTGCTGAATTTGAACGATCCGGAAACCTTGAACTCGGCCATCCCGCCAAAGAACTAAGGGTTTTTCGCAGGCAGCTTTCGGAGCAGGGCGATAACCGCGTCAGCGGCGAGTTGCGCGCCGTGGAAAGTCGCTGCTGGAAGCCCGCCGAGCGACTGAGACAGTGATTCCGCGGTGATAGAGCGCGCTTCCGCAGGCGCGCGGTTGCACAACTCTTCGGTCAGGAGTGAGGCGCAGGCAATCGATGTCGTACAGCCACGGCAAAGAAAACGTGCTTCGGCGATCTGGCCGTCGACGATCCGCGCCGAAAGCTTCAGGATGTCGCCGCACACGGGATTGCTGACTTCCACCGTTGCGGTGGCGCCGGGGAGTTCGCCGGCGTTGCGCGGATTCCGGAAGTGATCGAGGACGGCTTCGCTGAACATTCCTGAAAGTATGGCAAACCCTCGCGAAGTGGCGCAATGCCACAGAAGCAAAGTCGAAAGAATTAACGCAGATGGCGCTGAGAACACACAGGACGCAGAGATGAGGAAACCTGCAAGAATGCCTGTCCTACAAAGCGACCTACTTCTTTGGCGGCAGGAACTTCTTCTCAATGGACGCAACCACTACGTAGTTCGGGTCGACCATCTCCGTGAGATGGATTTTCCCAACCTTGGAAAGGAGCTCGTAAGTATCGAGTTCCGAGAGGCCGTAGTCGGCGTGAATCCAAGCTACAAGTTCGGTGAAAGCGATGCGCACCGCGTCGTCAACCGGCCGATAAATACCCGCGGCCATGATTTCCTTTTCGTTCTCGAAGCGCGGCCAATTCGTGTGTTTTCCTTTTACAAGGTCAAATTGCAATCGCGCCCTCATCGGCACTTCGATGGCCGTGCCGGCGATTTCGCCGTCGCCCATCGCGGCGTGACCGTCGCCAAAATAAAACAGCCCGCCCGAAACACTCACCGGCAGATAAAGCGTATTGCCGACCGAAGCCTCCGGCGCGTCCATATTGCCGCCGAACTCTGCCGGAACGATAGAGCTGCGCGCTTCGCCGCTGGACGGCGCGACACCGATGCAGCCAAGAAATGGGTGCAACGGAATTTTCACTTTGTAATTCGAATCGAGCGCCTGAAATGTCGCGGTGTTGCTGGCATGATCGATCGGATAAAACCAGATTCTTTCCGGCAGCGGAGGATGCAGCATCGGCGTGTAATTCGTCTCGTTGAGCGCCCCGAATCCTGGCGCGAACGCGCCGAGGCCTTGATTGCCATCAACCTGCAAGTCAAGAATATGGACAACCAAGGTGTCGCCTGGCTCGGCGCCTTCGATGAAAAAAGGCCCGGTAAGCGGATTGTCGCCTTTGACGAGCGCCTGCGTGTCGCCGGGCTTCTTAATGGCGTTGCCAAAACAATCGAGCGAGTTGGCCTCCAGAATATTTCCCGGGTGCAAGCGCGCTACCGGCGGCGCGACTCCGTAAAGATATTTCACGTTGTCGATGGTCGCGTGATACTGAATGACTTCGGACTTGGAGGGCAACGACGAAGTCTGAGCGAAAGTCGCGAGTGGTAGGACCACGCTAATAGCGAGGAGATGGATACGCACGGATGGCCTCCGAAAAGCAAGGGAGGCAGTGCAACACACTCGCGCAACAGAGTCAATCCGGCCGCGCGCGAGCCAACTAAATCCGGGCTCTCTGCTATCCTCTTCCGGTAATCATGAACCACAGCCGCCGCACACCATTGCGCATTGCTTCGCTGGCTCCGAGCGCGACTTCCATTTTGTGCGCTATCGGAGCCAAGAGTTTTTTAGTCGGTGTCACCAAATGGTGCGCGGATGTCGCTCCCGTTGCAGGATTGCCAAAGCTGGGCGATTGCTGGCACATGAAATCCGTGGACGACATCCTGCGACTGAAGCCGACGCTGGTCATCGGTTCCGTGCCCTACAAGCAGGAGACGGTGGCGAAGCTCCTTGAGCAGCGGCTCAATTTCCTGGCCATGAATCCGCGGACACTCGCTGACATCGAAGCGGACATTCGTTTGTTGGGCGGCATCGCCGAACGGGCGTCCGCTGCCGAGATGTTGGTAAACAAAATACGCAAGTCGTTCTCGCAAATCGAAAAGAAAACTCGGCAATTCAAGAAGCGCGTTCGCGTCTATTGCGAAGCCTGGCCGAATCCAAGAATCACTTCCCCACCCTGGGTAGCCGAATTGGTAAAAATCTGTGGCGGCGAGTTGGTCGTTCCGGCCAGCGAGAAGATCACCGAAGACCAGGTAGCGTCCGCAAGGCCCGAACTAATCATCCTCGCTTGGGCGGCGACGGGAATGAAGTCAGACCCGAGGCAGTCCTACAAAGTGGCCGCTTGGAGGGATGTGCCTGCAATTAGAAACCGCCAGGTACACGTGATCAGCGATGAGTTGCTGAACACGCCCGGCCCACCGCTAGTCAAAGGCGTTCAGGTACTCTACAGGCTGGTTCGTTCCGTGAGCGAAACGCGGGAGCGTTCATGAGAATTGTCGTCGCAGCAGTCATTGAGCGAAACGACCGGCGACTGCTGATCGGCCAGCGCCGAAAAGACGATACTTCCCCGTTAAAGTGGGAATTCCCTGGTGGAAAGGTTCGGGACGGCGAAGCGCCGCAAGCGGCCCTCGCGCGGGAATTGCAGGAAGAACTCGGCGTGACGCTGGTGAAAAGCGTTGAGCTTGGCCGCGTCCGCCATCATTACGAAGGGACGCCCGAAGATCTCGAAATCCGCTTCTTCGCGGCATCAATCGCAGAATCGGAAGTCGTACCCACTGCGTTCGAAGCAATCGCCTGGGCTTTGCCCAAAGAGCTGGGAAGCTATGATTTTCTGGCAGCGAATCGGGAACTCATCGCGCAATTAGCCACCGGCAGGATCAAGCCCGCGGAAATCCTCGAAGACGCATAAGAACTCGCTCCACGCGACGGTCAGATCTCAATCTATTTCGCTACCTGTTTAACGGAACGTCGTCAGGAAATCACCGGATTCGGCTTGTCGGCATTGATGCCGAGGTCTTTGATGGCTCTGTCGACGACCGAGCGCTCGATCTTGCCGTCCGCCAAAAGCTCGTGCAGCGTGGCCAGCGTGATAAACCGCGCATCGACCTCGAAAAATTCGCGCAAGGAAGTGCGGCCTTCGCTGCGCCCAAACCCGTCAGTACCCAGCGACGCCAACCGCCGCGGCATCCATTTGCTGATCATGTTCGGCAACGTTTTCAAATAGTCCGAAGCCGCGACCAGCACGTCGGGAACATCTGCCAGACATTTGGTGACGTATGGCACCCGCGCTTTCTCGCCAGGATGCAATCGGTTCCAGCGTTCCGTCTCGATGCCATCGTTGTACAGTTCCTTGTAGCTGGTCACGCTCCACACATCAGCAGCCACGCCGTACTTGGTTTCGAGAATTTCCTGCGCTCGCAACGCTTCGTTGAGAATCGCGCCGCTCCCGAACAACTGCGCGCGCAACTTCGATTTCGTATTGGCGGAAGCCCGGAAGCGGTACATCCCGCGCAGAATGCCGTCCTTCACGTCGCCCGGCATCGCCGGCATGGCGTAAGGTTCATTCATCACGGTGATGTAGTAGAAGACATTCTCGCCGTCTTTGTACATGCGGCGAATGCCGTCCTGAATGATCACTGCGATTTCATAAGCAAAGGCAGGATCGTAGGCCTTGATGTTCGGTACCGGCAGCGCCAGGATGTGGCTGTTGCCGTCCTGGTGTTGGAGGCCTTCGCCGGACAACGTAGTTCGCCCCGCCGTACCGCCGAGCAGGAAGCCTCGTGTGCGCATGTCGGCCGCAGCCCAGATGAAATCCGCGATACGCTGGAAACCAAACATCGAGTAGTAAATGAAAAACGGAATGGTGTTGATACCGTGCGTGGCAAAGGCGGACCCGGCGGCAATGAACGACGCCATCGAGCCAGCCTCGGTAATTCCTTCTTCGAGGATCTGCCCGTCCTTCGCTTCCTTGTAATAGAGCAGCGTATTAACGTCGACGGGCTCGTATTTCTGGCCCACGCTGGAATAAATTCCCACTGTCCGAAAGAGCGACTCCATGCCGAAGGTGCGGGCTTCGTCCGGAACGATGGGCACGATGAGCTTGCCGATCTCCGCATCCTTGAGCATCTTGCGGAGCATGCCCACGAACGCCATGGTCGTGGAAACTTCCCGGCCCTCGCTGCCTTCGTGAAATTCCTTGAAAAGTTCATCGTGGTCAGCAGCCAGAGGCTTGCTGCGAACGCTCCTCTTGGGAACGTAGCCGCCCAGCGCTTCGCGCCGCGCGCGAAGATACTGAATTTCCACGCTGTCCTCGGGCGGCCGGTAAAACGGAACCTCGATGCAATCCTCGTCATTCAACGGAATGCCGAAGCGCGACCGGAATTCCCGCAATTCATCTTCGTTGAGTTTTTTCTGCTGGTGCGTGACGTTCTTGCCTTCGCCCGCTTCGCCCAGACCGTAACCCTTAATGGTGCGGGCCAAAATCACCGTCGGCGAGCCCCTGTGATCCACCGCCGCCTTGTACGCGGCATATACCTTGCGCGGATCGTGCCCGCCTAGTCGCAGCCGCCGCAAGCTGTCGTCGGACATGGGTTCGACAAGTTTCAACAAGCGCGGATCACTGCCGAAGAAATGTTCGCGAACGTACGCACCGGAGGAAACCACCAATTTCTGGTATTCGCCGTCCACCAGTTCGCCCATGCGCTTGACCAGCAGGCCTTCCGTGTCGCGCTCGAAAATGGGATCCCACTCGCTGCCCCACAAAACCTTGATGACGTTCCAGCGTGCCCCGCGAAACGCGGATTCGAGTTCCTGAATAATCTGTCCATTGCCGCGCACCGGACCGTCGAGCCGCTGCAAATTGCAGTTGATGACAAAGATCAGATTGTCGAGCTTCTCGCGAGAAGCCAGCGTAATCGCTCCGAGCGATTCCGGCTCATCGGTCTCGCCGTCACCCAGATACGCCCACACTTTGGCGTCGGTGGCAGGTTTCAAGCCGCGATCCTCGAGATACCGGTTGAAGCGCGCCTGATAGATTGCCATCAATGGGCTCAGGCCCATCGACACCGTGGGGAATTCCCAGAAATCAGGCATCAGCCACGGATGCGGATACGAAGAAAGGCCGCCGCCGGGCTTCAGCTCGCGGCGGAAGTTTTCCAGTTTTTGCGCGCTGAGGCGGCCTTCCAGGAAGGCGCGCGCGTACATTCCCGGTGACGCGTGCCCTTGAAAATAGACGGTGTCGCCCTCGAACTCTTCGCTGCGCGCGCGGAAGAAATGGTTGAAGCCGACTTCATAAAGCGTGGCCGCCGAAGCGTATGTGGAAATATGCCCGCCGATGTTGTGCTCGACGCGGTTCGCGCGTACCACCATGGCCAGCGCGTTCCAGCGGATCAGGCTCTTGATGCGCCGCTCCAATTCCTGGTCGCCAGGGAAAAGTGGTTCGAGGCGCGGCGGAATGGTGTTGGCATACGGAGTATTTGCGGTGAACGGCAGATCAATGCCGTTGACCGTGGCGTGTGCGCGAAGGCGCTCGAGAATTTCGGCTGCGACTTCCGGTCCGCTCGATTCCAGAACGGAATCCAGCGACTCAAGCCATTCCTGAATCTCCACGTCTTCCATGCCATGCGGCTGGGTCGATATTTCGTTGTCCATAACTTCGGTCGGTTCCTCGTCTTTCGATTTTCCGCAGGTCTCGCGTTTATCGCGGCGAATTCATGCAAGCGCTAGCAGAATAGAATACACCGTGACGCGAATCTCTGCACGAAGGGATTCGCCCCTGGACTCGAGACTGTTACAAGTCGTGCCTGCGAGTCACTCATGAATCCCGAATGATACGCACAATATCCTGACCCGACTGTACGCGTCGGTGCGAGCCCATTGACTCTACCTCATCGCTCGGCAGAGATGCTCCCACCGCTTCATCCGCAACTAATGGCGGACCGCCCGGAAAGTAGAGGACAATGCGGCCCATTCTTAGAATGGCGAACAGAGATTCCCATAGGCGCGCATCTCCACAGGGCCTATCGATAGTCAGAAAACTAAGCCTGTCTTCGTCTGCGGCATAGCTCGTTACGTATATTTCGGAGAAGTTTTTACTATCGTACCTAATGTTCCAGCGATTCGGCTCCGATTCTTCTTCCATGACTGGAAACAGCGCACGTACCGCGTCCCTGGGCAGGCCTAGAGTGTGGTCGTAATCCAAACAGCGCAAAAAAACATCAAATCCCATAGCCCCCCGCGAAGGACCTCGCCGCTCTTATGCTCACAAGAGCGTGCGGCCGCCATCAACTACCAATATCTGCCCTGTGATGAATTCCGAGTGAATCAGAAATAGAACAGCGTCGGCAATGTCTGAGGGAGTGCCCGTACGTCGCAGCGGCGCAACCTTGATGAAATCAGCCTCCCATTCTGGCGGGTCGCCCGTCATCGTGATAGTGCCGGGAACGATGGCGTTGACGCGCACTTCCGGAGCGAGCGCTTTGGCCAGAACTCTCGTCAACATCACCACGCCAGCTTTCGAAACGGAATGTGCAATGTATCCCGGCCAACCGAGCAGCCCACCAGTGTCTGCAAAATTAATGATGCAGCCTTTGCTCCGCCGCAAAAGTGGCGCCGCTGCCTGCGCGCAAAAAAACGGCGACTTCAGATTTGAATCGAGTGAGCCGTCCCAGACCGCCTCCGTCGTGGAAATAATGCTCGAAGGAAGAAAATTGGCAGCGCTGTTCACCAAAATATCCAGCCGCCCGAAGTGCTTTGCAGTTTCGTCAAAAAGCCGCTTGATCTCCGCGACGCTACTCAAATCCGCAGCGATCGCGAATCCACGCCGCCCCAATTTCTCAATCTCCGCGACTGCCGACTGCGCCTCCGCCGCCGAAGACCGGTAATGGATGACAACGTGCGCGCCCTCCTGGGCCAGCCGCAACGCCACGGCCCGCCCCAGTCGTTTCGCTGCCCCCATCACTAGCGCAACGCGCCCTCGCAGCGCGTCTCTCGATTTTTTGCTTTCGTCCATCATAATCGCGCCTGAAACCCTAGCACATTCAAGTAGCACAGGCACTTTTGCCTGTGCTCTAACTTTCTCGAGAAACTTTACAGAGGAAAGACAGCCGTACCTGTCTTACCTTACAATCCCCAATGCTGGAGGACCAATGCACCTCGATCTCTTGGCCATCGCCGCGCACCCCGACGACGTCGAACTCACCTGCGGCGGCACGCTGCTCAAAATGGCGCAGCTCGGCTACAAAACCGGAATTCTCGACCTGACCGCCGGCGAAATGGGCACGCGAGGTACACCCGACATCCGCGCCAAGGAAGCCGCCCAAGCCGCCAAGTTCCTCTCCATCAAATGGCGCGGCACGCTCGGCGTCCCCGATTCCGACGTTCAGCCCAGCCGCCAGCACAAGCTCCGCCTCGCCGCCATCATCCGCGAACTCCGCCCCAAGACCGTCATCCTTCCCTACTGGGAAGCGCGCCATCCCGACCATTACCACGCTTCAAGCCTCGGCTATGAGGGATGCTTCCTCGCGGGACTGAAGCAGCTTCCCCTCGACGGCGAGGCCTACCGCCCCTTCAAAATTCTCTATTCCATTGCGTTCGCGGACGTGCGCCCCACCTTTATCGTGGACATAACACCTCAATTCAAGCAACGGCATAGGGCGATCCTCGCTTTCAGATCGCAGTTTCTTCCTCCAAAGACCGAGAAGAGAGGGAAAGTCCATCTAGCCATCGATCGCCTGGAAGCAGACATGAACCAGATGGCCCGCCACTATGGCCAGATGATCGGGGTGGAGTATGGCGAGCCCTTCTTGCAAAAGGAACTGATGAAGGTGGATGACGTTATAAAGATGGAAGTTCGGTCGGTTTGAAGCAGGAAAGCTCTAGTCGTCCTGTGCCGGCGAAAACCCGGGAATCGTCTGCCCCGCCCCGGCCCGTTCAACCCGTACACGAGTCTGCGCCTCGTCTTCCGCGCCGGACTTCCGCAGAATGACCATGGTATTCAGCGCCTCGGAATAGAGCCGTGTCACCAGGTAAATGTCCTTCGTGCCGTCCTTTTTCCAAAGCTGGCCGATCTGGATCTTCGAAGCGCTCATAGGTAACCTGCTTTGACTGTAGAGTGCGACAGCATGTGTGTCAACTCCCTGTCCCGGCACTAGGTACGCAGTCGGTACGCCAGGAATTCCACTCTCCACCCTGAATTTCGCCCACAGCCACTCGGTGCCTCCTCTTCCGCAAGCCTTACGGGCACTCCAAGGAATAGAAAACCTTCCTGGACCGTCTGACATCCTAGTAGTCAGCAAAGCATTCTAGGTGCCTGCCCGGCAGGATGCGGGTGTATAATCCGAGGTAGGCGGAGGTACATGATATGCAAGCAATATTTCGGCATAGCCTGAGTTTGGCGCTGGCAAGCTCCCTGATACTAAGCCCGGCCTTCGCCGCCCCGCAAAGTCAGGATCCACCCGCGCCGCCTCCGGCGCAGGACCCCGCGAAGACAGCGCCTCCCGCGCAGCCGCAAGCCCAGCAACAGACTCCGCCGCAGAGCGGTTCCCAGCCGGTTCAGCAGCAAGAAACCGTCACTCCCAAGAATTCCAAGGAAGACGTCGAGGCCATCGGCAACCGCAACGTCGGTAAAGGCGTGAACCTCTTCTCGCTGGAGCGGGAAATCTCCCTCGGCAAAGGGCTGGCGCAAGAAGTCGAGCGCTCTTCCAAGTTGATTGACGACCCCATCGTTACCGAATACGTCAACCGCGTTGGCCAGAACCTGGTCCGCAACTCCGATGCGAAAGTTCCTTTCACCATCAAAGTGATCGATTCCGATGAAATCAATGCTTTTGCCCTGCCGGGCGGCTTCTTTTACGTCAACAGCGGATTGATCCTTCGCGCCCAGGAAGAATCGGAACTCGCCGGCGTAATGGCCCACGAAATAGCCCACGTGGCTGCGCGCCACGGCACGAAGAACGCCACCAAGGGCGAACTCATGCAATTGGCTTCCATCCCGGCGATGATCTTTATTCCGTATAGCATGGCGGGCTACGCCATGTACCAGGGCCTGAACCTTGCTATTCCGCTGACTTTCCTGAAGTTCAGCCGCGATGCCGAGCGCGAAGCCGATTTCCTCGGTCTGCAGTACATGTATAAAGCTGGCTACGACCCCAATTCTTACGTAACCTTCTTCGAGCGCATCCAGGCCGACGAAAAGCGCCGCCCCGGCACCATCCCCAAGGTCTTCTCGACGCATCCCCCGACTCCGGACCGCATCGAGAATTCACAAAAGGAAATCGCCCGCATCCTGCCGGCCAGGAATGAATACATCGTCACCAGCTCCGAGTTCGATTCCGTCAAGGGCCGCCTTCGCAACATCATGTTCAAGACCAAGGCCCAGGAAAACGCTCCCGGCAAGCCCACCCTGCGCACCAAGACCGAGCAATCCAAAAAACAGCCGGGGAGCACTGACCCCAACAGCACAGACGATGATCGGCCAACCCTGAAGCGCCGCCCCGACTCGCAACCATGAATCCGTAGTGGCGGGTCTTTAGACCCGTTCTTTCTCTTCGACGGGCGGCCTCCAGGCCGCCCGTCACTATTGGGGACGCAAGGCCAAGTTGTGCGAATGAATTCCCACTGCACCATACCATTCCTAATTCTGACGCTGGCCGTATTTGATTCAGGAAATCTGCTCCTTGCCTGTCCCGCCCCACAGACCAAAGATTCCCGCTCCCTTTCCGATGTCAATGCCATAGGCCACCGGAATCTCGGCAAAAGCGTGAATCTCTGCTCGCTGGACAAAGAGCAGGAACTAGGCAAGCAGTTGGCGTTAGAGGTTGAGCGCTCCTCGAAGTTCCTCAACGATCCCGCTGTCACCGAATACGTATACCGACTCGCACAGAAAATCGCCCGGAATTCCGATGCCCGCTTGCCCATCACCATTCGCATCATCGATTCAGATGTGGTGGACGCCTTCACACTGCCCGGCGGATATCAGTACATTAACTCGGGATTGCTCTTCAAGACCGAAGGGGAGGCGGAGCTGGCAGGTGTATTAGCGCGTGGCATCGCACATACAGCACTCCGTAGCTCGACCATCGAAGCGACTAAGGGCGAGCTCATGCAATTAGCATCCCCTCCAGCGATGATTTTCATCCCCAACAGCATGGCGGCAGGCCACGCCATGTATCAGGGCTTAAACTTGACGATCCCCGTCACTTTTCTGAAGTTCAGGCGAGACGAGGAGAGAGCCGCGGATTTCTTCGGACTCCAATACCTCTACAAGGCCGGCTACGACCCCGAGTGCTACATTCGCTTCTTGGAACGCGTCTGGCCGCAGCCCACCAACAACATCTCGGAAGTATTCAATCCATTTCCTCCGTTGCCCGAAAGATTGCAGAACATGAATAAGGAAATTACGACGATTCTACCTAGGCAGAATGCTGCAATCGTCTCTTCATCCGAATTTCAGTTGGTAAAAGAACGCCTGCGCGAGTGGAATTCGCAGAGAGTCCCAAGTCCTAAGGAGAACGACCAGAAACCAACGCTCCGGAGACGACCGGAGAACCGCGCAGTCGAGCCTCCCATTCTCATGCCAGACTGCGATTAGTTATGCGCCGCAGCTCTCCCTGGCAGTCAAACTCGCGTCTCCTCGCTCAGGAGAGCATTCTTCGAAAGCCGCATGCAGCCGCCCCAATTTTCCCGTAATCGCTTCCAGTTCGCAGTCGGCCAGCTCCGAACGACACACGAAGTGCATAGCATCGAACGACGCGTTTCGCGCATTCCGCAACAAGCGATCCGTGTTTTCGCTTGGCTTGGAGCGCACAATCCGGCAAAACGTCACCGCCAGCTCCAGTTCCGCCAGCATGAATTGCAAGCGCAGCGCTCGCCCGGCCACTGGGCCGCGCCCCGACTTCACCTCCCGGTGAACTGGCGTCGCGCAAGAGTCCGCTGGTGCGCAGGATCGAGCTTGTTATGATTTGTTCCGCTTCGGCGGGCGGGATCTCCAGACCCTCGTTCAGCCGCCCGGCAAACGCATTCGCCTGCGTCCAGGTCTCGAACTCTCCGAATTCCTGGTCCACCGCGGGTCCGGGACAATCTTCACTCGACCGGCATACCACCGCCTTGTCGCCCCAATACTTTGCTGTAAACGCTATCCGCTCTTGCATACACACCCCGACTCCGCAAGGCGCGCTTCACCAAGCCCTTCATTCATATTCATGCACACTTATAGTAAATTAGTCAATATATGTAACAGTACGTACAGAGACTCTGAACTCTGATGGAATTCCGCTCGCCAACTGGGACCGCCCAAAACGCAAAAAACAAGCTCAGCCCGGCAGACCAATCAAGCCAGGCGCGGCGCTCCCGGCCTTGGCTTGTCCGGAGCAATATCTACAATGGTGATCACCGCTCCATCAATCTTATTCTCAGTTGTCCGGTATGGCAGGATTTTAAACTGACAATGCACACCTGAACCCATGTGCTTAAACGAATGAGTCGCGTACCCCTCCCTACAGCCAGGGCTGGAAGGCCATGCGCGCGCGATTTTAGTTCAATTAGCAACGTCCGACAACACCTCCTTGTTCATAATCAGATCCCTTATTATTTATATGGGAATCAACATACTTTATATGCTACCCGACTCGCATCCTGGAAAATAAGGCGCCTACTTGGAGAGCCGCTCTTCCATCCCCTCCAGGGACCGTGGCCAGTCCTCGCGCAACAGCCGGCTCAGCGCTCGGTCGGCCAGCAGTTTTCCGCCCGTCTGGCATTGCGGGCAGTAGTTGGTCTCATTCGACGCGTATCGAATCCTCTGCACCTTCGTTCCGCATCGCGGACACGGTTGCCGGTAGCGCCCATGCACCGCCATCTCGGGACGAAACGCCGTCACTTTTTCCGGAAATTTATCTCCAGTCTCTGCGCGCAACTTCTCCGTCCAATTCGTCAGCGTTTCCCTCGTGGCCTCGTACAATCTTCCGATCTCTTCCGGTTTCATTCGTTGCGTCAGCATCACCGGTGAAAGCCGCGCGCCATGCAAAATCTCATCCGAGTAAGCATTGCCAATCCCGCTGAGTAAGTGCGGATCCGTCAGCGCCCGTTTCAACGTGTGATTGGCAGAAGTCAAAACCGTCCCGAACTCTTCGCTCCCCGCCGCCAGCACATCGATCCCTCCGGGATCAAGCTGCGCCAATTCCCTCTCCCCCGCCACCACGTGGAGCGATGCCCGCTTCTTCGTCCCAGCCTCTGTGAGCGTCAGTGTCCCGTTATCGAAATGGAACGCCGCCGACACCCGCCTCCCATCCGGCATCACGCGCCCCGCCTTCCAGTGCAACCGTCCCGCAATCATCAGGTGCAACACCACCCAAATATCATTGTCGAACCCGATCGCGATCCGCTTCCCAATCCGCCGAATCGCCCTCACCGTACGCCCCTGCACCGAGTCCACCGGCGGCACCACCGTCCGCAACAAAAACGGCCCCGCCACCAGCACCCGCTCCAAAACGCGCCCGACCACGCGCCTCTCCAGCGCCTCAATGTAAACAACAATGTCCGGCAACTCCGGCACTCGCCTACCCCTCCTCAGATCCCCCCATCACTCACCTAGAAACGCGCCCCACTCCTGCCATTCCCTCATTTCGAACGGAGCAAGCCGACGTTTTTTCTTCCCGCCTCGCTCCTGCGAGGCGGTCGGCTTGCGCAGAGAGAAATCTCTCTTCCTCTTTCCTCACACCGCCCAATTCTCCACTTTCAACCCTCGCACTCGCCGGAACTCCCGCTCGTTATTCGTCACCAACGTCAACCCCACCACCTTGGCATGCGCCGCAATCCATAAATCGTTGTTCCCGATCATCTGCCCCTTCCGCTCCAGCTCCGCCCGAATCGTTCCATAAGCATCCGCCGCCGCCTCCGGCAGTCCCATCACCGGTAGCACTCGCGCCAGCTCCCGTAAAAGCTCCAGGGCAGCCGCCCGCTGCGCGCTTTTCTCCGCCCCGTACACCAATTCCCCAAACGTTATCACCGAGAGCGCCGCCTCTCCCGCCTTCAGCGTGCGAAACCGCCGCAGCACCTCCTCCGGCTTTTTCCGCCGGATATAAATACAGATGTTCGTGTCCAGCAGGAAGCGCGCCTCCATTACAGCCCCTTGCGTTTCTGCGGCTTATCTTTTTTCCGTCCCGCCAGTGTCAAGTCCGCCGGCAGCGCCGCCAGCAAATCAAACGCCCGCGCCATCGTCCCCGCGCGTTCCCGCAGCACGATCTCATCGCCCCGCCGCGATATCTCCATTTCCTTGCTCTTCACCCGGAACGCCTTCGGCAGTCGCACCGCCTGGCTATTCCCCGACTTGAATACCTTCGCCGTCGCCATCTCCAAACCTCCTCACAATGTATATATGCCGAGTATACACATTGTCTACACCATCTATCAAGAGTTTCCCAGAACGGGTTGCCCGGACGGAAAATCCTAAGACTTTGGGTGCCCCTGCCCTCGCTTTTTGAGGGCGGGGCTTTTGATTTTGTTTTGCTCGTTCTTCTCCCACCCACAGAAACCATTCAACCGCCCTAATAGCCGTTCGACCCTCATTTTCGACCATTCGCTGTAAAACACTTAACATCTTCATTAAGGTGTGCTATTCTCTCCCGTGTTTATTCACACTGAGCCCGGAACCATGTGCGCCTTTTGCATCCCGGTTTCCGTACCGGGGCTCGCCCGCTACGCGGTCCTTCCATCTCCCTCACTGGCCGCAGGCCCTCAAGTATTACTCTTATCTAAACTCAAAGCTCCGGTAAACCACGCAGAATCAACACTTCTACAAGTGCTCTTTCTAAAGAACTTAAAACCCTTTGGAATCAACACTTTTGAAAAACACGGGGAGCGGTCCCCATTATGGTTAACCAATCATTCTAAACAAGTATCTACCGGAAACGTTCACTGGAATCCCAATATCCCATCTTCCGTACACACTTCCAAGTTCCGTATGCTGCAACCGTTTTATTTTGCGACTCTTACGAAAACACTCGGGACTGTGGGGGTATTCTTCCCATTTCGGAACATGCTGCGAGCAGGACCGTGGACTAGCAATGACCCTGAGGAACTTACGACCGATGATGCCGGTCGTCCGGCGCGGCGGCAATGCCCATGCGGCGAAGTTCATCCTGGTAATACTTTTTGTGGAGGACGTCCCACTCCTCGCTGCCTTCGAGGATTTCTTTTTTCTGCGAGGTGATGCGCTTGCGCACTTCCAGTTCGATTTTCTCTTCGTCTTTCAGCGTAGCCGTCAGAATCTGCACCACTTGCTGGCGAATGGTGTCGCGGTCGTCGACAAATTCCACTTCCTGGCTGTCCACCAGCACGTCCGTGATCTGGTGCGAGAGCCGTATGATTTTTTCGCGGGTGAGGCGCATCTTCCCTTTCTCGGTCTAAACATTGCGAGTCCGCATCCTGGTAGCTCGCATCCTGCCCATTTTCCAATTTCAACGATCGAGTTTTTATTTTCGATTTTGACAGTTCAAATGTTATCTCAAGATCAGCTTGCGGTCCCGGGCCAGTTGCTGCTTCACCTTTTTGTACATCTCCTGATAAGAGACGCTGGTGCGCCGCATCTCATCCTGGTGAGCGATCAAAATCTCGCGCACTTCGTCGTTGAGCCGGTCCTCGACCGTGAGCTCTTCCAGCATCCGCATGCGGACGCGGTTGGCCACTGCCGGCGCCGCCTTGGTCTCGATGTGCCCGCCTTCCACCAGCCGTTTCACGACTTCAGTGGCGATGTGCGCTACAAAGTCCCGTACAAGAAGCATCTCAGAGCGTTTCCTTTACATAAATGCGAGAGAGTGAGTTTACTGGCTGTGCCAATAAAGTGCAAGGAAGGGACCAAAATCGCCGAAAAATCGCCGCTGTTTCGGCGCGGCACCTGTCCCGGCCTTGTCGGGATCGTGCGCCCCACTCGGCAGAGACGGCAAGCAAGTCGGAGCGTTTTCAAAACGAAAACTTCATCATTCGCACACGCGTTGACGCTTTTGGCCGCTTCCTGTAGGATGATTTAGTATGTGGTATCGGTAGGGCGCTTAGCTCAGCGGTTAGAGCGTTCGGTTTACACCCGAAAGGTCGTCCGTTCAAATCGGACAGTGCCCACCACTGTGACGCTTCACCCTTCAGCGGGGACGTAGTTCAGTTGGTTTCTGACGGGACATGGAAGCGCGGCTGTCTGCACATCTACTTTCAGCTAGATAGCAAGCGTCTCAACCGCCCTTTCTGCTTTTGGCACGGCGCTATTTGCAAGGGGCGGGATGTTCATGCCCTCACTTGAAAGCCGCGTCTCACGGTCGACTAGCCTGCTCACGATGGCAAACAGAAAGCTCGCAGACAACCCGCACATCAGGACGCCGATGATGCTTTCTACCGGGCCTAAGGTCCGCCACAGTTGCGGTAGAACGATATCGCCATAGCCAACGGTGGCATAACTGCTTGTCGAGAAGTAAAACGCGGACTCCCACAGCGGAAAACAAAGCCAGCGATAAAACGCCGCCCAAAGCAGAATCTCGAGTATGTGCAAGATGATGAACGCAGTCATCAATCGCAGCATGAGCAGAGCGGAACGGAGAGGCCCTAGTCTGAGATCGTCGGGCGCCAAACTAGGTTTTGCAAAGGAAATCAGCGCGGCCATCCCAGCGCACTGCAACGAAAGCGTAAGCGTTACCAGAACGACTGCCGCGGTGGATTCGCGCACAAAGATCATCGGCTCACCTCACCGCAGCTGAAAGTGTTTTGTCCATGAGTTCGTTGCGGATCGTACGGTAATCCGAAGGGGCCGGGCCATGGGCTCTTGGTTCGGGGTACTCATTGTTCTTGCCAGCCTCCACCGAGGCTTCTGTAAATGCGAACCAGACCCAGGAGCTCATTCAACTGAGCCTGAGCGAGTCCCAACTCAGCATCGAAATAGTTGGTTTCGTTTGTCATCAGCTCTGACTGTTGCCGCGTTCTATGGGAATGAGGATGCTGTTCATGTGCTGGTAGCTGCAGGTGCTGACTTGGCCGCAAAGGAAGAGGACGACCGAACTGCCCTCATCATCGCCAGAGACCGTGACGTAGGCCGTAAAAGCTCACACGACCGCATATATGCTTTTTTGGCCCAAGTGACCCGACTCGACGCAAAACGGAATGTGAACTCTAATCGATGATGGGGACGGACCACGGGCAGCGAATCAGATGTCAGTGCCTGGTAAACGCGCTATCGGACAAGTCAAGCAATACTTCACATGTCTGGTTATGCTGCTTCACGGACAATAGGCGTAGGGTGGTGGTCCAGCCGGCTGCAGTGATCGGTTCTTGAGTTGCAAGCGGTAGTATTGCAGTCGGACGTTGGTGTCCACGTAATTGGGGTCCGTCGGTATATAACCGCGCCAATAAACGGAAGCATCAGTATCCGTGAGAGTGGCGCTCGGATCGCCTTGCACTCCCTTCCAGGTCGATTTTGATACCGGTGCCGTAAAAAGGGCTGGATCAATCACCATGTCCTGTACAAAACAAAAACGGTATCTTACACATATCGTTGGCGCCACATGCCACCCCCAGCCAACATGGCAGGCCGGGTTATTTTTCGTATGCACGTAAAGATGGCCGTCGATCCATACCTTTCTCGGGTTTACTCCCGCCGCAATCATCAGACGGCACATCTCGTGCGCCCGCGCCCAGCAGCCATCATCCGGGTAAAGAAAAGGAATGCAGGGTGGAGGTACGACCAGCGGGTTGCATGTAGTCGCGCTGACCAGATTGAACATGTCCACGGCCCTCTCCCACGAGACACAACAACACCACCCAAAAAGCCAGCAGAACCATCGGCAGAACCACCGATGAAACCAACCTCGGGGAACCTTGTCGGGTTCTGGCGAGGTCCCTCCCGGCAATTTCGGCTCGTGCGGACTTGGCCTCGCGTCAATAATTTCAGGTTCATCCGTCTCGGTCACGATCAACCAGGACTTCTTTGCTTGAGCCGCACGCAATGTCTCCAGCAACAACCCAAAATCAGGATTTTTGCGTTTCAGCAGATGACGCGCATGAGAGGCCTGAAGTTCAACCTCCATCTCTTCTGCTCCACTCTCTGAAATGTTTGTCACCTGTGTTACCAGGGGAATAAACAGTTGCGTGATTCCTCTGTTCTGGGGATTTGCGTCGACATACACGGGGGCGCGCATTTGCCGTAGTTCTTCGAGAATTTCCAGACGGTCAGCGGCGCGGTTTCCTGGGTACAAGCGGGCGGTTTGATCACCTTCGAACACGATCGTGAAGCCGTCGGGGTACTTGCGGAACAACTCCGCGCCGCGTAGTTTTTCGACACCAGGGTCGATCCGAATGACCATGGCGACAATCGCATTTGGACTTGGCATCGAGAATACCTCCTCAACTTTTCCGCCTTAAATCGGTTTCGCTCAATTCCCGAGATCAGAACACCACCCCTCTCCCTTCCGTGCCTGCGCTTGTCGTGCCGTTAGAACCGGTAGACTGTGAGGCTGAGAAAGAAGAACGAGCCGTTCATCTGCCTAATGCGGAAATGGTGACCGCCAGCCGATAGCATGCTGAAATGAGGTTGAAGAATCGTCCCCGTAAAGGGCAGGGGTCCGAAGCTATTGTTGTCGATTAAACATTCGACTCTCGCGCTCGAGCCAGCCGGATAACTCTGCAGTTGAACAACGCAGGAGTAGGCTCCCGCCACAGCGGCATCGAAGAAGCAGTTGATCCTTCCTGTCGCGGTCTGCGCTGAACCCCAAATCGAGAAACCAAGGTGCGAAAACCATGCGCGGCAGTCGTTGATCGACCGCTGCATGTCAGTGAAGCCATCGAAGTGATCGCAATCCCAAATGTCAAGCCACCTGGCACTCCCACTCTTGCCGCAGACGCTGAAGTAGGCCACCTGCGTCCCTCTGTCCCATCCGGAGACCTTTGCGGCTTTAGGGATGCGAGCGACTATCTCTTTATATCCGAGAGCCCTCTTGAACGCTCGAACGATTTCAGCCGTCGTCGGCTTTACCCTTACTCGGGGGACCCGGGCTGGTCGACGTTCGATTTTCGGGCTTTTCGTGGATTTGAGGATTTTCATTCGATACTGCTTGTGCGCTGGCATAACATCCTCCCTCCGTCGTGCGGATTCCGGACGGCCCCTCAAGACAGCTCATTCGTCTTTGAGAGTAGTCCGTGTCGATAGATAGGTGTCGGAAACGGCCCGTCCGCACTCGGCCCGCGATGACCGACAAACAGAAATCGTGTAGAGCATGCAATAATTCTTGGGCAGGACTTTGGTCGATAGCGGGGACTTGGCACATGACCTACAACTAAGCTTTCGTTATGGGGGTTCCCAGCTCGGCGCAACCCCGCACTACAGGGCACGGATCGTTTTGCTCTTCGCCAGGCGGCGCGCCGAAAGCAATCCTATACCGTTCACAGTAGCTGTCAACATGAATACTAAAATGCAGAACCGACGACCTGCCAGGAACGGACGCAGCGGCGGTAACCGGACATGTCCCTTCTAGCCGCCTCCAGGCGACGAGTGGACTCCAAACTCACAAATGTCGGTGCTTCAAGCGACGATCTGGGACATCCGCAGGCTGCTTGCTCTAGGCACGGTGAAGATGGCGTAACTAGCGCTACCTGCTTTTCTCGGCTCAGTTCGAGGAACCGGTTGTCACCCGCGCCGCTCAAAATCAAATCCCAAAACCGGTCCCTTTGCCGATAATGCCGCCTTTTGCCGCCTCATTTTTTTGTAACTTCCGTCATCTCAATTAGATATGGCGGAAGCGTGTGGGAGTCGAACCCACCATTCGACCCGCGAAGGACCGAATCACCAGCTTTGAAGGCCGGGAACGTCACCGGACGCTTTTCGCCTCCGGGAACAGTATAGCGTGTGATGCATGAGTCGTGAGCGGTGCTTGGTGACTCGTGACTGGTGACTCGTGGAAAACTGGAACCCCATTGCGTTTGATGGCAACAGTTCGTCTTGACTCTGGGGACCCGGTGGGCAAAGAAAAATCAGGCGCGCTGGGAGGCGAGAGCGGCTTGCTGGGTGCGAATCAGGGCGGCGACGAGGTCGTAGAGCGCCGGGCTAGTGCAAACCTCGTAATAGGGATGGGTGGTAGGCCCGCCGATTTTGCCGTCGGGGAGCAGTTGGCGCGCGAACGCCTTGCGCAGAACGAGCAATTCCACGGACTCGCCGAGAGGCACTTCGCCGTAATACAAGGTGACGTTTTGTTTTCCCCAGGGCATATCCAGCTTGGTTTCAATGCTTTCGAGTGATATTTCCTCAGAGAGTTTTTGAAAGCCCTCGTCGTTGAGCTCGATGCCATTGTGGTTGTAACGGACCAGGAATTCGTCCAACTCTTCCGCCGAAGCGCCTTCCATAGTGTTCAGAAATTGAAAAACGGAAAAGTGGGTTTTTTGTCCGGCGAGCATGCGCTTGGCCAGCTTGGCACAGCCAGAGAGACGGTCGGAGAGATTCAAGGCTTTTGAAATCATGATGCGCGAATCGCCGTCGGTCCAGTAGGTGGGCGCGGAACCTTGAAAAGCAACGCCGAGGCCAAGTTCGAGAGCCGGCAGATCGCTGGAGGATGCGCGCTCATTGTAAGAGTTGCAGACGGCAAGAATCTGGCGGGAGAGGATGCAAGCTTTCGCCACGGGCCGTGCATAGGCCACGGTGGATTCCGTCTCGAAAATGGCCAGAATGATGGCGTCGCCTTCGATAAAGACTTTTTTTGCGGAATAGCGGTCCAGCAACTTTTTGACGGGCTCGTGCAAATTCAAACTGAAGTGCGATGCGGGGCTTAGTCCGCGCGAAAGCAAATCCTGGGTCATGCGCGTGGAACCACGCACGTCGGACTTGATGATCACGTGGGAGATAACGTTGTCCTGCTCCGGACGAGCTTCCTCGGGAAGAACGCATTCATACAGGCGATTGTTCAAGCGGGAGAGTTCGCGCGCTTTTTCGGTGGTGACCAGGTTGACGCGCTCCATGCAGGTGGTCAAATGGTCGGAGTCATGCAAATCCCTTCGCAAACGCAGGAAGTCACCGGCAAACTTCAGTATCAGGGCCTGCATTTCTTCGCGAGAATAGCGGTGAATCTTTTTCGAGAGCTCCTCGATGACCTTTAGGGACAATTTCTTTGCGGGAACCTGCTTGATAACCTGCTCGACTTGCTTCAGCTCCTCTTTGGAAACGAGCGCCTTGCGGAGCTGCTGCAAGTGCACGGGCGGGCAGTAATCGGAAGCAATGGGCCGTATTTCATAGCTGGCCAAAACGTGATAGAGAATTTCGTGATGTTCGAGGCGGTCAACGAGCTGCGCGAGCAAGCGTGCACGCGTGGGCGTCTCCGCTTCGGTGGCTGAGCTTGCATCGAAGAGCCGCTTCGCGTTTTCCGGCTCGTTCAGATATTCACCGAGCTTCCCGGCGTGATCCTTCACGAAGAAATCGAGTTTCTGGCGGGCCGAATCAATCTGCGGCCCCATTTCCTCCAGCTTGCACTCCTGGTGCTTAAGCCGCTGCTCGAGGTCATTCAGAGAGGCTTTCAGATCGGCCGGATCGCCCGAACTTAAGAATTTCGTGAGGAAACTATCGCCGCGGTCGAGACGCTTGCGGGTGGCTTCCCGCTGTTCCTCAAGAGCGACGATGTCCGCGCGAAGCGTTTGCACGGTCTCCAGGAGCCCGGTATGCGACTGGATGGCTTCCGTATGCGCAGGGTCATGGCTGAGCGTGACGCCGGCTTCGCGGATGAATTCCTGGAAAAGCGTGTCCATGGCTTCGAAGCGGTCGGGATCGCGAGCATAGTTGCCCAGCAGGACGTAGTGTTCGAGAAAGAAAACGTCGTCCTTGCCGCCGTCGAGGAAAATCAGCCGATTTTTGCAGAGCTCGTAGTAGGAAGCGAAGTCATCGCCGAACAGGGCGCGGCGGGCTTTGGCGATGACGACATCTTCCACATCGGCGACAATCTGCGCCACTTGCTGCCCTACGCGCCGGATGACCGCGCGCCGGGCGGACTGCAGCTCGGACAAGCGCGCCTTGATGACGTGCGCTTGCTGGCTGCGCTCAAAATGTTCGCCGCGTTTGCGAATCCATTCCTTGCCCTCGAGGATCAGGTTGGCAAATTGATTGCCGATTTCGAAAGTCAGAAATTTCAGCAAACCCAGCCGGAAGAGCACATCGATCTCGATGTTCTTGTGATACTTGGCCTGGGTCAGAGCACTTTGCAGGAGCTCGGAGAGCAATTTGCGAAAGGCAGCGCTGTCAGGTCCACGTGTGGGGCGCAGTTCGATCCCTGGTAAATAAGTACTGCTGGTGAACTGCCGAATGACGTCGAAGAGATACTCGCGGGCCGCCTGGACGAACTTGGGGCTCAAGAAAACGTCGTGGTGGATATTATCCACGCCAATCGCCAGCGACCCCATGGGCAGGGTGACGTTATAGCTCTTGAGTTCGGTCCGGGCCTCTTCGGCGGCGCTGGGTATTAGAAGTTCGTTGGGCATCTATGTAGCCAGAAACGGCTATTTTTACGTTAGCAGCCGCGGGAGTATGGGGCAATGGTTCCAGACGGGTCCGTAACCAGAGAGTAAGGACAGCCGGAGCGAGCACGCACGGTGGTTTAGCCAGGGTCTCTCGGTGCCAAGTCATGCGCGCTAGCACGGCCAATGAGGGGGTACCCCCGGGCATTCCAGATGAATATCAAAAGAAAGGGTTTACAGATTTGCATTTTGTAACTGGCTGATTCTACAAGAGATCGGTCTTTTTGCAGATGCAAGAGGCAGGGCCGAAATGGCTCGGCCGAAAAAGAAAAGCGGGAGCAAGCTCCCGCACTCCATGCATAGATGTCTACAGGGTTAAGTGTATCACAGATTATGGATTTGTCAAGAGTGATTTTGGACTTTCTGTGAACTTCTTTGGGCTAGAAGACGGTGATGCGTCGAGCGTCGCCTCCGAGATGCTCGAGGCAAATACGGACCTGCGGCCATGGAGACTGCAGGGGGAACCGTTCGGACCACTCGAGGATGGCCACAGAAGGAGTTGCGAACATATCTTCCATGCCCAGAGTCTCAAAATCGTGGAAGCTTTCGATGCGGTAGAGGTCGGCATGGTAGACCTTGGCAGGCTTGCCGTAGACGTGGACGAGGGTGAAAGTGGGGCTGGTGACGTCGTCTTCCTGTGCGGCGCCGAGACCGGCAACGATGCCTTTGGTTAAGGTGGTCTTTCCCGTGCCGAGGTCGCCGGTGAGGAGAACCAGCATGGGGGCCTGGAGGCGCTTGGAGAATTCCCTGCCCCAGCTGGTGGTTTCCTCGGCGGAGCGGGTGATGAACTCTTCAGCCACGCTGAAGCTCTCGAATGAGCCTGGCGCGGGCGGATGGGATATTCCGTACAACATCTTGGGCCATCACGCCGGAAAGTTCGGGAGTCTGGGCGGAATTCTCGGCCGCGATGCCGTGCAGGTAGACGCCAAGAGTCAGGACACGATGCCAGTCCTGAGTGCCAAACTGAGCTGTGAGCGCGGCAAGCATGCCGGTAAGCACGTCGCCCGAACCGCCTTTGGCCAGGCCCGCATTGCCGGTCGTGTTGATGAAGAAACCACCCGAGGGCGAGGCGATAATGGTGTGAAAGCCCTTTAGGATGACATGAGCGTTCCACTTGAGGGCGGACTCACGCGCAAACTTCAAGCGGTCGGCTTGTACGTCTTTTGTGGATACGCCGAGAAGGCGTGCCATTTCGCCCGGATGCGGAGTGATGGCAAGAAATTTTGTTTTCCGTTTGCGGAGCCTATCGGCCTGGCCAGCAAAAGAGTTTAATCCGTCGGCGTCGAGCACGACCGGCAGTCCGGTTTGGGTAACGATCGTGCGAATGAATTCCTGGGTCTGGCGATGGGTGCCAAGTCCGGGGCCGATGGCGAGCACGCTCTTCCCTTCCTCCAATTCGCCAAATGTACCGTCCACAAGGCTTCGCACCGAGAGCGCGCCGGATTTCGTCGCTTTGAGCGGCTCGGTCATATACTCCGGCTGACCCGCAGCCACGATGGGTAGCACTGGCTCCGGTGTGGCAATCGTGGCCAGGCCTGCGCCGGAGTGCAATGCCGCGCGTCCGGCGAGGATGGCCGCGCCGCTTTTTCCCACCGAACCGGCGAGAAGCAACACGTGGCCGTAGGTTCCCTTGTGCGAATCGGCTGCGCGGATGAGCGCAAGCGATGCAAATTCTTCCGGCTCGGCCCAACGAGCGGAGCCTCGGCCGATTTCTTCCACGAGCACAGCGGGTGAGCCAATCTGACGAACATCGAGTTGCCCGCAACAACCGGCTTGATTCGAAAGAAGCTGCCCAATCTTCGGCGCAGTGAAGGTGACACTCTGGTGTGCGAACAGGACAGGCCCTTCCGCGGACTGGCCATCAGACGGCAAGCCGGAAGGAATATCAACGGCAAGAATGAAAGCAGGGCGCGCGAGCGTCGCGTTTCTGGAGAATTTGTTGAGTCGAGCGATGGCCTCGGCGATGATCCCGGTTGCGGGACCTCTAAGCCCCGTACCGAGCAAAGCGTCGACAACAGCGTAAGCAGAGGCGATCTTGGGCCAGGCGGCATCCAAGGAAACGCTGTCTTTCACTTCGATGACTCTTCCCGAAGTTTTCAGCCAGCGAGAAAGGTTCTCGGCAGCGTCGCCGCGCAGTTCGTCAGGCGATCCAAAAAGAAAGACGACTGGCTCAAAATCAACACCTAACTTATCTTCTTTTAGGTAACGTGCGGCCACGAGTCCATCGCCACCGTTATTTCCTTTTCCGCAGAGGAAGGCTGCGCGCTTATTGGCATTTCCATACAGCTTTAGCCGCACGACATTGGATATGTGCTTCCCCGCTTCTTCCATCAATTGCAGACTGGGGATGCCTTGGCGCTCGGTGGTGAGGCGGTCGACTTCGCGCATTTCAGCGGCGGTGAGAGCTTTCATGGGAGGTTCAAGGCGCGATCACAGCATCCAGCCGCCACTCACGTTCATGACTTGTCCGGTGACGTATTCGGCTTCTTCCGATGCGAAAAAGGCGACCGTCGCGGCGACATCTTCGACTGTCGGCGGACGCCCGATAGGGAAACGGGCGTCGCGAATCTTGCGAGCTTCCTCCAGCGTCAGTTCATTTTCATCAATACTCGAAGGATTCACAACGTTCACGGTGATGCCGTTCTTGGCTTCCTCGAGCGCCAGGGAGCGAGACAACGCCACTACCGCGGCTTTTGCCGCGGCGTAAGCCGAAATTTTCGCCTGGCCGAACGCGCGCTCGGCGCCAACGGCGCCCATATTGATGATCCGGCCCCATCGTGCTTTGCGCATGTGCGGCAACGCGGCGCGGCACATGTACAAAACCGTGTACAGATTTGAAGTGAAGATGCCTTGCCAATCCGGCAGCAAGGACTCCGCCAGCGTGCCCCAGCGAAAATCGCCCACATTGTTGACGATGACGTCAAGGCGCCCGAAGCGATCGACAACCGTCTTGACCAACTGGTCGCAACGGCCCGCATCCGTGATGTCGGTTTCAACGGCAACGCAATCCACTCCGTTGGCTTGCAATTGGCGGAGTGTCTGTTGCGCGGCTGCTTTATTGGAGCGATAAACGATGGCCATGCGCGCGCCATCCTGCGCCAGCCGCAATGCCAGCCCGCGGCCGATGCCCCGGCTCCCGCCTGTTACCAGCGCCACCCGATTACGCAGCGACATTCTTCTCCCCGGCAAAATCTTTTGGAAGAAATTTCAGTATAGCCTAGCCGCAGCGGAGGTACTACCGAAGCCGCGCGACGATTACGGTCATGTCGTCGGCTTGTTCGGGAGTCCCGGCCCACTCTTCGGCCGCGGCCATCAGTGACTCGGCCACCATCAGGGGCGCGCCTGCGTGCACGCGAACGGCGGCTTCCTGCAAGCGGCGAATTCCAAATTCTTCACCATAAACGTTTTCCGGTTCGATGAGGCCGTCACTGTATCCGATCAACAGGGAGTCAGGCGCTACGGTGATCGATCCTTCCTCATAAGCGTAATCTTCCAGGACGCCGAGGACCATGCCGCCTTTGTCCAATTGTTGCGCGCCGCCCTTGCAGATCAGGAATGCCGGCAAGTGGCCCGCGTTGGTATAACGAAGGGTGCGCGTGGCGCTGTCGTAGACGGCGATGAAAAAGGTCGCGAAGCGGTCGTCACCCGTGTTGCGCACCAGATGCTTGTTCAGCCGGGAGACCAGCTCGATCATACTCAGGCGCTCGCTGCCTTCCACGAGAAGCTGGCTGCGCAGCGCTGCTTGCAGGCTGGCCATCAAAAGTGCAGCCGAAATTCCTTTTCCCGAAATATCCGCGATAGCGATGGCGATGTGCGTGGGACTGAGTTGAATGAAGTCATAGTAGTCGCCGCTGACGGAGCGCGCCGCTTTGCAGATGGCTTCAATTTCAACGCCTGGCACGGATGGCAAGGTGCTTGGGAAAAGCTGGTTTTGCACTTCGCGAGCAATGGAAATTTCGTTCTCCAGCCGCTGGCGTTTATTCTGCTCCGCGATCAATTCGCTGATCGAACCGGTCATAACGTTGAACGATTCGCCCAGCTCACCCAGTTGATCGCGCCTCGCAATGCGCACACGGTGTGTCAGGTCTCCCCCTTGAACGTACTGGGTCGCACGGTACAGATCGGAGACGGCCCCCGTGATGGAGCGGGTCATCACGATTCCGGTAATGAGCGCGACGGTTTCGATCAGAAGCAATAGCACCGCCAAAGTGAAGAAACCGATGAAATTCAGGTAGCTCAGTTCACCGATCGATGTAAACATCCGCGAATTCAACCGCGACGGTCTCGCACTGAAGGATGCCACCACCGGGTAGCCTCGCACTACTCTTCCGTCGTCATACAAGCGGACAGCTTCAAACCGGGAGGACCCGATGATGTCCGGGTCAAACCAGCCGCTGGGGGGCTGGAGGAGCCGTCCTTTCGCTCGAAGCGAATCCACTCTCAGATAGTCCTGGTTTCCTACGCGGTACGGGACGACATTTCCGGCGTTTGGTGAGAGCGGCTCCATGATTTCCACGAGCAGGGCTCCCAGATCGGGCGCGAGCGTTGCGAGGAATTCCGGCTTGACTTGAATTTTCAGCTGAATGACGCGCGTGCCGCGCGTCGTCTCCACCGCCCGCATCGCGAACAGCGAAAGATTCTTTCCCTGCTGTACCAATCCGGCGAACTCGCGCTTTCCCGGTTCGACCAGCCGGCGGAAAAGCTTCGGGTCGTCGGCGAAATCGACCACCAGCCCGGGCAAACGTGCATCGTATACTTCATGTTCTTGCGCTGCGACTATCCGCTCGGCGACTTCCGGCGAAACGCCCGCCACCCGACTGCTAAGCGCCGAAGCGATTTGATTCGTACCGTCTGCCAGCATTTCCGTCCGTCGTTGCCAATCCTGATAAAGCAGATAGCTGCCCAATTGTGTGTAGAGTAGTTTCCCTGCCTGAACCGCCAGCAGCACTACGCTTAACACCGGGACTAGTGCGATAAACAAATAAGCAACGATCAGCCGGTTGCGGAGGCTCCACAGCAGGCGGTTTCTCCACCAGCCGATGAGGCGGACCAGCAGATAAAGGCCAGCGAGAGCCGCGAGATATTTCAAGAAGCTAAAAAAGCCGCCATTGAATGCAAAGATGGAGGCCAGCAATCCAGCCGCTACCATCACAGCGGATAGCAGGTCGGGCCATGTGAGGCGGCTCCAGACTTCTTTGAGGGTAGCGCGGAAGGGTGTCATCGTTCCGTCAACGGAAACAATACTTTACCTGAAGAATTGCCACCCGCGGAGAGAGAACCACGAGGGAAAAATGAGGACCGGGCGCCAGGCACCCGGCCCTTTTTGAATTACTTTGCGCCGTTGCGGACTTTACTGTATTTCACGCCATAGGTGAAATAAATGACCAACCCGATGATCAGCCAAATAATCAGCCGCACCCAGGTGACTCCGTTCAGACTAGCCATGAGCCCCAGCGAGACAATAATCCCCATGATAGGCACGAAAGGAACCCATGGTGTCCGGAAAGGCCGGACCAGGTCAGGCCGGCGAACGCGCAAGATCATCACCGCCGCACAAACAATGACAAAAGCCAGGAGTGTACCGATGCTCACCATCTGCCCCAGACTGCCAATGGGGACAAGCGAACCGAAGATGGCGGCCCCTAACCCAGTAACTGCCGTGGATTTCCACGGAGTGCGGAAACGCGGGTGGATATCGCCCGCCCACTTCCAGAGCAAGCCATCGTTGGCCATCGAATAAAACACACGCGATTGCCCCAGTAACATGACCAGCATTACCGTGCTTAACCCGGCCAGCGCGCCGGCGTTTACGACGTAACTGCCCCATTTGACGCCCGTTTCGCGAATGGCCAGCGATACCGGCGCACCGATGTTAAGGCGCGAGTAGTGAACCGTTGCGGTCAGAAGCCCGGACACCGCGATGTATAGGAACGTGCAGATCACGAGCGAACCGAGAATGCCAATGGGCATATCTTTCTGTGGGTTGCGTGCTTCCTGGGCTGCGGTCGAGACGGCATCGAAACCGATGTAGGCAAAGAAAACAACCGCGGCTCCTCGCAAGACTCCGGACCATCCGTAGGACCCAAAGGTACCTGTGTTGGGAGGCAGAAATACTTTCCAGTTCGCGTGAGCGAGATCAGGGTGCTTCAGAACAAAAGGAAGCGCGACGGCGATGAAAGTCAGCACCGCAAAAAGTTTCACGAATACGATGGCGGTGTTGAAATTCGCAGATTCTTTGATTCCTATGATCAAGATGGTGGTGACCCCAAGGATAGCCAGGAAGGCGATCAGGTTGAACTTGGCCGTGGCATGCGGCAGGGCCGCCAGTTGATCGGCTGGCAAATTGAAAGTGGCCGCCGGCCCCCACCGGCCATCGACCATGACCCAAAGGGCTCCGGGCACGTCGCAGATTTGCGGCGGCAATTTGATGCCGTAGTCCTGCAGGAACGCTACTAGCGTGCTGCTCCAGCCGCTGGCAACAGTGGCCGCGCCAAACGCGTATTCCAGGATCAAATCCCATCCGATGATCCAAGCAATCAGTTCGCCGAGCGTGGCATAGCCGTACGTATAGGCGGAGCCGGCGATGGGAATCATCGAAGCGAATTCGGCATAGCAGAGACCGGCGAACACGCAGCCAGTCCCGGCGAGTACATAGGAGAGCATAATGGCCGGGCCGGCATAGAGCGCGGCCGCCGATCCGGTCAGCACGAAGATGCCCGCGCCGATGACGGCCCCGATTCCCAGGGTGATGAGGTTCACCGGTCCCAGGGCGCGCTTCAGGCTACGTTCTCCGGTGTCGCCCGCTTCCTTCATCAGCGTGTCGAGCGACTTTGTTGCAAACAAGGGGTTGCCCATGCAACTCCTCCTTTGGGGGTCGGCCCCAACTTCTAAGGTGACTGCCAATTTGGACTTAAGCATTGTAGGGGCGCAGCATGCTGCACCCCTACAAGAAAATTTGCTTATTCTCTGCCGGCAGCCGAAGTTGCGCGCCGGGACCACCAGGACCAGAGCAGATAAACAGGAACTCCAATCAAAACGATCTCCAAGCCCTTTCCTGCGGTTTGTGTCTGGTAGAGCAAAAGCACAAGCATGATCGCGACTGCAGCCAATACGTATAGCGCGGGGACAAGCGGGTAGCCGAAGGCACGATAGGGCCGCTCGGCATCCGGCCGCCTTATTCGCAGCACAAAAATCCCGATGATCGTCAGCACGTAGAAGAGCAAAGCGGCAAATACGACGTAATTGAGCAGGTCACTGTAAAGATTGCCGTAGGTCACTACTCCGGCGGCATCCATGTGCCGTGTCCGAAGCAGAATCAGGATAACGATCCAAACTCCCTGAAACATCAATGCCGATCCAGGAACGCCCTTTTTGTTCAGTGTGCCAGTGGACTTGAAGAAGAGGCCATCCTTGGCCATCGCGTAAGAGACGCGCGCGCCGGCAAGAATCAATCCGTTGTTGCATCCGAAAGTCGAAATGATGATCGCCACAGCCATGATCATTGCGCCCGTCGGTCCAAAGATGGCGTTCAGGGCCGCGCTGGCCACACGGTCATCCGGAGCGGTTTGAATTTGCACCAGCGGGAGCGTGCAAAGATAAGCTAGATTCGCGAGGCAATACAGCGCGGTGACAATGATGGTACCGAAAGCCATCGAAAGC
This sequence comes from Candidatus Acidiferrum sp., assembly GCA_036522305.1. Classification (GTDB taxonomy): domain Bacteria; phylum Acidobacteriota; class Terriglobia; order Acidiferrales; family UBA7541; genus Acidiferrum. Next base: position 40,367 of record DATDGB010000086.1, on the reverse strand, counting down.
GCCACGTCGCGCTTCGGGTTTTTCACCTCCGCGGCGGTGAAACCAATATTGTTCCAGGCGTCCGAAGAAAATAGCGAACCAACTTGCGCAACGCCGTAGGCCACGAACAAGCCGAACGCGCCGCTCGCGGCGGTGACCACCGGCAGAAAACCTCTCAGGAAGTTGGCGCCGGGCTCGATGGGCTGGGCGTTGCGAATCGCCCAGAAGTGGCCGAAATTTTCAGTGATGGCGCCTGCATTTCTCCCCACAAAAATGCCCAGGAAGATCAATCCGGCCAGGGAGAGCGTCTTGGCGCTGGTGAACACGTTTTGGATCAGCTTGCCGAGCCGTACGCCCAGGGTATTGATGAAGGTCAGCAACACGATCATCAACACGCCCACTAACTGTTGAACAGAGAGGCTGATGGCGTACTTGGAGCCCAGCGCAATGGGATGAACGATCCAGGTGTTCGGGGAAATCGACGGAAACAGAACGCCCAGATAGCGCGCGAAACCCACGGCAACAGCTGCAATGGTGCCAGTCTGAATCACCAGGAAAAGAGTCCAGCCGTACAAGAATCCCCATATCGGCGAGTAGGCTTCTCGCAGGTAAACGTACTGACCGCCCGCGTGCGGAAAGAGCGCGGCCAACTCGCCGTAAGAAAGCGCGGCGGAAATCGTCAACAGTCCGGTGAGAATCCACGTGAGCAGGAGGCCGCCTGCGGAGCCGGTCTGCCGGGAAATGTCGGCGGCAACAATGAAAATGCCGGAACCGATCATCGAGCCGACGACGATCATGGTGCCATCGAACAATCCGATGGCGCGGACAAAACCGGGTTCGCTCTTACCGTTTGCGAGTGGCGTGGCGTTTGTAGTGTCAGCCATTCAGCGTTGCCTCAGACCGCCGTCGCGCGATTCGCGGTTTCGAGAAGATCGATGTATTGCCGCGCCCGTACGCCCGGTTCTGGCGCGAGGAGAATGTCGCTGATGACCGCGACGGAATCGGCGCCCGCCGAAATAACCTGGGCAGCGCACTCCAGGGTTATCCCACCGATTGCCACAATCGGCTTGTCGGTCAGGGAACGAACCTGGCGAATCATTTCGATTCCAACCACGGGATCGGGGTTGGCTTTCGTGGAAGTGGAAAACACAGGTCCCACGGCTATGTAGTCCGTGGATGTTGCAGCTGCTTCTTTGAACTGCTGCAGGTTGTGCGTTGAAACGCCCAGAAGTTTTCCTGCTCCGATGACGGAACGCGCTGACTCGACTCCCAAGTCATCCTGCCCGACGTGCACGCCGCTGGCTTCCGCGGCAAGCGCGACATCGGCCCGGTCGTTCACCACAAAGGTCACACCCTGCGGGATCAGCAAAGCAGAGAGCCGTTTCGACGACTCGAAGACTTCACGCGCAGACGCCCACTTGTTCCGGTACTGGAGCAACCGGACACCGGCGGCGGCAAGTTTTTCAGCGCACTCTGTTTCGGGAACGGTAAGCAATGCTGCGTCTAATATCACATACAGCCGGGATAGAACAAGGCGCTTCACCGTTTATTTTCCGTTAGTTCCGAGCAATCTTTCAATGAAATGCGTATCAAATTTCCCGGCTGCAAAATCAGGATCCGCCAAAATACGCCGGTGTAAGGGGATCGACGTCTTGATGCCCTCGATGACGAACATTTCAAGCGCCCGTTTCATACGTCCGATCGCTTCCGTGCGGTCACGGCCCTTGACGATCAGCTTCGCAATCATCGAGTCGTAGTAGGGAGGAATGACGGCGTCGGCATAGGCGGCGGAATCGACGCGCACTCCGGTGCCGCCTGGCGCCTGGAACGTCGTGATGCGCCCCGCGGACGGCACAAAAGTCACCGGATCCTCGGCATTGATCCGGCATTCAATGGCGTGCCCGGATGGGATAATTGCGCCGGTGGCATCTTCCATCTTTTCGCCGGCGGCAATGCGAATCTGCGCCTTGATCAAGTCCACGCCAGTAACGAGTTCCGTCACGGGATGCTCGACCTGGATGCGGGTGTTCATTTCAATGAAGTACAACGCACCGTCCTGATCCATCAGGAACTCGACGGTCCCCGCGTTGGTGTAGCCAATCTTTTCAAGCGCCTTCACAACTTTGGCGCCGAGATCCTTCCGCAGTTTCGGGTCCATCGCCGGCGATGGAGATTCCTCCACCAGTTTCTGGTGGCGCCGCTGGATGCTGCATTCGCGTTCGCCGAGATGGATCACTTTCCCGTGCTGGTCGCCCAGCACCTGGTACTCAATGTGGCGGGGATGCTCGAGAAATTTTTCCGCGTAGACATCTGGCGTGCCAAAGGCTTGTTGCGCTTCGCTGCGAGCCGCCTGATACGCGGCCAGAAGCTCATCCTGTTTGCGGACCATCCGCATCCCGCGCCCGCCTCCCCCGGCAGAGGCCTTGATAATCAGCGGATACCCGATGTGCGCCGCTTCTTTAGCGAGCTGCTCTTCCCCTTCGATGACGCCGTCACTCCCGGGAATGGTGGGTAGACCGGCGGTCTGCACTTCCCGCCGCGCGCGGTCCTTTTCCCCCATCATCTCGATGATTTCCGGCCGCGGGCCGATGAAGGTGATTTCCGAGGCTTCGCAGACCTTGGCAAAATTGGCGTTTTCGGAGAGGAACCCGTAACCCGGATGAATAGCGTCCACGTTGGTGATTTCGGCGGCGCTGATCACTTGGGGAATGTTCAGATAGCTCTCGCTGCTCCGGGGCGGCCCAATGCACACGGCTTCGTCCGCAAACCGGACGTGGAGAGAGTTGCGGTCGGCCTCGGAATAAACGGCAACCGTGGAAATCCCCAGTTCCTTGCAGGCGCAGATGACCCGCAGGGCGATCTCCCCGCGATTGGCTACTAGGATTTTCTGGAACATGGTCTGGGGCGCCGGCTATTTCTTCCGGCTCGGACGGATGCCGAAGAGCGGCTGCCCGTACTCGACCGGCTGTCCGTTTTCGACGAAGATCCGGACGACCTCGCCGGACACGTCGGATTCAATCTCGTTCATCAGCTTCATCGCTTCCACAACGCAGAGAATTTTCCCGGTCTCTATATACGTACCTACCTTCACGAAAGCCTCGGTGCCGGGGCTGGGAGACTCGTAATACGTGCCAACGATGGGGGACTTCACGAGGTGCAGATCTTCGGTGGATCGCGCCTCAGGGGCAGGCGCCTGGCCGCCACCGGAGAAGGATTGGTGAGTCTCCACAGAACCGGGAACGATAATCTCCGGCGCGGCGATCATCCTTGGGGCGGAAACCACTCCGCCGGCTGAAGGCTTGCGCAGCCGTATCCGCAGATCACCCCTGGAATACTCAAACTCCTCCAAATTATGCTCGGTCATGAACTGGAGAAGCTGTTCAATCTGCTGAATTTCAGGATTGGCGAACGACGGACTGGATTTGCTGGGTTTTTTGCGTTTCATGCCTGCTCTAGAGCTCAATGAGATCCCGCGGCGCGCGGGTCAGTACTTCCGTGCGATCGGCGTGAATGGCGACATCGTCTTCGATGCGAATCCCCCCGATGCCAGCTGAGTACACGCCAGGTTCAATGGTAATCACGTTTCCCGGTTCGAGGCGCTTCGCTTGGCCCCTGGCCACCCTGGGATCCTCGTGGACCTCAAGACCAAGCCCATGGCCGGTGCTGTGAACAAAAAGGTCGTCCAGGCGATACCTGGCCAGGACTTGCCTCGCCGCCCCATCCACATCCATGCAAGCCGCGCCGCTCGTTGCCGCCGTGATCGCGGCCCCCTGGGCCTCCAAAACAGCCTGATACCAAATCCGTATGCGTTTTGGGGCCCGCCCCACGTAAACGGTGCGGGTAATGTCGCTGCAATAGTGGCCGAGTATAGCACCCAGGTCCAGCACGACCAACTCATTTTTCCTCAGTCGCTTGGCCGTGGGCCGGGCATGCGGCAGGGCGGCCCGTTCTCCGAAAGCCACGATCGTTTCAAAGGCGGGACCCGACGCGCCTCGCTTCCTCATTTGATATTCTATCTCGGCCGCCACCTCGAATTCACGGATCCCGGGTTTAAGCAGGCTGATGGCGGACTGCACTACATCCCCCGCCAGGATGGCCGCCCGCCTCATCTGGGCCAGTTCTGCGGCGTCTTTGCGCATCCTCAGGCTCTCCACCGTGCCTGCGGTCGCGACCCAGCGCACACTTGCCCCGGCCGCTTTACGGAGGCTCTCAAGTTGCCCCACCGTAGCCTTAGCGGGATCAAAACCCACTCGCCGATGGCGCGAGTCTTTCAGGAACTGGCCGACGGAAGCGTACAAGGAGCCCTGCTGCTGTAGGATGCGCACTCCCGTCATTTCTGCCCGGCCTTGCACCATGAATCGGCCATCGGTAATGAAAGTAGTCCCCCTTCGAGACACGATCAGTGCGCCGGAGTCTCCGGTGAACCCGGTCAAGTAATACCAGTTGGGACAGCTGGTAATTACCAGCGCGTCGACCTTCGCGTCAGAGAAACCAGCGGCCAGGTTGCGGCGGCGTTGCGCCAAAGGAGTCTTCATAAATAGAACGAGGAGACCGGAGTCTCCTCGTTTCCGTCCTAATTTGAAAGTGTATTCCCTGAATTATCCCGGGATGATCCGGGGTGTCAGGAAGAACATGAGTTCCTGCGACTGCGTAGTCACGCTGGTGCGCTTAAACAGGTGCCCAATCAGCGGCAAGCTGCCCACCAGAGGAACCTGTTGGATGTCTGTGCGCTGCGAGGAGATGATAATGCCGCCGATTACGACGGTGCCACCGTCGGCCACGGTCACCTTGGTTTCCGCCGATTCGGTATCGAGAGCCGGGATTCCCGAAACGCGCGGGATACCGGTATCGATCTGCGTATTCTCAACGAGGACGTCCATGAAAATGGTGCCCTCGGCAGTGATTTGCGGAGTGACCTCCAACTTCAGCACCGCGTCGATGAACTGGACCGAGATGGTGTTGTTGATGGTCGTCTGAATCGGGATCTTAGTACCTTGCTTGACGGTCGCCTTCTCGTTGTTCTGCGTGATGACTTTGGGCTTTGAGAGAAGCTTGCCGACGCCCTTGGCTTCCGACGCGGTGATGAAGAAGTCGATCGCAAAATTCGGTGAACGGTGCCCAAGGAAAATGCCGCTCGTCGGGGCCCCGGCGCCCAGGTTGGTGTTCAACGGCAGGCTGGTGGTGCCTGCTGAAGTATAAAAAGGTGGAGGGGTGTTCGAAACGTTGCTCGTGCCGACGGTTGAATCTCCGCCAGCGATGGACCGGCCGCCCGTGGCCGATCCCGCGAAGCCCAACTGCGTGCCGATATCAATCGCAAAGGAACGTGAAGCGGAAACGACGCGCGCTTCGATTTCCACCTGCTGCGACTTGCGGTCCAGGTTGCGGATCAAGTTGTCGATAGTCGGAATAACCGAGGGAATGTCGCGAATAATCAGCTGGTTCGAACGGTCATCGAACAAAATATCACCGCGGGAGCTGAGAAACTTCTTCAGGAGCGGGGCCATCGAAGCGGCCTTAGCATAGCTCAGTACACGAGGCACGGTCACCGGAGCAATGGCTTCGGCTTGGGCTCGTTCGAGATCGCGCATGGTTTCCGCTTCATTCTTCAGCGTGGCGCGGGTTGCGATGCGCAGAACGTTGCCGTTCAATTGCTTGTCGAGGCTGTTGTTCTGCATCACGATGTCGAGCGCCTGATCCCAGGGCACTTCATCCAATACGATAGTGAGGGTCCCCTTAACGGCGGGATCCAGCACCACGTTCAGACCGCTGATTTCGTGAATCAGGCGGAAGAAGTCCTTGAGGTCCACGTCCTTCAGGTTCACGGAGATGGGCTCACCGGTATATTTTCCTGCCGGCGCCGCTGCTGCCGGAGCCTGCGCCATAGTCGAGGCCGCCGCGCCGGCTTGCTGCACGGCCTGCTGGGCCGCCGCCTGCTGCGTCGAGGAATCCGGGCGAACTGGGTCCTTATCGCTGAACGATGCCAGTGTGGCTGAGGGCTGGGTCAGTTCGCTGGGCAAAGCGAAGCGAGGAGCAGAAGGCTTAAGATTCTTGGAAGAGTGCGCCGTAACCATGCGGGGCGACGCTGCCACGTAATTAAATTCCGGCCGAGACTTTTCGTTTTGCCGCGAAGTCAAAGTCGTCATGCTGGAAACCGGTTGCATCGGCGTCGACGCGGGAGTCTCGAAGGAGATGACCACGGCTTCCCCGTCGCGCGAAACATGGTAAGGTGTCGCGGTCGTGAGATCCACAACCACGCGTGCAATATCCGGACGGTATTGGCCGAGGCGCACGCCGCGCACCGGCGCGGAGTTCCCGGGGATAACCGTCTTCTGCACGGCGAGCCGGGCTCCCGCGAAATCCAGCACCAGGCGATCCGGGTTCTGCATGCGGCCGGCGTGAACGTCGAGACGTCCCTCGCCTTCCACGCGCACCGCCGACCGTTCCGGCGCCTGCGTAATAGCAACGCTGGAGATGACCGCCGAGGTCGAAGTCGCGCCAGCGGGCGCCTGGGTCTGCGCAAGCACTGGACTCGCGGCGAGCGCCACGCTTGCAAGGATCAGGTAGCCATGCCGTAGGGCCGGCCAATTCGTCTTCATTGCTGTTCTCCTGGACTGGAGTAAAGTCGTTTATTCACTTGGTGCTCGACGGGTTTCCCGAAGGCGTCTTTGCCTTCTTCATGGAAGGAAACGCCGTCCATCGAAATTTTTTCCACGCTGCCGTCAAACAGGCGGTCACCGTCACGCAGGAAGTACGTGCGCGCTTGCGGATTCGAAACCACCGCGATCATTCCGTTCGGCGAGCGCACGATGCCATCGAGACGCAACGTGCTGACTTGCAGGCCGAGCTTTCCCGGCGGGAGAATCGCTTGAGTCTTGTTCTGCCGACCGATCAAAGATTCAAATGGGTCTCGGCGAGCCTGCTTCACTTCGCTCTCCGCGGCTTCCGGTGGCGCCCCTGGAGTAGAGGGCTTTTCGACCGCTTTGACCGCTGTCTTTGCGGGAGACTTCCCTCTTGCCTTGGCAGCGGATTTTGCCGCCGGCTTGCCTGCCGGTTTAGCCGTTTGCGGCGCGGGTTTGCTGGCAGCCGGTGCCGCTTGCTGCGCCGGCGTGCCCGCACCCCCCAGTGCAGACTTCACACTATTGGGCGTTGAAGGGCTGACCTGCGCCTGAAGTCCAGGCGCCGTAGCCGCGATCAAAATCCCTAGTCCGAGAGTTATCGCTGCACGCATAGTTCGCTCATTCCCGTTCACCATTACCGAGCCGCCCCGGCTGCAGGCTTAGCCCCCGCTGCGGGAGCAGCAGCACCCGTGTCGGCTGGTTTGGTGAAGAATGTTGTTGCCGTGAAGATTCCAGAGACTGTGGTCCCCGGCCGTGTTGCATACCGCGTACCTTTCGACTTTTCTGGATCGTCAAACGACAAGTCGCCGACATTGATGATCCGCGACAGGCGTCCCAGCCTTCCGAAGAAATCCAGCACGTTGAAGTACGGGCCATCGGCCTGCACTTCAAACGGCATTTCGTAGTGATATTCCTTGGGAACGATGGCCTGCGCCGTCAAACGCCGGATGGAGACGTTGGAGGCGCTGGCCGCTCCCTGCAACAGGCGGATAAACTCATCGGTCTCTTTCTCTTCGGGCACGATCGTCTTCAACGTCTCCAATTGCTTCGAGAGGCCGTCCATCTGCTGCTTCAATTCTCCATAGCGCTGCTTGTAGACCTGGAGCTGCGTGACTTCCTGGTTCAGCTTGGTCTTCTTCTGAACGGCGGTGTCCACCTCGTCGCGCTCTCGCGCGATCGGAGAACCCGGCACGTAGACGCCCACCAGAACCAGAACAACAGCAACGGCTGCAGCAACCAGGGCCTGCATGATCACCGACATGTCTCGAAATGGATTCGCCATGGCCGCCCCCTATCCTTTTTTCGCCGGCGCCTTCGCAGCTGCAGTGCCAGCCGGCGTATTTGCCGGGCGTGCCTGCACTGCGGGGGGCGGAGTGATTTCAGCCGTGATTTGGAACATGAACGACTGTACTGCGGAAGTCTTTTCGTCCTGCTTCGTTTCCTTGATTTCGACCTTCTGGAAATAGCCGGAGCGCTTCAGCGCCGTGATGAAGTTGGCGACGGCGTTGATGGAAGCAGAGGAACCCTCCATCGAAAGCGTATTGCCCTTGCGGACCATCTCCGTAAGCCAAAGGTTTTCGGTGCGCGATACAGTGTTGGCAACCATGTCGAGCAGTTCCTGCCCGCCAGTGCGGTCCCGCTGCAATTGCTCGATCGTCGAAACCCGCTGTTGCAGGACCACCTTTTGCTTTTCGAAGGCCTCGACTTGCAGCTTGGTTTGCTCCAAATCCGTTTTCTGCGCCGTCAGCCTCTTGATTTCCGCGTTTTCCTTGTTCAGTTGGTTCTGCCAGGTGTAATAGAAAAATCCGAGAACCAAGGCGCCGAGCACCAGTCCCGCGCCGATGAATACCACCGGCAGCGCTGCGCCCGTGTCTACCGGTCGCCGCGCGGCCTTTGGCCGAATTTGTCCTAAAAGGTTTATGCGGATCATGGCTAGTCGAAGCTCCTCAGCGCCAGACCTACGGCAATGGCCAGCCGCGGCGCCATTTCGCGAATCTGGTCATCACTGTGCTTGCTGGGATCGATTGATATCTTGCGAAAAGGATTCAATTCTTCCACCGGCATGGCAAACTCTTCGCGCAGCAAGTCCACCAGCCCCGGAACCCGCGCCGTGCCGCCCGCCACTACGATGCGTTGAATGTTCTCGCCGCTGGCCGTGGCCCGGAAGAAGTCGAAGGTCTTTTGAATTTCCAGCGTCAAAATGTCGGATACGCTGCGCAGGATCTGTTGCTTTTGTTCATCGGTAACGCTGGGCAGCGAATCGCCGCGCTTCAAGCGTTCCGCATCTTCAAAGCTGAGGTCCAATTCCTTTTGCAGCGCGTCGGTATATTGATTGCCGCCCACGCTGACGTCGCGCGTGAACAGCGGCACGCCGCCGCGCACGATATTGATGTTCATAACGCTCGCGCCGATGTTCAAGAGCGCCACCGTCTGCCCCGCATCCGGTTCGTAGTTGATCTCGAAGCAGTTCTGCAATCCGAATGCATCGATGTCCACCACTACTGGTGTCTTGCCGGCCTGCGCCAAAACGTTGGTGTGGTTCAAAATCTTGTCCTTCTTGACCGCCACCAGCAGCACGTCCATTTGCGAGTCCATCGACTCCAAGAGCTGATAGCTTAAGTTCACGTCCGCGATGTCGAACGGAATATGCTGGCTGGCCTCGGAAGGAATCCGATCGTAAAGCTCGTCTTCCGTCATCAGCGGAAGCGGCACGCGCTTGACGATTACCGAGTGCCCCGAAACGGAGGTCGCCACGTTCTTCGTCTTGATTCGCTGGGCGTCAAAAATCTTACTGATGGCATTGGCCACTTGCGGCGCATCCATGATGGCTCCGTCCACGACCGTGTCCGGTGCCAAAGCTTCCATTCCGAAGCTCACGAGCTCATAGCCCGCTTTTGAAGCTTTCAATTCCACGGCCTTGATCGAACTGGACCCGATGTCCAGTCCCACGAGCTGCCGGCTCTTTTTTCCCATTCCGAACATTTCGCGGCCTCTCTCCCTGACTCACGCGCCGGACTACCGGCGCCTCGCGGTCGCCTGGCTCATCTTGCGTTCCATCCAGCGATCCAAGATCGTTTTACGCAGTTTCCAACGGTTGCCGAGTTTAAACGCGGGAATCTCGCCCTCGGTGATGTAACGGTACAGGGTATCCGGGGAGATGCCCAGATATTGCGACGCCTGCCGTACATTCATCACTTCGCGCGATTCGCTCACGAGGAACGCCACCCCGGCATCCGCACACATTTGGATCACGACCGTTTGCTGCTTCCCGTCTGCGCTGCGGACTACCGGGGAAACAGCCCGTGGGAGCTTTATGACATTCTATCACTCCGAGCGTCAAGGGAATCTATAGGTCTGTTGTCCTAACAATACGGGTAGTTCTAGGCAGTTCGGGGGGTATTGTCCGGTAGTACCCGGTCATGTTGTGGCAATGGGAGTCGCAGACCACTATTAGTAGTGGTTTTGCCACAGACCGCACCCTGTCCGAAGGGACGGTTATCCTTTGAAATCAGTCCCATAGCATGAAAAAGTACTACTCTTGATTTCACCTTGCGGAACCGTTTTCCCCCGTTCCTGATTTTGCACGCGGAATTTCGCGCGCGCCACTTTCCGCACTCACGGGAAATTCCCGCAAAAATCTGTCACGCTTTTTCCAGTGACAGAGATTTCCACAGGGCATCGACCCGCTTCTTTGTCGCTTCGTCCATCAGAATTTCATCTGGCCATGGTCGAGTAAAACCTTCCGACGCCCATTTGCGCGTAGCGTCGATTCCCATCTTCGATCCGAAGTCTTGAATGCGCGCCGCGTGATCCAGAGTATCGAGGGGCCCCAGTGAAAACTGCACGTCTCGCTCAGGATCGAGTGCGCATAGCGTCTTCCAGACCAGCTCGCTGTAATTGTGTATGTTCACGTCGTGGTCGACGACCACAATCACTTTCGTAAACATCGCCTGCCCCAGTGACCAAATCGCGTTCATGATTTTTCGTGCGTGCCCGGGATAGGACTTTCGAATGGCCACGATCATCAAATTGTGAAAAATTCCCTCCGCAGGCATGGCCACGTCCACAATTTCCGGATACTGCATTTTCATCACTGGCAGGAAAACGCGCTCGACCGCGTATCCCATGTAGAAGTCTTCTTGCGGCGGCGGACCCACCACCGTCGTCAGGTAGATGGGCTCCTTGCGGCGCGTGACGCACTCCACATGAAAAACCGGGTACTCCCCTTCCAGCGAGTAGAACCCCGTGTGGTCGCCAAAGGGACCTTCCGTGCGCATCTCATTCAAATTGACGTACCCCTCCAGCACGATTTCGGCGTTGGCGGGCACTTCCAGGTCGTTGGTTTCGCACGGCGCCATTTCCACAGGATCGCGCCGCAGAAACCCAGCGAACATCATTTCATCCAGGTCCGGCGGAATTGGCAGCATGCCCGCGAGAGCGGTCGCTGGATCGGCGCCAATCACCACACTCACGGGAATTCTCCCCTCGGGATTCTTCGCCTTCGCTCGCCGAAAATGCTCCGCCCCGTGTTTCTGCGTCTGCCAGTGCATTCCCGTGGTGCGCTCGTCGTACACCTGCATGCGATACATCCCGACATTTCGTTTGCCGGTCTCCGGATTCTTTGTGAACACTAGCGGGAATGTAATGAAGCGCCCGCCATCCTGTGGCCAACACTTGAGGATCGGAAAGTCGAAAAGGTTTACATCACTTCCCTTCTGGATGACTTCCTTGCACGGGCCAGACTTCACGCTCTTCGGAAAAAACGACCCCAGCTCGGCCAGCTTCGGCAGCATCTTGACCTTGTCGAAAAACCCTTGAGGCGTCTCCATCTTCAGAAACCCCTGGATTCGTTCCGCAACTTCATCCAGTTCGTTCACTTCAAATGCCAGCGCCATCCGCCTCACGCTTCCAAACGCATTAATCAGCAACGGATGCCGCGATCCCTTTGGCTTCTCAAACAGCAGCGCTGGTCCCACGGAATTCGGCGCTCGCTTGGCGTCTCGCGCTACGCGCTGTGTCACTTCTGCGATCTCCAGGATAGGGTCCACCTCCGCGCGTATCCGCTTCAGCTCCCCTTCCTTCTCCAACCGCTTCACAAACTCCCGCAAGTCCGCGTACGCCACTGTTCTCTCCTGTCCCGCCGAACTCTATCACGAACCTGTCTGCCTTCTTGCCAATGCCTGTAGTGACTCCCGAGTAGCACTCAGTGGCGCCACGGTCATCGCCACACCACCTTTATCAATCGCATTGTGAGCCGCAATCGTTTCAGGCTGACACAAACTGTCTCAGACTGACCATAAACGCCGCAAGCCACGCCACCCATTGATTTCCCCTCTTTTTCATGAGGCTCTAAATAGCGGCGCTACAAGGACTTGCAGCCTCCATGAGAATTGCACCCCATGCCGAGGCTCCGCCACGAGTGGCCTCACAATTGCACTTCTCATGCTGGAGGGAACCGGCTACTCACCCGTCATCACAACGTGCTCAACCTGATCCACATCATCCGACTCGATTATCTCTCCTGCGTGTTGACCGTTCTCGCCACTGTGCTCATTGGCAAGAAGCTCTGGCAAGGCTGGGTCGTCGCCGCTCTCAATAGCGCCGTTGTCTGCGTCATCGGCGTACGCACCGCCCAGTTCGGTTTCGTCCCCGCCAACCTCCTCTGCATCGCCCTCTACACCAGCAACCTAGTCAACTGGCGCCCCAAAAAGCAAACCGAATAGCCGCAACTCTCGGATAGGCCGGTTCCTAACCGTTCCTGCAGAGGCCGGCATACTGAAACGATTTTCCCTGCTTCATCGCGGCCACAGCTGGGCGCCGTGCAAAATACGAGCAATGTGGAGAACATCGCCCGCGACCTTGTAGACGACTACATACGGCAGCGCGGGGAGTACCAGTTCGCGTGTTCCTGATTTCTTGCCGGGGCGGCCTCGATTTGGATAAATTCTCAGCGCGAAAACCGCTCCGCAGATCTCGCGTATCAGGCGCGCGGCGTTTTCTGGTGTTTTTTCAAAGAGGTAATCTGCAATGTTTTCCGGGTCACTCGCGGCAGCGGTGGTCCAGCGGACTTGTATTAGCTACGGCGTTGTTTTTCGGCGATGCGCTTTTCCATTGGAGCGGCAACTTCGTCGTGTTCAACCACTTCTCCGCGGTCGATCTGCGCCAAGCCTTCTTCCACTTGGCGGATAAACCACTCATCGTAACCAACCAAGCGTTCCACCGCTTCATGCACCAGTGACGCGCTATCGCGTCCCTGCTGGGCGGCAACGCTGTCCAGCTTGGCTTGCAGTTCGGGTGAAAGTTTTACTTCCATGCCGTCAGTGTAAAAGGTGCTTCGCCCCCTGTCAAAGTGTTTGCTTCCTGCCGATCTACTCACTTTCTTCCCATTTTCTAGTTTCTGATTTCTACTTTCGCTTTTCCCGCGTGCCACGACACGGCACAGGCCGCGCCGCCGGAGTGTAGTCATCCAAGTCCAGGCCGCCGTCCATATCAAACACACCCGAATGCCTTGAATCGGCGGGGCCTTGGCTTTCCCATCCTTCGCTTAGGCTAGGGCCCCTCGCCCGATCCTCGACGCCCATTCTCTTCCAGAACTGCGAGTATTCGTGCCTACTCTTGAAGTTTTCCACAAGGTTGTACCGAAGAATCTTGAGGAGAGTTTCTCTGATAATAAATGACAGAGAATCATCCAAGACTGTTAAGAAGTTCACCACTCCGCTGAGAGCTTGCCTTCCTCCTCCAGGGGCGAAATATCTGTCGGGAATCTTGTCGCCATGCGCGATACAGTTCCTGACTTCATTAACATCGTCTAAGACATCCTTAATGGTTAGTGGGTTGCGCGGGAGAAATTCAAAGTCGGGGGTGCTCTGTGGGTTCGTAGATAAGAGTGTTCTCTCCTAAGAACGCCTTCACTCTAGGAACGATCTTTTGTTCTTTGTGCGTTAACTAGAAATCGCCTTACAGGCCTACTCCTTCCCTGAGGCGATGTTCTGCCCCCAACCTCGTGCAAGTAACTCGGACCTGCTAGTAGTATCCTGTGGGTAACCCTATGAACCGCGTTTATCTCGATTACAACGCCACGACACCCGTCGAGCCGGAAGTGCTCGCTGCCATGCTGCCCTATTTCTCCGCCGAATTCGGCAACGCCGCCTCCATCCACACTCCCGGCCAGCGTGCCCGCGCGGCCGTCGAAACCGCCCGCGAACAAGTCGCTGCCCTTATCGGCTCCCGCCCCCAGGAAATTGTCTTCACTAGCGGCGGCACCGAAGCCGACAATCACGCCATATTCGGGATCGTCTCCCCATCCTTTGCTTCCTTTACTTCCTCTACTTCCTTAACCTCACCTCCTCACATCATCACCACGGCCATCGAGCACGAAGCCGTCCTCAACACCTGCCAAGCTCTTGAAAAAGAAGGCGTGCGCGTCACCTATCTGTCGACTGATCGCGAAGGACTAATTGACCTGGACGAGTTGCGCCGCTCCCTCCGGCCTGAAACTGTTTTGATCACCATCATGCACGCCAACAACGAACTCGGTACCGTCCAGCCGCTCGAAGAAATCGGCCGCATCGCGGCCAAGGCTGATGTTTACTTTCACACCGACGCGGTGCAGTCCGCCGGCAAAATTCCCATTGATGTCAACGCCATGAGCCTCGATCTCCTCTCCCTTTCCGGCCACAAGATCTACGCACCTAAGGGAATCGGCGCGCTCTACGTGCGCGGTGGAACTCGCCTGCGACAGCTCTTGTACGGCGGCCATCACCAACGTGGCTTCCGCGCCGGCACAGAAAATGTCGCGGGAATTGTGGGACTGGGCAAAGCAGCCGAAATCGCTCGCAAGTCTCTCGCCGTAGACGCCCACCGCGTCTCCGCCCTTCGCGACCAGTTGCAGCAAGGGCTGCTGGATAGCGTTCCCCAGTCGCGTGTGAACGGCGGCGCTGCACCGCGTACTCCGAACACCACAAACATCGTCTTCCCCGGCATCGAAGGCGAAGCGCTTCTCATTGCGCTCGACTTGAAAGGTCTCGCCTGTTCGACCGGAGCCGCCTGCTCCTCCGGCGCCGTCGAACCATCGCACGTACTTACCGCTATCGGTCTTCCGCCCGAAGAAGCCCGCGCCAGCCTGCGCTTCAGCCTCGGCCGTCACACCTCTGACGCGGACATCGATTTCGCCTTGAACGTCGTCCCCGCCGCCGTCGCCCAACTGCGCGAACTCTCCCCCACCTATCGCAAGGAGGCCGTACTGTAGCGTGGACCTTTAGGCCCGCGGGTTTTCTTCGCTGCTCAGCGAATGACTTCAATTCGGGCTACAATAGATTGCTGAATGAAAGCAGCCGTCCAATTCGACACCTTGCCCGAGCGCGCGGAAACCCAGCGTGGCCTTGTTGCGGTAGCTATGTCCGGCGGCGTCGACTCTTCCGCTGTCGCCGCCCTCTTGCAGCAGCAGGGCCGCAGCGTCGTCGGCCTCACCATGCAGCTCTGGAACCAGCGCCGCCTCCCCGAACTTCAGGGCGACGGCCCCGCGCAACACCGCTGCTGCTCGCTCGACGACGTCTATGACGCCAAGGCTGTAGCGCAACATTTGAATTTTCCGCACTATGTTGTGAACTTCGAGGAGCAATTCGAGGCGCGCGTCGTTCGTCCTTTCGTGGACCAGTATCTCGCTGGCCGCACGCCCATCGCCTGCACCAATTGCAATACCGACGTGAAGTTCGAGCCGCTCCTGCGCATGGCGCGCCAGATTGGCGCGGAGCGTCTCGCGACCGGCCACTACGCGCGCATTCGCCGCAACAACGATACCGGCCGCTGGGAATTGCTGCGCGCGCGCGACGACTCCAAGGATCAATCCTATTTTCTCTGGGGACTTTCGCAGGAACAGCTTTCGCGCAGCCACTTTCCTCTCGGCGAACTCACCAAGGAAGAAGTCCGCGCCCTGGCCCGCCGCGCGAATTTGCCCGTCGCGGAAAAACCGGAAAGCATGGAGCTGTGTTTTGTGCCCACTGGCAACTACGTGCAGTTCATTCAGGCGTATTCACAAGAGCGTGGAATCTCTCTGCAAAATGGCGAGGGAGAAATCGTCAACGAGATCGGTGATGTGATTGGGCGCCACAATGGAGTTCACAACTTTACAATCGGCCAGCGCAAGGGCCTCGGGTTCGCCACTGGCAAGCCGGTCTATGTCCTCTCGATTGACCCGGAAAAGAACCGCGTCGTCGTCGGTGAGGATGAGGTTCTTCGGAAAACGTCAGGCGAAGTTGAGGGTGTGAATTGGATTTCCTGTGATCAGCCAAAAGGCCCGCTTCGCGCTTTCGCCAAAATCCGCCACAAGCACGAACCCGCGCCTGCCACCATCGAGCCACTCGATGCAACTACCGCGCGCGTTACGTTCGACACCCCGCAGCGCGCCATCACCCCCGGCCAAGCCGTCGTGTTCTACGATGGCGACGCCGTCCTCGGCGGCGGCTGGATCCGCTGACTTTCCAATATTCTTCCGCGACGGTGCGGCGCAAAAAATAAAGGGCGCAGCCGCCGCGCCCACATGCTAATTTCGATTTTCCAATTTCTGTTTTCTAAATAAAAAGTTCTTCTTCCTGCTGCTCCCGCGGCTCGTCTCCCCCAGAACTTCTCTTACGCCGCGACCGCAAAAGGTCTAGCCCCACTTTGATTCCCTGCACCAGAGCCGACGCCTTCTGCATCGGCCGCCAGAAACTGTTGCTGAACTTCGCGCCCGCATCTTCCACGGCCTCGAGCGTCCCCGTCAAGATGCGGTCCGCATGCACCAACTGCCCGCGCAGCCGGTCCGCCGCATCCGTGAACACTCGGTCGATCTTCTGCGCCTGCCCTCGCGCCAGGTACACGATGTGCGAAGCGTCATTCACCATGCTGGAGATTTTCGGCTGCGTATCGTCCAGCAGGATTTGCACGCGCGTTAGAATCGGGCCGACTCGCGAATGCAAATCGCCCACCAGCCGATTCATATTTTCCGTGGTTTTCCGCAGCTGAAAAAATAACGCCGTGAGAATCACTACCTGCACAATCAGTGCAGCCGCCGCCACCAGACTGAAAATTTCAAGCCACAATTGCATAGCTGCCCCGCGCGCCCCACTGAGGGACGGAACCCGTGCTACGGCCTTGCCGAACCCTTACGATTTCGACTGGCGCAAATACGCTTCGCGTCCGGCTTCCACAGCCGCCGAGATAGAATCCTTCTTGCTTACCGCAACTTCCTTGCCGCGTTCGATCAATTCGTCGGCGCGCTCCCGCAGTTCGCGGGCTTTCTTCTGGGCGTAATCCTTGCCCTCATCCGCCTTCTTCGCCAGGAAATCGCGGGTCTCTTCGCCGGACTTCGGCGCAAACAAAATCCCCACCAGAGCCCCAACTCCCAGCCCTACAAGAAAATACGTGACCTTCGACCCTACATTGTCAGCCATAACAGCCTCCACAGAAACCGTAGCATAGCACTGCGACTCACGCAATGCAGCCTAACCGCCATTCCTGCGCCAACTGGTTACTGCGGCGCCGCGCCTCCCAATTGGCTAAGGATTTTCTCGGCGCTCTTCCGCGAAATCACAGTGCTCAGTTTTTCGATTCCCGCCCTTTGAATGTTGGCCACGCTCCCAAATTCCTTCAATAGTTTCTGCGCCGTCTTCTCCCCCACCCCGGGAATGTCGCTGAGCACCGTCTCCGTTTGCCGCTTGCCGCGCCGTTGGCGGTGAAATGTGACCGCGAACCGGTGCGTCTCGTCGCGGATCTGCTGAATCAGGTGCAACACGGGCGAGTGTCGTTCCAGCACGATTGGCTCATCTTCCTGCCCCAGCACGTAGAGAATTTCCTCTTTTTTCGCGATGCTCGCCACCGGCTGGTTGATAATCTGCAACGATTCCAGGGCCTGCGCCGCTGCGTGCAATTGGCCAATCCCGCCATCGATCAAGATGAGTCCGGGCAATTCCTTCTTCTCTTCCTGCAATCGCCGGTACCGCCGCCGCACGGCCTCTCGCATGCTTGCAAAGTCGTCGTTCTGTCGTATCTGCCGCAGCGGATTTCCATTGCTTGCCTCTTCGGCGCGCCCTTCTTCGCCGCGAATGATGAATTTGCGGTAATCCGATTTTTTCATGCGCCCTTTTTCCCAAACCACCATGGACGCCACCGTATCCGTTCCTTGAATATGCGAAATGTCAAAGCTCTCGATGCGATGCGGCTCTTCCACTAAGTTAAGCGCATTCTGCAACGCCTCGCCAATCGCCTTTGACGTCGGCTTCAAGACTCGGAATCTCTGTTCAAACGAATGCTTCGCGTTGCTCTCCACCAAATCGAGGAACGCTCGCTTAGTCCCGCGCTGCGGCGTGAAAATTTCCACTTTGTGTCCCGCCCGCTCCGTCAGCATCTCCTCAAGCAGTTCGCGATCCTCAAAATCCGCCGAGACGTGAATCGCTTTCGGCAAATATTCCGCTTCCAGATAAAGCTGTTTCAGCAGCGAAGTCACGAATTCCTGCGGATCAAACTCTTCCAGTTCCTCCCAATAAAATTCCCGCCTGTCCACCACTCGCCCGCCGCGCAAATGGAAAAGATCCGCGGCAACGAGCGGTGGCTCGGCGTAATACGCGAGCACGTCGGTGTCATCTCCCTGAGCCGCGGCGATGCGCTGCCGCTCTTCAATGTCTTCCAGTGTCCGCAGCAAATCGCGGTAAGCGGCCGCCTGCTCGAAGAGTTCCTTCTCCGCTGCCGCCACCATCCGCTCTTCCAGGCTCTTGATTAGATCGTGCCGCCGCCCTTCCAAAAACAACCGCACATCGCGCGCCGCTTCCGCATAGCGTTCATCCGTAGTGAGCCCGGTAACGCAAGGCCCCAGGCAACGCTTGATGTAATACTGCAAACAAGGCCGCGGATGGCTGCGCGTCAGATCCACCGTGCAAGAAGGCACGAGGAACCGCTTGTGCACAAAATGCATAATCCGCCGCGCCAAACTTGCAGGAAAATACGGTCCGAAATAGATCGACCCGTCCTTCTTAATCCGCCGCGTAAAATAAACGCGCGGATATTTCTCTGCCGCCGTGAATTTGATATAGGGATAGGTCTTGTCGTCGCGTAACACCACATTGAATTTCGGCCGGTATTGTTTGATGAGGTTGTGTTCGAGCGCCAGCGCTTCGCGCTCGTTATCCACCACGATCGTTTCCAGGTCCGCAATCTCGCGCGCCAGCGAACCTGTTTTGGCATCCATCCACCGCGATTCCAGGAAATACGACCGCACCCGGCTGCGCAGGCTGCGCGCCTTGCCAACATAAAGCACGGTTCCCCCGGCATCCTTGAACAGGTAGACGCCCGGGCTCTCCGGAAGCTGCGCGGCTTTTTCGCGGGGTTCCATTGCGGCTTAAGCACAAAACTACAATCGCCAGACAACTTCCATCATACTAGACCGAATCGGAGTACAGGGAGACCTCCGTGACCGGGATGCGATTCAGTACGACAATTCCAATCTTGGCTGCGTCTTTTCTGCTTTGTGGAGCGCAGCAAGTGCGCGCCCAGGATCCGCCGCAGGAGTCTTCCTCCAAACCAGCCGATGCACCGAGCGCTCCGCCGCCAAAGCCTTTCCCCAAGCAAAAGAAAGACACCGCCACGCAAAACGCACCCGACCAGCCCACGTGGGATCCCCTGCGCGCGGAAAAGGATCTCGAAGTGGGCCAGTTCTATATGAAAAAAGGTGATCTGGATGCGGCCATCGATCGCTTTCAGGACGCCACAACAGCGAAACCCGGCTACGCCATCCCATTTCGCTTTTTGGGCGTAGCCCAGGAGAAAAAAGGCCTGAAGAAACAAGCGCTCAAATCCTACCAACGCTATCTGGATCTATATCCGCACGCCGAAGATGGCGACAAAGTGCGCAAGAGAATTGAGAAGCTACATCGGGAAGTGGACAAGCAGTCGAAGTAAATCGAAGAAGTGGACGGAGGATGCGATTGTTCCGGATTCTGTGGCACTCTTTTTTTTGGATGCACCCGCGATGAACATCAGGGGCAAAGTACCGCACTGGCTGATATGGGCCTGTATCGTTTTGATGCTTGTAAGTTGTCGCGGCCCGGCAGTGAATGACGTTAACGCCTCCAAGGGACGTTCTGCAAACGAATGGTGGGTGCAGCGTGGGCCAAACGATGTAGATTGGGCCACGCTCGACCGCTCGCAGTGGGAGTTAGTCTCTGCTTCAAATGAGTTGGAGGCCGAAGCTCTACTACGCAGAACTGCCTCAATACCTTTATCCGACGACCAAATCGCAAAACTGGGCCCAACAAAGCACCCCAAGGGCTTACCTTTTCTTGTCCGAGCCATCAACTCCACTTGGGGCGAAGGGAACAACAGCGTGGTGGAGCTTCATACTAACAGTCGTGGTGAACTTTGGGTCGCTGGTGGCGCGCTCAGCCATCGAACTGTTCCCATTGAGAGACGTGCGATTGTGGTTTGGCTAGAGCGAGAACCGGCCAAGGTTTACGTTACGTTTGGCGTAGCCGAGTAGCTGGCACCTAGGCGCTCGCCGTAATCCAGTCACGGACAAGCGACCGCAATGCTGTAGTATTCCAAGATCACCGCGCGAGGCGGTCCAGGATTCGGCGGGCGCGCTCGAATTCGGTGAAGCGCTTTTCTTCTTCGCGGAATTCGCGGGAATGCGAAACCATGCTGCAACCCGATCGCCGCGTAGGATGCTTCACGTGCAGCATTTCGTGAAACAAAACATATTCCACCGCACACGCCGGAACTCCCGGACGATCCATCCGCCGATTCAGCAGAATCTGATTCGGCCCGGGATCGTAGCAACCGAATTGCCGTCGCCAGCTCCGCGTGCTCCAACCAATGTGCGGCCGTTGCAGCTGGCCAGCAAAATATTTCAAATTGAGCGCGTCAAACATTCCTTCGAGGTCGTAATGCTCTCCCCGCGGACCGGTCGTCGCCAGTCGAACGCGCCCGCGCCGCATGCGGTTCATACGGCTGCGCGTGCGATCCGATCGCGCATACGTCAGATAAGGTTCTGTCAGCTCGCTCGGAGCCTTGCGCCGGTAAACGCGCGAAAGCAACAGCACAGCCGCGCCTTCCAGTACCGCCAGCGGCGCCCTCTGCAACAGGTCCGAGAAACGCACAAAAACAACTTCCTCTCGCCGCCGAATCGTGAGCACCAAGCTGGAATAGGGATAAAACTCCACGCGAAATCGCGGCGGCCGCCCATCGCAACCCAGCCGCGTAAACATCCGTTGAAATAGTGCCCTGCCTCCCGGAACCATCGAGGTTCTCTCGCGTCTCGATTTCATCGCTGTGTTCAGATTTCGCAAAAGTTAATTTTTCCGGCGAATCGGCGGCGGCGCAACTTTCTTCTTCGCCTTTTCCGCGTCATTCATCGCGTCGCGAGTGCCCTCGATGGCGTCGTCCAGATTGTCCTTGTAGATCTCCCGCTCGGCGCCATCATTGGACAGTTTCTCCAGCACAACAAGAAATTCTTTCGTCCGCGCCGCCATCAGGTCAACCCCCTGCCGGATATTCTCCTGCTTCTCCAGCCCCAGTTGGATCAGGTCCGCCGCGTCGTCTACGCAGCCCACGTAAGCATTCAGCAGCGAATTCAGCATGTCCCCGTGGCGGTTCGAAGACGGATGGTCCAATTCATACTGAAATTTTTTCAAGCGATCGTCCGCAAATGTCAGAAAGAGCTTAATGCGCTCGTTGGCCGTCTCCGCGTCGCGGATCTTGTCCGCTTCGACCGCCGAGAGATAATCCTTCTGCGGTGGCGTTCCGGCACGAACCGCCGCCGATGCGGCGAGCATCACGGAACACAGCAGGAAAACGTGCAACTTTAAGCTCATGGTTGTTTCTCCGCGGGGGGCGCAGCCGGGTGCTGATTCAGAGGCCGCCTGGGGAATAACATCTTCAGCAGTTCTTCATCCATTCGGATCAGGTCCCGTCGGACAATCTGCAGCGGCGGCTGGTAGCCTTCCGGGGATACGATCAACGTATCGTCAACCTCGCGAATTCCCTTCCGCACGTAGATCTCCAGCTGCCGATAGCCATTGGATTGCTTTTCTGCGTCGGGGTGTTGCTTCTTCAGGGTATCGACCGCGGCGCGAACGTTGTCCCGGTATTTTTCCAGCGTCAAACCGACCGCGTTATAGTCGCCGGCTTTTCCGGCTCGCCGCGCTTCTTCAAACTGTGCGTCTCCCAACTTTCCAAGCTGTTTCGCCCGTTGAACTCCGCTCGTCTCCCGATCAAAGCGCCCCTGAAGATCGGCCAGGCTCTGCGCCGCAACCGGAGTCAACATCGCAAGCAATACGAGCAGGCCGCACACCGCACCCCGCGATGTACTGCTGGCTTTCATCCGTCTACCTTTTCCGTTCCAGCATGCGTTGCAGCACCTTGCTCCGTTCTTTCGCCTGCCACACTTGGTCAGGATTTTTGTCCTGATCAAGCTCCAGAAACTTCTGGTAAGCCTCCAGAGCAGGCTTCGTCTGCTTCAGTTTATCGTAGCAGAGCGCACGGATAAACCAGGTCCCCGCGCCCGGCTGTTCCACTTTCGCTATCTCGTCCATCGCCGCAAGAGCCGCCGGATAATTTCCCCCCAAGTAAAACGTCGAACTGAGATCCTTGAAATAATTTAGATTTTTCCCATCGAGATGCAATGCGATACGCAGTTCCTTCTCCGCGGCAGCAAAATCACGTTTTTGAAGGTAGATGCGCCCCAGACCGCCGTGCAGTTGCGCATCGTTTGGCGCCAGTGCGAGAGCTTTCTGCAGCGTAACGACGGAATCGTCCCATTTCTTTCCGGCTATTTGCACGTCCGCGCGAAGCTTGAGCGATTCAACCGTGGGCTGCTTGCCGGCGTCCAATCGATCCAGTTCAGCAACCGCCGCGTCGTTCTCTTTTTGTTCGACGAGAAGATGGACGAGCCGGGCGCGAGCTTCGGAATCGTTAGGAGTGAGTTCCAGATACTCGCGGTACGCGCCCGCCGCTTCTGGCTTTTTCTGAGCATCGAGGCTCAGCGCCAACCCTCTCCGCGCTTCAGTGCTGTTTGACTGCACTTCGAGTGCATGCCGAAATCTCGTTTCCGCTTCCGCGGGCTTGCCTCGGCGCAGCGCCGCCGAGCCCAGATAGTCGATAGCCGTGATGTCGTTGGGATCCAGATGAACAAGCGCTTCAAACGAGTCGGCTGCCCCAGCCTGATCTCCGGAGCGGTCTTGCGCCACCGCCAGCAGATATCTTGGACGGCTCTGCGCCGGAAGCAATTCAACCGCTTTGCGAAGCGGGGCTACGGCAGCGGCGTTGTCCTGCTTATCCAGCAGCAACATTCCGAGATTGAGATACGCTTCGGACATTTTTGGGTCGATCGCAATAGTGCGAGCGTATTCGACGCGCGCTTCGTCCGTTTTTTTTAGCGCGGTGTAGACGTAGGCCAGTTGAAAGTGCGCATAAGCAAAGTCCGGCTGGTCCGCGATGACTTTCTGCAGCGGGGCGATGGCCCCCTCAAAGTCACTCTTCTCGACGTCGCGCTGAGCTTCCGCCAGCAAGTCGTTGAGCGGATTCGCAACTTTTTGCGACTTGGTTGTTGGGTCCGTTTTCTGCTTGGGGCTGGCCGGAGATTGCAAGCGCGAGCTCGCTTGGTTTTCTTGTAGGGGCGCAGCACCTGTCCCGACCCTGTCGGGATGCTGCGGCCCACCGGCGCATAAGCCGCAACTTAGAATCCCCGCCGCTATCGATCGGAATGGAACAAGCTTCATGGTTCAGCCGGAGCAATCTTGCCCCCGTTGGAAATTGTAGCCGAAGGCCCTGTCGCTTTGGATGCGCCGTTCGTGGCACGCTTTGCCTGACCGTTTCCGTTCAAGACCTTCGCAAGGAAACGCCCCGTGTGCGATTGGGTATTGCGCGCCACCTGCTCGGGAGTTCCCGTCGCAATAATCTTGCCGCCCTGATCGCCACCTTCTGGCCCCAGATCGATCAGCCAATCTGCAGACTTGATCACGTCAAGATTGTGTTCGATCACCAGCAGCGAAGCACCGCCTTCCAGCAGCTTGCGGAACGCGCTGAGCAGCTTCGCGATGTCATCGAAATGCAATCCCGTTGTCGGCTCGTCGAGAATGTAGAGAATGCCCTCATTGTCGGTGCGGCTCAGATGCGCAGCCAGCTTCAGTCGTTGCGCTTCTCCGCCTGAAAGCGTTGTCGCGGACTGCCCGAGCCGCAAGTAGCCCAGCCCGATTTCATTCAGCACCCTAAGTTTGGAAACAATCTTGGGAACATTCACGAAGAACGCCAGGGCTTCGCGAACCGTCAACTGCAATACCTCGTGAACATTCTTCCCGTGATACTTCACTTCCAGGACGCCGCTCTTGAAGCGCGTGCCCCGGCACTCTTCGCAGATCAATTCGACGTCCGCCAAAAATTGCATCTCCACCGTGACCGTGCCGTCGCCCTGGCACGTTTCGCACCGGCCTCCCGGCACGTTGAACGAAAAATGACCGGCGGCGTAGCCCCGGCGTTTCGCATCGGGCGTTTCCGCAAATACATCGCGAATTGCATCGAACGCTTTGAGATAAGTTGCGGGATTCGAACGCGGCGTTCGCCCAATAGGCGATTGGTCCACAATCACCACTTCCCGGATTTCTGAATCGCCCTCAATTCGCTCGCAGAATTCCTTGATGCTGCCGCCCACCCGCTGCGCCGCCAGCGCTTTGTACAGCACATCATGAACCAGCGTCGATTTTCCGGAGCCGCTGACGCCGGTAACCACCGTCAGTGTTCCCAGCGGAATCATCAAATCCAGGTTCTGCAAGTTGTGCAGGCTGGCGCCGTAAAGGCGCAGGAACCGGCCCCCGGGCTTGTGGCGCACGTTAGGCACGGGAATTCGCAGCTCTCCGCTGAGGTAACGTCCCGTCAGCGATTTGTGCTCTTCGAGCATGGCTGCGTAACTTCCCACAAAAAGTAACTTTCCGCCTAGTTCTCCAGCGCCGGGACCAAGATCGATGACGCAGTCCGCCGCCTGGATTGTATCGGGATCGTGCTCCACGACCAGCACCGTGTTCCCCAGGTCGCGCAGTGACTTAAGGATATCGATGAGTCGCTGCGTGTCGCGTGGGTGCAGCCCAATCGATGGTTCGTCAAGCACGTAGAGAGCGCCGACAAGATGCGAGCCCAGCGATGTTGCCAATTGAATTCGCTGCGATTCTCCGCCCGAGAGTGTCGAGGTCAAGCGGTCCAGTGTCAGGTAGTCCAGGCCGACTTCATCTAAAAACTGCAATCGCGTTCGAATCTCCTCGAGAATTCTGTCCGCGATCTTCAGGTGCCCTTCGGAGAGTTGCAGCGTGGAAAAGAAAGCGCGCGCCTCTTTCACGGTGAGCTTGCAAACTTCCGTGATCGCTTTCCCGGCCACGCGCACGGCGCGCGCTTCGGCACGCAAACGTGTCCCACCGCATTCCGGGCAAGTCGCATAACCACGGAAACGACTTAGAAAAACGCGCACGTGCAACTTGTATTTCTTGCGCTCCAGCCATTTGAAGAACCCTTTCACCCCTTCGTAGTCGTTCTCAGGATCGCCCTCAAGAATCAGGCGGCGTTGTTCCGCGATGAGTTGGCGCCACGGCACGTTCGTTGGAATTCCGCGGCCGCGCGCCCATTTTTTGGCGTCCTGGAAAAGCACCTTGTATCGCGGCTTGGTCCATGGCTCGATCGCACCATCGTCTAGCGACTTGCTCGGATCGGGCACCACAAGATTCAAATCGAAATCGATCGTATTTCCAAACCCCTGGCACCGCGGGCACGCCCCGTAAGGATTGTTAAACGAGAAAAGCCGCGGCTCCGGTTCCTGGTAGAGCGTCCCGTCTTTCTTGCATTCGAAGCGCTCATTGAAAGTGAGCCGTTCGGCCGCATTCCTTGCACCGTCGGCTACAAATTCGAGAATCGCCTCGCCCTGCCCTTCGCGGTAACAAATTTCAATGGAGTCCACCAGCCGCGCCCGCGATTCTGGATTCACCGCAAGACGATCGACGAGGACATAGACCGGTTTCGAAAAATCGAGATCGAGCAAAGTTTCCGGCGAGGAGAATTCGTGAATTTTTCCCGCCTGGTAGAGCCGGTTGAATCCGCGTTTCTGCAGATCGAGCAGCGCCTGGCGGAGAAGTTCCGGAGGAGGAGCGCTCGCTGTTTTCTTGGCTACGCGTTTCGATACTGCCGCAACCGCGGGTGCCGCGATTCGAAACTGGTGCAAAACGTAAAATCGCCGCCCCGGGGCAAGCGACAAGATGCGCGTAGCAATCTCATCCGGACTGTCGCGCCGAACCTCCGTCCCGCACTTGATGCAAAACGTTTGACCGCACCGCGCAAAAAGCAGCCGCAAATAGTCGTAAATCTCCGTCGCCGTACCCACGTTCGAACGCGGGTTGCGCGTGGAGTTCTTCTGCCGGATGGCTACCGCCGGAGCAATCCCGGAGATTTCATCCACGTCCGGTTTTTCCATCCGCTCAAGGAACTGCCGCGCGTACGCAGAGAGGGATTCCACGTAGCGGCGCTGCCCTTCCGCATAAATCGTGTCGAACGCGAGTGAAGATTTTCCGGAGCCGCTCACTCCCGTCACCACCGTAATCGCGTTGTGCGGGATTTCGACGCTGATATTCTTGAGATTGTGGACGCGGGCGCCGCGGACGCGGATGGACTCCTGCTCCGTTCGAACGTCCGTGGTTGCGCTGGTGATTTCTTTCGTCGCCAAGGGGAAGCCCAGACAGCACGTTTCAAGCGCACTGCCTAAACTTCAAATTATACGTCCGCTGTCAAAGCGGGGCAAACGGCGGAGGGTAACAATCAAATTTGCCGCACAAACTTACGGTTCTACGTTCAGAGTAATCTGGCCGATGCCGCCTTCCACCTTCAAGTGAATCGTCGTGGGAGATTTTCCATAGGCATCGTTGGTATAGGAGTCTCCATCGTGCCTCAGGCCATGAACATCGATGGAGCCGATGCCCCCTGACGCATGCGCAATGACGCCAACATTTTTCGGAAGGCGAATGTTGGCTTGCCCGACGCCCCCCTCAATGTCGGCAGTCAAATCCGTCTTGCGGTCGCCGGTGAAGTCGACATCCATTTGTCCCGCCCCGATATTGAGATCCAAGCGGGTGATAGGAACGTCGCGAAAATGCAGATCGCCCTGCCCGGCCCCCATATCCACTTTCAATTCCAGTGGAACGTCCTTGCTGAAGTGCAGGTTCCAGTCGTTTTGCGACCGCCCGAAATGGATGGAGTGGGACTCCTGCGAAACCTTGAGTTGACCGATCCCATCGGACACACTGTAGTCAACACGTGGCTCTTCGAACTGCTCGCTGTACGTGAAGTCTGCGTCAAGGAGGTTCTTTCCGCCGCCGTTGATCGTGAGCTGTCCTGCTCCCATTTCCAACCTGGCCTGAGCGGACTTTGCCCGTTGCGGCTCCACAATCTTCGTGCTGTGCTTGGTCGCATAAAAGGAGTCGCGGTGGTTACGGGCAAAGCTGCGTCCGTGCCACAGAAGCACGACCAGAACAATGACAAACGCAAGCATGCCGATGGTGGCGCCGACGGAAACTCCCGGAGGGGCGTTCGGGTTGCGGCTTCGGTAGGTACTATCCCAGATTTTTCCGAGACCAACGAAAATGAGAATGAGCGGCCAGTAGGTCGCGAGAATCGGCCACGGATCAAATGCCGGGCGCCAGTTATGGAAGAGAAAAAGAGCACCGATCGTGATGAGAATGATGGGGAAGACGAGAGAGACTCTCCTGGGTTGAGCGTCCTGGGGCATGGCACACCTCCGCTATCTTGTACTACGCACGCGAGAGGAAAATAGTTCAGCGAGCGGTTGGTATCACTGTACAACAACGAAGGCGCGGATGAGAGCTGCCGAAGCCGACTGGAAGCCGGCGCTACCGATGACCGGTTTAAAAACCGGCCACTGCAGGAGAGGAAAATCACAGAGCAGCATTGCCGAGTAACGGTGTATGGTTGAGTTTCGCTGAAAGAGGTTTGAGGCGTGGAAACATGAAGGAATTCGAGAGAATTTTCTGGATTGTGCTGGATAGCGTCGGAATCGGAGAGCTTCCGGATGCGGCGGAGTATGGCGACGTTGGCAGAAACACTCTTGCACACATTGCGGAATCGCGGCCGCTGGAGATTCCGAATCTGGTGCGGCTGGGGCTGGCAGACATCTCGCCGCTGAAACATCAGACGCCAGCAGTGGCTCCGCTCGGTGCCTATGGGAAAGGCACTACGCGCTCTCCGGGAAAAGACACTACGACAGGACACTGGGAAATGGCGGGAGTCTGGCTGGACCAGGCGTTTCCTGTTTACAAGAACGGATTTCCTAGAGAATTGATCGAAGAGTTCGAGAGGCAGATTGGCCGGAAGACGATTGGAAACAAACCCGCGTCAGGTACGGAGATCATTAAGGAGCTCGGCGAAGAGCACGCGCGGACGGGCGAGCCGATCGTATACACGTCGGGTGACAGCGTGTTTCAAATCGCCACGCATGAAGACGTAATCCCCGTCGCCGAACTCTACCGCATGTGCGAAATCGCGAGGAAATTGCTGGATGGCCCGCATCGCGTCGGGCGCGTGATTGCGCGGCCATTTACGGGAACGGCAGGAAACTTTGCGCGCACCACGCGGCGGCACGATTATGCGGTGGATCCGCCGAAGCCCATGCTGATGGATGTTCTCGCGGAGCACAAGGTTCGCGTGTTCGGAGTCGGCAAGATTCATGACATTTATAATGGCCGCGGCGTCGAAGAATTCGTCACGACGAAAGGCAACGCCGATGGCATGGAGAAAATGACGGCAGCTGTCCGCGAACGCAAGAGCGGACTGATTTTTTGCAACCTGGTGGATTTTGACATGCTGTATGGCCACCGGAAAGACGTCGAAGGTTTCGCCAAGTCGCTCGAAGAGTTCGACCGCATGCTCGCAGACTTTTTGCCGCTGTTGAGTCTCTCCGACATGCTGATAATCACCGCGGACCATGGGTGCGATCCCGACCCCCGCTGGCCGACCACGGACCATTCGCGAGAGTACGTGCCCATCTTGGCGTATTCGCCGGGAGGCGGCGCGGGCGTGAACCTGGGCGCGCGGGACACGCTGGCTGACATGGGGCAGACAATAGCCGAGAATTTCGGCGGCACAATTCCACATGGGAAGAGTTTCTTAACCGAGATGAGGAAGCAGCGCGGCACTCAAGCAGCGGGGTAAGTAGGACAAGTCGGTATTCTCGCGTCAGAACCATTCGCTGCGATAAGCCAGCCACCAACTGAAGACGCCGATGGGAATCGTGGCCAGCAGCGACCACATGATGGGCAAGGTGAAGTCGGCTATAAGCCCGAGCGAAACGAAAGTGGCCCAAAAGACTTTGCGTTCCATTCGTCTATTCTAGCGCGCCCGACAATCCTTTGGCGGACGGTCAGTGGCCGGATTTCGCGGAGGAACACGCTCCGGGAACGGCGTTTCGAGGATCTTCGCGAAGGCCGCATAGGGCAGCGGGCAGAAAAGAGGGCAGATTGAGGTCTGCCCCACGCGCTTAACTCTTGTGGATTACTGAGCGTTGCAGATAGAGTATGAGCGCGACGGCAACCCTCTTATGATAATCACGAGCGGATTTCTCGGACGACTCTTTGTGGCCATTTCCCTGGTTGTCTTCGGGTTGCAGCATTTCATTTATGGCGGATTCGTGGCCACGCTGGTGCCGGCGTTCATGCCGGGGCGGCTGTTCTGGGCGTACTTTGTTGGCGTGGCATTCGTTGCAGCGGCTATCGGCATCCTCACAAAAATGTTAGCGCGGCCGGCGGCAACAATGCTTGGAGTGATGTTTTTTCTGTTCGTACTGCTTCTGCATATCCCCAGAATCATTGGCAAATCCAGCGATGGAAACGAGTGGACCAGCGGATTCGTGGCGCTGGCGATGTGCGGAGGTGCGTGGATACTTGCCAACGCCGCTCCCTTGGAGGAGCGTGAGAAGGCCGATCCGTTCTTGAGGCTGGGGCGGTACTTTTTTGCGCTGGCATTTGTGGCGTTCGGGATTCAGCATTTTGTCTTTGGGCGTTACGCGGCGGGGCTGGGGCCGCCTTGGATACCGGGGAAGCCACTTCTGGCCTATCTCTTCGGGGTCATCTTCGTTGGCGCAGGCGTGGCGATCTTCATCGGAAAGAAGACACCGCTGGCCGCATTTCTCCTAGCAGCGATGACCTTCTTGTACTTCCTGCTGCTTTACGCCCCACGCATCGTCGGGAAACTGCACGATCCGGGCCCGTGGACCAGTGGATTCGAGATCCTGGGGCTGTGCGGAAGCGCTCTGGTTCTGGCCAGCACTCTGCCGAGCGAGAAAAACGAATAGGCAAGGGGCTGTTCGTAAACAGCGCAATCAAGAATGCCGGGAGGCACAAACCTGGTGTAGCAGAGCGCGTTCTGGCACCACGACTTGACGATGGGGCCAGCCGGCCAGCCTGGGTAGACTAGCCTTGCCGTGGGTGAAGCTCTCAGTAGCCGGCTCGTCGTCGCGCACGTTCCATTGGTACGCGCCATGCTTGCCGCCCGCTTACTTTGATGCCGCGTGAATGCGGTTCCCGCTGAGCGTCACAGCACCCGTCAGCGCGACGACGCGACCGGTAACGCTGGCGCCGGTAGTGAGTGTGGCGCTGATTTTTGCGAGAATGCTTCCTTCAAACGCGGTTTTGGTGCCAAGAGTTGCAGAACTGGTGACCTGCCAAAACACATTTCCTGCCGTAGCTCCTTTGGCGAGGACAATAGAGGAATTGCT
The DNA here is from genome assembly GCA_036522305.1 of Candidatus Acidiferrum sp. Taxonomy (GTDB): domain Bacteria; phylum Acidobacteriota; class Terriglobia; order Acidiferrales; family UBA7541; genus Acidiferrum. The sequence continues at coordinate 9,989 of DATDGB010000086.1, read as the reverse complement.
CGCTGTCGTAAGCGTACTGCCGTTTTTGAAAACGAAGACACCGCTGCCGTTGAGCGTAAGGGTCCCGGTCAATTGCGCCGAAGTATCAAAACAATAGATGCCAGGGGTGAGAGTGACCGCGCCAGGACTGGTACCGAGAGTCTCCCCGGTCAAGTTGGTCCCGCAGGGCGCGGCTACTAAAGCGGCGTACGCCGTATGCGCATTGGCTTGAGCCGAGACGGCCGTAGCCTCGCCGGCGTGGATTGAGCCACCATTCACGCTGCCCGGTGGAAAGCCGGTGACAGCGGTACCAGGGCTCACACCCAAATCTCCGGTGACGACAGTGGGGCCCGTATTCGTCACCGTTGAAGCTCCCAGGACTGCGAAGGTCTGTGCGGAAGCAAGTGGCGGCGCCGACTGCGCCCAGGCCAGGCTGGCCATGCCAAACAGGCAAAAAACTAAAACAAGCTTTTTCATGTCAAAGCTCCTTGGCCGGATTTATCTCTTTATCGTCATTGTGGAGTCGAGCTCCAGGTGTGCCAGGAGGCGCGAAACAGGCGGCGCCTCCCAGCATTTCCCAGGGTAGTTCTGGCCCTAGGATTGTCAGTGCCTAATGGTCCTCGTCTTTGTCCTTGTTGTCCTTGTGATCCTTATCGTCTTTATCGTCCTTGTCGCCGGGGCAGTGCTTGCGGATCTCGATGTGTCCCTTCTTAAGTTTGCCCGTGGCGCTGTAACCGTTCGACAGGCGGATAGCAAAGCTGTCCGAAGCCGACTCGTCGTCGGTCACATCCAGTTGGAACGTGCCATCGTGCCCGTTAATTTCGGCAGTGCCTTGGATGCGCCGCGAATTCGGCCCCTTTCCAAGATAGGCGGTGACGCTGGTGCTCCTCACCCTGAGGGAACACTCAAAGCCGTCATCAACGTAAATAACCTCACCGCGCGGCGAGCTGTTTCCGCTTTCGTCGCCCTTGAATCCAACCTTGAATTCGAACTTTGCCTCGTTGCCGGATGGCCCGGTAATGTGCCCGCGGCCGGTGGTGAAGTCCTTGCACTGTTGGCCGCCACCAGTTCCACCGCCGCCAGTGCCGCTGCTGCCCCCGCAGGAGCCTGTAGCCGTAATCGCGTTACTGTCCTGCGTCACGGCACCAGTGAGCGCAAAGACCCGGCCGCAGACACTGGTACCGGTAGTGACGGTGTCGCTGATGAGCGCGAGAATGCTTCCCGCAAAGACCGTGTTGGTGCCAAGAGTAGCAGAGCTGCCGACCTGCCAGAACACATTTCCACCCGTCGCGCCGTTGGCCAGGACAACCGAGGAGTTGCTCGCGGTCGTGAGGGTGCTCTTCATCTGGAAAACGTAGACACCGTTGCCGTTGAGCGTGAGGGTTCCGGTCAACTGCGCCGAAGAATCAAAACAATAGGCGCCCGGAGAGAGCGTGACCGCGCCTGGACTCGTGCCGAGAGTCTTCCCGGTCAAGTTGGTTCCGCAGATTTCTGCTACGAGAGCCGCGTAGGCAGTGTGTGCATCGGCCTGAGCCGAGAGGGCGGTGGCATCCCCGGCGTGGATTATTCCTCCGGTCACGGTACCCGGAGGAAAGCCGGTGACAGCTGTGCCCGGGCTTACACCCAAATCTCCGGTGATGATCGACGGGCCGGTATTGGTAACTGTGGAGGCACCAAGGACAGCGAACGTCTGTGCGGAAGCAAGCGGTGGTGCCGACTGGGCCCAGGCCAGGCTGCCCATACTCAACATGCAAATAACCAAGAGAAGTCGTTTCATTTCGAAGCTCCTTGGCTGGATTTCTCTTCCTCGTCGCTGACAAATGCGGGGACAGCATTGTCGAGTCGACTACGAGCTTCCAAACCGGTGCGCATGCTAGCAACCAGTGCAAATCGACAGCTATCCACTTTTGGACACCCGCGGCACAAACGGAGCGTCGGTAGTCTTCCAGTACGTTCAGTACATCAATGGGTCGTTAAGCTTGGAGTCCGCAAGCTACGCCAGTTGCGGGGAGGAATTTGCTGCGTCCGGCAAGGGAAGCCGCATTGTGTCAAGAACTGTCTATTCTCTGAAGATGGGGTTCATCACGACTTCCTAACGTGTGGTGGGGTAAGCTGAGGGCTCAGATTCAATGTGGTCTCAAGCCGAGGGAGGATGCGTATGTTCAATAAGGGTGGGGGCCGCGACGACGCGGCATTTGAAATGAGAAGAGATGGCCCACTTTTGAAATTTGGGGCGATCGGTCTCGGTGTACTTCTGCTATTTTTGGTGATGAGCTTTTTCCTGCTGCGCGTGACGCGCATCGAGGCAGGGCACGTGGGAGTGGAAATCAACCTGGCGGGCAAACAGCGCGGGGCCTCGGAAATTCCTGTGCGCACAGGCTGGGTTGTGTATTCGCCGCTGACCACGCAAATCATCGAATTTCCGACGTACGTGCAAACTGTGAAATGGACCAAGGATACGAGCGAAGGCCATCCAATCAACGAGGAGATGGGGTTTAACTCGAAGGAAGGAATGGAAATTTTCGTGGACGTTTCCCTGTCGTACGCCATCGAAGCAGCGAAGGCGCCAGACTTCTACGTGAAATACCGCCTTGCGGATATGGAGTCGTTCACTCACGGGATTCTGCGCGACGTGGTGCGCAACTCGCTGAACGAGGTGGCTTCGACCTACGTGGTGGAAGACATCTACGGCGAGAAAAAGGCGGAGTTTCTGAGCAAGGTGCAGGCAAAGATCGAACAGAAATTGTCGCCCGTCGGGGTAAATGTGCAGCAGTTCGGCTTCATCGGAGCGCCGCGCGTGCCGACGGTGATCGCGACGGCCATTACCGCGAAGGCGCAAGCGATCCAGCAGGCGGAACGCGCGCGGAACGAATTGGCGACGACGCAAGCCGAAGCCGCGAAGAAAATCGCGGAGGCGGAGGGCGACGCCAAATCGCTGGTGACCCGGGCGCAGGGCGAAGCCGATGCCAACCGCATCCGGCAGAATTCGTTGACGCCGCAATTGCTGGAGTTGCGCCGGATTGAAAACAACCGCGCGATGATTGACAAGTGGAACGGCCAGATGCCGACGGTGCAAACGGGACAAGGCGGAGGGATGATTCTGCAGTTGCCGAAGCCGCAGTAGACGACTATCGGTTGAAGGCTTGCTGAAATGGGGCGCAGCCCGCCTGCGGCAGGCAGGCATGCTGTGCCCCTACGAAGGCGAGAACGCGAAATCGTCAGTTGCCGGCGGCGGAGGGCTTATCCAGGGGTGCGTAGTAGCCGTTGCGGGTGCGCGCGACTAGCTTGCCGTGGCCGCGCGGGGGAACCACCGCGACGGAAACGGATCGGAAGGTGCCGTCGCGGCTGGTGTTGGTGGGATAGTAGGCCAGAATGTACTGGTTGCGAATGTCGTGAGCGACTTGTTCACAAATGCTGTGCACGTCATCCACGTTTTCCGGAAAGTAGGAGAGTCCGCCAGAAGCGGCGGCGATTTGTTCCAGCGCTTTGCGCGCGCGCTTAGCTTCCTTCTTGTTTTCCTGACCGAGCAGTCCGATGGTGTAGATCACCGTGTCGGTCTTCTGAACTTCGCGAATCATTTTTTCAAGGGAATTGCGGCTGGCGTTGTCTTCGCCGTCGGTGACGACGAGAAGGACCTTCTTATCCTTGGAGGCCTTCTTCAGGTGATCGAGAGAGCCGAGGATAGCGTCGCGCAAAGCGGTGCTGCCGCGGGAATCGATGCGTTCCAGGGCTTCCTTCAGCTCGGGAATGCTGTTGGTGAAATCCTTGTCGAGATCTAGATAGAAGTCGTCGTTGAAATTGACGACAAAGGCTTCGTCATTGGGGTTGCTGGCCTGGACGAGGGTGATGGCGGCTTCGTTGACGCGCGGGCGCTTGTCACGCATGCTGCCGCTATTGTCGATGACCAGCCCCATGCTGACGGGCACGTCCTCGCGCCGGAAAACGGAGAGCTTCTGTTCGACTTTGTCCTCGTAAACGCGAAAATTCTCCGGCTTGAGGCCATCGGCGAAGCGCTGCCGGTCATCGATGACCGTGGTGTGCAGGACCACCAGGCTGACGTCGACCTTAATGCTAGAGCCTTGCTTACCAGCGCTAGGATTCTGGCCGGGAGGCGGCGGCGCGGAATTGGGAATGGGAATCTGAGCAAAAGCCGGGAAAGCAAAAACAGCGGCGGCACAAACGAGCAAAGCGAGATTGCCCAGAAAAGGAAAGTGACGCCCAGAAAACTCAGTGGCTGGGAGCGTAGTATCCGGTCTTGGAATAGACGCTGAGCGGCGGAAGTCCCTTGGGAGCGCGCAATTTGATTTTGAGCTTGCGCCAGCGAGCGTCGTGAGCCTTGTTGCTTGGTCGATAGCCGAGGACATATTGGTTTCGCAGCTCCATGCCGATTTTTGAGGCAATATCGGGAAGATCATCCAGCTTCTCCACGGCAAATACGCGGCCCCCGGTCATTTCTGTAACTTCACTGAGCAGCGACGGGCCGCCCAGTTCTTCCGGGGTCCGGTTGCGATAACCAAGCGGGTCAAAGATGCCGACGGCATAGAGCTGGGTGTCCGCTTCTTTTACCAGCCGCTTGATATCGCTTTCATTGTATCTACTATGATTATCGCCCCCATCGGATAGGATGAGCAAGGCGCGTTTGGCGTTGTGTGCACCCCGCATCTGGCTGAGACCAAGATAAATGGCGTCGAGAAGCGCGGTGCGGCCCTTGGGCACCGTGAGCATCATGCGGCTCTGCAAGTCTTCCACGCTGTTAGTGAACTCGCTAGTTAGTTCGGCGCGTTCGTTGAAGCTAACAAGGAAAAACTCGTCCTGCGGATTGGCGGTCTTAAAGAATTGCACGGCGGCTTCGCGGGCCTTGCCGACCTTGTTGGACATGCTGCCGCTGTAGTCAAAGATCACGCCAATGGAGATGGGGACGTCTTCGGCGGAGAAGGTCACGACTTCCTGCTCGACATTGTCTTCGAAGACGCGGAAATTGTCGGTTTCGAGGCCGGTGACGAGGCGGTTGTAGGGGTCGGTGACGGTCACGTTGATGATGGCGAGGTCGACATCAAACTTAATGGTCATGCCGGGTTTGAAAGACGTGCTCACCGTGTCTTTGCGCACGTCGCCTATAGTGACTGGCTTAACTTCCCCCGGCTGCGGATTGTCCTTGGGCTTGATTTCTTCGGCAGAGGATTGGGCAGCAGCAGGAAGTGCGGATTGCAACGCGAGCAGGCAAACGAACAGCGAAACTTGCAACGAGAAAGTTAGAACGCGAAAACCAGGTAAATCGCGTTTCACGGCACCCCCGTCATCCCGGCCTACCGGGATGGCCGCGCGGTTCGGACTACTGCGAATTCTATCACTCGGATTCTCTAATACAAGAGCAATTGCTGGATGTTCACTATTGAACAGCTTGATGGGCCGCGTCGGAGTGACTGGCGTGTGGTAGCATCGCCGGGCGAGACTCTCCTGTGGATTCGTAGACTTTGTTCAGGGAGCTTTTATTCCGCTCAATTGGATCAGGAGGAGTTGCAATTGGCTAAAGTTGTGGTGGTGATTCCCGCGAGATATGGTTCGACGCGTCTGCAGGGGAAACCGCTGGTCATGTTGGCAGGCATTCCCATGATTCAGCGGGTGTATGAGCGCGCGAAGCTTGCCGAGCGGGCGGACCGCGTGATCGTGGCGACTGACGACGAGCGCATCGTGAAAGCGGTGGAGGGATTTGGCGGCGAGGCGCGAATGACGCGGAGCGAGCACCGCACCGGGACGGAACGCGTCGCCGAAGTGGCGGCGCATGAAGAGGGCCACGTTTTCGTGAATGTCCAGGGAGACGAGCCGCTATTAGATCCGAATGCGATTGATGTGGCGGTCAATGCCCTGTTGGAGGAGCCGGTCGCTTCGATCAGCACGGTGGCCACGCCCATCAAGACACCGGGCGACATCATGGACCCCAACGTGGTGAAGGTAGTGTTGGATTTCGACGAGAACGCGATCTATTTTTCGCGGGCGCCGATTCCGTGGGTGCGGGATACGGCGAGCAAAATCGTTGTACGGCATTTGAAACATCTCGGGCTATATGTTTTTCAGCGCGATGCGCTGCTTGAATATCCAACCCTGCCGCAGGGGGAACTGGAACGGACTGAACAACTCGAACAACTGCGCTGGATGGAAAATGGCTGGAAAATCCGCGTGGCGGAAGTGGAGCATGACGCCGTGAGCGTAGATGTCCCTGAGGATGTAGCGCGCGTGGAAAAGCTTCTGCGGAAATAATGAACGCGCCCGGCGGGGACTCCTCCGGGCGCCAGGGTTAAGCAACTGAAAATGAGAGAGGCTTGGGTTACTGTTGTGTTTGCAAAATACCCGCTACGGTGCGATTCGGGTCCTGGTTGTTCATAAAGAAAGCCAATTGGGGATTCACGAAGTAGACGACGAAATTGACCGTCGTTGTATTGCCCTTGGCGAGTTTGACGGTCATGGTATTCCGGCTCGAGCTGCCAGTGCTTGAAGTTCCATCGCCCGCGATGGAAATAGAACCGGTAGTGACGAGATCGAAAACGGGCACGCCGTTCTGGAATTGGAAGATGTCGGCTGCGCCAGTCAAGTTCAGGCTGGTGACTGTCACCTGGCCGACGAGGTCTTCTTCATCTTGGACAGAGAACCCGCCGCCGTTCTGGAGGCTCAGCCCGCTCCAACTGATTGCATAGGTTCCCTTGATGTTGCTGCTGGCGAAGGGGCTACCCGTCTGGGCGGCGATGGGGCCATCGGCGACGTCGACGGCGCCATTCTTATTCGCGGTCTGTTCCTGAATGACGCCTTGCGTCGCGGAACTCAAATAAAAAACGAAGGTCGAGGGGGCGTTCGGAAAATTCGGGTCCGTGAACGTGAAGGTGCCACGGCCAGGATTCGCTGCGTCGAGGCTGATGCTCGCGGCGGTGGCGCTATCTGTCTTGATAAATTTGCCCCCGTCGTTGGTATCCTCAAGCACAGCTGTCACCGTCGCGCCGTTCGCCGTGAACCGGCCCACCCGGACGATGCCGCCGCTTCCGGAACTGCCGGCAACAATGAAGACAAAACTGGAGCTGATACTGCTGACGTTGGCCGGAGCAGTATTGTTCTGCGCCACGGCGTCGCCGGAGAGCATTGCGCCACCCGTGGTGCTCAGAAGCCTGACGCGGGTTCCGTCCACGATATAAAAGGCGTACTGCAACCCGTTGATCTGGGCGATTCCGCGGCCAAAACTCGCGAGAGTCATGGGATTCACTCCGTCAGCGCCAAAGCTGCCCGCGACTCCCGCTGCATTGGTAAACGCACCGTTGTCGTTGATATCTTCCACGCCAGCCGTGATGGGACCTCCGCCACCGGCAAACTGGCCTACGATTGACATCGGCGCGGACGTAGTATCCAGACCAGTAAAGTCGAATACGTACGAGCCCGTAATGGATGCAAGCGCAAAGGACCCACTGGTTTGCAGAACAAAATTTCCGCTGCCGGTGGAAGACTGAGTATTGGTTGAGGTCTCGTCGATCATTAAGCCGTCGTTGATGGAAGTCAGGGTAATGCCGAGGTTGATCGACGATGCGACGCCGCCCACTGAGAGATTTAGTGTCAACGCTCCGCGCCCGTCCGCGTTCACAGTGTACGTACCGCCCGTGATTTGAATCGCGAGGTTGGTAACTCCCGCCGCGTTCACATCTTCGATACCGCCGGTAATGTTGCCCGCTCCGTCCGCGGTGAAGCTCCCGACACGCGAGAGAGGAGTGGCGCTAGCGCCACCCGTGAAAGATTCGCCGTTGGTCGTGAAGGCATACTGGCCTTTCAAGCTGGCGACGCTGTATTTGCCGACGGGGGGCGGCGGATTGACAACACCGTTTCCGCCGCTGCAGGCGGCGGTCCAGAGAACCGCCAATATCGAAAGGCCAAAGAGGAGGCGTTTCATCGCACACCTCGCAGCGCTTCCTTTTGTTCTGGTGTCATTAGGGATGCAGGAGTCGTTAGAAAGCCTTTGGTGTTACGGACGGCCACGGCCTGCATGCCCTTCTGCACGATGCGGGCGGCGAAATAAGTGCTGTCCCCAAGGGCTAAGGGCTCGCCGGCGATGCGCACGCTGTCGCCAGGGTTCAACGTGAGATGCCCCGCCTGCAGTGCCTTGGCATTGCCGAGATGAACATCCAATTGCCCGGAAGCCGTCTGAAGGATCACGTGGGCGCCCATGGGGAGGGTCGCGGAAGCAGAGTCAAACTTTACGACCGTGCCGAGAAGGAAGACTTCGCGGCCCATGCTATAGGAGCGCAACTGCTGAGCATCCACCTGACTGGTTTGCTGGGCATGCGCCAGCGAACTGAGGCCCAAAACCATCCCAAGCGCGAGAATTCCCAATTTAATTTTTTTCGTGCTGATCATATCCCCTTTTCACCTGCAAGAATTCCACCCGGAACCTTTTTTGCGTTGCGGGGACGAAACGAGAGTCATTCCAGAGCGCAAGGCAAAGGTTCAATTCATTAGATGGCGAATTCCCTCCCGGCGGTTTCCGTATGGCGCGAAAAAGTTCTTCAGCAGCACGCTCATCAAGAGAAACCAACTCTAGAGAGTATTCCCCAAAAGTTACAAACCCGTTCCCGGCGAAAAAGTTTTGCATTAGCGCGAAGAAAAATTAGCGATTTTTCGCCACGAAGCGTTGGATTTGACAGAATGGCGAGTCCCGTCCATAATTATGCGTACGTCACTCCTGTGGAGGGCAAACAAGCCCGGCGTAGGAACGCGGGCTATAAGGATGGCGCCAAAATATATTTTTGTAACCGGCGGAGTTGTATCCTCACTGGGAAAAGGCGTAGCTGCCTCCTCGATCGGCTGTCTCCTCGAAAGTCGCGGTTTCAAAGTCACCCTGCAAAAATGCGATCCGTACCTGAATGTTGATCCAGGCACGATGAGTCCGTTTCAGCACGGTGAAGTGTTTGTGACCGAAGACGGCGCGGAGACGGACCTTGATCTGGGGCACTACGAGCGCTTCACGCACGCCAAGCTTTCCCGCGACAATAACTGGACCACCGGGCGAATCTACGAAACCATCCTGACCAAGGAGCGGCGCGGGGATTACCTCGGAAAAACCGTGCAAGTGATTCCGCACGTTACCGACGAGATCAAGGCGACGATCAAAAAGGTTTCGGACTCCGTCGACGTCGTGATTGTGGAAATCGGCGGCACGGTCGGCGACATCGAGTCGCTTCCCTTCCTCGAAGCCATCCGCCAGATGCGGCTTGAGCTCGGCGCGGAGAACACGCTCTTTGTTCACGTCACGCTGGTGCCATACATCGCCGCGGCGGGTGAGCTGAAAACCAAGCCGACGCAGCACAGCGTGAAGGAATTGTTGGGCATTGGAATTCAGCCGGACATTCTGCTGTGCCGCAGTGACCATCACATTCCAGCCGAATTGAAGAAGAAAATCGCCCTCTTTTGCAACGTCGTGGAATCCTGCGTTATCTCCATGGAAGATGTGGACACCATTTACGCGGTGCCCGCGGAACTCAGCAAAGAAGGCCTGGACGAACAGATTTTGCGGCTGTTGAAACTCGAGTCGCGCCCTTCAGACATGAAGCCCTGGCTGGACCTGGTTTACCGCATGCATCACCCCGCCGGCGAAGCGCGCATTGCGATCGTCGGCAAGTACGTGCAGCTTGAAGACGCGTACAAAAGTTTGCGCGAGGCTTTACTGCACGGCGGCCTGGCGCACAATCACAAAACCGTTCTCGAATGGATTGAAGCCGAAGAGATTGATTCCCCGGCCACGGCGGCGGCGCGCCTGCACGGCTTCGACGGCATCCTGGTTCCCGGCGGCTTCGGCAAGCGCGGGATTCAAGGAATGATTCATACCATCCAATATGCGCGTGAGCACCAGGTGCCTTTCTTTGGAATTTGCCTGGGGATGCAGTGCGCGACGATTGAATACGCTCGAGATGCCGCCGGATTAAAACAAGCGGACAGCACGGAATTTGATCCGCAAACGCCGCACCGCGTGATTTATAAAT
>DATDGB010000085.1:0-11712 GCA_036522305.1 Candidatus Acidiferrum sp. | reverse complement strand
GAAGGGCGGCGACGAGTTTTTGAGTGTAGGGGTGGCGTGGGGCGCCGAAGATTTGGGAGGGCGGGCCACATTCGACGATTTCGCCGGAGTTGAGGATGGCGATGCGATGGCAGAGGGCGGCGACGGAGAGCAGGTCGTGGGATATATAAAGGATGCCCATGGCGAGTTCGCGGTTGAGGCGGGCGAAGAGGGTGAGGATTTCGGACTGGGTGATGGTGTCGAGGGCGCTGGTGGCTTCGTCGGCGATGAGCAGGGAGGGGCGGTGGAGGATAGCCATGGCGATGATGACGCGCTGGGCTTGGCCGACGCTGAGTTGGGAGGGTCGGCGGCAGAGAAAGTCTGTGGCGTGGGGGAGACTGACGCTCAAGAGAGCGCTGCCGATGGCGGCGGCACATTGCTCTCGGGTGCCGGTGGCGTGTGCGCGCCAGGCTTCGCTGAGCTGGGAGCCGATGCGCAAGGCTGGATTGAGAGAGGTGAGCGGACTTTGCAGGACGATGCTGACCTCGCGGCCACGGAGGGAGCGCATCTGGGATTCGGATTTTGCGGAGAGGTCTTCGCCCTTGAATAGAAGAGTGCCGCGGGCGGTGCCGCCTTTCAAGTGAAGAAGGCGGAGGATGGCGAGAGAGATGGTGCTCTTGCCGGAGCCGCTTTGTCCGACGAGGCCGAGGATTTCGCCGGGTTCGATGGCGAGCGAGACGTCGCGGAGGACTCCGGGATTGTTGCGATAGTCGACGGAGAGGCGGAGCGACAGGAGTGGTGGAGCTTCGGTCACTCTTGCGCACCGAGAGATGGATCGGGGCCGAGGCGGAGAACGTCGGCGTTCCAGAAAGCGTGGGGATCAAGGACCGAAGGCACAGAGCCGATCACCGCGGGAGAAATGGCGGACATGGCGTCGCGGTTGATGAGATAGATGAAGGGCTGCTGCTCGAAGACGATTTGCTGGACGCGGTCCCAGTCGGCTTTGCGTTTTTTGTCGGAGGTGGAGGAGGCCTGCGCCTGCATCAGCCGATCGATTTCGGCTTCCCACGCGGTGGCGGGCTTGGGTTGTTTGGGATTCCATTGATGATTTTCCGCGGAGCTGAGCCAGACGTTCATCTGGCTGTTGGGGTCGAGGTCGGTGTTGGTGAATCCGAGCAGACAAGCCTCGTAGTCAAAGATGCGGGTAATGCGCTCGATGAGAGAAGGAAAATCGAGTGTGACCATGTTCACCTTGATGCCGATCTGAGAAAGGTCCTGCTGAATCATGGTGACCATTTGCTCGCGGGGTTTATTGCCGGTGCTGGTGATGAGCGTAAACTCGACGCGATTTCCGGAGGAGTCGCGAAGGATGCTGCCGTCGAAGCGGAAGCCTGCCTGGGCAAGCAGGCGGAGGGCTGCGGCGGAGTCGTACTTCGGAACGGGGAGCGCGGAATTGAACCAGAAATGATTGGCGGGGGAGATGGGGCCGTACGCGGGTTGCGCATGGCCTGCGTAAACGATGCGGGCGAGGTCAGCACGATTGATGGCCAGAGAGATGGCTTTGCGAAATTCGGTGGAGCGGAACCAGACTTTTTTGTAGTCCGGGAAGGAGGCGGTAGGAACCTGGTTGAACCACACGAATTCGGAGTCGAGGCTCGGACCGGCGTCGTGGGCGGCAGCGGGAGATTCCTTTTGGAGGCGGTCGAAGAGATCAGCATCGAGCGAATTGATGAGATGGATTTCGCCACGGCGAAAGCGAAGAATTTCGATGTCGTGATTGCGCTGAATGTCGAGACGGATAGAGTCAAGATAAGGCAGGGACTTGCCTTCCTTATCTTTTTTCCAGTAGTTGGTGTTGCGGCGGAGCAGGACATACGAGCCGGGGCTGTAATCGGCGACGTAGAAGGGGCCGAGGACGGCCATTTCCTTCTTGGGAGAGTGCGCGGAGAGAATGGCGACTTGGTCGAAGAGGCGTTCGAGGCCGGCGACTGGGGCGGGAAAAGTGACGGCGATTGTGTCGGGCGTGGGAGTTTGAACGACTACCTGTCCATCTCCAGAGCGGAAGGAGTCTCCGGTGGGGGAGTGAAGCTGCGGATCCATGAGGGCTTTCACGGTGTAGGCAACGTCTTCGGAGGTGAAGGGCGTGCCGTCAGAGAAATGCAAGCCGGTGCGGAGATGAAATTTGATGGTGCGGCCGCCGGGAGTCGCGCTCCAGGAAGTGGCGAGACCGGGCTCGAGAGCCTGCGTCTGGCGATTGAGGCGAATCAAAACGCCGCCGGTGAGGTAGCGCACGATTTCGGATTGGCCGTCTTCGACGAGGAGAGGATTGAACGTTTTTGGCTCGCCGTGGATGCAAAAGTGGAGTTCGCCGCCCGAATTGGCGGCGGATTGTGCAGCGACGAAAGCCGGACTGCACATGGTGATCGTTAGAGAGAGAAACAAGAAAGCGCGACGGATCACTGCGTGACCTCCTGCTGCGGAAGAACGAGTTGGAAGCACATCACCACAATTACCAAGAGAACGAGGGGCACCAGCCTCCAGGGATTTGCCGAGAGGGTGGAAAAATCCTCGAAGCCGCGCATAAGGTTGCCCCATGAGGGCATCGGCTCCATGACGCCGAGGCCCAGGATGCTAAGGTTCGCTTCGGTCAAAATAAATAGTGGAATTGAGATAAAGAATTGCGCGTAGAAAAGCGGGCGCAGATTTGGCGCTACATGACGCCACACGAGGCGCGCTGGCTTGCAACCGGTGGAGCGGGCCAGTAGCAGGAAATCGGAATCGCGGACGCCGCGCGCGGCGGCGCAAATGACGCGGACAGAAGCCTGCCAGCCGAGCAGGCCCATCATCAAGAAAGCGATGACGACGGAGACCAGTGGCGGAACATCCAGGGGCAGCAAGGCGCGAATGACGAGCAGAAGAAAGAGCCAGGGCAAGGCGAGAGAGAGATCGGTTGCCGCCAGGACAATGCGTTCAAACCAGCCGCCCAGGAGACCGGCAACACTTCCCAAGAAAGCGGCGATCAGTGTGGAAAGAAGAGCGGCAGCCGGGGCGAGGAGCAGGGAAACGCGCGTGCCGTAGAGCAAGCGGGACAAGGAATCGCGGCCCAGCGCGTCGGTGCCGAGAGGATGCGCAGTCGAGGGAGCGGCGTTGGGAATATCCCGATACTGCCGCGCATAGTGAGCGGGCAGTAGAAAGGTGGCGAGAGCCATAGAAATAAAAATCGCGCACAGGACGGAGACGGCCACTTTTTGAAGGGGCTTCACGGCGCACTCCCGCTCGCAGCGAAGGTGCGGCCGGCAAGATCGGCGAGGGAATTGGCCGCGAGCATTACGAGTGCAACGACCAGTGTCACATTGACGATGAGGGGCAGATCACGACTGAGGGCGGCTTGCCAGGCGAGCTGTCCCAAGCCCGGAGAATCACAAAGAGCTTCGATGGGGATGGCGGCGCCGAACGAAATGGCGAACGAGACGCCGAGAAGGGCCAGGAGCGGGGGAGCGGCCAATGGAAGAACGTGGCGCAGAAAGATCGCGCTGCTTCCCAATCCTCGCGCGCGAGCGGCGAGGACGTGGGGCTGGTCGTAAGAGCGAATCAGCAGATTTCGGATGTAGCTATAGAGGCGCGGAAACACCGCGGCGGCGATGGCGAAAAAAACCGGGGCTCGCAATTGAACGGCGAGCATGGCGACGACCGCGGAGGGGAGAGACAACAAAAGACTGTTGAAAGCCGTAGTGGAAGCTTCGAAGAGCCAGCCACGAGAGGCAATTCCTAGCGAGGCAAGAAGCGCCGCTGCTAGCCAGGCGACGCCGAGCCCTCGGACGACCGAGCTGCCAGTAACGGGCAGTCTTTGACGGAGTAGTTCGCGAACGGGCCGCTTCAGCGACTCAGATTCGCCAAGATCGCCATGCGCGAGCGCCGCAAGATAGTGGAAGTAGAAAGCAGGCAGCCCCTGATGGAGCGCTTGCTGATGACGCAATGCTTCGACACTATCTGGGCGCCAGCGGGGATCGAGTTCACGTTCGGAGGTTCCGTTTCCCGGAGCGAAGCGCACCAGTGTGGCGCTCAGGAGAGCGCCGACGAGGCCGAGGCAGACAAGGACCAGCAGGCGGCGAAGCCCGAGGCGAAACAACTTCATGGAGGCTTTGGTCTCGCTCATTCTTGTCCACGCAGAAAAGGGTTTGTCAGCTCGCCACCCGACTAGGGAACCGGCTGTAGCTTTGAATAGTGCCTTTCCTTGTTCTCGTACATGCTGCGGTCCGCTTCGGAAAGAAGGTCTTCCACCGAGAGGCCGTCGGCGGGGTAGAAGGAGCTACCGACGCTGACGGATACAATGGGCTCGCCGCAAACATTGCGGCTGGCTTCGCGGACAGCACGTGCCAAGCGTTTTTCGATCTCAGAGACAATGTCCTTGGTCATCTCCGGGAGAACAAACACGAACTCGTCGCCGCCGAGCCGGCCGACCTGATCGTACTCGCGGCAGGAAGCCTTGAACTTGTCGGCCACCTCCTGAAGCAGCTTATTTCCGGTCAAGTGGCCGAACTTGTCGTTGACCTTTTTAAAACTATTGAGGTCGCACAAGAGCACGGCGAGGGGCCTCTTGGAGCGCCGAATGCGAGTGAGCTCTTTTTCGAGGTGATCGCAAATGGAGCGAGCATTGGGCAAGCCAGTAAGGTAGTCGGTGCTGGCGGTACTTTGAGCTTGCTCGTATTGGAGGGCATTTTCGACAGAAAGCCCAAGCTTGGAGCTGGCAGCCAAGAGCAAACGCAAATGATCTTTGGAGAAGGCGTTTTTCTCACGGTGGTAAAGAGTCAGCACGCCGGCGACACCGTCGCGGCCGCGGAGCGGGATGCTGAGTGCAGACTGCAGCGTGGTATTTGGCGAGGACGGGCCGAGATGAAAAGTTTCGGCGCCGGGATTGCCGTTGGTGATGGGCTTCTCGTTACGTGCGACCCAACCGGAAAGACCTTGCCCCAAAGGAATGCGCAGTGAAGTGAACAGGTCGTAGTCCACCCCGTGAACATATTCCGGAATCAGCACGCCTTCCTGGGAAACAAAGAAAACAATGGTGTCGTGCGGAATCATTTCCTTCAAGCGGACGGCTACAACCGAGAGCGTCTCCTTCAAGCTCAAGGAGTTTCCAAGCGTTTGAGCAAGCTCAAAGAGCAGCTGAGCCTCCTGGCGCGCCGAGATGATGGAAGTGAGAAAGGAAGTCGCGCGGACTTCGGCTTCGTTGGGGACCTCGGCAAAACCGGAGGACGGAGCGGCCGAGCGCTCCATTTTCGGAGCGATATCCAGCCGCCTTCGTTCGGTTTCCATGGAGTTGACGATCACTTCCAATTCGAGATAGCGACGCTCCATGACTTCCACCACGCGCGGGTCGAAGGTGGTCCCTTTTTGCGCACTGAGAGTCTTCATGGCCTCTTCGGTAGTCATTGCGCGCCGATAGGGCCGTTCCGAAGCGAGGGCGTCGAAGTTGTCCACGGCTGAAAGAATTCTTGCCCCGATGGGGATGGCTTCGCGCTTGAGGCCGTCGGGATATCCCGTGCCGTCCCATTTTTCATGATGGGAGCGCACGATGGGAACAACGGGATAAGGAAATTGGACGCGAGCCAGAATATCCGATCCGACAATCGGATGGATTTTCATTTTCTCGAACTCTTCTGGAGTGAGGCGTCCCGGCTTAGAGAGAATGTTTTCGGGTACGGCAAGCTTGCCAATATCGTGCAGCATGGAGGCGGCGCGAATGGCGTCCAATTGGTCGTGATCCAGACCGAGATCCTTGGCAATCTCGACAGCGTAAACTTGCACGCGGCGCAGATGATCGTGGGTGGTGTGATCTTTCGCTTCAATTGCGAGCGAAAGAGCCTCGATGGTGCGCAGGTGAAGCGCGGCAATTTCTTCAGCGTGCTTCTTTTGGGCAGCCAGGCGGCCGAGGTAGGTCTGGTAAGAGCGGTAGATCCAGTAGACGATGGGAAAAACGAGAAGAGCGATTTGCCAGCCAAACATGCGGTTGACGAGGCTCACGCCACAAGCGATCAGCGCCCCTAGCAGATAATAGGGGAAGGCCCACAGATAGCATTCCTTCCAGACATGAACGGGATTCCGTCCCTCGGTCATGGCGATGATGCCGGAGACGGAGATGGTATTGAAAGCGAAGTAGGTGGTCGCCGCGGCCGCCATGAGAAGCGGCCAGCGGAACCCAATCGTCGCGGCGATCTTGCTATGGAAGACCATCTCCGCGGCGGTGATGGAGAGAGCCAAGTTGGCGAGATTAAAGAGCCATTGAATCGGGCGGGGACGTGGATGGGCTTGCCATAAGGTTTGTACCAAGCCGCCGAGACAACCCATGAACAGAGTCTCGGAATAAGAGAGATCGATGATGCCAACCAGAATGAAGAGGAAATTGGCGGACATCGTGGCTTTGATTCCCGGCAGTTGCACTTTCAAGACGGAAGCAGCCACAGCCACAATGAGGAAGCAGATATAGCGGAAGAGGTCGTCGGAATGCCAGCGGAAGATCGCGTATGGCAGGAGAGGCAGGCCACCGATCAGCTGTGTAAAAATAAAAACAGTTGCGGGCACGCCGAGCGCCCGCAAGTCAAGCCAGGTGTTGCCCCAGTAGCTTTTGGTCTTCGTCGCTTCCACTCGCGCTCTCGATCTTTCTTGTCCGGGTGCGAATGCTCATTCCGCTGCAGAGGTGTGCCGGAACCCGCCCAAGGAACAGGTGTCCGGACAAGCCATGAACAGGTCGGAGTGAACGGCCATGGAACGACCACGGCTTCAACTCTGTGCGAACGATGCAGACTGGTCCTTCTATGGAATTTTGAGAGGGCAAGGGTAGGTTGGGAATAGTACCGCTAGTCATTTGTATTGAAAGGGATACTGTCTTTCAGGTGGAATTCCGACAGGGTCTCCTCGGACTGTTCCGGTTTGTGGCACCACCTCCCTGGACGAGTCGAAGGCCCCCAAACGGACTGTACTTTAGTACTAAACCCGGGGACCCTCTGTACCATCGACCTCAGTTGGACCTGTCCGCGATACTCCCTGTACTGAAAAGGCCAAGTCTCCCCGGGTCCCTGTCTGTGAAGCTCGGCCCGGAACCTAGTGCAGGAGTAAAGCTCATGCCCGGCAAGCACGAAACCAGTCGCAACGGTAGCAGCGTACTCAAGACAACGACGTGGGGCTCGGTGATTGCCCTGTCTGCCGCGATTCTCGTGGCAGGACTCATCGGATTGAACCCCCTGAGCCAACCAGGCGACTTCGGTCGCCCCGCCGCACAAGTGGCGGAAAGGGCGCTGGCACCGGCTGGGATTTCCGGGACGCCAGCTCCAGAAGGATCCTTTAATGGTAGCGAGGCTCGCCCAGACCAGCCCGTTCAAGGCAAGGCTGTGCCGAGCGTTTCCAGTGCGCCGGACCTTTCCGCTTCTTCACCTTCCACGGTTGCGAGCACGAACCATTCGTATCAGGTCGAGCTTGGCCACCCAAGCGCGCCGAGCGAGAACAACGGCAGCGGTTCTGGGAGCGCCGGTTCCACTGACGCACAGCGCGCCGTGGTCGCAAAGATTGCTCCGGACCTAAAGGGAGTCGATCCCGAAACTGCGGTAGAGGTCATCGTGCAGTACAAGAGTTCATCGGGTGCCTCAGACGTCGCGGCGGACGGAGCGACGGCTAAGGCCGAACTCCCCCTCGTGCACGCTCAATTAGTCACGGTTAAGGGAGGCAGCCTTTCTAGTTTGGCATCTCATTCCAGCGTGGCGTACATCTCGCCGAATCGCGCTGTTAAAGGATCGCTGGATCACGTAGTAACTGCGGTAAACGCAGATCTCGCGTATGCCAGCGGCTGGAACGGCTCGGGCGTTGGAATCGCAGTGATTGACAGCGGGGTCAGCCATGGAATATATGACCTCAATACCGACGATAATTTATCTTCGCGCGTAGTTTACAGCCAAAGCTATGTGCCCGGCGATAGCTCTAGCAGTGATGCCTTCGGCCACGGAACGCATATCGCAGGCATCATCGGTGGGAACGGCTACACTTCAGGAACTTCCAACTACCCGGGAGTTTATCGTGGCATCGCACCGGAAGCAAACATCATCAATCTGCGCGCGCTCGATTCCACCGGAGCGAGCACGGATAGTACGGTGATCGCGGCAATCCAGCAAGCCATCGCTCTCCAGAGTACCTACAATATTCGTGTCATCAATCTGTCGCTGTCCCGCGGAGTCTATGAAAGCTACACGCTTGACCCGCTTTGCCAAGCTGTGGAATCCGCGTGGCAGGCGGGCATCGTGGTGGTAACCGCAGCCGGCAACATGGGACAGTACAACGGTGCGGGCACAAGTGGGTACGCAACCATCGGTGCGCCGGGCAACGATCCTTATGTGATCACAGTTGGCGCAACGAACACGCATGGGAGCGGCAACCAAACATCGCAGACCATGACCAGTTATAGCTCGAAGGGTCCGACGGCGTTTGATCATATCGTAAAGCCTGACCTCGTCGCTCCGGGCAATGGAGTGGTTTCACGCATGTCCTCATCGGGCAATGCGATCGTAACTACCTATCCCGCGCTGGCCGTTTATCCCTGCAACACATCGCGAAGCAGCTGTGGCGGGCAATACGGCTCGGCCCGGTACATGCGACTCAGCGGGACCAGCATGGCGACGCCGGTGGTTAGCGGTGTCGTGGCACTCTTGCTGCAGCAGGACCCCTCGTTGACACCAGACCAGGTAAAGGCTCGATTGATGAAGACCGCCTGGAAGGGGTTCTCGTCAAATACGAGCGCGAAGGACCTGGGGACCGGTGTGATTTACCAGATCGCGCAGGACCAGTTCGCGGTGGGAGCCGGCGCGGTTGACGCTTCCGCGGCCCTGGCCAGCACAGACCTGGCACCTTCGAACGTGGGTGCTGCAAAGTCGCCCCAAGTCACGTATAACTCGTCGACGAATACGCTTTCCATCGTAGGCGACCCCTCATCGATCTGGAATAAGTCCGTAGTATGGGGCAACTCGGTGGTGTGGGGCAACTCGGTGGTCTGGGGTAACTCCGTTGTTTGGGGCAACTCCGTCGTATGGGGCAATTCGGTGGTCTGGGGCAACTCAGTCGTATGGGGTAACTCGGTGGTCTGGGGCAATACCGACGGATCTACCGGGGATGACCAGTAGGCAGGCATGGCGCAAAAAGAGAGAGGAGAATAGAAAATGACAAGCCAAGCCAAAGCCTACATCGCAATGATCGGCGCCCTTGCAACCACCGCATTAGGACTGGCAGTTTATCGATGGAATCCCGAAAACTTTGGCCGCTTTGTCCTGTTTTTTGGACTGGCGATGGTGGCCTCCGCGATGAAGGTCCGGTTGCCGGGGCTAAAGACTTCGATCTCGATAAACTTTGTCTTCATTTTGATTGGAATTGCACTTTTCAGTTTTAGCGAGACCGTGCTGATCGGCCTGGGTGGCGCGCTAGTTCAGTCGCTTTGGAGACCGCTGCATCGGCCGAAAGCGGTGCAGGTCTTCTTCAACGGCGCTTGTTTGACGGTTTGCAGCGCAGCAGCATTCTGGGCCGCGCACGCGCTGCCAGCGCTACTGGGGTCGAGTTCAGCGGCAGCGATGATGACGGTGGGAGCGTGCGTGTACGTGGTATTGAACACCGGCATGGTGTCGCTGGTCATTTCCCTGGCTGAAGGGCAGTCCCTGAAGCAGCTCTGGCCGCAATGTTATGAATGGACGTTCCCGTATTTTCTGGTGGGAGCAGCCGTGGCGGGGCTAGCTAGCGCTGTCGGCCAAGGGAGCAATTTTGGATTGACGCTTCTGGTCGTGCCGGCGATGTACTTCGTCTACGTCTACTACCGGATGCGCATTCTTCGGGCCGTGCTCGATAACATTTCAAACGTAAGCCACCAGAACGAAACCGTACTTGCCGGCGCATCGCGTAGCCGCTGAACGCGCTCACTATTTGGGCGTGCGAAGTATTTGGATACTCCGCATGGAAACTCCTCAGGGAAATCGCCAGAGTCCGAGTGCCAGGCATTTTGCGCCTTACGCAATCACTTACTAGCTCAAATCGACTGTTCGTTCAGGCCACAAATGTCTTAGAATCAAGTTATCCGATGCGCCCGTAGCTCAGTTGGATAGAGCGTCTGCCTTCTACAATAAGTCGGTATTTCCTCGGTAGGGGGTCGAGGATACCACAGTCGCTCACACCGCCGTCGTCTGCGAGGTCGTCGCCATGGATGAGCCGCCAAGCTGGTCACAAAGGCTGCTTGCCGCCTCGGAAACGCCCCAGCCGCCCCAACCCCTCTGGGCAGCCAAATCGCTGTGGGATCGGCTTTTCTGAGCGACGTCTTGATAGAATCCTCGGCGAGGAATCCGCGCCCCGAACTTGGCTGCCAATGGGAAAATTCTCACCAACAAGGCAACACGGCGACTGCGAAGAGATCGACAACCCGTCCACCGCATACGGTCGGCGGCGGCGCAACTGGATCGACGCGCACGGTGCCGTCCCTGCCGGGCAAGTTGTCGATGCCCGATGCGGCAACGGACACTGCATCGCACTGCGGCACGCCTGCGTCCGTCCACGCGTCGAGCAACCGGGCAAGTACCGCAAGATCGCGGCCCGCGTTCACAGGCTGAAGGTCGGTCAGCACTTCGACGTTCCGGGCATCGGCATAGACGAGCGGAGTCGCAACCGATTCCGATCCGGCTTGTACGCGGCTGCGCGGCTGGACAAGGTCTCGGTGCGCGGGCAGCCAGACGGAAGCGTGCGCGTCACGAAGGTCGGGGAATGGTCGAGCCTGAGAGTCTAAGGAGCGGGCGCGGTTTCAAGGCGAGGCATTTAGAGATGCGATGAGAACCTTCACCCAAAGCGAGCCGCTGACCGACACCGAACTCGACCGCCTCGGAGACTTCCTCAAAAGCTGCAAAGGCGGCAAGGCGATGAACGTCGAGGCGCTCGACGGGTTCTTCGCCGCCCTCATCGCGGGACCGGAGACCGTGATGCCAAGCGAATACTACTCGGAGGTCTTCGGCGGCGAGATGTCGGACGCCTGCGAGTTCGGCACGAACCTGGCTCTCTCCACAACCGTTCGTGAAACCAAGATCCGGCGGTCTACTTTCCCTCCGCCGCATCACCCGCTCTCACGGCGTGACGCGGTCTATTTTCCCTCCGGCGTTTACAGCTCAGAAGTTTCCCGAGGCCACGTCCTTCAGGATCTGCTTCTCCAGAGACAACTCCGCGACTAAACGCTTCAGTTTCGCGTTCTCTCGCTCTAGCTCCCTCATCCGTTTCGCTTGATCCAACTTCAGGCCGCCGAACTCTTTCCTCCAGCGGTAGTACGTCTGAACGGTGATCTCTGCTTCCTTGCAGGCTTGTGGTGTGCTCTTCCCGTTCGCTATTTCTACTTCAATCTGCCGCAGCAGCGCCACGATTTGCTCCGGCTTGTGTTTCTTCATCGGCATGTCCAGCTCTCCTTTAGAGTGATTTTCTCTCACTCCTGCTGGACTAATTCAAGCCGGTCACGTCAACTGCTCGGAAATCAGCGGACTTAAAGCCCTTTAACATGCGGCTGACAAATTGCTTACCGCTTAGAACCGCGTCGATAGCAGGTAAAAGATCACAGGGCGCATGCCTTGTAAACGTAACCCTGAGCACCTGTGCTCAAAGCTAACTCGTCCGGGTCGAGGGAATTGTCCTGACTCAGGAAGATTATTTTGGAATTAAGGGAGAGTTGTTGTATTTGACGGGCGGCTTCGATTCCAT
>DATDGB010000084.1:0-2755 GCA_036522305.1 Candidatus Acidiferrum sp. | reverse complement strand
GAACCAATCTTACCCGCGAAGATCTCAATCCTGACGTCGTGCGAAACCTTCCCAAGTCCGTCAATCAGCGTCCCGGCGTGGATGGAATGAGTCTGTCCATGCAAGATCCGGACAGCAAAAAGCGCCGTGATGGCGACCAACCGCACGATCCCGATTCTATTCCAATCCCGATAAATAAATCGACGGCCAGTGGATTGCATCAACGCAAGCATGGATAACCGCATCAGCCCAGAAGAATTTCCCGAAGATCAGTTCACAGCTTCTCTCGAACGTCAGGTAGCCCGCGTCCCCTCCAGTTTTTTCCTGGGATGTGCAGGAGCATCCGTCCTCGCTTCCCTCATCTTGAAACTAAGCGGTAAGGATAAGGAGGCAGACTTTCTGAGCCACTGGCCTGCGCCGTTTCTGCTCGTCGGGATTTACACCAAGCTTGTGAAACAGCACGGATCAGACGGCCAGGTTCGCGTTCAGGGCAAAACCAGCTAGCCGAAGTTCGTCACGCGGCGCTAATTTTCAGCTAATTTGAGGGTTTCTGAGAGAGCAAGTCTTTCGGTTGGAATAAGGGCTTCTGAAAAAGGGGATGTAGTGCAGACCTACCCTCTTGTAGGGGATCTGGAGTCATGACACGATCAGCTGAGAATGTTTTTGCGGCCACATCAGCGCAGCAAGGATGGCAAAGATCATACCTACTGGTCGCTGGTGGAAACGGTGCGCACGCCGGACGGTCCGCGCCAGAAGACGCTCTGTTATTTAGGCGAACTGAATAGTTCGGCGGAGGGGCGCTGGCTGAGAACGGTTGAAGTATTCAATCAACAAGGCGAAGCGCAGCAACTGAAACTCTTCCCCTCGCACGTGTCGCCGCCGGAGGACGATCCGCAAGTGGCGCGCGTGCTGCTGAACAAAGTGCGGTTGGAGAGAACGCGGCAGTTCGGCGCGTGCTTTCTTGGCTGGGAACTGTGGAAGCGCCTGGAACTGGATCGATTCTTCGAGCAATGGGTGGATAGCGAGCCGGCCGATGTGGCATGGTCGCGTGTGGCAGCATTGCTGGCGATTAATCGTCTGTGCGCGCCCGGCAGCGAACTGGCCATCGAACAACGCTGGTATCCATCCACCGCGCTGGACGATCTGCTGGAAATCGAAGATGGCAAGATCAACGACACGCGTCTGACCGTTGTCTGGACCGCATTCTGCCGCACAAGACGAAACTCGAGCGGCATCTGAAGGACCGCTACGGCGCCTTGTTCGGGGCCGAGTTTGATGTATTGCTCTATGACCTGACCAGCACCTATGTGGAAGGCGCGGCGGAGAAGAATCCGATGGTGCGCCGCGGCTACTCCCGAGATCACCGGCCCGATTGCGAGCAGTTGGTAATCGCCCTCATTGTCAACCACGAGGGTTTCCCCTTCAGTTATGAAACGTTCGACGGCAACCGTTCCGACGTCTCCACCATGGAAACGATTTTGCGCACGGTGGAGCGCAAGTACGGCAAGGCGCGGCGGATTTGGGTATTCGATCGCGGCATCGTGAGCGAGGAGAATCTGGCGGCGATCCGCAAACGCGACGGCCAATATCTTGTGGGAACGCCACGTAGCCAGATGAAGCGCTTTGAAACGGAACTGCTGAAAGACGATTGGACCCAAGTGCGGCCCGAAGTGGAAGTGAAAAAGGTAGCCATTCCGCAGGGCGAGGAAACTTATATCCTATGCCGCACGGCAGGGCGCCAGGAAAAAGAGAAAGCGATCCGCCATCGATTCTCCAACAGCATGGAAACCGCCTTGAAAGGTTTGGAGAAATCCATCGCCACGGGGCAGCTGAAAGACCGCCACAAAATGGAACGGCGGCTGGGAAAGATTCAGGCCCGGCATCCCCAGGTGAATGATCTGTATGACCTGACTCTCCGGGACACGGCCGAAGGCGTCCGCCTGTTCTGGCAGATGAAAGAAGACCGCAAGAACTGGCGCGAATCTCGCGAGGGCGCTTATCTGCTGCGCACCAATCTCCAAGCCGGGACTGCCGAAGAGTTGTGGTCGAAGTATATGCAGTTGACCGAGGCCGAAGCGTCATTCCGGGCGCTGAAGAGCGAACTTTCCATTCGGCCGCTTTTTCATCAACTCGAACCGCGCGTCAAGGCCCACGTGATGGTGGCGTTTCTAGGCTACGCTCTCTGGGTGACCTTGAAACACTTGCTCCAGCGCCGGCCGGCGATTGCTCCGAAGTCAACGGCGAGCGGGGTCGACAACGCGCAGCCTCTGTCGCCGATGCGGGCCCTTGCCCTGCTTTCTACTTTGCAAAGCGCCGATATCGTGCTCCCCACCACCGACGGCCGTGAAATCCGGTTGCGCCGCATTACCGAACCCACTGCCGAGCAAAAATCCCTTCTCCACCAACTCGGGATCAGCCTCCCCACCCATCTTCAGTTCAATCGCAAATGTAGTGCAGACTCGGCCATCGCCTGAACCCATTTTCAACGACTTAACTCAATTCCGACCCGTTTCGTGACGAACTTCGGTTAGCGATACTTCGGCGTCTCCATTCGAGAGATTCGGAACCGTGATGTTTGAATTGATAAAGGCCGGGACGGCATTCTGTGTTGAAATCTTGATCTTGATCTAACTTATCTGTTGACCACCGAATTCAGCACGGTTACGTCGGTACTAGCCCACAGAATTTGTATGGAGATTTCCGTGCGCCTGACCAATTCGCTCAACCGCGAAAGCTTCCCCGGTTCTTTCCCACGCACTCCATTCCAAAACGTTTT
>DATDGB010000083.1:0-61480 GCA_036522305.1 Candidatus Acidiferrum sp. | reverse complement strand
CGGAAAAGAGCGGCCCAACAACTCATTCATCTTCAACAAGAAAGAGTGGTGCCCGGGGTGGGAGTCGAACCCACATGAGGAAAAATCCCCGGAGGATTTTAAGTCCTCAGCGTCTGCCATTCCGCCACCCGGGCAGGGCAGGTCTTAAAACATAGCATAACCTAGAGTTAGTTTGGTTTCGTAGCCATGCTTAGCTGGTGCTTAGGTCTGCCGGTGCCAGTTGTGGTGTCAGTTGTTCCATGCTGTGCCTCTTGACTTGCCGGGCACAACTTCTGCACCGCTGACAGTTGGTGCTCGGGGGCAAGATGAGCATATCGTCACGTTAGTGACACTTGTCCCTTGTTGCGTCGGTAGGGGTCGGGGTCTTCCAACGGGAAAGCCTTTTCAAGCAACAGATCCTTTATCGCTGCCTGAACCGTGCGGGGGAACCGCTCTGCGTACTTTCGAAGCTTTACGGGATTGAGAAACTGGAGCTGTAGTTCATCGACAGGCGTGGGGAGCCCTTCCTGACGTGTCAAGTAGATCCAATCGAGCAACGCCTTTTCAGGTTCCGCGATGAGATATTTGTTGTAGCGGGTTGCCTTCTGTTCGTATCCCCAATAAAGGTCAGAAGATATCTTCCGGTACACGACCGCGACTGACTTTGTTCGAAATGATTGCGGGTATCCAGGCGTCACACAAGTGAGCACGGACGGGCTCTGGCTCGTGACTCCTTTTTCGACCATTGCTGACTCAAGGGAAATGTAGGACTCGGGACGGAGTACGTTGACGAGGTCGCGTGGCGAGAATTGCTGGTTCAAGTGATTGATATAGATTTTCGTGGATACGCGTTCAACAAGTCCTCGCTCCTCGTGGCGTCGCAGAGCATTACGCACCGCCGCTTCGGAGAGTTTGTACTTGCGAGCCAATTCATCGGACCTTAGGACACAATTTCGTCGCGCCACTTCGGTCAGAATTGTTGTCCAGTTCATCGGCGTCCTCCAGCGAGCCAATCTGAGAATACTGTTCGCAGCGATTGGCGAATTGGTTCGAATCCTTCCTTCTCAAGCTGTTCGAACAACGGTAGCGGCAATACCGGACGCAGTTCCACCGTGCAGAGCTTCGGGCTAACAGCCTCGATGCGTGCTTTGATGGATTCTTCGTCGAGTTCACTTATTAGGATAAAGTCTTGGAGGTGCGGACGGAGAGTCTTGTCTAATTGTGCTCCGCGCGAACGCAAGAGATGTATGTCGAAGGCGTCCCTAGCTTTGACGTTGCGGCGACCGAGAAAAGTCTCGCATTTTTGAAACAGAAGATAGTTGGCATTCGGAGTCAGTACCGTTATTTCAGGAGCGTCGGTAATAGTCTTTTTGACTATTTGGGTTTCGAGGACACTCCCACCAATTCTAGTTAGGTCGATGCTGAAGAGGGGCTTTTGATTGGCGAGAACCCAGTGCTTGATGAAATCTGGATTTGCGATGTCCAGCCGGAACTCAAGCTGACCGAGACCAAAAATTTCCGCAAGGGGTTGAATCCTGGAGCCTACAATGGCTTGGATATCCTCTGTTTTGGGTAGTGGCCCCGGCGACGCCAGAAGGTCCAAGTCGCGGGACAATCGCGGGCTCCCGTAAAAAAGCACGAGGGTGGCTCCCCCAAATAAAATGAAGTGATCGGGAAACGACGTGAAAAGGGCCACCGCACTTTCTTCGATGAGGACGAGGATTTCGGCGTCTGATTGTTGGAAATCGCGCTCCCTATACTTATCAACCCTGGCCTGTAGATTCATAGTTGTCCTAAGTACCATAAAACTTATGTTAGACAACTAAGAATTGCATATAGTTGTCATATACATCATAACTGGTGCTTTCTGCCATTATGATGTATACTCATGTGAGCGGTCAAGGCAATTCACGTGAAATGAGGAATGTGCAAGCTCTGCTTGAAGGAAAAGGACCTCCAGCATACGCGAATAGCCACGAGCAAGCGGCATGGATCAACGCAAATCTCGGCAAGATATGGAACTACCTAGCGGAGCCCCGGCTAAAGGAACTCCAAACGACTGTGCCCGACGTTGGTAGCTGGCCAGGAAGCACTTGAACCCGGAGCGTTGCCAATTCGCATCACCAGCGTTCGCAGCGATTGTTCGCAGAGTTGACTCGACATAGACTGAATCCAGCGTGTGGAGTGTCTCTGTTGCGTCCTTCTGGCAAGTTCTCCTGGCTTATCGTCGCCGTCGCCGCTCTGCTCACGGCGTTACTTTTCTTTGCGGTTGAAGAAGTCCCTCGGCCAGCGACGAGTCTTCTATTATCGAATCTCCTGCAAACCGGATTCGCCTTGTGGGCGGCCTTATGTTCCCTCCATGTCGCCAGGCGATCCACGGCTTATTTGCGACAACTTTGGATGTTGCTCACCACAGCGCTCTTCGTGGGTTGTGCCGCTCAGGCGCTGGAGACCTACTATCAGAGTGTTGCTCACGCGCCAACGTTGACTCCCTGGCCTTCCGACATTCTTTTTATCCTCTGGGTAACGCCCACAGCCATGATGTTGCTGCCGCGCCCAGCGAAAGAATCAGGAACAGTCGATTGGCTACAGGTATTGGATTTTGCCCAAATCGGAGTGGTGGCCCTCACCGCCTATCTGTATTTTTTCTATATTCCCTCGCGATGGGAAGCCGAGGGGCCGCAGATGGTCGTTAAGATCATGCGACTGCAGGCGGTTCGCGACGCGGCACTTGCGGGAGGATTTTTGATCCGGGCAGTTACGGTCCCCGAGGGCTCTATCAGGGAGTTCTTCCGCCGGATGGCGGGATTTTTCGTATTGGCGGCTGCTTCTGGATCGGTGTTTCTACTTGCGCCTTACACATCCCGAACCGCAGCGAGTTGGACGGACATCGTTGTGTGTACGCCATTCCTGTTTGTCGCGTACATCGCTGCCACCTGGAATCGCGAGGAAGATCCCGCACCGCCGCAAGTGCGCTCCCGAATCCGCACAATCGTGGTTTCTCAGATCCTGCCGATTCTCATCCCTTTGCTGGTCCTTTTCATGGGCCGGAGCATCGCCGCGGAACAGATCACCATTGCCTGGATCGCCGTTACCGCTTCGTTCATTCTTTCCGCCGCGCGTCTTGTGCTCACGAATGAGAAGCAACGCCGGATTTCAGAAGATCTCTTTCAAACGAAGCAGGCCTTGGTCCGTTCGGAGCGCATGTTCTTCACCGCGTTCCGCTCCAGCCCGGATGCCGTCGGGATCAGCGCCATCCCGGGGGGCCAGTTTCTGGAAGTCAATGATAGCTTCACCCGCCTAACTGGTTTTTCGCACCACGAGGTTCTCGGGAAAACTCCGCTGGAATTGAACTTATGGAAGGATCAGGTTCGCCGGGCGGAGGTCATGGCCAAACTCCAAAAAGAATCGGAAGTCCGGGACGAGGAGTTTGTTTGCCTGACGAAATCGGGAGAGACTCGCATCACGCAGTTTTCGGGGATACTGATTGAACTGGATGGAAAACTCTGCGCTCTGGCCATCGTGCGGGACATCACCGCCCGCAAACAGGCGGAAGAGGCCATGCGGGCCAGCGAGGAACGCTTTCGCAATCTCGTTCGAGACTTGCATGTCGGCGTGGTCCTGCTGGGCCCCGATGCGGAAACTAGATTTGCGAATCGAGCCGCGCTGGAGATGTTTGGACTGACCGAGGAAGAGGCTCGCGGGAAGAGCACCTCGAGTTTCAAAATGAAGGCAATTCGAGAGGACGGAACAGAAATCCCTTTCGAAAAGCGTCCCGGGCCCAGAGCGATTGCCACAAAACAACCGGTCAGAAACGAGATGGTGGGATGGCGCCGTGCAGAAGGCAATGAAGTTTTGTGGACCTTGGTGGACGCCGTGCCCCACCTCACCTCCGAAGGAAAAGTAGCCAACGTAATTCTATCCATTTCCGACGTGACCCTATGGAAGCAAGCGGAGGAGGCCCTGCGGGCCAGTGAAGAGCGTTTTCGGACGCTGGTTCGAGATTTCAACGTCGGTGTTGTCGTGCTTGGACCCGATGCCAGAGTGCAGTTCGCAAATCAAGCGGCAGAACGGATGTTTGGAATTACCCTGGAGGAAGCGCGCGGAAAAGACTCGTCACAACTGAAATTGATCTCCATTCGGGAAGACGGGACGCAAGTCCCTTCCTCGATGCGGCCCGGGCCGCTGGCTGTCAAGACGGGACAAATGTTCAAGAATGAAGTGATTGGATGGCGTCGCCCAGGATCAAGCGAAGTTCTGTGGACGATGGGAAACGTTGTGCCGCAGTTGGCCCCGGACGGTTCCGTTTCGGCATCGATCAACACATTCATAAATATCACCGAGCGCAAGCAAGCGGAGGAAGCGCTTCGCCAGCTTTCCACGCGCTTGCTCCAGCTTCAGGACGAAGAGCGGCGGCGCCTTGGGCGGGAATTGCACGACAGCCTGGCGCAAAGCGTGCTCGCGGTGAATTTGAATGTGGCGCAAGCCACGCGCTCCTTGACATCCAAAGATGAATCCGCGCGCCGGGCGCTAGCGGAGGCCCGAAGAGTGCTCGTGGAAATGTCGCGGGAGATTCGAACGCTCTCCTATTTGTTGCATCCACCGCTGCTCGATGAACTGGGACTGGTTTCCGCTCTGAAAGAGTACGCCGAGGGATTCAGCGAGCGCAGCGGAATCAAACTGGAATTGGAGATTCAGGCCGGATTCGGCCGCCTGCCGCAGGAAGCGGAGACGGCGCTGTTCCGTATCGTTCAGGAGAGCCTGACGAACATTCAACGCCACTCTGGCAGCCAGACAGCCGAGATTCACTTGCGCGGGGACTCCAACGGTGTCGACCTCGAAGTCATGGACCGTGGCCGCGGGATGGACGGGAAAGCCATGGAGCGTGGAAGCGGCTCCGGGACCCGTTTGGGCGTCGGGATCCTCGGCATGCGCGAACGAATGACCCAGCTTGGCGGGAAACTTGAGATAGAATCCAGCTCGTCGGGGACCACCGTGCGAGTCTCCATACCTCTAAGAACCGAGGTTACCGATGTCAGTTCGCATTCTCGTAGCCGATGACCACCAAGTCGTGCGGACAGGACTCCGCGCACTGCTGGAGTCCAAGACAGGCTGGCAAGTTTGCGCGGAAGCTTCCAATGGCCGGGAGGCCGTGGAGAAAGCCGGCGAACTCAGACCCGACGTCGCGGTTCTGGACATCGGCATGCCACTGCTGAATGGCGTCGAAGCCACGCGTCAGATTCGGAAGCTCTCTCCACAGACGGAAATCCTGATCTTGACGATGCACGACTCCGAACAATTGGTGCAGGAAGTCCTGGCGGCCGGAGCCCATGGCTACATTTTAAAGGATGATGCGGACCGCAATTTGATTGCTGCCGTAGACGCGCTTCGCCGCCATAAGCCCTACTTGTCATCACGGGTATCGGAGGCTGCCTCCAACGCAGCCAGCCCTTCCGAGGACGGCTTGGCGTTCAGGAGTTCTTCGCGCAGCCGCTTGACTCCCCGGGAGCGCGAAATCGTGCAATTGCTCGCCGAAGGAAAAAGCAACAAGGAAATTGCCGGTTATCTGGGGATCAGCGTGAAAACGGCGGAGACTCACCGCGCCAATATCATGCTCAAACTCGACTTTCATTCCCTTGCCGATCTCGTCCGCTACGCGGTGCGCAACAATATCATCCAGAGCTAACCCCCTGGCCACAACTACAGGAAAACCCCTAGGGAATCAGCTGCATTTCCCTCGGGTTCTCCTTGGGACACACTCTCCCACAGTAGTGGGACGCTTTGGGTTCCCTAGGGGGAGCGCTGTGGAATCCCGCGATGGCCGTATCCGTGTCCTGGTTGCCGATGATTCTCCGACCGCTCTGCGTTCCGTTTGCAAGTATCTCAAATTTGAAGGCGCATTCCAGATCGTAGGAACCGCCCGCGATGGTCAGCACGTCCTCCACCAGGCCCAGCGCTTTCGACCCGACTTAATTCTCATCGACCTCAGCATGCCCCAGAAGAACGGTCTTGAAGCCACGATGGAACTGCGCAAGGCTTACCCGGAGATTCGTGTGCTCATCTATTCTCAATTGAGCGGACTCGCACTACGGGAAGAGTGCCTCCGATATGGGGCCCATGGCTTCGTGGAAAAGAGCCAAATGCCGGAAACCCTCATGGAGGAAGTGCACAGGCTCTTTCCGGAGAAATCGCTAGGGGATTGATCCCCTGGTGACTGTCGCCCAAAGAAGCCTCCTGCAACTGCAATTTTTGGACTTCTTAAAAATTCCGTAACATCGTTGACAGGCATCCGCGGGCCTTGTAGCGTCTACTTTGTTGCCTATTTCGGCGGGAACTCGGGCGGTTTTCTCGTTTGAATGGCGGCTTTCCGAGTGGCATCTCAAAGTGGCGCACTCTTTTGATTCGACAATTCGGCTGCGTCCTCGCCGAGTCTTCCTTTACGGTCAAACGAGCAGGCCGTTTCATTTTGGCGTAAAATCCTTTGAGCCGTTGCGTTCCACGGTGCATCTAAAATCTGATTACGATCTGCGGGAGCCCTCCTGCCCGCATCAGGAGCGAATGTGAGCCAGCCGAACGTTGTTCTGAGTGACCGCCAAGGGGTCATCGACCAGCTGAGCATCAACACCATCCGAACTCTGGCGATCGACGCGGTCCAGCAGGCAAATTCAGGCCATCCCGGCGCGCCCATGGGCCTTGCCCCGGTGGTCTACGAACTCTGGCAAAAATTCTTGCGCTATGACCCGGCCGACCCTACCTGGCCGAATCGCGATCGCTTTGTGTTATCGGCTGGCCACGCCTCAATGCTGCTCTACGCCACTCTGCACCTTGCGGGAGTGCGCGCCGTCAATGCCAAAGGCGAAGTTTCGAACGATCTAGCGGTATCAATGGATGAGATCAAGCGCTTCCGGCAAATTGACAGCAAGACCCCTGGGCACCCTGAGTCGCACATCACTTCTGGTGTGGAAACCACTACTGGCCCGCTGGGGCAGGGTGCGGGAAACAGCGTGGGGATGGCCATTGCCGGGAAATGGCTGGGGGAGAATTTCAACAAGCCCGGCGTTGAGATTTTCAACTTCAACGTTTACAGCGTTTGCGGGGATGGCGATCTGATGGAAGGCGTGTGCTGCGAAGCGGCTTCTCTCGCCGGTCATCTGAAACTCTCGAATCTTTGCTGGGTCTACGACAACAACCACGTGACGCTGGATGGTCCGGCGGAGTGGTCCTTCAGCGAAGATGTGATGACGCGCTTCAAGGGCTACGGCTGGAACGTCACGCACGTCACGGATGCCAACAATCTGGAGATGCTGGCCGGCGGGTACAACAATTTCCTCAATTCGAAAGACCGGCCGACGCTCATCGTGATTGACAGCCACATCGGATACGGATCGCCCCACAAACAGGATTCCTACGAAGCACACGGCGAGCCGCTGGGCGAGGCGGAAGTCAAGCTGGTAAAGAAAAACTACGGATGGCCCGAGGATGCCAAGTTTCTCGTCCCCGATGGAGTCTATGACCAGTTCAAGAATGGCGTGGGTAGGCGGGGCGCCGAGGCGCACGCGGCGTGGAAAGCAAAATTCGAGGAGTATAAGAAACAATTTCCGCAGCTCGCCGATCAACTGAGCAAGATGCAGAGTGGGAAGTTGCCAGATGGCTGGGACAAGGACTTGCCGAGCTTCCCTGCCGATCCAAAGGGCATGGCGACGCGCGAATCTTCGGGAAAAACTCTCAACGCACTGGCAAAAAATATTCCCTGGCTGGTGGGCGGCTCGGCGGACCTCGCTAAATCCAATAAGACGAATTTGACCTTCGACGGCGCTGGCGACTTCTATCCAAATCAGTATCGCGGGCGCAATGTCCATTTCGGCGTCCGGGAACATGCCATGGGCGCAATCGTCAATGGCATGACGCTGTCGAAACTCCGCGCCTTCAGCGCCACATTCTTTAATTTCAGCGATTACATGCGTGCGAGCATGCGGCTGGGCGCGTTGATGGAAATCCCTTCGATTTACATCTTCACGCACGACTCCATCGGCGTGGGAGAAGATGGCCCGACGCACCAGCCCATCGAACAACTTGCATCCTTGCGGGCTATGCCGAATATGCTGGTTCTGCGGCCGGGCGATGCCAATGAAGTTGTGGAAGCCTACAAGGTGGCCCTGCAGCATACTCGTGGGCCTTCAACTTTGGTTTTTACGCGTCAGGCCATGCCCACCTTTGACCGCACGAAGTATGCTTCGGCAACGGGAGTGGCGAAGGGCGCCTATATCCTTGCAGAAGCTCCCGGCGGGAAACCTGACGTAATCCTTATGGGTAGCGGCAGTGAAGTCTCTCTCTGTGTGGATGCCGCCGAGAAATTGAATGCCACCGGCATTAAGGCGCGAGTCGTCAGCATGCCTTCCTGGGAACTCTTCGAACGCCAGGACGCCTCCTATAAGGAAAGTGTCTTCCCTGCAAGCCTAAGCGCGCGGGTATCAGTGGAAATGGCTTCAACATTTGGATGGGAGCGCTACGTTGGGCTCAAAGGCAAGATGATCGGGATGCGTAGCTTCGGCGCGTCGGCGCCGCTAAAGGACCTGTTGAAGAAATTCGGCATCCAGGTGGACAACGTGGTGGCGGCAGCCAAAGAAGTTGTCGGAAAGTGAGCCGGCAATGAAGATCGTCGTCGGTTCGGACCATGCCGGGTTTCAGTTGAAAGTGGCTATGAGCGATTTGCTGGGCTCTTTGGGACACGAGGTTCTGGATGTCGGTGCATTCAATGAGAATCCTTCCGATTATCCGGATTTCGCCGAGGCTGTCGGCCGGGCCGTGCTGGATCACAAGGCCGAGCGCGGCGTGCTGATTTGCGGCAGCGGCGTGGGAGCCAGCGTGGCGGCAAACAAGTTGCCTGGGATTCGAGCCGGCATGTGCCATGACACTTATTCGGCGCATCAAGGAGTCGAACACGACGACATCAACGTCCTGGTTCTGGGCGAGCGTGTAATTGGCGTCAAGCTGGCCGAGGATCTCGTAAAAGCCTTCATAAGCGCAAAATTCACCAACGAGGAACGGCACCTGCGGCGGCTCGGCAAAGTGAAAGCCCTGGAAGCAAAATTCGGCGCTGAATTCAAGGATTGAGGGACAATGGCGTTCGCCGCAGCTTGCGGCGACTCCACCCTCCGGGGCGTACAATAGGATTTTGAAAGTGAAGGAGAACCATCATGACGACGACAACGACAATTCCCAATATCGCCGCCGGCGAGGGAACCAATCCGCTCAAAGCCCTGCTCACCTACGGGCAATCCCCTTGGATGGACTACATCCGGAGAGACCTGCTGACCGGCGGCGGATTGAAAAAGTACATTGATAACGACGGCCTGCGCGGGATGACCTCGAACCCGGCGATCTTTGAAAAGGCCATCACCGGGAGCAATCTATACAACGATGTCCTCAACTCGCCGGACGCAAAGAACCTGGATGCTAACGGCGTCTTCGAGAAAATCGCCATTCGTGACGTACAGGACGCGTGCGACATCTTCAAGCCGGTCTATGTGGACTCGAAGCGCCGCGACGGCTACGTCAGCTTGGAAGTCTCACCGTTTCTCGGCTTCGATACCAAGGCCTCCCTTTCGGAAGCTCGCCGCTTGTGGAAATCCGTGGACCGCCCGAATGTGATGATCAAGATCCCCGGCACACCCGAAGGCCTCCCCGCTATACGCCAGGCCCTCGAAGATGGGATCAACATCAATATCACTCTGCTTTTCGCGCAGTCGGCGTATGAGCAAGTTGCTGAAGCGTTCCTCGCAGCACTCGAAGCTCGCGCCGCCAAGGGACTGGACATCAGCCATATCGCCAGTGTCGCCAGCTTTTTCGTAAGTCGCATCGACTCGCTCGTTGACAGCAAGATTGATGAAAAAATCAAAGTAGGCGCGGACGCCGGCCAAACCGCTCTGCTCGAAAGCATTCGTGGCAAAGTGGCCATTGCCAACGCCCGTCTCACCTACAAGAAGTATCAGGAACTCTTCGGCGGTGCGCGCTGGAAGGCTCTCGCTTCGAAAGGCGCGCAAACGCAGCGCCTGCTGTGGGCCAGCACCAGCACCAAGAATCCGAAGTATCGCGATGTGCTTTACGTCGAGGAACTCATCGGCGCAGATACCGTCGATACTATTCCTCCGGCCACCTTTGACTCCTTCCGCGATCACGGCAAGCTGCGCCCCAGCCTTACCGAAAACGTCGACGGCGCAGCGAAGACCATGGCCGACCTTGCGAAAGCGGGAATCTCCATGAAGGAAGTGACCGACAAGCTTCTGGTGGACGGCGTGAAACTCTTTTCCGATGCCTTCACCACATTGCTGGCCGCCACCGGCAAAAGCGCTGGGGTGCGCGCGTGAGCATCAACAAACAAACCTACAAATTGCCAAAGGAACTTGCGGGCGCGGTGGCTGCGTCCCTCGACGACTGGAAACAAAACAACAAAGTAGTACGCCTCTGGCAGAAGGATGCTTCGCTCTGGACCGGCACGGACGAGAGCAATTGGCTCGGCTGGCTCGGCATCACCGAAGAACAGCTTGCCAATATTGACGCGCTGAAACAGATTGCCGATGACGTGAAGAAGGCGCGCTTCAAACACGCCCTCTTGCTGGGCATGGGCGGTTCCAGCCTCTGCCCGGAAGTTTTGCGTCTGACGTTTGGAAAGATCAAAGGCTTTCCCGAGTTGCACGTTCTCGATTCCACCGACCCCGCCCAAATCCGGGCCATCGAAGCGAAAGTAGACCTCAAGAGCACCATTTGCATCGTTTCGAGCAAGTCCGGCAGCACGCTTGAACCTAACATCTACAAACAATATTTTTTCGAGCGCGTGAAAGCGAAAGTCGGCGAGAAAGAAGTAGGCAATCGCTTCATCGCGGTTACCGATCCCGGCTCCAAGATGCAACAGGTGGCGGAAGCGGATAAGTTCCGCAGGATATTCTTTGGCGTTCCGAGCATCGGAGGCCGCTATTCCGCACTTTCCAACTTTGGCATGGTCCCCGCGGCCGTCATGGGCCTGGATGTCGCCAAATTTCTGAAAAACACCGAGGAAATGGTCAAAACCTGTGGCGCATCTTCTGCCGCCGATTCGAATCCTGGCGTCATTCTCGGGAGCATCATGGGCGTCGCCGCCAATCATGGCCGCGACAAGATCACCATCATCGCTTCTCCGGGAATCTCCGACCTCGGCTCGTGGCTTGAACAATTAATTGCCGAGTCCACAGGAAAAATCGGCAAAGGCATCATTCCCGTGGATCGCGAACGCCCCGCCAAGCCACCGACTTATGGCAACGATCGCGTCTTTGCGTATCTGCGCCTGGCATCGAAGCCCAACAAGGCCCAGGATGCCGCGGTCACCGCTCTCGAAAAGGCCGACCAGCCCGTCGTTCGAATCACGCTGCCAAACACTTATACTCTCGGCCAGGAATTTTTCCGTTGGGAGATCGCTACTGCCGTCGCTGGCTCGCTCATTGGCATTAACGCTTTCAACCAACCCGACGTCGAAGCCAGCAAGATCGAAACAAAAAAATTGACGAGCCAGTATGAAACGACCGGAAGCCTGCCGCCGGAATCGCCCTTCTTCGAGGAGAACGGCATCAAGCTTTTCGCCGACGAAAAAAATACCACTGCATTGAAGGGTGGCACGAAACTTGCCGACCTGCTCAAGGCCCATCTCTCACGCCTGGGGGCAGGCGACTATTTTGCCGTCCTCGGTTACATCACCATGAATCCCGCAAATGAGAAGCTATTGCAGGGCATTCGCCACGCTGTGCGCGACAAGAAAAAAGTCGCTACCGTTCTTGGCTTCGGTCCGCGTTTCCTTCATTCCACTGGACAAGCCTATAAAGGTGGCCCCAACAGTGGAGTTTTTCTGCAGATTACTTGCGACGATGCCAAGGACCTGCCTGTCCCCGGGCAGAAATACACGTTCGGTATCGTTAAGGCTGCGCAAGCCCGGGGAGATTTTGCCGTTCTCGCCGAACGCGGCCGCCGCGCCCTGCGCGTCCATCTTGGAAAAAATCTGAAGTCGGGGCTCGCTGCTCTGACCAAAGCCGTACAAAAAGCGATCGCATAACGTCGAAAAATTTATTTTACGAAAGTCTGAGGAGCGCTGACGATGCAATTGGGGATGATTGGCTTGGGAAGAATGGGCGCCAACATGGTGCGGCGCCTGCAAAAAAACGGCCACAAGTGCGCTGTCTACGACCGCAGCGCCGACTCAGTCAAACAACTCGAAGGCGAAGGCGCCACCGGCGCCACCTCCCTCGATGATTTCGTCAAGAAACTCCAGAAGCCCCGCGCCATCTGGCTCATGGTTCCCGCCGCGGTGGTCGATGCTTCGTTACACGAGTTATTGGGCAAACTTGAAGCAGGCGACATCGTCATCGACGGCGGAAATTCCTACTACATCGACGACATCCGCCGCGCGAAAGAACTTTCCGCCAAGGGCATCCACTATTGCGACGTCGGCACCAGCGGTGGCGTTTGGGGCCTCGAACGCGGCTATTGCCAGAT
Organism: Candidatus Acidiferrum sp.; assembly: GCA_036522305.1. GTDB lineage: Bacteria > Acidobacteriota > Terriglobia > Acidiferrales > UBA7541 > Acidiferrum. The sequence goes on along the minus strand of DATDGB010000083.1, from coordinate 48,982 downwards.
GATCGGCGGCGAAACTGAAGTCGTGAAGCACCTCGATCCGATTTTCAAAACGCTCGCCCCCGGCCGCGGCAACGTCGATCGCACACCCGGCCGCGAAAAAGTCCCCGGCACAGCCGAGGAAGGCTATCTCCACTGCGGCCCTTCCGGCGCCGGCCACTTCGTCAAAATGGTTCACAATGGCATCGAGTACGGATTGATGGCGGCCTACGCTGAAGGCCTCAACATTCTCAAGCACGCTAACGCGGGCAAGTCTCATCGCGAGGCCGACGCCGAAACTACTCCGCTCCGCAATCCCGAACACTATCAATACGATTTCAATCTCGCGGACGTCACCGAAGTTTGGCGCCGCGGCAGCGTCGTCGCTTCCTGGCTACTCGACCTGACCGCCATTTCCCTCCTCGATCAGCCCAACCTCGAGCGCTTCTCCGGCCGTGTCTCCGATTCCGGCGAAGGCCGCTGGACCATCCTCGCCGCCATCGAATCCACCGCTCCCGCACCCGTTCTTACCGCCTCTCTCTTTCAGCGCTTCACCTCGCGCGGCGAAGATGATTTTGCAGCGAAAGTTTTATCGGCGATGCGCTACCAGTTCGGCGGGCACATCGAAAAGAAGTCTGGCCACTAGAGCTTTCAAGAGTCCTTTGACACGCGAAGACAGGAAAACTCTCTCATGAGCCTGAACCATCTGGAAACGAACCCCACCCCGTCGCCCTGCGTGATGGTTATTTTTGGCGCCACCGGCGACCTCACCAAGCGCAAGCTCATCCCCGCGCTCTGCAATCTCGCTCAGGACGGGCTTCTTCCCGAGCAGTTCGCCATCGTCGGATTTGCCACAAATGATTTCACCACCGAAAGCTTCCGCAAAATGCTGGGCGACGAGGTTCCCAAGTACTCTCCCGCGCCGGTCGACCTGAAATTCTGGGATAGCATCGCCCAGCGCATCTACTATGTCCGTGGCGATTTTCAGGACGCCGAAGCTTACAAGCGACTGAAAGACCAGATTGACCAGGCCGACAAGCTTCATGGCACGCAAGGAAACAGATTCTTCTATTTGGCGGTCGCGCCGCGATTCTTCTCTCCCATCGCCAAGATGCTGGGCGATTGCTGCCTGACCAAGGAAGAGAGCGGCCACTGGGCCAGGGTGATCGTTGAAAAACCATTCGGCCACGACCTGGAATCGGCCAAGAAGTTGAACGCAGACTTGAAACAGGTCCTTTCGGAAAACCAGATCTATCGCATCGACCACTATCTTGGCAAAGAGACCGTGCAAAACGTGATGGTCTTCCGCTTCTCGAACAACATCATCGAGCCTCTCTGGAATCGCAATTACGTCGACCACGTGCAGATCACCGCCGCCGAAACCGTCGGCGTCGAGCATCGCGGCGGCTTCTACGAAACCGCCGGCGCTCTTCGCGACATGGTTCCCAACCATCTTTTCCAGCTCCTCACCATGACCGCCATGGAGCCGCCCATATCCTTCGATGCCGATCAAGTCCGCAACAAGCAGGCGGAAGTGCTGCATGCCATCCAGCCGCTTAGTCCTGAAGACGTGCTCAAAAACATGGTGCGCGGCCAGTACGGCGCTGGCACAGTCGACGGGCAGCGCGTCGTCGGCTACCGCAGTGAGCCGGATGTCGCTCCCGATTCGAATACCGAAACATTTGTCGCCCTCAAATTGCAAATCGACAATTGGCGCTGGGCTGGCGTCCCCTTCTATCTGCGCACCGGCAAACGCCTCGCGCAGCGCACTACGGAAATCGTTATCCAGTTTCGCCGCACTCCTTTCGTCCTTTTCCGCAACACCGCGGTTAAAAATCTAGAAACCAATCGCCTCGTCATCCATATTCAGCCCGAGGAAGGCATCTCTCTCAGCTTCGGCGCAAAAGTTCCCGGTTCGATCATGAAGCTGGGCCTCGTGAATATGGATTTCGACTATGGCACCTACTTCGGTTTGGAGCACAGCACCGGCTACGAGCGCTTGCTGCGCGATTGCATGGCCGGCGACGCCACGCTCTTCCAGCGCTCGGACATGGTCGAAGCCGGATGGAATGTGATTCAACCCATCCTCGACGTGTGGCATGCGTTGCCCGCCCGTGGTTTCCCGAACTATGCGGCAGGCTCCTGGGGACCCATCGAGGCGGACGACCTGCTCGAACGCGATGGCCGCGCGTGGCGGCGCATCGGCGAAGAGGAAGTCGACAAGCGCGGCAGGATTGCCGTCCCCGATAGAACCGGAATCATCACCTGAGGGGAACGCTGGTGGAGCGCGAGATTCGAATCCTTCCCGACAGCGCGGCCATCGCCAAGCGCGCGGCGCAGGAGTTTGTCCAAGCCGCTGCTTCAGGGGTCCGCGAAAAAAACGCCTTCAACGTGGCTCTGGCAGGCGGATCAACTCCGAAAGCGCTCTACCGCCTTCTGGTCAACGACCCCGCGCTTCACTCGCAGGTACCATGGGACAAAATGCATTTATTCTTCGGCGACGAGCGCCGTGTTCCCCCGGACCATCCGGACAGCAATTTCCGCATGGCCTCCGAAGCTATGATTTCGAAATCACCTTTGAAGCCGGAGCAGGTCACGCGCATCAAAGGCGAATATCCTGACGCAGAGCAGGCTGCGCTCGAATACGAAAAAACACTGCGCGAATATTTCAAGCTGAAGGACGGGGACTATCCGCGCTTTGACCTCTTGCTGGCAGGCATGGGCAGCGAGGGCCACACACTCTCCCTCTTCCCAGGAACCAAAGCCTTGCACGCCGATGGACGCATTGCGGTACGAAATTGGGTCGGCAAGCTCGGCACCGACCGGATTACTTTGACCGCGCCAGCCGCCAGCAATGCCGCGGAGATCCTCTTCATGGTGACCGGCGTGGACAAAGCTCCGGCTCTGAAATCGGTTCTCGAAGGGCCATACGAACCGGATCAATTGCCTGCGCAAGCGCTTCAGCCAAAAAATGGAAAATTGCTTTGGCTGGTTGACGCAGCCGCTGGCAGCCTGCTTACATCAGGAATTCGAGATTAGCTGACTGCCGCGCAGTCACAGTACAATAGTGGATTACCACACCGCGAATGAATGAGGAGAACGAAATGGCAACAACACTGACATCAGGAAAAATCGAGACCTACCTCGGCGCGAAAGCCGAATCCCTACTAGGTTTCAAGTCGCCGAAAATCTCCAAGGAGCGCTTGCATCTTCCCGGTCCGGACTTTATCGATCGCGTCTACGCCGCCACAGACCGCAACCTCCGCGTGCTCACCAATCTCCAGCGCCTGTTCGGCCATGGCCGCCTCAACGGCACTGGCTATCTCTCCATCCTGCCCGTCGACCAGGGCATCGAGCATTCCGGCGGCGCCAGCTTCGCCAAGAATCCCGATTATTTCGACGGCGGCAACATCGTCAAGCTCGCCATCGAAGGCGGCTGCAACGCCGTAGCTTCCACCTTCGGAGTGCTCGGCTCCGTCGCGCGCCAGTACGCCCACAAAATCCCGTTCATCGTCAAAATGAATCACAACGAGCTGCTCACCTACCCGAATAAGGCCGACCAAATTCTCTTCGGCACCGTGCAGCAGGCTTATGACATGGGCGCAGCCGCCGTCGGCGCCACCATCTATTTCGGTTCCGACCAAAGCAGCCGCCAGATCGTCGAAATCAGCCAGGCCTTCGCCCATGCCCACCAACTCGGCATGGCCACCGTCCTGTGGTGCTATCTCCGCAACAATGCTTTCAAGAAGGACAAGGACTATCACCTCTCCTCCGACCTGACCGGCCAGGCCAACCATCTCGGCGTCACCATCCAAGCCGACATCATCAAGCAAAAGCTCCCCGAGAATAACGGTGGCTACCAGGCTCTCAACATCGGCGACTCCAGTTACGGAAAATTCGACAAGCGCATCTACACCGAGCTCAACAGCGATCATCCCATCGACCTCACTCGCTACCAGGTCATCAACTGCTTCTGCGGCCGCTCCGGCCTCATCAACAGCGGCGGCGCCTCCGGTGCCAACGACTTCGAAGAAGCCGTGGCCACCGCCGTCATCAACAAACGCGCCGGCGGCACCGGGCTCATCTCCGGCCGCAAAGCCTTCCAGCGCCCCATGAAGGAAGGCGTGCAACTCCTTAACGCGATCCAGGACGTCTACCTCAGCCCTGACGTCACCGTCGCCTAGCAGCGCGTTCTGGCAAGACATTTCACCGCTGCTCTGGGCAGGCAAAGGTTTGCAAAGAGCCCGCGTACAGGACTCAAGGTGTCTTCGATCCTTGGCTGGTCTCCGCGGTTTGCGGACGGGGAAGGATGCTGGAACCTAGAAGCGCCTTCGCGTCGGAGAGGCTGAGATCGCTGGAGACCACACGGAAATCCGATCGCCTCTCATATTGCTCTTTGCTGATCGTTTTGAATATCGCTAGCCGCCCCGTGAAGTGAATGTTGATGAAGGCGGTCTTCCACTCTTGAGGGCCCACCGGCACTCGCCCTAGCTCTACTGTGCCGCTGTCAATTCGCCCCAGCAAACCGTAGCCAAAATCGACGCGGTTCATGAGCTGGCCCGACACCTTTGCCAAGCGCTTGTGCTCCGGCTCGATCAAAATGGTGCCCGCCAGGCTGTGGACTACCCGGGCTTCGTACGTTGGCGGCGTATAGTCAGGATTGGGCCGAAATCTGACCCGCAGAAGATTGTCTTCAACGCCGTCATAATCGTAAATAAAAGCTGCCGGCAACAAACCGATGAGCTTCTCAAGTTTGATTTCATCTTCGTCCTGCGCTTGCTTTAACTTCTGCAATTGCCTCGGATCTTTCAATAGCCGCCCGATGCGCGCGTCGTCCTGCTGCCGCTGTTCGAGGTTCAGCGCTGAGCCGTCGATCGCCAACAACCGGTAGAGTGGTCCCTCCTTGGTCTCTACTTGAACTTGGGTCAGGGTTTGCTTCCCCGCTCTTTTCTCGATCAGGCACAGCCACTTTCGCAGCTTCTCACGGTCCGAAATTTCATTGGCGACGACCGCAACTACGAGTTCGCCCGCCGTTGGCTCGTAACTTCGCTCTGGGGCGTGGCCGGCAACTGACATTGCTCCTGTCGAGCGGCTGCCAGCGATCAGTTTTACAACGGGAGGTGTGCTCTGGGGCGGCTCGCGGGGATTCCCTCGCCTGCCGAATTCCTCCACCGCATCTCCGGCCAATGCGTGGTTCGCATTGCTCCATAGCAAGCCGCCGGCGGCCAGCACGGACAAGCAAACAAGTTTCCTGGTATTTCCCATCGACATTCCTGCGGATGTTAACTCCCCCTAACGCCGGGCAACTGTGCAATAAGGAACAGTTTTGCTTCTGTGTTTATAGTGACAGACAGCCAATTCCAGGCCGAGTAGACTTTTTTTGTTAGCGGCCCCAGTCAGAAGAAAAGATTGGCATCGTTATGTGGCAGAAAATATGTCCAGTTTGTCGGCAACCGTTGGAAAAGAAACTCCCCACCGACACAGTCACCTGTAACTGCGGTAAGTACGTGTGGAAGGGCTAACTTTTCCCTCCCTTCATTCGGCAGTGGTTGTATCCTGGAGCTCCCTATGGCCATCCGCCGCAGAACCGGTTTGATCGCACTTGGAATCGCCGCGGCTCTCTTGCTCGCCGTTATTTTCATTGTACCCGCTCTCATCAGGGTGGATCGCTACCGGCCTCAGGTAATCTCCTATCTGCAAGAGAAGACGGGAAAGCAGGTCGAAATCGGACGCCTGGCTCTCACATTTTTTCCAGTATCGATTCATATTGACGAATTCGGTGTGAAGAATCCTCCGCTATTTCCCCCAGGTTACATTCTCAAGGTGACGCGCATCGATGCCGTGCTGAGTGTTGGCGCTCTCCTGCACCGCCAAGTAGTCGTCAAGTCGCTCGTTCTTGAGGACCCAGTCCTGAATATGACTTCGGACCCCGACGGTCCGTGGAATTTCGAGAATCCTCAAGCCAAGGCTTCGAACAGCACTTTCCCGCTGGGAGTGATTTCGAACATGCAAATTATCCGCGGGCAGGTGGTCGCTTCGAATCTTCTGCCGTCCGACGCCGCGGGTCCCGTCTTTTTCGAAGCCCACGACATTTCCGGCGAACTGCAGCAGGTGAACCTGGTCGGAATTATCAATCCTTCTTCTTCCTCGATGGACGGCCAGGGCAGCTTGAAGGCGGGCCGTTTGCGATTCGGCTCGGTCGAAGTAAAAGATCTAATTTCTAAACTGCGCTTGGAAGCGAGGCGCACTTTTTTCACGGATGTCAAAGCGGAAGTCTATGGCGGAAACGCCGTGGGCGATCTCTCCTTTGACTTGTCTGGGAAGAGCGTAAGTTTCAAGACCAATGTGCGATTGAGCGGAGTCAATCTGGCCCAGCTTCTGGCCGCCTTCCCAAACGGCGGCGGAAAAATGACCGGGAAGTTGGAAGGTGACGTGAAGTTGGCAGGTGAAATCGGTCACACGCAGCGCCCGCTGTCGGAAATCCATGGAGCCGGGCACGTCACCGTGCGCAACGGCAAGGTGCCAAGTCTGATGCTCAACGCCAATTTGATGAAGCTGGCGCACTTCAACGATCTTGGACCCGCTAAGAACGACCCTTCTTCGTTTAACCTCATCACCACCGATCTGGAACTGGCCAATCAGCGGATTTCCAGCAAGGTCATCGACATTGATGGCTACGGAGTCGATGTGGATGGCTCGGGCAGCGTCAGCATCTCAGGCTCTGACGAGCTGAACTATCGCGGCTTGGCGGAAATCACCACCAAGGAAGGCTTCTTCACCAACACCGTCGCCAGGATGTCTGGAGCCTCCTTAGTAAACGGTAAGTTGCAGTTTCCTTTCCGGATCGGTGGAACGATCAACAATCCGGCTTTTTCCAAAGGCAAGGGCGATAAGGATGTGGACGCGATACAAAAACCCCGTTAGGCCGCGCCTCCTGTCCTGCGCATAAAACCAAATTCAATCTGAATTCACTCACCTTCGAGCCTATTTCCACCTTTTCCTCACGAAATGGAAGATGAGGGCCGCCAGCGCTGCGGCGATCAGCCCAATCACGGCAATCAGAACCGGATGCCCATGCCGCGCGATCATCGTCAGAACGTGCCGTCCATAGCGTGCCCCTAGATACCCCAGGAGAGAGTATCGGACGATTCGACCGAGCGTCAGCGCCACCAGGAATTTTTTCACCGAATATTGCATCGCTCCTGCCACAAACAGAAATAAAACAAAGGGCACCGGCGGTGGCAGCACGGCTGCGATGGCGATTGCCCCAAAGCCCCATCTTTCAAAGAGCGCGTAAACCTTTTTGAGCTTCCTGGCCGGAAATTTCCTTTCCAGCGTTTCTTTCCCTCCTTTTCGCGCTAGCCGGTAGGTGACGTAGCCCCCGATCACCGAACCAACCGTTGCCATCACCGCGTAATAAACCCACAACCCTGGCGTGCGCGCGGACAAGAAGATCGTCAGCACATCCATGCTTCCTGGAAGCGGAATCACCGAACTGTCCAGCAGCCCCAGCGGAATAAAGCCCAATCCACCCAAGTGGAAGATCCACCGCCGCACGCCACTGGCTACCGTCGGTGCAGCAATCGCGAGAATTTGGCGCGTGAGCATTTTCCTTGGGGCGGCATCCCATTCTCACATGCCGGATCGGTCGACTTCTAAGCGCTAATTAACTTTCGTTGCGGCGTCTATCGTGTGCGGTGAGAAAATGCTATTCTTCGGCGCCTGAGCTTTTGCTGAAGCTCATTCCACAATCATGACTAGAGTCCTTGCTGCTTTCGTAGCTGTTTTTCTTGTTTTCCCGGCGACTCTTTCGCCTCAACAATCTTTTCCCGTTGTTTCGACTGTCGATGAGCCATCCATCGCGGGCCGCCCCGTTGCCCTCGACGCCCAGCACAAGCTCCTCCCCTGGCCCATGCCAGATGACACGGGCTACTCCTACTCCTCTCATTTTCTTTCCCAGTGGACCATCGTCTGGGATCAATTCAATCGCCAGCGCCTTCCCTACTTCTACTGCTGCTTCGATTTTGACCGTACCACTTACGAACTGTTCCCTGATCCCAACTGGGTCAACTCCACAGGATATTTGCGCTCCATGATGCAGGGCTTCATTGAGCGCCTGTATCCATACACCGGCGATCCTCACACACTCGAATTCGTTCAGAATTTCGTGGACTACGAACTCGAGAATGGCACCACCCCGGAGAATTACGCCTGGTCACAGGTCCCCTACCCCTCTGCGAATCCCGGCTCGCGCAAATACTCCGGCTGGAGCAACCACGGCGAAGATTTCGTCGAGCCGCATGTGGTCGGTGAAGACGGCTACGCTTACTTGCGTCTTTACGAGATGACTGGCAATTCAAAATATTTGCGCGCCGCCATTCGCTGTGCCGCCGCGCTGGTGAAGAATTTCAAGCCCGGCGACGAGAAAAATTCTCCATGGCCCTTCCGCTGCCTCGCCCACAACGGCGCGCTCTCTCCCGGCAAGGGCATGAGCCCTTATTCCGCGAACGTCGTCGAGCCTATTATGCTTTTTGATGAACTCATTCGCATCGGCCAGGGCAACGTTTCTTCCTACAAATTGGTTCGTGAAGGCGCTTGGGCCTGGCTCATGAAATACCCCATGAAGAACAACGTCTGGGTCGGCTATTTCGAGGATGTGGGCCCGAACATGGAAAACATGAATCAGGTCATTCCGCTCGAATTCGCTCGCTACGTTCTTCTCCACCCGGAAAAGGATCCCGATTGGCGCGAACACGCTCTCAAACTGATCGATTGGGTCAAAACCACGCCCCGCTGGCCCAAGTACATCGTTCACGGCGCGACCGTTACCACCGAACAAGGAAGCGGCAAGGAGTTCTGCTGCAATCTTCCCAATCAATGTTGCGACAGCCACACCGCGCGCCTCGCTGCTGTCGAAGCCTTTTACTTTGCCAGAACAGGTAACCCTGCCTTCAAGGAAGCGGCTTACCGTTCCTATAACTGGGTCACTTATTTTCAGGGATTACCCGGCGGCGCCCACGCGCCTTTCACCGGTCAGTGGTGGTTCACCGATCAGTTTTCCGATGGCCCGCGTCGGTTAATGGACGCCTTCTGGGCCGTGCCGGAATGGGCTCCTTCCGCGGAATCTCACCTACTCGGCGGCCTCTCTCCCGTTACGAAAATCTCTTATCGCCGCGGCTCCGTCACCTACTCCACCTTCGACTCCGATTCCACGGAAGTTCTGCGTCTCGCTTTCCTTCCGGAGACGGTCTCCTCTGGCGGACGCCCGCTCCCGCGCCGGCAGGATTTGGATGCTCCTGGCTACACGTTTGAAGATTCCACTCGCGTCCTCCGCATTCATCATGTCGATTCGCGCGACGTGGACATTCAAGGCAGCAGTGACGTCATCCCGCCCGCGACAGTCACTTTTGACGACCCGCATTTGCTCGCAGGCACGCTTCTTTCCGGCGCCTATCCGTCCAACCTGTTCGACTGGGGCACAGGCGTCTGGAAAATCGCTGCCCCTTTCGGGAAGTTCGGCACGTTTCACCTGGCTTTAGCGAACTCGCCTGTCCACGCCGAGTTCCGATTTCTCGCTCCTCGAGTCTTCCTCGGTCTCGACATTTACAATGACGGTCCCGCCGAAGCCACGCTCAAGGTTTCTTCACCGGAAACGCAATCGCTCTCCCTCACCCTCAAACCTGGGGAACTCCGCCGACTCCGCACGGCCTGGCAAACTCCCAGTTCCAGAGTCGTCTTTGACCTCACCAACCCTCAAGCCCTCCACTTCGATAACCTGGCCTTCCAGCGCGAATAGATCTAGCAGCGCCGCAGGTAGGCTATGGAGACTGCCATCCTTGGCTGCCCCTTCGCGTCGGCGGAGATGCTTTCTCCGCCAAGCAGGTCAGCCAGATGGCCACCCGCAGCTACTCAGCTCTGGTCGTGGGCTTCGACTGGTCTCTTCTCCAAAGAGGTGTCTCCACCGCCCTTGGGTAATCCTATCGGTGAAACTTAAACCCGCCTCATGCATCACATTCACGAACGAATCTCAAGGAGACCATCGTGGCAAACCGGCTGGACGGCATAGTGGCGGCAATCACCGGAGGGAGCCAGGGCATCGGATTGGCCATCGCCCAGCGCTTCGCACTGGAAGGCGCGGATGTGTCATTTTGCTATCGCTCCAACACGGCGGGGGCAGAGGAGGTGGCAGCGGAAATTCGCAAACTGGGGCGAAAAGCAGTGGGACTCCAATGTGACGTGGGCATCGTCGCCGACGGACAGAAATTCATCGCCGACACCGTCACGCAATTTGGAAAGATCGACATCCTCGTCAACAATGCGGGGCTCGAGCGCCACGCCGACTTCTGGGACGCCACCGAAGCCGATTACGACGCGGTTCTGAACGTAAATCTAAAAGGTCTTTTTTTTATCACCCAGGCGTTTGTGAAACACCGCATGCAGGCCAAGGCCGGCGGAAAAATCATCAACATCAGCTCCGTCCACGAAGAACTTCCCTTCCCGCATTTCACTTCCTACTGCGCCAGCAAAGGCGGCGTAAAAATGTTGACGCGCAATCTTTCCATCGAACTCGCCCCGCTCGGCATCACCATCAACAATATAGCGCCAGGCGCGATCGAAACTCCCATCAACACAAAACTCTTAAACGACCCCACCAAGCTCAACGCCTTGCTCGGAAATATTCCGCTGAAGCGGCTCGGCAAACCCGAAGATGTAGCCTCCATGGCCGCGTTCCTCGCGAGTTCGGAATCCGACTACGCCACCGGAACAACATTTTTCGTCGACGGCGGGCTCACTTGGAACTATCAAGAGCAGTAAGAAAAAATGCGCGCAGACAAAAATTCCTTGTTTGTTCGGACGTCCATCAGCGTGGCGGATCGGGGCAAAGATCCGCACGCTGCTCAGCGTGCGAACCGCTCGCAACTAGGACGAAGCGTTCGTAGCAGGCGGCAACCTGGAAGCCCCGCTTCACGTCATCTTGGATCGAACCAGAAAAAGTGTGCATCGCCTCCTGAATGAGGGTGAGGGCCTGATCCTCAGCCTCGGATTTCCAAAAATCTTCGCAGAGAAACACATGAAATGCGTCGGTCCTCGCGATGACCGGATTCTTTAGTACGACCTCCGTATCCGTCTCGGATCGGCTCCCGCACAGGAAATCTCCGGATGGAGCTTTCTCCGCGCCAAGACACGTAAAGAAGAACGACCCCGACCCGATCTGGCGCCGAATCCACTGCAAACGAAAAAGCAGCGGGGCCGCCGTTCCACTTCCGCCTGCTTTCCAAACTTTTTCGCTATTGGGATCGAGGCCCATGAGTTCTAAGGCGAATCCCAAACGATCGGATACCGTCGGCCAACCGACGGGTCTCCCGCTCAGGATCTGCCCGCGCGTAAACTCCAGCGCTTCAATCGCCGAGTCGAGCAATTGTCTGGCTCGTTGCTCCGCCGCCGTGATTACGCCGACTGGATCATCGACTTTGCCGCCGTTGGGAAGCTGGAACGGAGTGGACGCGGCGCAATCCACTTTGCTCGCGGGAGTCCGTTGCAGCGTCCCAGCGGCGGAATTTGGGCTGGCGGAAACTCGAAGCGCACCGCCCCCCGTGATCGTTCTCGATGCGTGGTCCGCCTGGTTTTCGAGAGCGTCCGACGGACCGCTGATTTTCGTGGGCTCGGACTGTCCCGCAGAGCTCTGTTGCACGACGTGCGCTAGTTCATGAGCCAGCAGCGATTGGCCATCGGAGTTCTTTGGCGCAAACTGCCCGTCCGCAAATACCACGTCCCTGCCGACGGTGTAGGCTCGCGCGCTGACCGCTTTCGCCGAATCCGAGGCATTCGAATCCGTGTGCACACGCACGTCGCTGAAGTCATGGCCAAAACGCGCTCCCATGAACGCCACGGTTGCGGGATCGAGTGTTTGTCCAGGCGACCGCAGCACTTCATGGACAATCGGCGGCACTAGCGAAAACCTGCATGGGTTCGCTGAGAACATGCGTTGTAATGCCTGGTTACCGGCTGTTCTTTGCAATTGGAGGATAAGTTCGTTGCTACGGAACGGCGCGCGTTCTGCCGGGCTTGAGGACAACTGTTCTTGAGTGTGATCTTATTTTGGGGCGAAAGTGCGCATGTTGAAATTCTTGCCAGTCCTATTTCACTTAAGCGCGCGTGAGCGTGGCCGCGCGCGCCGCTTCTAATAATTTTCTGGCGTTTTCCCGGATATCGCCTTTGCTGAAGACTGCGTGGCCCGCAACAAGCAGCTCCGCGCCCGCGCGCACAATCTCTCCGACCGTATCGAGCGACACGCCGCCATCGATTTCAATTCGAAAAGACAGCCCCAGCGATTCGCGGATTTCAACGAGCGTCTTGACCTTGTGGAGCGCTCCGGGAATAAATTTTTGCGCTCCGAATCCCGGATTCACCGACATGATCAAAACGTGGTGAACCATGTCCAGAACTTCATCCACCATGTGCACCGGCGTTGCGGGATTCAGCACCACGCCAGACTTGCAGCCGTGTGATTCAATCAGTTGAAGCGTGCGATGGAGATGCACGCAAGCTTCCTGGTGCACGGAGATCCAACTCGCCCCGGCTTCCGCGAACGCGGGAATGTAGTCGTCGGGATTTTCAATCATCAAGTGGCAATCGAGTATGGTGTTGGGAAGAGCTTTTCGAAGCGATGCCACGACCAGCGGCCCAATCGTGATATTCGGCACGAAGTGGCCGTCCATCACGTCAACATGAAGGACGGTGCCGCCGCCGTCCAGCGCCGCTTTTGCATCCTCGCCCAGCCGCGCGAAATTTGCTGACAAGATCGATGGTGCTAGTTCGACGGCCATGTCCAGCGTGGGCTCCTCCCGTTCTTCAGAGAAAACAGATTATACGCGGAAGTCCTTCAATGCTTAGTGAAAAGTGTGAGTCAAAGGAGCGGCCCGCAAATAAAATCGGGACAAGGGAATTGCAACCGCGCGGCGACCGGCGTAAATTTTGAGAGCGGAGGCGTTATGTCCAAAATGCGGCTGTGGCGGGTTCGGGCCATTCTGTTGCTTGGCGCCATCCTTGTTTCCACTCTTGGCGAAGGAACCACCACTGCCGATTCGCCGGAAGTTCCCGTGGTGGACGCCGGCCTGGGTTCCTGCCGCGCCGATTTCCTTGTGAAAGATGGCGCAGACAAACCGATTTTTAATGCGAAGATCAGTCTTACGATCAAGTACGGATTCCTGAACAAGCGCAAGTCGGAAGTCGAAATCGGCACCAACAGTGATGGCAAGGCCCGCGTCACTGGGTTGCCCAATTTGCCGAAGAGGCCGCTGGATTTTTCGATCAAAAGCAGCGACGTGTCCACCACCGTCACGGACGATCCCTCTACCAATTGCAACGCCGTCTTCAATGTAACTTTGACTGTTCATTAACGAACTGAATTTCCCACCCTCCGCAATCGCGCTCCATAAAATCGGAGCTTCCGCGCACTGGCGAGTGCATTCTTTTCTGAATCGAGGCATATGTCACAAGAGTGTCTCACCGAACTCCGGGCACCACGGGATGGTAAAGCGTTGGAGGCTGCTCTCACGCGCCATCTCCAGAATTCGCATCACGTGCAGAGCGTAGTGAGGAGTCACTGCAAGCTTCGCCCGCCCGAGCATGGCATCGCGGAGGTTTGCATAATAGTCGCGGTAGTCGCAACTAGCCGAAGGAATGCGCCGCTGTTCGAACGATTCGCCAAGTGGAATAGTCAGGACGCCCCAATTTTCTTCCGGTTCATACCCCCATGGCTTGCCCTCGGGTATGAAACCCCTGCGGAGATTCATTTCTTGCGGGTCGAAGGCTTGTTTCACGAAACTGCCCCGCGTGCCGAGCAGAACGAAACGAGGGCGTGGCGCCGCAGCGAGGATACTGGAACGAAGAACGGCGCGCATGCCCTTTTCATAGTGAAGCGTGATATCGAAGGCATCGTCCGCGAAGGCGTGTTCGCGCTCGGTTCGAACGTCGGCGGTCACGGCTTCCGGCAACCCAAAAAGCATCAACGCGTGGTCAATCAGGTGCGGCGCGATGTCGAATAGAATTCCGCTGCCGGGCTGTGTGGTCTCGCGCCACGCACCAGGCTTGAGGTGTGGGCGGAAACGGTCGTAAGTCGTTTCGAACCGCACGATGTGTCCCAGCGTGCCGGCTTCGACCAGCTGCTGTATAGCTTGGAAGTCGCCGTCGTATCGCCGGTTCTGATACACGGTGAGCAGGCGGCCAGTTTCCCTGGCAATCTCCACAAGCGATTTAGCTTCCTCAAAGGTTGTCGCAAACGGCTTATCGACGAGCACATCGCGGCCGGCCTCTAGACATTGCTTTGCGAACGGATAGTGCGTGGCATTGGGAGTAGCAGTCACGACCAGGCGAATTTCCCGGATCGCGAGCAGTTCGTCCATGCTTCGCGCGATTCGAACGTCCGGATATTTCTCCGCCGCCTCGCTGCCGCTGCGCTGCAGGATGGCGGCGAGATGCAAACCTGGCACAGCCCGGATCACCGGCGCGTGGAACGCACGGCCGGCGAGACCGAATCCGACAAGCCCGACTTCAATCATGGGTAGCTATCTTCCCTGAAAAGTGAAGGCTAAAGAGTATCGAACTTTCGAATTCCAGGCAGGAGGATTTTACCGGAGCGCGAAGTTGCTTGAAAGTGCGGCGTCCCTCAGAATAACAAATTGCCCATGAACGAACAGAATTCAGCCACCACCGGCGCGCGAAGCCAACGCAACCTGCTCACCTTGCTTTTCGCGGGCTTTGTGCTGAGCGGAATCGCGACCACCATCATCGGGCCGATGTTGCCTATTTTTATCCGCAGGTGGTCTCTCGATGACGGACAGGCCGGGCTATTTTCGACGATCCAATTCCTGTTCGCATTGGGAGGCAGCCTGGCATCCGGCGCGCTTGCCGCGTGGCGTGGATACCGCCCGGCGCTGGTCCTGGGCTACGCCCTGATGGGAGGAGGTCTTGCATTCCTGAACGCCGACTCACACATGGTTGCCCTGGTGGCAACCGCGGCGTTCGGCTTGGGCTATGGGTTGATTACGCCAGGGACAAACTTGTTCGTCGCGGAACTGGGAGGAGCAAAGAGCGCCTCGCTCTTGAACCAGCTCAATTTTGCGTGGGGCGCCGGTGCGATGGCCTGTTCCCCCTTGGTCGCGCTAGCGCTCAAACGCAATGGGCTTGGCATCATGCTGATAGGCACAGCCATCTTTGGCGGAATATTGGCGTTGGGGCTGTCGTTCGCCGATTTTGGCGTTCAGGCGCATGAGAAAAAGGATGCGGGTACGGCGAAACCAGGGTCACCGTCCGTCGGACTCGCCATCACGATTACGCTGGCCGCCATGTTTTTCATTTATGTGGCTACGGAAAACGGGATCGGCATCTGGGCCGCGGAATACGCCAAGCGTCTGGCCAACGGAATTACAAGCCTCACCACGCTAGCGCCAATGTTTTTCTACGCCGGGCTCACCATCGGCCGAGCCACTGCCCCAATGGTCCTGCTCCGGTTGAAAGAGAGAAAAATAGTGCTGGGCGCGCTGTGCCTCACCGCGGGAGCTACGACATTATTGATCGGGTCCAGATCGCTGCCGGTGGCAACCGTCTCGGTTTTTCTTGCCGGCTTGGGATGCGCCAGCGTCTATCCCATTTTCATAGCCTGGTTCTCTCGGTGGTATGGGAGCCGCGCGAAGAAAATCGGAGGCATTTTGTTTGCGCTCGCTTCTCTGGGGGGATCGGCGGGCCCAGGGCTGATCGGAGCGGTCTCCCAATTCTCGGGCCGCTTGCGAGTGGGCTTGCTCGTGCCGCTGGTTGGCGCGACAGCGCTGATTTTCCTGGTGCTGTCACTGCGACGGCAGACCGCGGCGTGAGGTATTCTTAGGCCGTGCCGAATGCCGCATCCTCGCAACGCTCACCCACGAACGGACTGCTGTTAGGGCTGGTGATCACGCTGGCCGCCGTGCTGGCATATGCTTTCTACATCACCGTTCAGCTGGCGGGCCTGCGAAAACTGCAGAGCGAGATGGTGGATCGCAACCGGAAAGACTCACTGCAATTGTTACGTGTTCAAAACGATCTCAACTCCCTCGCGCTGGCCATGCGGGATATGCTGGACACCACGGAAACTTACCCGCTCAAGGCCTGGACCGCGCAATTCGAACGCATCCGCCAGGACCTGGACGCCGGATTGAAACTGGAAGAGAGCCTGGCCGGAGCGAACCGCACGCCGGAGCAGCGGCTGTATCTCACGCAATCGGTCTCGCAGTTTTGGGACGCGGTGAACCGCATGTTTGCCTTGGCGCAGGTCGGCAAGGATGCGGAAGCGCGGGAGCAGATTCGCTTGTCGCTGCAAGCGCGGCAGCAAGCCCTCAGCACAGCTGTTTCGCGGCTACTCGTGGGAAATAACGAAGGCGAAGAGCAGGCCGCCGCGCGCATAGCGCAAATTTACGATGGCGTGCAGCGCCAGCTCTACCTTTTCCTGGCGGCAACGCTCATCGCGATTGTTCTGACGAGCTTGTACCTGATCCGCAGCAACCGCCAGGTTTTTGCGCGCCTGGCGGAGCTTTCCGAGCAGCGCAGCGACCTGGCGCAGAAACTGATCTCCACGCAAGAATCGACCCTGCGGCATATTTCCCGCGAATTGCACGATGAGTTTGGGCAAGTGCTGACGGCGATTGGGTCGATGCTGGGCCGCGCAGGCAAGCATGCTCCCGAGGGTTCTCCGTTACGGGAAGATTTGAAAGAAGTGCAGGAGATCGCGCAATCGACACTGAACAATATCCGGACGCTCTCGCAGGCCCTTCATCCAGTGCTACTCGAAGAAGCCGGATTGGAAAGCACTTTGGACTGGTATATTCCAACGGTGGGGCGGCAAACCGGCATTGCGCTTCATTACGAGAAAACGGGCCAGCCTTTCGCGGTGGGGACGGGCGCCGGCGTACATATCTATCGCGTGCTCCAGGAAGCGCTGAATAACGTGAGCCGGCATTCCGGAGCGAGTGACGCCTGGATCCGGCTGAAGTTTTTGTCAGATTCGCTGGAGCTCGAGGTGGAAGATCACGGAAAGGGTTTTGTAGCGGAAAAAATGCAACGCGGGATCGGCTTGGTGGCCATGCGGGAACGCGCCGAATTGATTGGCGGCACGCTGGCAATCTCGCCGAGGCCGCAAGGCGGAACAAAGGTCCGCCTCCAGATTCCCAGGGTAAAAGTCGATGCCAACGGTGGCTAAGATAACGGTTCTGCTCGCAGACGATCACGCGCTGGTGCGCCGCGGATTTCGCCGCATGCTGGAAGATGATCCGGAAATTTCCGTCGTGGGAGAGGCCAGTGACGGCAGAGAAGCGGTGCGGCTGGCTTGCGAACTCCGCCCCCGAGTGACCGTGATGGATTGCGCGATGCCGCAGCTGAGCGGCATCGAAGCAACGCGTAGAATTCTGGAGAAATTTCCTGAAGCGGGAATCCTGATGCTGAGCATGCATTCGGAGGAGACATTAGTTAGTCAGGCGCTCGAAGCGGGCGCGCGCGGTTACGTGCTGAAAAACGCTATGGACCTCGACCTGGTCAGCGCGGTCAAGAGCATAGCGGCAGGAAAGACCGTGCTCGACCCGCAAGTCTCGCGCCCGGATGCGCTCAAAGGGGAGCGCGATGGAGGATTGACGCGGCGCGAATTGGAAATTCTGTCGCACATTGTAGCCGGTAAATCCAACAAGGAAATCGCTGTGGATTTGCATCTCAGCGTGAATACCGTCGCGGTGCATCGTGCCAATATCATGGACACGCTCGGGATTCACAAGACGGCGGAGCTGGTGGTGTACGCGATTCGCAATGGGCTGGTGAATCTGCCGTGAATCGGCGCGACTTTCTTTTCAAAGCATTGGGTGCGGGAATCGCAACAGTGGCAGCGCCAGCGTGGACACGCGCGGATCCCGCCGCATCGCTGGGATTCCAGCTTACGGATGTTACAAACGCGGCGGGGATCCAGTTCCGCCACAACAGCGGCGCCTATGGCGGCAAGCTGCTGCCGGAGACTCTGGGATCGGGCTGCGCGTTCCTCGACTATGACAGCGACGGCTGGCAGGACATCCTTCTCGTGAACGGTATGGACTGGCCCGGACACAAACGCCAGCGCTCAGCGCTGCAGCTCTACCACAATAATCGCAACGGCACTTTTGCGGACGTGACGAAGAGCGCCGGCCTCGATGTCGAGATGTACGGCATGGGAGTAGCCGTCGGCGACTACAACAACGATGGTTTTCCAGACATTTTCATCACCTGCGTAGGGCAAAGCCGTCTTTTTCGCAACACCGGCAAAGGAACTTTCGCAGACGCCACGCGCTCGAGCGGTCTGCTCGGGCGCCAAGGATTCAGCACTTCCGCGGTGTGGTTTGATTATGACCGCGATGGATTGCTGGATCTCTTTGTGTGCAATTACGTCCGCTGGTCGCCCGAGCACGATGTCTTCTGCAGCCTTGACGGTACTCACAAGTCGTATTGCACGCCGGAAGCGTATCGCGGAGATACCTGCTGGCTCTTCCACAATCGCGGGAACGGAACGTTCGAAGACGTCACCGCAACCAGCGGCATTTTTGACAGCAGCTCAAAATCTCTCGGCGTGGCGATGTTCGACTACGACCAGGACGGATGGCCGGACTTGTTGGTAGCGAACGACACGCAACCGAATAAGCTGTACCGGAATTTGCGGAATGGCAAATTCAAGGATGTCGCGGTGGAAGCCGGCCTGGCGTTCAGCACAGAAGGGAAGGCGCGCGCCGGCATGGGCGTCGACACCGGAGATTTCGATGGGTCGGGCAAGCCCGGTGTGGCCATCACCAACTTCGACAACGAAATGATCGGTCTATATCGCCTAACTGCTCCGGGAGTCTTTGACGACGTGTCCATTCCATCGGGAGTCGGAGCGGCATCTAGAAATACACTCGGTTTTGGCTGCATGCTCCTTGATATCGATCTCGATGGTGCTCTGGACTTGGCGGTGGCGAATGGCCACATCGATGAAACGGTGCGAAATATCCGCGGCAACACCGGATACGCGCAAGCGCCGCAAATTTTCCTGAACCAGGGAAATGGAAAATTTCGCGACGTCGCTGTAGGTGCAGGCGGAGGATTTGAAACGCCCAAGGTGGGACGAGGACTGGCCTACGGCGATTTCGATCGCGACGGTGACCTGGATTTGCTGATGACAACGAACAATGGTCCGGCGTATTTATATCGCAATGATCAAACGGCCAACTTCCGGAGCATTCGATTTCGCCTAACTGGCACGAAATCGAATCGCGACGCCATCGGCGCCACCATCCGCATTTTCCACGAGGGGCAAACGCAATCGAGGATGGTGCGGGCGGGCTCCAGCTATCTTTCGCAATCAGAATTGCCAGTCACATTCGGACTGGGCAAGCGCGACAAAATCGATCGCGTCGTGATCGACTGGCCCAGCGGCCGCACGGAGGAATACAGGGACCTCCGCGCCGGGAGAAGCTATAAGTGCCTGGAAACAAAAGGGATAGAAGCTCAATCTGATTTCTAATAGATTTGCATTATTGTGAGCTTTCTAATTCTTTTGCATTATCATCGAGTTTCTAATGCTTTTGCAGTATTGCCAGCCTGTGCGCCGGCGCATATAAATATGCCCACAAGCTACATCGCCTCTAACACTGCCAAATCTTGGCTCGCTTCGGGGCACCCCAAACTGAATTGCGGCCGGATGTTACCTAGACATCCGGCCGCTGTTTTTATAACCACAAACCGCGCACTCGGGTGGAGATGATGCAGATTGAATTTGTAAAGCGGTGCTTATCGCGCATCCTGGTGGCGTTGACGCTGAGCGCGGTTTATCTGTACGGATATCCTTCGTCCACCATTTCCTACTTTGTTATGGATTTGTTGCATGTCGCGATCGGCATCGTGGTGGCGATTCTGCTTCTTGTTTTCGCGGGACGCTTGCTGCGCGAAGAATCGCTCCTGGCGCGCCTGGGATGGATCTCGCTGGCGTTGGGAACGATTCTTGGCTTGGTGTTGATCAAGATTGGCACGCCTCTTCGGCTGAAACAGTGGCTTTATGCGCATATTGCGCTGTGCGTTCTTGGCGTATTTTTTCTGGCAACATCCCGGCTCATCTCAAGAGGGTGGTTGGGTGACGGCTTCCTTCGGCGTGGATTGGGATTTGCTGCGCTCGCGCTGTTGACTGCGGGCATCGCGGCAGGTACGTGGTGGACACGGACAGTCGCCTGGAAGAACGCGAATCGCATTTCCAATCCGCACATGCCCGCGGAGACTATGGACGGCGAAGGCGATGGCCCTCAAGGAAAATTCTTCCCCAGCTCCGCGCAAACCAAACAAGGCATCAATATTCCCTCCCAGTACTTCATGAAATCGGACGCGTGCCAGCGCTGCCACGCGGATATTTACAAGCAGTGGGACAGCTCGATGCATCATTTCTCTTCGTTCAACAACCAGTGGTACCGCAAGAGCATCGAGTACATGCAGGAAGTCGCGGGCGTGCGGTCCTCGAAGTGGTGCGCCGGCTGTCACGACCCTGCGCTGCTCTACAGCGGATTGTTTGACACGCCGATCAAGCAGATTGTTGACCGGCCGGAAGCGCGCGCGGGACTCGGTTGCATGATGTGCCATAGCATCGTGGAAGTGAAGAGCACTATGGGGCAGGGTGACTTTTTCCTCGAATACCCGAAGCTCCACGAAATGGCAGCCAGCGAAAACCCGCTGGTCCGCAAACTGCATGATTTTGTGGTTCGCTTGAACCCGGAGCCGCACCGCCGCACTTTCCTGAAGCCGTTCATGCGCGCGGACACGGCGGAGTTCTGTTCCTCGTGCCACAAGGTGCACTTGGATGTGCCCGTAAATCATTACCGGTGGATTCGCGGCTTCAATGAATATGACAACTGGCAGGCCAGCGGCGTATCCGGACAAGGCGCGCGCGCGTTTTATTATCCGAAATCGCCGATGAATTGCGCGGATTGCCACATGCCGCAGGTGCTTTCAAGCGACGACGGTAACGTCAATGGGCTGGTGCATTCGCATCGCTTCCCCGGAGCGAATACGGCGGTGCCGACGGCGAACCAGGATCAAGCGCAGTACGAATTCGCCAGGAAGTTCTTGCAGGACAAACAACTCAGTGTGGATATTTTCGCGATTTCTCCGGCCGGGAAAGAATCGAATGCTCCGGCGCGGAGCGAATTGGGGAAGACGGAACTTTCGACGACTTTTGCGGTGGGCGAGGAATCTGATATTTCATTGCCGAAAGGCCCCGCGGGAGAAGTTCGCCCCATTACCGCTCCCATCGATCGCACTGACGCGGCCGTACGGCGGGGCGACGACGCTCGCGTGGATGTGGTTGTGCGGACACGCAAGGTCGGGCACTTCTTCCCCGGTGGCACGGTGGATGCTTTCGATGTGTGGCTCGAACTGCAAGCCACGGATGAAAGAGGACAGACAATTTTTTGGAGCGGGAAAGTCGAAGACGACGGGAAAGGCCCCGTCGAGCCAGGGGCGCACTTCTATCGCTCGCTGCAAATCGATGGTCACGGCAATCCTATCAATAAGCGAAATGCCTGGGCGACGCGCTCGGTCGTGTATGTCCATCTGATTCCTCCAGGCGCGGCGGACACGGCACACTTTCGGCTGCACATTCCGGACAATGCGGGCGATAAAATTACACTTCATGCCAAGCTCAACTATCGCAAGTTCGGCTGGTTTAATACGCATTTCTCATTTGCAGGCGTTGAAGCGCGCGATGAAACACAAGGTAATCCGGCAAGCGCGCCGGCATCAGGCATAACGACGGCAACGACGCCGGATTATGACGACCGCAAATGGGCGTTCAATGGAGACACTTCCAATGTGTCTGGCAATCTCAAGACGATTCCTGAACTTCCCATCACCATAGTCGCTGAGGACACCAAGACACTTCGCGTTCTGCCTCGGGGCGCTGCCGTTCCGCAACCAAGGACAACCAGCACAAAGGAAGATTGGACCCGGTGGAACGACTACGGCATCGGACTCTTTTTGCAGGGCGATTTGAAAGCCGCGGCGGCAGCGTTTGAGAAAATCACGGAGGCCGATCCGGAGAATCCCGATGGCTGGACCAACATCGGTCGGGCTCTGCTGCAAGAGGGTGATACCGCGGGCGCTCGCAAAGTTCTGGAGAAATCACTCGCCATCAATCCGCAGTTGGCGCGCACCAATTACTTCTACGCGCGTGCACTCAAGGAAGACGGCGACTACGACGGCGCAACGGCTCACCTGCAGACCGTGCTTGCGCAATTTCCGCGCGACCGCGTTGTGCGCAACGAGCTTGGCCGCGTGCTTTTCCTGCAGAAGCGCTATACCGACGCAGTCAAGGAATTCGAACAGACGCTTTCGATCGATCCTGAAGACTTACAGGCGCACTACAACCTGATGCTGTGCTACAACGGTCTCGGCGACGACGCCAAAGCGAACATGCACAAGGCGCGTTATCTGCGATTCAAGGCCGACGAATCGGCGCAAGCCATCACCGGGCCGTACCGGCAGACTCATCCCGAAGACAATAACGAGCGGCAAGCGATTCACGAGCACGTCAGCGTTGCGCTTGCGCCAGCTCCCCTGAAAAAAACGCCTTCACCGAAGGCTGCCGCGAAGACTGCGGCACAAGACAACGTGAAGCCCACCGGTGGACAATAATCTCCGGCAACGATTTCCAGTTGAAACGAGGGACCCGATGACGTGGATCAAGACTGTTCGAATGGATGAAGACGAGCGCGTCAAGAACGCGATGGAAGCGCAACGCAAGCTCTATCCCATCGAATACGCCACTCCCGTTCACCCGGTGAACGACGGGGCAACCTCCGGAATTGTCGCGAGCCATACGCTTCTTCCCGACGTGCTCTTTCATGCCTTCAGCACGTTTGGTGCGCTCATGTCACCGGACTTGCCGCTGAAGCGCCACCAGCACGAAATGATCGCCACCATGGTTTCGGTAACGAATCGCTGCCACTATTGAATCAAATCACACGCAGAGTTTCTGCGTAGGGTCACGCTGGATGAAACCATGGTCAACGCGCTGCAGAACGACTATCGAAGTGCGCCCATCAGCGAGCAGGATCGCACCATGCTGGATTACGTCGTGAAGCTGACTAAAGATGCCACGCGATGCGGGCCGGAAGATCATGACAAACTGCGCGCCGCGGGCTTCGACGATCGCGGCATCCTGCAAATCACGCTGATCGCTTCCTGGTTTAACTACATTAATCGCGCGGCCGATGCGCTCGGCGTGGGCCGCGATTGACACTTGGGGGAATGGTGAAACGTTCGCTTGCAACAATTCTATTTCTTGCGCTGGCTCTAGGGTTGATTGGAAAAACACGAATCGGAGCAGCGCCGGACAGCTCCACAATTCAGTTCCGCGATGTCACGCAAACGGCCGGCATCCATTTCGCTCACAACAATGCCGCGTTCGGAAAGAAATTCCTGCCGGAAACCATGGGACCGGGCGTGGCTTTCATTGACTACGACAACGACGGCTGGCCCGACATTTTTCTCGTAAATGGCATGGACTGGCCCGGCCATGTTCAGAAACACTCGACCCCCAAGCTCTATCACAACAATCATGACGGCACGTTCACCGACGTCACTCACAAAGCAGGACTCGACGTTGAAATGTTTGGAATGGGCGTGGCCGTCGGCGACTACGACAACGACGGCTATGACGATCTATTCGTCACGGCCTACGGCCAAAGCCACCTTTTTCACAACAATGGCAACGGCACCTTCACGGATGCCACGCAAAAAGCCGGCCTGTTGGGGCCGAAAGAATTCAGTTCCAGCGCCGCGTGGGTCGACTACGACAAAGACGGAAACGTGGATCTGGTCGTCGGCAATTATGTCCAGTGGACGCCGGAGACCGATCTGTATTGCACCCTGGACGGCAAGAGCAAATCGTATTGCACGCCGGAATCCTATAAAGGCACTTCCGTCCGCGTCTGGCACAATCGCGGCAACGGCACATTTGAAGACGTGACGCAGAAGGCCGGTCTTGGCGATCCCACGTCGAAAACTCTCGGCGTCGCCGTTCTCGATTTCGACAATGACGGTTGGCCCGATCTCTTGTTTTCCAACGACACACAGCCGAACAAGCTGTACCGCAACAACGGCAACGGCACATTCACTGAAAAGGCGGTCGTCGCCGGAATCGCCTTCAGCGAGGACGGCGTGGCTCGCGCCGGCATGGGAGTGGACGCCGCCGACTACGATCACTCCGGCTTCCCAAGCCTGCTGATTACAAATTTTTCGAACCAGATGCTCTCGCTCTATCACAACGAAGGAAAAGGGCTATTCGTCGACGAAGCTCCGCGCTCGGAAATCGGGCGCAATTCTCTCCTGACGCTCGGTTTTGGCTGCTTTTTCTTCGATTATGATCTCGATGGCTGGCCCGATGTTCTAGTGGCGAACGGTCACATTGATGCCGATATCCAGCGCGTGCAGGCCAACGTGAAATACGCTATGCCGCCGCACCTCTTCCGAAATATCGGCAAAGGAAAATTTGAAGAAGTCACCAAATCGCTGGGGCAAGCATTTGCGGCTCCTCGAGTTGGACGTGGCGCCGCCTACGCGGACTTCGATAACGACGGCCGCCTCGGCCTGCTGCTCTCCAGCAACGGTGGCCCCGTCTATCTGTTCAGGAATGAGGCCCAAGGCGCCGCAGCATCGAACAAGAGCCTGCGCATCAAACTGATGGGAACAAAATCCAATCGCGATGGCATCGGTGCGACCGTACGCTTGACCGCCGGCGGCGAAACGCAAACACAAATGCTCCGCAGCGGCTCCAGCTACCTCTCAGCTAGCGAACTAGTTTTGACGTTTGGCCTCGCCCACAACGAAAGGGCCGACACCATCGAAATTCGATGGCCCAGCGGCCAAATCGACCGCCTCTCGAGCGTCCCCGCCGGCGCCACCATCACCGTCACCGAAGCCAAAGGCATCAACTCAACCCGCCTCTACGCCAAGCCCTGACTAGACTCCTCAGCTCTTCATCAGCCGAATCGTGCCGTTGGTCGTTGCGACTTTTAATTCCCGTCCGCCGCCTCCCACGGTCCCAGAAAGCTCCTTCGAGCTGAAGCTTCCCTGTACGGTAACCGGAAAATCGGTTTGAATCTTCCCATTCGTCGTGGCCGCATTGACTCTGAATTCTGCCGAAGCAGGCATGGTCACCTCCACGCTGCCATTCGTGGTTCTCACCTTCAGCTCGCCAGTCCATTTCGCGCCGCCCATGGACACGCGGATTCCCCCGTTCGTGGTTGTTGCCGAGGCCCACTCGCTCGTCGAAACATCCACGTTCCCGTTGGTCGTCTCTGCTTCGACCACACTTGCCAGGTTCCGGCCCACTACGCTTCCGTTGGTCGTCAGCCCATGGAAGTTCACGCCCCGTGGCACGTGCACGCCGAAGTCAATCTTCGCCCGGTTCCCATGCCATCCCCAGGACGAGGACTCGGACGAAACTCCGCCGCGATGGCAGCGACCGGGTGCTTTGTCCTTCGCATGCACGGCACAAATCGTCACGCCGTCCGAATATTCGACAACTTCGACGAACAACTCGCGTTCGGCGTCCCCTTTCCACGTCCCTTCGGTCCGTGCTTCATCGCCTGTGGCGCTCGTCGCCTCAATCTGCCCATTTTGATTGATTACCTCGAGCGTTTGCCCGGCTTTCAAGTGTCCCTGCCAGCGGAAGTCGTGCTCGCTATAGACCGTGCGCTTCTCGCTCTGAGCCCATGCGGGGGCAGCGCCCAGCACTGAGACCATTGCGAGACAAATCGTTCCCGTTATCCACATGGAATTTTTCATGTACTTCATGTTTGTCTGTCTCCTTCTGAGAAAAGGAAAGCCCCCACCTCTTATCTGTACTGACGAGCAGACCCCAACCATCGTCTTACCTTGCCGTACGAATTCCAACCCATTTTAGTTCCAGTGCGGTTGCTCCCTTTTGCCCTGCAAAAAAAAACGCCCCCGGACCATTCGGGGGCGCCTTCGCCGCGATTTCTTGAAACCTTCTAGAACTGGTTCCAGAGGAACTGGTTATAGACCTCGTGGTGATACTGCACCTCGGGAACTTTCACCACGGTTCCGAGTGACCGCGGACAGCGGTCGGCGGCGGCGCGCTTCAAATCGGCATAGCGGCCTTTGACATCGGCGCCGAAGAGCTTGGTGGTCCATTCGGCTTTCTCGAAGTTTTCAATAGCCGAGTAGATGTTGTCCGGCAGAAAACGCTTCGCCGAACGCAGGTCCTTGATCTTGGCGATCTCGCCGTCGAGCCCGGTCTTGAAGATCGAGTACATCACCATATAAGGATTCGAGTCAGGAGCTACGGCGCGGACTTCGGTGCGCATGCTCTTCTCGTTGCCGATGGGGATGCGCACCATGGCGCCGCGGTTGACGGCCGAGGCATTGAGCTGGTTCGGCGCTTCAAAGTGTGGGTCCAGCCGCCGGTAGGCGTTGACGCTCGAATTGATCAGCAGGCAGATATCGTTGCCGTGACTAAGAATGCGGTCCACGAACTCCCAGCCAAATTTGCTGAGTTTTTCTTCTCCCTTGGGATCCCAGAAGATGTTTTTGCCATCCTTGCTGATCGACACGTTGGTGTGCATGCCGTTGCCATTCACTCCGACGACGGGCTTCGGCAGAAAGCAGGCAGTGAACCCCATGTTGGTGGCGACCTGGCGGCAAATCAATTTGTAAAGCTGAATCTGGTCGGCGGCAGAAACCACTTCCCCGTAGCCGTAGTTGATTTCGAATTGCGATGGCGCCACTTCCGGGTGATCTTTTTCGTTCTGGAATCCCATGGAGCGCTGCACTTCGGCGGTGGTATCAATAAACGTGCGAAGCGGATCGCCGGGAAGCGAGTGGTAATAACCGCCGGTATTGACGTATTCGAACTTGCCGGTTTCGTTGTAGCTGCGCTCCGCATTCTGGCCCTTGAACAGGAATCCTTCGATTTCGTTGGCGGCGTTAAGCGTGAGGCCCTTTTTCTCGTAGAGATTGTCGGCATAGCCCTTCATCACCCCGCGAATGTCCGCGGAGTACGGCGAACCGTCTTTGTCAATTACATGGCCGAAAACGAGAACTTTTCCCGATCCAAACACATCCGAGGGCGCCCAGTAAAATGCCCCCCAATCCATCGCCAACCGCAAATCGCTTTCGCGCTGCGCGGTGAAACCGCGAATCGAGGAGCCGTCAAACGTCAGGTTGTCCCAGCTCTTGATCAAAAACTTTTTGTCGTAATCGAGCATGTGCAAGCGGCCTTCCAGGTCGCTGAACAGCACGGTCACCGCCTTAATGCGCTTTTCATCCGTCAAATACTTGAGGCGTTCTTCCTGGACCTTGTGCGCGGCAACGCGATTCTTCCGCTGTTCCTTGGCATTCAGATTCAATTGCTCCAGCTCATCGTAGGAAAGGGCTAGAAAATTACGCAGTTCGTTCGACATGAATCTCCTCAGAGTGGGATAAGACGCAACCTCGGGGCAAACTCTTCGCCGGCAAGGGACACGCCGGCCCGGCATTAGGGTATCGCGTGGCTATTCCGACCGTCAATCAAAAGACCTGATGCATAGAATCAAAGAACTTGTGGTTGATGCCTTCCGGGCCGCTGGCGCGTCAAAGCATCAATTCAACTTGTGCACACCTCATATCATTTTGAGTGAGATTGCTGAAAGGCATTAAAGCGCGATAGAATGGCTTTGTGGCCCGGTAGTGTAATCGGTTTAACACGCCGCCCTCTCAAGGCGGAGACTACGGGTTCGATTCCCGTCCGGGCTACCAGGATCATAAGGCAGCCGCAAGTTTTTCTGGGGAAAGTTTGACTGCCCGAGGCACCCGAGATTCCTCCTCGTTCCAGGAACCAAGCGGCGTCGTTTGTGCAGCCCCACCTCGCGATGGGGCCCGGCCTGGGATTTCCTCCTCGCCCGCAAACTCTGAATCGAGCATCTGCTCTAAGCTGCAGGCCGCAGCATGCTCGGAAAGCGAAGAAACTCCTCCTTGAAAGAAATGTAGCACGGCTTCCCCGCCTATCGCGTCCTAAGGAAGCGCCACGGCTGCCGCCAGGGCAGCGGCTTGCGCAACCTGCGCAACCGCCACGACGTTCTTCCATCCAGAACCGCCGACGTTGGCCTTCTCGGGAATCACAAGGACATCTCCCGGTCCGAGTGCGGAAGAGAGCACTCCACCCGACCACATGCCGTCGCTGCCACTGGTCACCGAACCATCTGCTCGAATGATGAAGGTGGCCTTTTTGTTGGCCAGTCCGGTCGCACCGCCGGCCCGGGAGAGGTACCAGCCGTCATTTTTCCCCGGCGAGTAGCCGATCGCATTCGAGTTATACACTTGGCCAACAATCACCACGAACCCAGGTTGCTTCGGAATCTCCAGTTTGTCCCCCTCGCGAAGCTCGATGTCGTCCGGGGATCCCGCGAAATTCTTCCGGCCCTTCTGGATATGAATGACCAGGCGCCCGGAAACAGGCGCCCGCCCGCTCAAACATCGAGAACGGTTGGCCACCAATACCCGGATGGTTGTGTCCATGTGCCCTCCGGAGCAAAAAGAGAGTAGAGAATGAAAGAAGAAAACAGGTTGGAAAGAGCACCGAATACGAGGCACTACAACATTGGAACATCATACCCATACCATGGGGACTCAGTTGGTACGGTATTGGTACCGAGCGCTACTTGCTTGGCGCGGTGGCTGCGGACCGTTCTTCCTGGCGCAGCGGCCTTACGGAAAAAAACTTATGACGGCAGGGTTCGCAGCGCAGCGCGGGGAGCCCGAGAAGGCGCCCGAGGTTCGCGGTGACGCCGGGAACGTGTTCTGCGGAGATGCGCTGCAATTCCAGGTTGCCGCAAATTCCGCAATGCGCGTACAAAAACGTGCGAAACGGCATCAGGCGCGCGTAAAATCGCGCCATGCAGGATTCGCAGCGCCACGGCAGGATGCCAGCGAAACCGAAGAGATAGTCCACCGCCGACCGGCGCCTGGAACGCCGGGTATTCGCACTATGACAAACCGGGCAGCTTGTCGGGCTGGTTCCGATCGCTTCTCTCCCCGCAAAGCATAGGCGAAGTGCACCGCCATCAGCAAGAGGTTGTGATTGACTCGACACCCATTCTCCAGCAACGCCACACTGCAAGAGCGTTTCGCACCTTAAGCGCCTGCAAAGAGGCGGTCCTTCCTTCAGCAACGAGCCGCGCCACGATACAATACCTTCAGGAGCCGCCATGCCCGACTACACCGAAGAACACGCCCGCGCCGGCATCAACACCAAATTGCCCGCGCTCGAAACTTGGCCCAATCAATTTCCCGGCTACATTATTACCACGCGCTTTCCCGAGTACTCCTCCGTCTGCCCCAAGACCGGTCTCCCCGACTTCGGCACCATCACCATCCAATACATGCCCAAGAAAGACTGCATCGAGCTGAAAGCCCTGAAAATGTATCTCCTCGCCTACCGCAGCCTGGGCATCTTCTACGAAAACGCCGTCAACAAAATGCTGCGCGACATCGTCGCCGCCATTAAGCCCGAATGGTGCGTCGTCCGCGGCGAATTCACCCCCCGCGGCGGTCTAACCACCTCCGTCTTCGCCCGCTGGCCCGCGATCCGCACCAACTCCAAACGCGGGCATAAGTAAACTTCCGCAAGCAGTTGTAGTGGCGGGTCTTTAGACCGTGCCGTTTTCCCCTGTAGTGGCGGGTCTTTCGCGATTTCTGCGGTCCGGCTCCTGCCGAATAGACCCATTCTTTTCTTTGTGGCAGCTTGCACGAAGATACACAATTTGTGCGAAGTGGTATGATGGCGATGGAAGGGGGAGACGAAATGCCTGAAGAGCTTGCTCCTGCAACTCCTTCTTGCCAGGATATCGCGGAACGCGGCGAAGCGATCTACCGTGAAAAATACCGCGGGGACCTGGAAAAGACTTCGAACGGAAAATTCATCGCCATCAACGTAACCAACGCGGACGCCACGTCAGCCGATACCGGCGAAGAGGCCCTCCGCCTCGCGCTCGAAAAGGACCCCTCCGGCTTCTTCCATCTGATACGTATAGGACACAAAGCCGCCTTCGAAGCAGGTTGGTACATGAGCTGTGCCCGTTAGAGCAGGATCCATCGTCAGCGGGCATCCCTATATCGAAATCCTGGTTTCTCCGGACGGTAAGAAACTAGCCAAGCAAACTGCTTTAGTCGATACCGGATTCAGCGGATGTATTTCCATCCCCATGGAGTCCGCGAAGCTGATGGGCTTGAAGGCCCATGCAACCGCGCTCTACACTCTCGCAAATGGAAAGACCTCCGACCTTGTCCCGCTTGCCCACGGTTATGCCTGCCTGGAAGGAGACCGCCTTGTTCAGGACTGTTTTCTATCTCCGAGCATGCCTCGACTGTGGCCGGCATGGATTTTCTCGTCCGCTGCGGCAAAGTCCTGGTCATCGCCCCCACCGGCGTTGTAACGATGAACGCCGCCGAGTTCGAAGCCTTCCTCAAACACTCCTCGACATAGGGAAGCGCGGCCACGGCGAAAACTCTAACGTAGTGGCGGGTCTTCAGACCCGCGCTTTTGCTCCCGATATCAAGCTTGTAAGACATAGTATAAGT
This sequence comes from Candidatus Acidiferrum sp., assembly GCA_036522305.1. GTDB lineage: Bacteria > Acidobacteriota > Terriglobia > Acidiferrales > UBA7541 > Acidiferrum. The sequence goes on along the minus strand of DATDGB010000083.1, from coordinate 18,364 downwards.
TGACTTACATTCTGTCGTTCGCTATACTTGTATCAGATCGTACTCCCTGGAGCCCGCATGAAATCTGAAGTCTCCACCGTCACCACCAAAGGCCAGCTCGTCATCCCCGCAAAACTCCGCCGCAAGTACTCCATCAAAAAAGGTACCCAGGTGGCCTTCGTCGAAGAGGAAAACCGTCTCATTCTCCAGCCGCTCACTCCGGAATTTATCCGCCGCCTCCGTGGCTCGCTTAGCGGTGGACCATCCGCTCTCGATTACCTGCTCGAAGAAAGGAAGCGTGAGCGCAAGTTATGAAACGTATTGTCTTTGACGCCAGTGCCCTTATGACTTTCTTCGAAAACCGCCCCGGAGCGGATAAGGTCGAGGAGCTGATTCGCTTGGGCGTCGAAGGCAAACGCCAATTGTTCATGTCCGTTGTGAATTGGGGTGAACTGTACCACTCCACCTGGCGCACCAAAGGTCCGGGTGTTGCAAGAAAAAACATCGAGGAACTCGCCCAGCTTCCTCTGGAAATCGTGGACGCCGATCTCGACCTGACCCGTACCGCTGCCGAATTCAAAGCCAATCTCAATCTCCCCTACGTTGATGGCTTCGCTGCTGCCCTCGCCCTCCAGCGCAAAGCCTCTCTCGCCACCAGCGACAAAGACTTTGCAATCGTCGAAAAAAAACTAGATATCCTCTGGACTATTGGGCCGTGAAACGGAGGCTGACTATCAATGCCAAAAGACCCTCAACTAAGAATCGTACTCAAGGGTTGGTTTTCCAACCAATCAAAATATTCAAGCCTTCGCGACTTGTCGAGCGCATCAGCAATCCCGTTCAATACGTTGCGAGGATATTTCTCGGGCAAGCGCCCCACTGAGAAAAACCTCAAACTGCTAGCAGAAGCTACCGGCCTCGAGTTGTCGTCGAGCCCTAAATCCTCGCAACCGAATACTGAAGTCACCAACACGCAAGACGAAAGGAAGAGATCCTATCCAGCCGCTCCAGCGTGTCGGGATACCGGCGCACCAGCAGAACCAGCGCTGCCGCTTGAGGATTCGGCTTGGCCCAGCCCTGCTCCCATTTTTCCAGCGTCCTTTCGTTGATCCGCAGCGGCGCGCAAACACTCCTTGTTCTTCTTGACGACACCGTCTGAGGAGAGCATAAAGGCCCTAGGCTCATGCTTGATCGCAGAAAAACCCGGCAGCGCCTTCTCTTTCTTGGCAACGTGGCGTCAGGTGTCGCGACAGTTCTCGTAACCTGTTTCGGCGTCGGCTGGGCCGACGAGATCAGATCGTTCGTGCCCCTGCTCCTACTCGTCGCCGTCCCCGCTCTCGGCACTCGTGGATGGCGCTCCGAACTCAAACGGCGGGGTCGCGAGCCCGACCAGGCAAAGCTCGCGGCCTGGCAAGCGTTGTGGGTCCTCATCGCCTGGGAGGCCGTCGGGATTGTTCTCGTTGAAACCTTGATGTACTTCGCTTACTCCGCCATGGCGCCTGTACCCCATTTTGACAATACCAGCGTGCCGATTGCCCTTACCGCGATTTCCGCCATGGTCGTCTTGGCCCTCTGGTTCACCTGGGTCAGATCGCGCTGGATGCTCGACCTATTGTGGCCACTGCCAGGTATGGCGGACCGTGGTTCCGAATCACCGTACCTGCAGTTGAAGCTGTAAGCGGACCTCCCGCAGCGGGGCGGTCGGCCTGTTCCCACTCCCCATTTCTGATTTCTGGTTTCTTCCTTCTAGTTTCCTCCCCTATCCCCTGTGAACTCTACCCCTGTGTTTTCTATCGCTTACAAAATCGTTCGAACTCCAGCGCTCTCCCATCAAATACTAGTACCACGGAAGTAGTTGACAAATCAACTAAACGGTGATACCTTTTCTCGTGAAATCGACCCCGCCAACCTTCCTCACGCTCTGTCCCGCCCCACCTCTCGCGCTGCCTTCCGGCCCAAGACAAATTACTCCTATATAAACTCAGATCTCCACTAACCCATCTAGAATCAACACTTCTACAAGTGTTCTTTCTAAAGAACTTAAAACCTTTTGGAATGAACACTTTTAAAAAACAGGGAGGGGGTGGTGATTATGGTTAACCATTTGTTACAAACGAGCCACTCGCTTTCCTTCCTCTGCTCTGCGCTTCTGTGGCTCTGTGGCGGACCCGTCTCCCATTCTCCTTACACGCTTCCAAGTTCCGTATCCCGTAAGCCCCTTGTTTGCCACTTTTGCGAAAACACCGGGGTGGTACCTGCTTCAAGCCAAAAGCCTTTCTCCCCCCGCGGAGCTGCGCGGGTGGACAGACTGCCGAATGCGGGGGATAATTCCAATTCGGCGCAAACGCTGGTGGGGGCGCCTATCTTGAGGAGGGGGAATGAGCATTTCTCCAAACGTACCGAGCCCGGAGGAGTCGTATCGCTACGAATCGACGGGGACGCCGCGATGGATCGCCGTGCTGTTTGGCGTGGTGATTGCCGGGCTGGCGGTGCTGGGCTACGCCAGCTACTCGACGCAGTCGCGCATGAGCCAGGACCTGGCGAAGCAGCAGGACCAGAACAAGATTCTGACGGCGCAACTGGACCAGGCAAATTCGCGCATCGCGGACTTGAAGAGCCAGATGGAGCTGACCACGCAGCGAGTGGGCTTGACGCAGTCTGAGCTGGCGCAAGCCAAGAGCCGCGCAGAATCGATCCGCAAGGATCAGCAAGCTTCCGACCAGAAGCTGACGGCGCAGCTCGGGCAGGTACAGAAAGAGAACGAAGAAAAAATCGGCGCGGTGGCCACGGAAGTGGGCGGCGCGAAGAAAGACATCGAAGCGACCAAGACCGACCTGGAAGCGACAAAAGGCAAGCTGGAGCGCAGCCTGGGCGACATGAACGTGATGAGCGGGCTGATCGCGCACAACCGCGACGACCTGGAAGACTTGAAGCGGCGCGGCGACCGGAATTATTACGAGTTCACGCTGCAAAGGTCCAAGACGGCGCAGCGCGTGGGGCCGGTGCAGATGTCGCTGAACAAAACCGATCCAAAAAAAGCGAAGTATACGATTACAGTGGTGGCGGACGACAAGACCATTGAGAAAAAGGATAAAACTTCGGGCGAGCCGGTGCAGTTCTACGTGAAGGGCAGCTCGCGGATGGCGCCCTACGAAATTGTGGTGTTCGACGTGGGCAAGAGTCAGATAACCGGGTACTTGGCGACACCGAAGGAAGGCGGCGCTCCTGCTCCAGCGGCGGCTCCGGCCGCAGCGGCAACGCCGACGGCGGCTGCGACGAAACCGTAGTCATTTAACTAGAGCTTTTTGCTGGACCCATATGAGCCCTGTTCCGCGTTCTGGAAACTCAGCGCGGGACAGGGCTTCTGTCGTTAAGGGCGGCGCGCTAGCATTAAAAAGTTGGCCTTTTCCCCTGCCAATTGCACGGAGACCTCCGATGAAAGCATTGAAACTTCGCAGGGTATTGCCGATTGCGGCGCTGCTGTTTGTGGCCGGGATGAATCCGGCGCGTGCGCAAGCTCCGCTGGAGCCGGCGCAGATGTCACCGCGGACTCTGTTCTACGTGATCTGGCACGGGGTGCCGGGGGCGGGGGCGAGGAAGGCGAATTCGCTGCTGGCGTTGTGGGACGATGCGGATTTTGCGCCCGTGCGTTCGGCGATGGCGGCGGGGATGCTGAACTCTTCAGGGGAAAAATCGACGCAAGCGAAACTCACGCCGGAACAAGTGCAGGAGCTTGCGGGACTGCTGGAGAATTCGTTCACCGTGGGGTATGTGAACGAGCCGAAGGGGCGGGCGGTTTCGAATGCGGCTCCGGCGGATTCGAAACTGCCAGCGTGGAACGGAATGTTTTTTGTATATGACCGCAGGGGGAAAGAGTTGCTGCTGGCGAAAACGATGCTGCGATTACGCGCGGCGGAGAAAGACGCGCCGGTGCTTTCACAAGTCACCATCGGAGGAGTGCAAGTCCTTAAGTCGGAGGGCAAAGGCGGAGTGAGTTATTGGGCGGAGCATGGGAAGTTTGCGGTGGGGGCGGGTGAGCGAGCGGTGATGGAAGATATTTTGGGGCGATTGGATGGGAAAATTGCCATTGGGGCAACGCTGGCGCAGTCCGCGGCTTACCAGGAAGCGCAGGCAAACCTGGGGGGCGGGTTGCTGGAATTCTTTTTGCGCGTTCCAGATATGAAGGAGCTCGCTGCTGATTCGAAAGCGGCAACATTTCAGACGAGTCCCTTGCTGCAAGCCGCGCGGATTGACGCAGTGCACTCGATCGGCGGGCGAGTGATTTTCGAAGGAGCGAGGACGCACGTGCAGGCAGCGGTGCTCGGTGACGCGGCGGCAGGGACGCCGTTCGATATCTGGTCGAGGGGACAGGCGACGCCTGCTTCGCTGACGCTCGTTCCCGCGGAGGCGGTTTTCTACAATTCAACGCAATTTAATTTTTCTGGGATCTACGACACGGTGAAGCGCGTGGCGCGGGCGGCATTTCCGCAAGCGCAGCAAGGAAACGTGGACATGTTCGAGGCGATTGCTCAGCAGAAGCTGGGAATGCCGGCGGCGGAAGCGATCGGACTGCTGACGGGAGAAGTTGCGACGCTGCAGACGAGCCCGTCAATGGACACGGCGAAGCAGGTCTATTTTTTCGGGATTCGAAAGAAACCGGAAGCACTGAAACTGATTCGCACTATCGCTGGCGATCAGCTTGGGTCTGAGCGCAATGAGGGCGACGTCACGTTTTTGAAACTTTCCATGGGGGGCAAGCAGGGCGCAGCGGGCAGCGCACAGTGGAATTTTCTTCATTTGGCGGTCACGCCGGACATGGTCATTGTCACGAGCCGGAGCGAGACACTGCGGGAGGTGCTTGCTGCTCGCGCGAAGGGCGCATCGGGCGGAGGCATTGCGACGGTGCCGCAGTTTCAAGCGAACCGCGCCAAATATCCGGAGAATCTGAATAGTTTGAGTTATTTAGATTTCCAGAAAATCGATTGGCCGGGGTTGAAAAATCGCTGGGTGGAAGAGGCGAAGAAGAGCCCGGTGGTAAAACCAGTGAGCACTTCCAACAATGCAGCGCCATCCACGACCGCTGATTGGCTCTCGATGATGAACCCGCAGGTCTTCGCGCGGCATCTGCACTACTCTTCGGGTGTTTCCTGGAAGGATGCCAAGGGGATTCATTGGGACCAGTGGATTGAATAGCGGAGCGATGGGTTCTTTTCGCTTTCCTAAGGCTACACTGCTGTTACCCGCCGTGCTTTGCGTGAATTTTCTCGCCGAGGCGCAGGACAATCCGCAACCGCCGAAGCAAACAATTCAAGTCGCCGTTGACCGCGTGAATGTGGGAGTGATCGTTACCGATCACAGCGGACACTTTGTCGAGGGACTGCATCGCGAGGATTTTCGGGTATTCGACAATGGAGTCGAGCAACCAGTTAAAGGTTTTACCGCGATCGAGGAGCCAGCGCAGGTTTTGCTGCTCATCGAAGCGGGCCCTGCCGTTCATCTGCTGGGGAACAATCACGTCCGTGCATCGGACAAATTGTTGAACAACCTCTCTCCCAACGATCGCGTGGCAATTGCGAGTTATTCGAGAAGCCCGGAACTACTCCTCGACTTTACGGCGGATAAACCAACGGCGCGTTTCGCGCTGCAAAACTTGAGTTTTGCGCTTGGATTTGGGGAGTTGAACCTGGCGTCCAGTCTGGCGTCCGCCATCGACTGGCTGGGCGCGTCACCGGGCAAGAAAACACTTGTTGTCCTCTCGACTGGCGTCGATACTTCGCCGCCGACAAAATGGCAAGGGATTGAACAAAAGCTCAAGACTTCCGATGTGCGAATCCTGGCTGTCTCACTCTCTGGTGATTTCCGCAAACCTGCAAAGAGCAGGAAACTCTCCCCCCAGGAGCGCGAGGATCGGGCCTGGGTGAAGCAGGTCTTTTCTCAGGCCGATCAAGCGCTGCACGAGCTGTCGATGGCGACGGGCGGACGCGTGTATCTCCCTCGAAATGAGAAGGAATTCGACCGCGCGTATTCTGAAATCGCGCAACTCGTCCGCCACGAGTACAGTATCGCGTTCACCCCGCCCGCCGAAGATGGCAAGGTTCATACGATACAAGTCAAAGTGAAACGCTTGTGGTGCCGCGTGGATCATCGGCAGGCCTACGTCGCACCACTTTCCTAGTGGGCGGGTTTCCAGGTTTGCCTGCAAAAGACGAGTTTTTCCCGGCGTGGCCGGAGTTGCCAATCGCGCTGCGCTTTTTCATTGTTAAACGAAAATCGCGCACGTAGGATAGCGGCGTTTACTGAGAAGCGCCGACTTGCAAAACTACACGCTAGGACCGCCACTACAAACTTACGGGCCGAATATCAAGGTGACGGCGATTCTTTGTGTCGTGGGTTTACTGCTCTGCCTGCTGGTGTTTGCCGTGGCGATCGGATTGAAGGACCTTACGGCCTGGACGATCGCCTACCTACTGGCTGCGCTGTATGGTGGAGTAATCCTCCGGCAGTTGAGGTCGCGTGTGTGGTTGCATGAAACAGGGATTTCCTGGCACGGGATCCGCGGCCAGGGAGAGATGAGGTGGCGAGACCTCGATCGCATATATTGTGGATCGTATGAAATTCATGCGCACTACATCCCACTTGGCACGTTTCACCGCTTAAAGCTGGTAAGCGCGCAGGGGCAAAGAGTCTCACTGGGCGAGCGCATTGGCGGGGCGGACGACCTAGCGAAGGAAATCGCGAAGTTCACATTGAAGCCGCTGCTGCAAAAAGCGATGCAGAGCTTCGAGAGTGGCCAAGAAGTGGACTTCGGTAAGATTATCGTGAGCCGGAAAGAAGGCGTAACGGTCCGAACATGGTATGACGACAAAAAAATCCCCTGGCAGGAAATCGAAGGTTACGAGCGAAATGATGCTTATTTCAAGATTCACCGATTCAAGAAACATTTTGCGGTTAGCGTTTCGTCGGAGAAAATTGCCAACGCGCATGTTCTTCATGCGCTGCTGGATCGCGTGATGCATCAAGTATGGCAGCGAAGACCGTCACCAGCGGAGGGGCGCAAGATAAGCTGAGGATCAAGGAATGGCCAGAAATTCTTTCGAGGCTATTCGAATTCCTTCATAGTCTTAGCCATGTTGCGGAGGCGATCGTCCATTAAAGCGAAGACCGTGCCAGGTTCGAATTTACCATCGCCGTTCTTACTTCCGGCTGCCGTTTGCGTGAGGATCTCGATGCCCTCCTCGACCTGGGCGACCGGCCAGACGTGGAATTTGCCGGCGGCAACGGCTTCGAGAATATCTTCGCGGAGCATCAAATCTTCCACGTTGGACTCCGGCATCATGACGCCTTGCGTGCCGGTGAGACCCTTGATGCGGCAGACGTCGAAGAAGCCTTCGATCTTTTCGTTGACGCCGCCGATGGCCTGAATGGCACCTTGCTGGTTGATCGAGCCGGTCACGGCGATGTCCTGACGGAGGGGCAATCCAGAAAGTGCGGAGGCCAATGCGTAGATTTCCGTGGAGCTGGCGCTGTCGCCGTCGACTCCTGAGTAGGATTGCTCGAAGCAGATGCTGGCCGCCAGGGAGAGTGGCTTGTCCTGCGCGAACTGGCTGCGGAGATAACCAGCGATGATGTGCATGCCTTTGTCGTGGAAGCGTCCGCTGAGATTGGCTTCGCGCTCGATGTTGATGAGGCCCGCTTTTCCGAGGGCTGCGGTTGCGGTGATGCGGACGGGCTTGCCGAAGGAATAGCCGCCGATTTCCAGGACGCTCAGCCCGTTCACCTGGCCGACAGAGGTGCCTTCCACATCCACTAGGAGGGTTCCTTCCTGGATCATTTCGCGGATGCGAGTTTCGATCAGATTGTGGCGCTCCATTTTCGAGGACAGGGCACCGCGAACGTGGGCCGCGCGGACTACCGATTCTCCAGCGGCTGCCGCGTTGTAGTGGGCTTCGCGCGCCAAATCGGCGATGTCGATGAAGCGCGCCGTGACCTTGTTTCTGCGCCCGGCTTGACGCACGCCGTATTCGAGCATGGCGGCGAAGGCGCCGCGGTCGAACGGGTACAGACTTTCTTTTTCGGACAGCGCGCGCAAGCGCCCGGCGTACTCGGCGATGACGCCATCGCTCATGGCCATTTCCTCGTCGAACTCGACGCGCACCTTGAAAATTTTGCGAAAGTCTTCTTCGTACTCGTAAAGCAGCTCGTACAAGGAGCGGTCACCGATGAGGATTACTTTGACGTTTATGTCGATGGCTTCCGGCTTTTGCGCGCTTCCGCCGAAGGGATAAAACATTTCGAGCGGCTGAATTTCCAGGCGGTTGTGGTTGAGAGTGCGCTTTAGCGCGCGCCACACGCCGACTTCCGAAAGCGCTTCCAGCGAATACATGATCAAGAAGCCGCCATCAGCGCGGAGCAGCGAACCGGCGCGCAAGTCCATGAAGTCGCTGGTCCAGCCGCCGCGTGTGTCATAGGCGCGCTGGATGGTGCCGAATAGATTGGCGTATGTGGGTGTCGTTTCAAAAATGACGGGAGATTTATCGTCGTTGTCGTGCGCGAGAATCACGTTCACGCCGTAAACGCGGAAGGGATCGCGCTCGGGACCGGCTTGCGGCTTGGGCAGGCCGTCGGGAGTCTCTTCGTCGTGTTCGCCTTCGCCCTCGCGCTCCTTGAAGGGATCGAGATTGTCGAGCAGATGGTGGCGTACTTCTTCCAAATATTCCGCTATGCTCTGGCCCGCGTATTTTTCCTTAAGCTCTTCGATGACACCATCCACCAGCACTGATGCTGCCTCTTGCTCCAGGTAGCTCAGCTCGCTGGCTAGTTCGCGGGAAAGAGTAAGAGTCTTGCGGTAGACCACCGTGAATTCCTGGCGGAACTGCTCGTACTTGCGTTCGATGTCCTCGGCAACGGGGCTTTCAAGTTTGCCCTCGTGGACCATCTTGGAGATGTCCTCGATGGGCACCATCTGGCCTTCGAGCACGGGAAAAATTTCCGGGAGCGCAACGGCGCCGACCTGCATGTGACCCAGCGCGAATTGTTCGCGCGCGATCCTGCGGGTAAAGTCGTCCATCAATTCTTTTTCGCGCACGGTGAAGCGTTCGACGATTCGACCTTTTTGCCGCTGGAAGGGCTCGCCTTCGAACACTTGGGGAATGCGGCGGCGCAGAAAATCGATGCCGGCCTGCATGTCTTTTTTGAAGGCGTTGGCTTGTCCGCGTGGGAGCGCCAGCAACCGCGGGCGGTCCGTCAATTTGAAATTGTTGACGTAGCAGCGGTCGAGGGACTCTTTGGTTGGCGGGTGAAGCTCTTCGATCATGCGCGCGATCGTGCCGCCGCGGCTGGTGCCGGCCAATCCGCAGACGAACACGTTGTAGCCGGGGGCGGAAAGTTCGGCGCCCATCTTCAATGCGCGTAGAGCGCGCTCCTGTCCGATGAACCCTTCGCGCAGTTCGGCTTGGGCGGTCGTCTCGAACGGGATGCGCGAGAGTTCGCACTTCCACCGCAGTTTCGAAGCGGGAAGCTCCTGGGGTTTCGGGGCAGGTTTGGTGGTCATGACTTTCCTTCGAGCGCGTTACTCTAGCACACTCATGTCACGCTCCCACGGCGAGACGGTGCAGGTGTTATCGAGACGTTATCGTTGGGCTTCCCGGCCGCTCCATGTAGACCGCAAGGACTCCCGCGGCCATGGCCACCAGGACCGGCCCAAGGACCAAGCCGAGCATCCCGAAGAGGCCGACGCCGCCAACAACACTGATGAAAATCACCAAGGCGCTGAGTTCCGTGCGCCCGCCGAGCAGCAGCGGCCGGAGAACGTTGTCGACAATTGCGGAAACACCGGCACAGATCACGAGCAGCACTATGGCGCGCCCCCAATGTCCGGAAAACCCTAGCCACAGAGCGGCCGGCACAAAGATCAGGCTGGAGCCGACCACCGGCACAAGGGAGAAAAAGGCCATAGCTACGCCCCAGAAAAGCGGCGCCGGCAACCCGACACTAAGAAAGCCAAGGCCGCCGATGGCTCCTTGAACAGCGGCGAGGATTAGGCTGGTGGTCACGCTTGCGGAGATGAGCTCCTGCGTTTGCGACATCAGCGTGTCGCGATGCTCGGCATCAAACGGCAGAATGCTCCGGATTCCGTGGATGAACTGATCCGCGTCGCGGAAAAAATAGAACATCGCGAAGATCATGACGAAGAGATCAAAAATAAAAGCCGCGATGTTGCGCAGGATGGCGCCGAGACGCTGGGCGAGGAACCCTGCTTCTTTCTGAATTCCCTGGGTCAATATATCCAGAACATCGGCGTTGGGATCGAGGCCGGGCACATGATGGGCGAGCCAGGACCAGGTCTTCGCCAACACAGGCGCTTGCTGTACTTGTAAGGTATGCTGCACGCCGCGCGAAACGGAAAAAGCTTCGCGAATGAACAAGGTGGTCAGGAGAATCGCCGGGACGATCAGGGCGAGGATCACTATCAGGGTGCTCAAGACGGCGGCCTTTTTCGCGGAGAAACGCCGCAGCAGACGATGGTGCATGGGATAGAAAAAAATCACCAGGATGGCCGCCCATGCAAGGGCCGCGAGGAAAGGTTCGTAAATCCGGAAAACAAAATAGATGAGCAGGAGCAACACGCCGTACGAAAGAACAGTGGTTAAGCGGTCACTCGTGGTCCTGTTTGTGGAGGGGGCAGAGTTCATGGACGTACTATACTGTTGATAGGCCGAGCGAAGATTGATAGTTTCTCGTACAAGCTCCACCAGGTCGCGCGCGGGTCACCGAGCCAAATTATCATGTCCACCAAGTCCATCCCGCTTAGTACCTACCAGATTCGCCTCCTTGCTGTACTTGCTTTGATCAATTTTGTCAACTTCGCGGCGCGGCAGGTCTTTGTTCCGCTGATTCCGCTGTTGCGCGATCATCTCCATGCCACGGATGCGCAGCTTGGCTCGCTGCAAACATTTCTTCTCCTGGTGCTCGCAGCGGGGAGTATTCCGTTTGGGTTCTTCGCGGATCGCTTCAGCCGGAAGGCCATCATTGCCATCGGAATCCTGTGCTGGAGCGTGGCTACATTTGCGGGCGGGCTCGCTTCCAGTTTTCTTTTTTTCCTGATCGCAAGGTCCGTGGTCGGACTCGGCGAAGCGGCCTACGCGCCGGCGGCTCAATCCATGATTTCCGGCGCCTTTCCGCAGGAGCGCCGTGCAGTCGCGCAAGCCATTTTCGCTGTGGGGATGTTGCTGGGAGGGGCCGCCGGACATGTTCTTGGCGGCGTCATTGGTCCGCGGTATGGATGGCAGGAAGCTCTATTCATCGTAGCTTTCGCCGGGATTGCTCCGGGTGTAGCTCTTTTCTGGATTGAAGATCCGCCTCGCGGTCCGCGGTCGGAGGTAGTGCCCATCGCGAGGCTTCTCCGTGTGCCCGCGTTTGTCGCCATGATTTGCGCTGGGATTTGCATCACTTTTTCTAGTGTGTCGCTGCTTACCTGGAGTACGGATTTCGCGGTCAGCTATAAGGACTTTAGCTTGCGCGAAGCCTCGATCTCGCTCGCGGTCACCGGCCTGCCATCGGCGCTCTTAGGCGTTCTGACGGGCGGGTTCGTTGCCGATCGTCTACATCGGACTTTTTCCTACGGGCGGATTATCGCTGTCGTGGCCGCATTTTTGCTCGCGGCTCCATTTCTCTTACTGGCCATTCAGTCGGAAGAGAAATCAACTGTGCTCATCGGTCTTTCGATTGCGTTTTTTTTTATGTCCTGGTATCACGGCCCGGTCACTGCTGTTCTGCATGACATGATGCCGCGTCGCGCGCACGCCACTTCCGTCGGGGTGTACATGTTTGCTACGCAATTGCTGGGCGGCCTCGGGCCGCACGTGGTGGGGAGAATCTCCGATCTTCACGACCTGCAGCTGGGCCTGCAAATCGCAGTTGCCGTTCTGGTTTGCGGCGCACTCCTTATGCTTCTGGTCATTCATTTTATTCGCCGCGATGGCATCCGCCATCCAACCCTCGACGCGTTCCACGCTGAACCCGGGGACTGACCTCTCGAAAAAAGAGGCGGGCCGAAGCCCGCCCGTTCGCACTTAACTCTTGCTGAGTTCTATTTGATGCCGACCTGGGCAATCAGGCGCAGGACATCGTCATGGGCCACGTCGAAGAGCGGCCGCACGTCCGCTTCTTCAAGGCGTTCGCGCAAATATTCGGCAGCGACAAAACTCGCTTCACGATCGGTCAGGTCGCGCCCGGCTTTGTCGCGGAATTTCACGAACGCGGTGTGCGCCAGACCGACGACGTGAGCCTGGCCGTCGACAAAAAACTTGGTGTCGATGGTGTCCGAATGACGCGTGGCGATGCCGTTCCACATGTGCGAAAAGCGGCATTGATAGGTTTCGCCGCTTAATTTGGAAGTGACTTCGAAGGCGCCGATGAATTGGCTCATCGCGCCGGAGTTCGCTAATTGTGGGCGTGCGGTCACGTGCTCTCCTCTTGAACGGTTCTCAGTTGTTAGTAATTAGCTTTTAGTAAAGAAGAGAATCTCAAGCGGAGATTTTCGTTCCTTACTTCCTTGGCTCCCTACTTCTTCGCTACTTTGCTTGCTTACTTCATTATGTCAGTGCTTCTCTTAGCGGCTGACCGCTGCCGCGGTCTCCACCTGACTATAGCTTCGAATCGCGGCTCCCACTCCTGCGCCGCTGGGCACGCGGAAGCCTTGATCGAGCAAGCACTTCTCGAGGGCCGCCAGGAAGAGCAGCACGAACGGCTTCTGGCTGCAGTAACCCATCAAGCCAACGCGCCAGATCTTGCCTTTGACGGGGCCGAATCCGCCGGCGATTTCAATGTTGAATTCGTCGAGCAACTGATTGCGGATTTTTCCATCATCAACGGCACTCGGGATCATCACCGCCGTGACTGTTGGCAAACGGTCCGCCGGTTTCTTCACCAGGAGATCCAGCCCCATGGCCTCGAGGCCTGCGATCAGGGCGAGTTGATTTAGGCGATGCCGCTCCCAGCGCGCCGCGAGGCCTTCCTCCACCACCAACCGCATGGCTTCGCGCAGTGCGAAGATCAGTGAAATCGGGGGCGTGTGATGATACAGCCGGTCTTTGCCCCAATAATTCATAGCGGTGGTCAGGTCGAAATACCAGCTCTGCACTTTCGTCTTGCGCTTGCGAAACACCTCTTCGGCGGCGGGACTGACCGTTATTGGAGACATTCCCGGCGGCGCACTGATGGCTTTTTGGGAGCCGCTGAAGCAAACATCAATGCGCTGCTTGTCCACGTCGAGGGGTACTGCGGCGAGAGAGGCCACCGTATCCACAATCAGGAGTGACCCCAATTCGTCCGCGACCTTGCGGTAGGCATCGACACCGGTAAGCACTCCAGTCGAAGTCTCCCCCTGCGCGAAGCCGATAATCTTGATGTTTTTGCCCTTGCCTGCCCGGCGGATGTCTTCTGCATCCACTGGCATCCCGTACGGCGCCTCGACCTTGATGACTTTCGACGACGCCCGTGAGGCAATCTCGAACATGCGCTCGGAAAAAACACCATTGACCGCCACGATGCCTTCGTCACCCTCTTCCAGCGTGTTCAGCACCGATGCTTCAATTCCGCCCGATCCCGACGCCGAAAGCGGCATGGTGATGCGGTTTTCCGTCTGGAAAATCTGCCGCATAAGGACTTGCGTTTCTTCCATGCAGCCCTTAAACCACGGATCCATGTGCCCTACGAGCGGCGTGGCCATCGCGCGATAGACGCGCGGATCGATGGAAGACGGCCCGGGCGTCAGCATTAACCGCACTGGAGGATTGAGTTCGCCAACGTGTTGCGTCATGAAGTTTTGCCCTTCGTTTTCTTGCGCATGATTCGCGCGTTTGAATCTTGGACCGGCCGCGAAAGCGCTCTGGGGGACTGTTCCTGCCACGGCGGGAATCTCAATTTTCGCGCAATCTCCACACCCGCGCAACCGACAATTTGGCCGCAAGGCCGCGACCGGCGCGGGCCATATTGCCACTCTGAAGAATGGTATCTGCATCAAAAAACGCGTTTGCTAGAACTTACTTCGTAAGATGTGAGATGTGCGGGGCATCCGATAGACAAACTCTGCTAGTTTCGGCCGAGGTTCTGAGTCACCAGGTGGCTGTAAACGGCATTCAGGTACTCCCGGAATTGGCGGACCTGCGCCGGGTTCGTTTCCCTCTTGATCATGGTTGCAAGAATCGGCTCCAGAAATCGGCCGTATGCTTCTAATGTCGCAGTGTCGTGAGCCGCAAACGCCGCCTCGACTTCTTTTTCGGTTGCAGGCGTCACGAGCTCCAGTCGGCCAACAAAAACGCGCACGGTTTGCGCGGGCGCAGGTTTGATCGAAAGTGGCAGCACATCGTTTACGAACACCGGCGGAACGATATAGAAGAGTCGGCTGCCCTCTTCGAACCAGGAACTCCGCCAGGTTTCGACCATGGCACGGGCTTCGTCCTGATAGAGACCTTGGCCAACCAGAATTCCTTCCAAATCATTGCCCAATTCATCAAACGTTGAGTTCAACTCAGGCGCATCCAGAATCGCTTCATTCTGCAATGGCCCACCGATGCGGTATCCTACTTTCTCGCCGCGGCGCTCAAATAGAATCGTCGCCCGGATTTCCTGATCGCCAAGATTTTTGACGCGCAGTTTTCCATCCGTATCCAGCGATGCTGAGAGAGGCACGGAAAACGCAGAAACGCCACGATAAAACAGAAATTTTTCCTGCTGCTCACCTGCTGCGGTCTTTACTCGCAAAGGTGTCGAAGAGGTCATCCGAGCGGCGAAGTAATGATTGCTCTCGTCTTTGCCCGGGAATTCCGGTCTCCCGCTTGGCGCAAGAGTGACTGAATCCCAAGCGATACTTCCGCTGGCATTTGCTTGACGGAGAACAGGGTTATGAAGCTCTGCCATGGGCTGGACGCGGCTGGCATGCGGATACCATTCCGTGATTACACCTTTGGCGAAACTCACGCTCACGGATATCGTTTCTTCCTTTGAACTATAAAAGTAGAGAACCGGCGTTTCCATCCGCACGGTGCCGCGCAGCCCAAGTTTAAAGCCCGGATTGCGAAAGTGTTCGACGAAAACAGGAAGATCCGTGGAGCCGGTGAGTGGTGACCATTCGATAGCTTGTCCTTCACTTCCAGCAATCGAAGTGAAGGTGCCCCATTCGTGGGCCGCAAGACTGGAGTAGACGGGTCTAGCATCATTGCCCAATGAATGGGACGAAATCGCGAAGCAGCATGCGAGCAGGACGAACGAAGCGAAGATCGTTAATTTCCGTGACATGGCTGGCCTTCCTGACAGCGTCGGCGTTTGGACTTCTCTCTACATCCAGCCAAGACGCGGCACAGCCCGCGAGTGTTAACGAAGTGCCGAGGACAGCCTCGAGATTGAGCTGAAGGCGGCCGGCTTCTTTTGTTCAGCCGCTGCTTGCGGCTTTCGCGCCTATGGTTTGTCCGCCAGCAGCAGCTCAAATACCGGATAATTCGGGGCCACTTCACGGAATGCTTCGGGAGCCGACCCGGCCTTCACAGAGAAATACCGCTGCACTGCCGAGACAAAGCTATCCAAGTACAGCTTCAGCAGGGGCGGCTTCTCCCCATCCGGAATCGGCCGTAACCCATAGCTCTGCCGAGAGCGGCCCTTCTTCAGCGTGATTTCACCTGTCGCTTCCGCGTTCCGCACCCACTGCGTCCGTCCTCGCGGAGCCACCAGGTAGCGCTTTCCCTGCACATCCAGCATATTTACCGGCGTCTCATAGAGCCGCCCGCTTTTCCGCCCGCGGACCTGCAACAACCACATGTATGCCGGTCCGATTCCCAGCCCCACTAAATAACCGAACGTCCGGTTGAAAATCCTTTCAATCGGCTTCGGTTCGAGAAAAACCGGCGGTGTAGATGGAGCGCTCATGTTTTCACCCTAGATCTTTCTAAGCTTGGTTCGCCGCCCGCGCGGGCAATGCGCAGTAGCTGCCCTCCGTGAAACCTTCCGCTTCCACGCCGAACGCATGATCAAATCGCGCGCGGTAGTTTTCCCACGCAAGTGTCGCCGTGAGTTCCACCATCTGCACGTCGCTGAACTTCTCCCGCAGCCTGGCAAACAGCGCGTCGGAAACTTCGACGGGAGTCTGTGTAATGGCGTCGGCGAATTCCAGCACCAGCTTTTCGGTCTCGGAAAACAGTTCATTGCTTCGGTAGTTGGGCAGGGTCGCGATCTTCTCCGCGGAAACGCCGCTGGTTCTGCTGACCGCAGAACCAATGTCGATTCAAAACGGGCAGCCTACAAGTGTGGCCACGCGCAATTGCCCCAGGTTCTTCAATCTCGAATCAACCAAGCGGCTGGAGAGCAACGATTGTTCCATCTGCCCGTAGCCCCAAAGAATCTTGCCGTGATGTGCAGCGATCTTCGCGGGCACTACCACTCGCCCCACTTTGCGTTTCACCATCCCATAGATGATTCGCGTGAAAAGCCCCTGTAGCAGCCCCTGCTTACTCGGGTCAGCCCCGTTAATCCGTGCCATTGCCAACCACCTCCCGCGGCATTCCTCACGAGTGTAACGCTGAACGCACGCGCTTGCAGCGGTGGCCAGTCTAGCGCACCCATTGTTCGCAAAGAAGGGAGCCTTTGTGCACCTAGAAGATCGCGTCGAGAATTTGGAGACATCTGAAGCAGGAGTGAAAAAAAAGTGGGACAGACATTCCTGTCTGTCCCGGAGATTTTCGCAGCTTTGGTGTTAAGCGGCGATGGTTTGCTGCGTGAGCAGATGAGTGGGAACTTTGCGCAGGTCCCAGACGATTCCGAACCACGAGAGCACCTTCAACGTGTAATAGGTGATGTCAATCTCCCACCAGAAAAAGCCCTGGCGCGCCGAAGCCATGAAGTGATGATGGTTGTTGTGCCAGCCTTCGCCGAGGGTGAGCAGGGCGAGGAGCCAGTTGTTGCGGCTGGTGTCGGTGGTTTCGTAGCGGCGCGAACCGAAAAGATGAGAGAGCGAATTGATGGTGAACGTGTCGTGCCACAGCAGAACCGTGCTCAAGCAGAAGCCCCAGATGAACAGCGGCCAGCCGCCAATCAGCCACAGCACCACGGCGAGTGTCACCGGCGGAATCAAGTGGTATTTGTTCAGCCAGCGCAGCTCGGGAAACTTGGCAAAGTCGGCGATGTATTCGGTGCGTGTGTCGTTGTATTTATCCGAAATAATCCAGCCAACATGCGACCAGAAAAAACCGAAAAGCGTCGGCGAATGCAAATCCAGTTCCTGGTCCGAATGCCGGTGATGGTGGCGGTGATGCGCGGCCCACCAAAGTACGCCCTTCTGCGAAGAGCTCGTGGCCATGAACGCGATTACGAACTGGAACACGCGGCTGGTCTTGAACGAGCGATGCGAAAAATAACGGTGATAGCCGGCGGTGACGAAGAACATCCGCACGAACAGCAGGCCCAGGCATGCCACGAGGTAATACCAGTGAAACGGCATGAAAAAAATCAGCAGCGAGGCGAGGTGCACCAGAACAAAAGGCAAGGAAAGAAGAACGGAAATGCGCGAGCCGTTCGGGAGCGGTATCGATAAATAGCGAGAAGCTGAAGCCATCCGGCAAAATCCTCCGCGTCCAGGTTGCGACGCTTGTGAATGCATCTTTCCGCGAGCGCAAGAGATCCAGCCGGAACTTCGCGCCACGAACCAGCAATTTCAGTGTACGGTTGCGCGCAGGAAGGGTCAAGCGCAGCGAAGTACAGGTTGCATTAGTTCAGATGCCCGGAGGTACAGGTTAGTTGCGACAAATCGTGAATTAATATTCCTTAAGAACTACTCCGCGGCCGCTGTTAACGCAGCTCACAAGGATTCTTCCCGAGGAGTGTGCTATCGTCGCTGTGCACCCATAGAATCAGGAGCATCGGCCCGAATTGGCACAAGGGCCACACAGAAAATGGCTGAACGTCCCGTACTCGTTGGACTTATCCCGCAAGTCGTCGTGATTGATGAAGGCGACCAGGTTTCCTGGATTTCCGACGCCGGCAATCTGCGCGTGGAATTCGATGTAAACCGCTGCCCATTTTCATCGAACGTTTTTCAAGCGCCGGCCGGCATGCGCCTGCTGAGCGGGCCGCCGCGCCCCGGCAGCAAGGCGGCCACCTATAAATACCGCTTGTGGCTGAACGACCAACTCGTGGGCCACGGCGAAGTCATCTTGCGCGAAAAATAGGTCACCTTAGAATCGGGATAGGGGAGACGGTTGCCCGTCCTCCCCTCCCACACGACCGGACATGCGGGTCCGCATCCGGCGGTTCGGCGGGTGGAGCTAACCATGAGCCGTGAGCTCGGGAAGTCCGAGCGAGGCGAAGTAAGCGTTCGGCAGAGCGAGTTTTAGCGCTG
>DATDGB010000082.1:0-24897 GCA_036522305.1 Candidatus Acidiferrum sp. | reverse complement strand
ACTGGCGGAACACATGAGAGATGAAGGCTTTGACACGGCGGGAAATAGCCCGTGCGAAAGGCAGCAGTTTGCAGATTTTCACCAACGGGATTCCTTCTACCAACTGTGCATGGTGCCGTCGAGCTTGCGGTTGACTGGGAGGTAGGCCCGGGCATAGGGATACTTGGAAGCAAGAGTTTCATCAATATCCACGCCGAGACCTGGCGCGTCGCCGGGATGCATCATTCCACCAGAAAAGCTGTAAGAATGCGGGAAGACTCGGTCGGTTTCTTCAAGGTGGTGCATGTATTCCTGAATGCCGAAATTGTGAACGCTCAAATCGAAATGCAACGCGGCCGCCATGCACACGGGACTCATATCGGTGGCGCCGTGGCACCCGGTTCGCACGTGATAGAGTTCTGCCAAGCTCGCGATTTTCCTCAAATGTGAAATTCCCCCCGCGTGTACAACTGCGGTCCGAATGTAGTCAATGAGCTGCTCCTGAATCAGCAGCTGGCAATCGTAAATCGAGTTGAAAACCTCACCCACCGCCAAAGGGATCGTGGTGTGCTGGCGGATAAGGCGAAAGCTTTCCTGCAACTCCGCCGGAACAGCGTCTTCGAGCCAGAACAGGTGAAATGGTTCGAGGCTCTTTCCCAGGCGCGCTGCTTCGATCGGCGTTAGCCGGTGATGTACATCGTGCAGCAGGGGAAGATCTTCGCCAAATTCCTTCCGCAGCCGTCCGAACAATCGCGGAACAAAATTCAAGTACAGATCCGTGCTCCAGGCATCTTCAGGCGGCGCATTCTTTTCCGCGGGCTCATAGTACATTTTGCCGCGGCCAACGCCATACGTGCTTTGCAACCCGGGAATGCCGCTCTGCGCGCGAATCGCTTTGTATCCCAGCTTCTGGTAGTCGGCGACGGCCTGAACGGTTCCCTCGATGTCTGGCCCGCTGGCATGGCCGTAAACAAGCACGCCCTCGCGCGAAGCACCTCCCAGTAACTGGTAGACGGGCACGTTCAAGGCCTTGCCCTTGATATCCCAGAGCGCGGTATCCACCGCCGCGATCGAACACATGGTGACCGGACCGCGCCGCCAGTAGGCGCCCTTGTAGAGATACTGCCAGATATCCTCGATGCGACGGGCGTCCCGCCCGATCAAAAGCGGGAGGACATGGTCCGACAGATAGCTGGCGACGGCGAGCTCGCGGCCGTTGAGCGTGGCGTCGCCGAGGCCGTGGATGCCGTCCTCGGTCGTAATCTTTAGCGTTACAAAGTTTCGTCCGGGGCTGCAGATAATCACTTTGGCGTTGGTGATTTTCATTGTTGAAGTGGATCCTCTGAAATCGGCTCATGAAACGTGCCCGCATACTCTACAACCGTTGGCCTCATCGCGAAAGTCGCGCCATCGAGGGGTATGCGCTGCCTGAAATTCTTCGAAGGGCTGAGTGCTCAGTGTGGAGCGAACTCGTGGTCGCCATGATGGTAGCTCTCCGGCGGACCGAGATAACTGGGCTTCACGCCGCCGAGATTGACGACCAGTTTCTGCAGCACCACGCCGGGGTCGATCATCCAGAATTTCAGAATGTGATAGCCCGTTCCTGACAGTGAGTGCGTGGACTTTACTTTGCGGACGCTGTCTTTCACGGAAGTTTCCCAGTCCTTTACCGTGTTCTGTGCGAGTGCATCAATGACTTGCGGTGCTTCGTCGTCAAAGGAGACGGCATAGCGCAGGCCGCGGCCCGGCACAAAATTCAAGCTTGGCGCGAGGATCGCCTCCACCTCCGGGGCATGGGGATCGAAAACATATAATTTGTATTCGAGGTGTGGAGAATTCTGCGCTGGCATTGCACTTTCCGCGGTTACAGGAAACACCGACATGGACGAGAGCGTCCGCCCAAGGTCGTCAATTTTTTCCCACCGTGCCGCCGGACCATCGACTTTCTTGTCATAGTGCACGGCTTCGATGGAAACGTAACCGTCGCTTTCCACAAATCCATCCAGCGATTCTCGCGTGAGATCCTGCGGCCGAAAAGCGTTTACATTCACAACCATCTCTTGCGCATTGCCGCCTGCAATTCTCACGGAGCCACTCGAGCGACCCGCCGGGACCTTGTTCCACTCCACGCTGACCCCCACACGCTTTTCTTTCTCAATGGTTCCTTTCGATTCGCTCAGCACTATCCAAGAGACGCTCGTTGTCGCGGTAAACGCAAAAGACTCCCGGCCCCGATTGAAAACGTCAATGTAGTGGCGTTGCTGGTTGAAGGCGTCAAAAGGAGGGAGACTTGCCTCTCCGGAAGCGCCGGGCCATGCCAGCGCCGAACCTTCCACGGCCACGCCAAGTTGCGCCGCGGCGGGGATTTCGATCTCGATGACTTTGGGCATGGTATTCACAGGCGGCTGCTGCCAGTAGGTGTAGCCGATGTGCGTTTGGTCCATCATGTGGTCCCACTTGCCGTTCGCCATCTGGTGATTGTAGCGGGCGGAGAGGTCCGCATCAGTTTGAAATAAGGCGCGCGCTTCAGCGGCCAGATCGTTCGCGCTCGCGCGGCCTTGGCTGGCGTAGAGCTGGTTCCTGCCGGCCGTGATGTACAGCTCCGTCACGATGGCGGACGCTATCGTGGGGTACAAAACAAGTTCGAAGAAAGCGTCCCGCTGGTTCGCGGGCAATTTGACGTAGATCTCTCCCGCTTTTGCAGCAGCGGCCTGAAAATCATCGAACACCGTTTCCGCTTCGCGGTAGTCCACCAAACTAAATGTATCGGGCTCCAGCAATTCAGGCTTGCGCCGGCCATTGTATTTTGTGTATTTGGAAAGTATGTCGGCAATTTCTGGCGCGAACTTAGGCCCGAATTGCCGCTCTGCCCAAAGCCTGGCGAATTCCGAAATTTTTTCTTTCGGCCACTTTTCCGGTTTCCACGCCATGTTCAGAAAGAAATCGATGGGCAATTCCATGGGTTTTAGATCGCCTACGTTCACGATCCAGATTCGGTCGGCGCCATAGTGGTACGCAAGATTCATCTGCTCCCACACCTTGGCAATCGGAATGGTGTTCAGCCACTTGTAGGAACGCGGATCGCCGACGTAATCAAAGTGGTAGTAAGTCCCCGCGCCGCCACTGCGCTTCCGTTCTTCCGGAGTCGGCAACCTGCGGATGTTCCCCCAGTTGTCGTCACACCAGAGCAGGGTCACATCGTCGGGGACGCGCATGCCTCTTTCATAGTATTCCTGCACTTCCTTATAAAGGGCCCAATCCTGCGGCACCTTGGACAGATCCGCGTTCACACGGTCGGCGATGATTTTCCGCTGATCCGCCACGATTTTTTCCAGCAAGGCGATGTTTGCGCCCTCGGTCATGGGGAGGTCGCCATCGCCGCGCATGCCGAGCGTAATGATGCTCTCGTAATTTCTATTGCGTTGGACGCCTTCATCCCAGAATCCCTTCAAGAAGTCAAAATTCGCCGAATAATCCCACGGACCTTTTCCATGCCGCTTCCACTCTTGCTGCGCGCGGAGCATCGGTTCGTGATGCGAGGTGCCCATCACGATGCCGTATTCGTCGGCAAGCTGCGCATTCTGAGGATCGTCTTCGTTAAAAGCGTTATTCCACATGGCCGGCCATAGATAGTTGGCCTTCAATCGCAGCAGGAGTTCAAACACTTTGGTGTAGAACTCATGATTGTAGTTCCCGTATTTTTCCTGCACCCACCCGCTAAGCGATGGCGCTTCATCATTCAGAAAAATTCCACGGTACTTGACTGCCGGCGGCCCCTGCACGAATGTGCCCGGCTTCACGAACAGTTCCTCGTGATGCGGGACAGGTACGTCGGCCCACCAGTACCACGGCGATACTCCAATCTGGTCGGAGAGATCATAGATGCCGAAAATGGTTCCTCGTTTATCGCTTCCCGCAATAACTAGAGCGTTGGCCACGCCCGGCAGTGGATTCGGCACAACTTGAATCAGAAACGATTCCCATTTGCCAGCGATAGAGTTCGCATCGATTTTGCGATCGCGGATTAGTTCATCGATGATTTTACTTTTTCCGATCGTCCCAATGAGGACTGCATTCGATCCAAGGCCTTTCTCGGCGTGCGTAATCGCCGCGCTTTTGTTCGTAACGCGTTGGATGTCCGCTTGCAAGTCGCCGACGGCGCGAACGACGCCGGAAAAGTCAGCAGAATCGACGTAGAGGGTTGCGACAGCGTTTTTCGCCGCGATGCTGAATTCGCCAGCGTGATACGCAAAATCGACGTAGCGGTTTTCGCCGATTGTTTGAGCTCCGAGAGGAGAACTCCCGAGCAAATAAGCAACAAACAGCAAAATGGACGCGTGTCGTCGCGAAGAATTGTGAATCATTTCAGGTGGCGCTCGGCCTTAACCCAACCCCAGATACCGCTCGGCATTTCTATAACACACATTTTGCACCATCGTGCCCAGGAGTTTTTCGTCGTTGGGCAATTCCCCGCTCTCAACTTCGCGCCCAAGCAGGTTGCAGAAAACTCGCCGGAAATATTCGTGCCGCGGAAACGACATGAACGATCGCGAGTCCGTCAGCATGCCGATGAATCGAGATAGCAGCCCGCTATTCGACAGCGCGTTGAGCTGCCATTCGATGCCTTCCTTTTGATCGAGAAACCACCATCCGCTCCCAAACTGAATTTTCCCTGCCACGGGGCCTTCCTGAAAACTGCCAATCGCGGTCGCAAACGCGTAGTTGTCCGAGGGATTCACGTTATAGATGATCATTTTGGGCAGCGCCTGTTCCTGGTCGAGTTTGTCAAGAAACGAACAGAGCGCCTCCGCCTGATCCCAGTCCCCGATGCCGTCATATCCCTTATCCGAACCAAGTTCGCGAGTGCGGCGCGTGTTCACTCGCCGCAATGCGCCCAGGTGCAATTGCTTGGTCCAGCCTTTTTCGGCGTCCAGCCTCCCGAAAAATAGCAGAAGATACGAGGCAAATTGTTCCGCCTCTTCTCGTGTCGCGGGCACACCAGCGCGTACCTTGGCAAACACCGCTGACGCTTGTTGCTCCGTGCAAAGCGCGCTGCAGCAATAGTTCAATCCGTGGTCCGAGAGCCGGCCTCCGTGCGAGTGGAAATAGTCATGCCGCTGCTTTAGCGCGCCGAGAAAATCATTGAGCGATGAGATGGAAATATTGCTTGCTGCTTCCAATTGCCCGAGCCATGAACTAAATTCTTGTGGCGTCCCCACCTCAAACGCCCTGTCGGGACGAAATGTGGGAAAGACGCGGAAGTCCTTCTCCGAGCCGGCTATCGCCTGATGATACTTAAGGTCATCGCACGGATCATCGGCAGTGCAAATCACCCGGACGTGAAACTTTTTGATAATACCGCGCACGGTTAGCGCGGTGGTTTGCAACAAAGAGTTTGCACGATCCCAAACTTTTTTGGCGCTATCCTCGTCCAGCAGTTCCCCAATGTCGAAGTAACGCTTCAACTCCAGGTGCGTCCAGTGATAGAGCGGGTTCCGCAGTGCAAACGGCACCGTTCGAGCCCACGCCAAAAACTTTTCATACGGAGGCGCGTCACCAGTGCAAAAGTGTTCGGAAATTCCATTGGCCCGCATGGCTCGCCACTTGTAGTGGTCATCCTCAAGCCATATTTCAAACAAATCTTTGAATCGCCGGTCAGCAGCGATATCCGCAGGCGACAGATGCGAATGGTAGTCCAGGATGGGTTCGGCCGCGGCGTACCCATGGTACAGACGGCGCGCTGTCTTCGACCCCAGTAGGAAATCATCATGAATGAATTCCATTCAAGCTCCGTTTGTTCTTACTGCCAAAACATCTGCACGCAGAATGGACAGACAAGTACGCCGGTTCTTTTTTCAGCAAATTCCTCTAGCTACCTGCAATTATTGCCTGAATCGCTTAAAACTTTCCCATCACCACAAATTTTTTTCCGTCGGAGCTTTCCCTTCTTCCACGGTAAGCATGCGGTCTACACCCATTACAGTCACGCTCTGCTTCTTCCCGCTTGGCCAATGAATCTCGATGGCATCCACCGCGGTCGCTTGCCCCAGCCCGAAATGGACCCGCTTGTCAGAGCTCGATCCGTACGATCCGCCGCTAAACACCTCCGCCCGCTGCCGAACTCCGCCCGCAGTCAGAAAAACTTTCGCCCCGATGGCATCACGCGGGCTCTTTGGACCGCCAATCAGTTTCAAAGTCAGCCAGTGATTCCCGTTCTTTACCACATTTCGCAGCAGCGCAGGCGCCGCATCAATATTATTAATGACCACGTCGATGTGCCCGCTGTTGAATAGGTCTCCGAAGGCTGCCCCGCGGCCGGTAATGACATCCGCCAGGCCGCTGCCAGTAGCTGGCGGCACTTCTTGAAATTTGGAACCGTCAAGATTCCGAAACAGCTGCGGCCTTTCCGCCCAGGTCGTTCCCCAATCTTGCTTGTCGACTTCCGGGTAGACGTGACCGTTGGCAATAAAGACGTCCAGCAAGCCGTCATTGTCATAGTCCAAGAAACCCGTTCCCCACGAAAGAAAAGGTATCGTCGCGACTGCCAGCCCGGCCCGGTACGTAACATCCGAAAAACTGCCGCCGCCGTCATTCCGGTACAGCGTCTTGTAGTCATCGGAAAAGGTCGTCGTGAACAGATCGACTTTTCCGTCTCGATTGTAGTCGCCCACGGCAATGCCCATGGACGCTTGCTCGCGCCCGTCTTCGCTCAGAGCAAATCCAGACGTGTAGCTTATGTCTTCAAATGTCCCATTGTGACGATTGCGATAAAGATAGTTCGGCACGGAGTCGTTGGCCACAACCAAATCGACCCAGCCGTCATCATCCACATCCAGGAAAACCGAAGCCAGCCCGTAGTAGCCACTGGGATTCGATACCCCGGCTTTCACGCTGACATCCTTGAAAGTGCCATCGCCATTGTTGTGGAACAGGTGATCGGCTTCCCCCGGCAACCCCCGTGGACCGCACATTACGGCAATCCCGCGAAATTGGCAAAAATTGGCGGGAATAGCGCCCTCGCCCGCGATGGGCGGATGTTCCAAATCGAATTTCACGTAACCCGGTACAAATAAATCCAGCAGACCATCGTGGTCGTAGTCGCCCCAGGTAGGCCCCGTCGACCATCCGCCCAGGGCCACACCCGCCTTCTCCGCGACATCAGTGAACGTACCGTCATGATTATTGTGATACAGCCGGTTCTTGCCGTAGTTCGCCACGTAAATGTCCGGCCAGCCGTCGTTGTCGTAATCGCCCACGGCCACGCCAAATCCCCATCGTTCGTTCGCGACACCCGCTTTTTCCGTGACATCGGTAAACGTTCCGTCGTGGTTGTTGTGCAATAGCATCGCTCGTGGCGGAGCTTCCTTCCCTTTCATCGCCGCCAACGTGGAGCCGTTCAACAAATAAATGTCCAGCCAGCCATCGTTGTCATAGTCCAGCAATGCCACGCCTGAACCCATGGTCTCCAGGATCGTCTTCTTCTCCGGAGTTCCAGAGCGGTGCAAGAATTTATCGAGGCCCGCTTGCTTCGTGATGTCAGTAAATACGATCAGGGCGTCGTCTACGAATCCCCCGGCAGTGATGGGCCGGGAATGGGAATCCTTCACCGCGGGGTGGGCCGCACCCGTTGCCATGCCAGCTCCGGCTGGCGCCTGCTTTTTCTTCGGATCGGGGGCCTGTTGCCCTGGTGTGCGAATCCCGTAGAACAACACCAGAAATAACGCCAGGATTCGCGCCACGCGGATGCCCAGACCGAATCGCTGCTGTTTTCGCTCTCCTGGATGGGGTGAGGTCATGTCGCCCGATTGTGGGAATCGACGGAGTATACCATTGGCTGAATGCGCGCTACAGCTGTGAAGCATCTGTTTTCTCTCTTCATCTCGGAGCCGTTTAGTGCGGGCGACCCAAGATGGCATTCAGCGCCTGTGAGTTCGGCCTAGTCCCCTCTGCGAGGGACATCCGGCTCCCAAGAGAAACGATATTCTTCCATCAAAAAATTGCTTGACAAGGATTCAAGAAAGGAATAAAAGCATTCTAACCGTTAACGTTAACGGTCGGGTTCAGGGGTTCTCGGGGTTAATTGGGTTGAAAATCTTCTCGGTTGTCACAAGGGGTGAAACATGCATCTTCAGTCGTCGAAGTGTGTCAGGAGGCCTATGTTTGCACTAAAGCTGTCCAATCTGCGTTATGTATTTCTGCTTGTTCTGCTGTTGGCTGGTCTGCCGTTCCGCGCATCGGCGCAGAACGCCACCATCGTGGGGACGGTTACGGACCCATCGGGCTCTGTTATCGCGAATGTGAAAATTTCAATTACGCACCTGGAAACCACTCTGGTGAGCACCCTTACCACGAACGATTCGGGGCAGTATGTTGCCGTGGACCTGCCGATTGGCCACTACAACCTTAAAGCCGAAGCCTCGGGATTCAAGGTTGCCGAGCAGAAAAATTTGGTGCTGCAAGTTGGCGACCGTACTCGCGTGGATATCCAGTTAGCGTTGGGCGCGGCCACCGAAACGGTGACCGTCGAAGCCAATGCCGTGCGCGTGCAAGCAGACAGCGGTGAAGTCAGCAACGTTATTGACGAGCAGCAGATGAGCCAGATTGCGGTGAACGGCCGCAGCATCTACCAGCTTGCAGCTCTGGCGCCGGGAGCTTCTAGCCAAATCAACAATTACGTTAACACTCCCGTCGGTGGCGACGCCGGCGTGGAATTTAACGGCATGCGTCAGAACCACAACATCTATTTGCTCGATGGCGGCGAAGATGATGACCGCGGCGGCGCGGGCGGCATGAGCATTGCCCCCTCGACGGACGCCATCGCTGAGTTCCGTCAGCTCACTTCCAACTACAGCGCGGACTACGGCCTCTCTTCGGCCGGCACCATGACCATGGTTCTGAAGTCCGGAAGCAGCACCCTGCATGCTTCGGCTTGGGAATTCAATCGCAACGACGCTTTCGATGCTCGCGGCTTCTTCAAACCGGCTCCTGCCAAGATCCAGGAGTTGCGGCTGAATGTATATGGGTTCAATGTCGGCGGCCCTGTCACATTCGGAAAGCTTTACAATCCGGACAGGAAGAAGACTTTCTTCTTCTACAACATGGAATGGCGGAAACTCATCAACGGCGGCGGAACCAATCAGACGGTTCCGGATACGGCCTCGTATGGCGGCAACCTAAGCGGCCTTCTTACTGCGTCTAAGCCCAACCCGATATTCGTTCCAACCCTCTGCGGACCTGGGACTGCGGCTGGGCCTTGTACTGGGCAGAATGCACAAGTTGCCGCGAGCGTTTTGTTTGCGAATTGTCCGGGTGGCAACAATCCAAGCCCGGCAACCATCCAGTCAGGCATGCAATTTCCCGGCAACATTATTCCTTCTTGCATGATCAATCCGAATGCCTCAGCTCTGCTCACAGCCGGCATCTTCCCGGCTCCGACCACGAACATTGCCAACTCCATCGGCAATTTCGTCGGCGGCGCTAACGCTCCTACCGATCTGAGGGAAGAGGTCGTTCGCATCGATCATAACTTCAGCTCCAAGTTCTCCGTCTTCGGGCATTACATCGCTGAACAAGTTACACAGAACTTCGCCACCAGCCAGTGGAGCGGCGATAACGTTCCAACTGTCGGCGACACCTTCGGCAATCCGTCGCGCAGCGGCGTTATCCACACCACCTATGCGATCAGCCCCACCTTGCTCAACGAGGTAGCTTTCAATTACAACGGAAACGTAATCAATATCGTTCCGTACGCGGCTACCGGCTTGAAGAGTTTGGCGCTTCCTTCTACATACGTCTCCACAAACTCCAGGCTTTTCACGGGAACGAACAACCTCAGCCGCATCCCCAATATCGGTTTGAGCGGAGGCGTCGGCGCGAACTTCGAAATCTCCAGTTGGCCGTGGCACAACAAGGCTGATGATTACCAGATCCGCGACGACATCTCTCTGACCAAGGGAGCCCATCAGCTCAAGTTTGGAGCAAGCTGGGCGATCTACAAAAAGGTCCAGGACCTGTTCGGCCAGACCCAGGGCGGCTTTGGCTTCAGCAACGCCCTCACCGCAGGAAGTGCTGCCTGCCCTGCCAACACCGCCTGCGGAAACAGCTTCGCCAGTTTCTTGCTCGGCTTGCCCAACTCTTATCAGGAGTTGGCCGTCCAGGACCATGGCTACTGGAACAACGTTTCCTGGGCCACCTACGTCCAGGACAACTGGCGCGTAAACAAGCGTCTGACCTTGAACCTCGGCTTGCGCTGGGATGGCGTGCCACACACCTACGAAGCCAACAACCGCATGGGCAACTTCTATCCCTCACTCTATAACGCAGCCAATGCGGCAACCTTCGACTCCACCAATCATATCTGCAGCGGGCCTGCTGATCCAGGTTGTAGCGCCGCCAGTCCCGGCTTGGGCACCAGCCCGAATCCACTCATTACGCAACAACTCTACCTCAACGGCATCGGCATCCCTGGCAAGAACGGTATACCAAAGGGATTGGTCAACAATCATTGGGCAGCCTTCGGTCCGCGTCTCGGCTTTGCCTATGACCTCACCGGCGGCGGGAAGACCGTTGTCCGCGGCGGCTTCGGTATCATGTACGAACGCATCCAGGGCAACGACATGTACAACGCCGGCCCCAATATCCCGTTCAGCCTGCAGGTCAATACCACTAACGTCTCGATGACGAACCCAGGTATTGCTCTCGCTACTGGTGCCACTGCAACACTGCCGATTAACGCTGCCAACCTCACCGGCTTGGCGATTGACAACTACAAGCTGCCGGTGAGCTACCAGTACAGCGTCGGCGTGCAGCACTCCTTGTCAACCAAGACCGTGCTCTCCGTGAGCTACGTAGGCAACCAAGGTCGGCATCAGAACGACGTCCGCAACATCAACCTGCCGCCAGCCGCACAGCTCGCGGCCCTGCAGGGCGGCGCGAAGTACCAGACGATACCCGGCCTGGCCTACCCGGGCTTCACCAGCATCAACCTTTCCGAGAACGAAGCCAACACCCACTACAATGGGCTGCAAATCGACCTGAACTCTCAGCTCGGCCATGACCTCAACCTGCGGGCGTTCTACACGCTTTCGAAGGCCGTCGACCCGACCACCGCCGGAAACGGTGGCGGAGATCTCGGCACTGTGTCCAACCCCTACGCTGGTTGGGTGTACGACAACGGGCCAAGCGGATATGACCGCAGGCACATTGCCGTCGTGGACTTCATCTACGACATCCCGCTATTCCGCCACAATGACAGCAAGCTGGTAAAGTCTGTTGCCGGTGGCTGGCAAGTGTCGGGCATCGTGACCATGGAGTCCGGCCTACCGCTCAACGTCAATCTCACTGGTGCACCACAGAACTTCAACGGCACCATTGGCGGTAACAACCGGCCGAATTTGTCCGGTTCGATCTCCTATCCGAAGTCACAAGTCGCGGGAGTGAACCAGGGCATTCAATACTTCGATCCCACGGCCTTTACCGCCCCCACCACAGCGGGCACTTATGGCACGTTGGGCCACAACGCTCTGCGGGGACCCGGCCGCGACAACTGGAACATCTCGCTCTTCAAGAACTTTACCTTGAGCGAGTCTCGCGGCAGCCGCCTCGAGTTGCGCTTTGAATCTTTCAACACCTGGAACCACACTCAGTTCAACCAAGTGGATACCGGACTCGGCAACAGCCGCTTCGGCCGGTTCACTTCTGCCTTTGACCCGAGAATCTTGCAGCTCGGCGCCAAAATTTACTTCTAACCCCGACACCCCGGGTGTTGGATCCGCCCCCGTGCGCACAAGACATTGTGCGCACGGGGCTTTTGTTCTTCTGTGCTCCTCCCTTCCACATTCCGCTGGCTTTGCACTATCCTCCTTATTGCAGCGCTACATTTGCCGCTGCAACAAAGACCGCATGAGAACTCCCTTGCTCCGAACTCTGAAGCTCCACGCCAGCATCCTTAGACTGTTTCTAACCGCGCTCTCCTTCCCTCTCTGTGCAATCGCTCAATCTTCCACTCCGGCGGAAGCCCTGGCTCTGGAACAAAAGGGGAACCTCGAAGCCGCCGCTGCCGCCTGGCGTTCCGTCATCCAAAAAAATCCCAGAGATGCGGCCGCCTTCGCCAGTTTTGGCGTTGTACTTGCCAAGCAGCAGAAGTACCCGGAAGCCGCCTCCGCCTATAAGAAAGCCCTCGCCCTCAATCCCCAGCTCCCCGGCATCCCTCTCAACCTCGGCCTCGCTGAATTTAAGCAGGGCAACTTTGCGGCTGCCATTGCCCCGCTCAAGACCGCTACTACGCAGGTCCCCACCAGCGTGCAGGCGCGGCTCCTGCTCGGCATGAGCTACTACGGCGCAAAGCAGTACGCCGCCGCCGTTGACTCTTTCGAACTGTCAGCAAAGGTCGATCCCGAAAACTCCGAACTGCACCATCTCTTGGCGCACAGTTGCCTATGGGCGAAGAAATACCTGTGTGCCTTGGAGCAATTCCAGTGGATTCAGCAGAAAGAGCCGGATTCCGCGGCCTCCCACATGCTCATGGGCGAAGCGCTCGATGGTCTCGGCAGAACCACCGAGGCGATCAGCGAGTTCCAGGCCGCCACAAAGATCGCTCCTCCCGAGCCCAATGCCAATTTCGGCCTCGGCTACCTTTACTGGAAGCTGCGCCAATATGACGAGGCCATTCCGGCGTTTGAGCGCGAGTTATCGGCTCATCCTGACCACGCCCAAGCCCTGGCCTATCTCGGCGACACGGAAATGAAGAAACACAATACGGATAGAGCCGCTCTCTTGCTCAAAAGGGCTGTGCAACTGAATGCCGGCATTCGCATCGCCCATGCCGATTTGGGCGCAATCTACGCGGAACAAAAGCGCAACCAGGACGCACTTGCCGAGTACAAAACTGCTGTAAAGTTGGATCCAGATCAGCCCGACACGCACTTCCGCCTGGGCCGTCTCTATCAGTCGATGGGCAACACCTCCGCGGCCAACCAGGAATTCGCCAAAGTTCGTGAACTCCACAAGAAAACCGAGGACGATCTCCTGGAAAAGATGTCCGGCTCACCGCCTCCGTTGAAGCCTTGATTGCCGCGTTATTCCTTGACGCGCCCGGTTCGCGGTACTACTCTTTCTCCAGTTCTTCACCCTTTTAGGTGCGCTGCAATGCGTCGTAAGCCCTTGCGAATCACGCGATTCCTATTCCCGGTGCTCTCGTGTCTCCTTTTCTCACCTCGTTCGCTTCTTTGCCAGGACAGCGGAAGTGAAGGAACTCTGCTCCGCGGAGATAAAGCCGAAATCTCCGTGACCGTCCACGATAGTTCTGGTGAGGCTATCTCGACCCTCGCAAACGTGAAAATCTTCAAGGAAGGAATGCCTACGGATCAGAAAGAGGCCTCGCACGGCCGCGCGTTTTTCATTCTGCATTCACTAGGTGACTATACGGTGGTTGTGGAGGCGAACGGATACAAACCCGCGCAAAAGGATGTTTCGGTACCCGTCGGCGTCAAAGCAGAAGTTGACATTTATCTGCAGCGAGTGCCCTCTTCAAACGAAACCGCCGGCGTCCCCGGCAAGCCGCTCCTCTCTCCAAAAGCCAAAGAAGCTCTCGACAAAGGCTTGCAAGCTCTAAGCGTCAACAAACTGCCGGACGCCGAGAAGTACGTGGCCGAAGCCATGAAGCTCGCCCCCGGCCACCCCGACGTTCTCTTTGTTCAAGGCGTGCTGTATCTCAGCCAGCGCAATTGGTCGCAAGCTCAGAGCGTTCTAGAAAAGGCCGCGCAAATGGATCCCAGCAACGCTCGTATTTTTTCGGCCCTCGGCATGGCGTTGACGGACCAGGGTAAATACGAAGAGGCCATCATTCCTCTCGAGAAATCTTTGCAGTTGGAAACTAGCGGCGGCTGGGAGACCCATTGGGCTCTAGGCAAAGCCTATTACTATCGCCGGCAATACGACCAGGCGCTGAAAACCTCGCAGCTCGCGCTCACCGAGTCCAACGGAAAGGCCCCGCAGATCGAGCTCCTCGTTGCCCAGTCGCTCACTGCGGTTGGGCGCTACGACGACGCGGCGCAGGCTCTTCGTGAATTCCTGAAGCGTCATGGCGATAGCCCCGAAGCACCTACCGCCAAGCGCTGGCTTGACGGGCTAACCAAAAACGGAAAAACCCGCCAAAACTAGTCTTGGCAACTCAACGCTGAGTTGCTCTACCCTCTGAAATATAAATAAGCCCCAATGATGCACGCCAGCACCAACGCCGAGGCGCTGACCTCCCGCCAATCCCAACTAGCCCGTGTCGCTGCCTTGTCTTCCGTCGTCTTCGTCGCAAACGTCAGGTTTTGCAGCGCCGAGTAGTCCGGCTCCGCAGTCATATAGCTGACGGCCACCATGACGATTGCCGAGATCACCGTAATCAGCAAACTCCAATATTGGAAATAGATGTTGTTGACGATCCACAGGAACGAGCCATGCGGATAGCCGTTCTGCAGCCCGCTCATCCCTAGCGTCACTGGCGTGTCCACCAGCATGCGGAAAATGCCCAGAACGAAGCCCACGATCATGGACCAGAGCGCGCCCTTCGCGTTCATGCGTTTGAAAAACACCCCTAGGAAAAACACCACAAAGATGGGCGGAGCCAGATAACCCTGCACCGCCTGTAAGTAGCCGTAGAGTCCTTGCGCATTCTTGATGACCGGGATCCATGCGAACGCGATGAACACCATCACCGTGGTGGCTAGGCGCCCCGTGCGAACCAGGTCATGCTGGCTCGCGTCCGGCTTCCACTTCTGGTAGAGGTCCACGGTAAAGAGCGTCGAACAAGCATTGAAGACGCCCGCCAGCGATCCCATCAGCGCAGAAAGTAGCCCCGCCACCACCAGGCCTCGCAGCCCCGGCGGCAGCAGGTATTGCACCAACATCGGGAAGGCTCCCTGCGCGACCGACGGAATGGCATTTCCGTCCGGCCCGATCATGCGCGCCAGCTCGGGAATCTTGCCGCTGCGCGCCAGTGCGAAGCAGACCAGTCCCGGAATGATGAACAAATAGACGGGAGTCAATTTCAGAAACGCCGCGAAAATCGTCCCGCGCCGCGCGACTTTCTCGTTCGGAGCGCCCAGGGCTCGTTGCACGATGTATTGGTCAGTGCACCAGTACCACAGTCCGATGATCGGAGCGCAGAACAGCATGCCCAGCCACGGGAAATAATCGTTGAAATACCAAGCCTGTTTGACGACGTGGCCGGCGGCATTCGTTTCCAGCACTGGTGACCATGTGCCTTGCACCCCCGCCGGGATCAGCGGCTTCCAAAGATTGAACATGTCCGTGCCGCACCAGCGGCGTAATTCACTCCAGCCACCGAGCTGGTGCAGGCCGTAAAAGGTCAGCGCGGCCGAGCCAAGGATCAGGACAAATACCTGCACCGCATCGTTGTAGGCCACCGCGCGCATGCCGCCCAAAACCGTGTACAGACCGGTGAGAGCGATGACCAGCACGGAGCCGATCCAGAAGCTGTCGATTACCGTCCCCCCGATGTGAATTTGCAGCTCGGGCAGCAGCGTGCCGAACACCACGCCTCCGGCAAAGATCCCGACTGCAATTTTCGAGACAATGAAAGTGATGAGCGAGACGACGGAGAGCACGTAGCGAGAATTTGCGCTAAAGCGACGCTCGAGAAATTCCGGCATCGTGAAAACCATCGAGCGCATATAGAAGGGCACGAAGACCCAGCCCAGCACCAGGAGCGCCCACGCGTGCAATTCGTAGTGCGCCAGCGCCATACCGCTCGTCGCGCCAGCCCCGGCCAAGCCCACGACGTGTTCCGATCCAATGTTCGAGGCAAAGATCGACGCGCCGATGATCCACCAACTCAAATTGCGCCCGGCCAGGAAATAGTCCGCTGCGGAGTCTTTACCCTTCTTGACCACCCACCACGCCACGCAAAGCAGAATACTGAAATAGAACGCAATCACCGCCCAATCCAGCCCGGTGATCCGTGACTTCACGTCGACGATCATCATCATTGTGGCAAGAGTTGTCATCCGAGGTGCTCCTCCTGGCAATTGAACCACCGCTTCCTATTTGGCCCGGGAACAAAAGAACATTCGCTTCAAGACTGCGTTGTTGCACAAGCTGAAAACTGCACGCGCACAGCCTCACCATCTATCGTAAGCCGGCAAGAAGATCGACAGTGAGCTGATCCAACCGCTCATAGGGCAGCCGCTTCCTGCAAATGGCCTCTTTGTCAAAAACGTGTGCAAGCAATGCTCCCGCGCCGTCCCGCGAATAGCGGCCTCCCCCGAAAGTGCCATTTCCGCCGCCGGCAATCTCGTGGAGTATGGCACTAATTTCTTTGTCCGCATTCCAGCGTGCGGATTTTTCCTTGAGCATCAGGTAGGTCCGCATACAGCCACGGGCAAAATCTTTCACCCCGCAATAATCCTCGGTGCGATAGGCGTGCGCGTCAAAATGACGCGGCCCCGAGTATCCGACGTCCTCCAGAAATTTCACCAGCCAAAACGCAGACTTGAAGTTGGCTGACCCAAACCGTAAATCCTGATCGTAACGCCCCGGCATTTGGTCATTGAGGTCAATGTGAAACAGTTTTCCTGCTTCCCAGGCCTGCGCCACTCCATGCATGGAGTTCAACCCGGCCATTTGTTCGTGCGCGACCTCCGGATTGACACCCACCATCTCCGGATGATCCAGCGTGGGAATGAATCCGAGGTAATGGCCGGTTGTCGCCATATAGATGTCCCCGCGCGGCTCATTTGGCTTGGCTTCCAGCGCGAGCCTGTACCCATATTTCTGGTCAATGCTATATTCGCAGAGATAGTTGACCGCTTCGCGCAGACGCTTCACGGCTTCGTCGGCGCGGCGGCAAGCATCGGTTTCAGTCCCTTCGCGCCCGCCCCACAACACAAATATTTTTGCGCCAAGCTCCGCTCCAAGGTCCATGGCGCGCATCGTTTTTTGCAGCGCATAGGCGCGCACTTCCGGATCGTTTGCAGTGAACGCGCCGTCCCGAAAGATGGGGTGAAAGAACAACGAAACGGTGGCCATCGGAACCACAAGGTTGTGTTCGCTGCAGGCCTTCTTGAACTCACTTACGATCGCATCGCGTTCCGCTGGCGTCGCATCGATTGGCACCAGGTCATTGTCATGCAGGTTGACGCCCCAAGCCCCCACTTCCCCGAGCATCTTTACGATCTCGACAGGAGAGATAATCGGACGAACGAAATCCCCGAACGGATCGCGCCCCCGGTTCCCTACCGTCCATAGTCCGAATGAAAATTTATGTTCAGGTTTCGGCTGGTACGAATCATTGTTCGCCATGGACTTCCTCCTGGCTACGCCTCACGACTCACACAACCGAAACGTCAACGGCGTTCCCCTTTAGCCAGCTTCGCACCGCAAGCCCACCGGGAAAAGCAAGTCTGCGGCACCGCGCAGTGCACTATAGCACTGTGATAGACTTGCCCCGAACCAGACCGCAGGACTGTCTCCTCGGTTCCGCAAAAAGAAGCCGATATGAATAAAGACTTTAGCGTGTACGTTAACGACGGTGGTATAGTACCACTTGCTTTTTAGATTGCAAGGATTCAGTTTTTTTCTGGAGGCGGCTATGTGCTCCATATCTCGACTCACATCCCCCGCAAGGACCGCTTTCCTTCTTCTCGCCATTTGCGTCCTTGCCTGCGCCAGCGCTTTGCCGCAAAGCGCGCTCCCCTATCGTGACTCAAAGCTGGCTATCGACCAGCGGGTCACTGACCTGCTCTCCCGCATGACCCTCGAAGAAAAGCTGGCTCAGCTCGGAAGCGCTTGGGAGAATCCCCAGTTTTTCAAGGATCCTCAAACCATGTTCGTAGACCAGAAGGGTGCCTTTCTTCCTGAACGCGCTACCGCCTTAATCAAGTATGGCCTCGGTGAAATGTCGCGCCCCAGCGAACAGCGCGGGCCGCGCGCGATGGCCGAGTTCACCAACACCATGCAAAAGTGGGTGAAGGAAAATACCCGGCTGGGAATTCCGATCCTGTTCCACGACGAATGCCTTCATGGCCACGTCGCTCCGAAAGGAACCTCTTATCCGCAAGCCATTGCGTTGGCTTCCACTTGGGATCCCCTGCTGGTTGGCGACGTTTTTACTGCCACCGCCGCTGAGGTCCGGGCTCGCGGCGCTCAACAGTGCCTCGCGCCCGTCCTTGATTTAGCGCGTGACCCTCGCTGGGGCCGCACCGAAGAAACTTATGGCGAAGATCCTTACCTGGTTTCCAGAATCGGCGTCGCCGCGATTCAGGGCCTGCAAGGCACCGGTCCGGGCATCGACAAGTCTCACGTGATGGCCACGGCAAAACACTTTGCCGTCCATGGCCAGCCCGAAGGCGGTACAAACGTTGCGCCCGGAAACTATTCCGAACGCGTCATCCGCGAATATTTTCTGAAACCGTTTGAAGCCGCAGTCACCGAAGCACACGTGCGCAGCGTCATGCCCTCTTACAATGAGATTGACGGCATTCCCTCCCACAGCAATCGGCACCTCCTGGAAGACGTCCTGCGCCATGAATGGGGATTCACGGGCGTGGTGGTCTCCGATTACTTCGGCCCCACCGAGTTGCGCACGATTCATCACGTCGCTGCCACCAACGAAGCTGCCGCTAAGATGGCGATCGAATCCGGCGTCGACGTGGAACTGCCATTTCCGACCACGTACCCCACGTTGCTCGATCAAATCCACCAGGGGAAAGTTTCGGAATCTTCCGTTGATCGTGCCGTGGCCCGGCTCCTGCAGATGAAGTTTCAGCTGGGCCTTTTCGATGATCCTTACGTCAATCCAGACGCCGCGGAAAAAATCACCAACAATGCCGCGCACCAGCAGCTTGCCCTGAAAGCCGCCCACGAAGCCATCATTCTCCTAAAGAATCAGGACAACTTGCTTCCGCTCGCGAAAGGCAAATACAAGCGAATCGCTGTCATCGGTCCCAATGCCGCGGACCTCCATCTCGGCGGCTATAGCAACCAACCCGGCCGCGGTGTGAGCGTTCTGCAAGGAATCAAAGACAAAGTCGGCTCTTCAGCCGAGGTGCTTTACTCGGAAGGATGCAAAATCACGGAGACCTTTCCTGTATGGGAAGACGACAAAGTGACGTTGGGCGACCCGGCCCTGAACGCTGCTCGCATTGCCGATGCGGCAAAAGTCGCTGAAAAGGCCGACCTCGTCATCCTCGCTCTTGGTGGAAACGAGCAAACTTCTCGCGAAGCCTGGGCCCCCAACCATCCCGGCGACCGCGACAGCCTCGACCTCCTGGGCAATCAAGATGATCTCGTTAAGGCTGTACTTGCAGCCGGTAAACCAACTGTTGTCTTCTTGCAGCACGGTCGTCCCAATTCCATCAACTACATTGCCGAGCATGTCCCCGCCATTCTCGAGGGTTGGTATTTGGGCCAGGAAGGCGCCACCGCTGTGGCAGACGTGCTCTTTGGCGACTACAACCCCGGCGGCCGGTTACCCATCACCGTCCCGCGCTCCGTAGGTCAGTTGCCCGACTACTACTACCAAAAACCTTCCGCAAAACGCGAATACCTCGGTGCCTCTACGCTGCCCCTATTCCCCTTCGGCTGGGGATTGACCTATTCGACTTTCAAGTATGCAAATCCCCAAACCGCCCCGGATGCCATCGGCGTTCTCGGCCATTCCACCGTTTCGGTGGCAGTGACGAATTCCAGCAGCGTCCGCGGCGACGAAGTCGTCCAGTTATACATTCGGCAGGAATTCAGCTCCGTCACGCGCCCGGTCAAGGAACTGCGCGGCTTTCGGCGAGTTACGCTCAATCCCGGCGAAACGAAAGTCGTGGAGTTTACGCTCGGCCCGGAAGAACTCTCCTACCTGAACCGTGATATGCGTCGCGTTGTGGAACCGGGCACGTTCCGGATCATGGTTGGCGGAAACTCCGTGGATTTGATCGAGACGAAACTAAGCGTGGTCGAAAAGTAACTTTGGACCGGCTACGCGCTTTTTTCGGGGGGTGTTACGGTGCCGTTGTTTGCCACGGATGGATTTCATGACTCTCGACGTTAAAAAAACACGGGCGTCGCGCATGGCCAAGAAGAAGAGCGGCATCCACTTGATCGCCGAACTGGCCAAGGTCTCCATCGGCACTGTCGACCGCGCCTTGCACGGGCGCCGCGGGATCAAGGAAGCCACGCGCCAGCAAATTTTGCAAATTACCCGCCAGATCGGCTACACCCCCAACCTCGCGGCGCGCTCTCTCTCCGTTGCCAAAAGCAGCGCTCGCGTTGGTGTTTGCATCCCCCGCGAAATTCATTTCTTCTATGACCAACTTTGGAGCGGTGTCCTCGAAGAAGCCCGTAACGTAGGGCAACTAGGCATCCAGTTTGAGAATCGGCCCGTTCAAGTGTTGGGAGAAGGAGACACCACGGTCTTCAGGGACCTCGTGAAGAGCGGCGTCGACGGGATTATTCTCACTGCCGGAAATCCCAAGGATCTGACTCCTCTGATTAACGATGCGGTATCCAAAGGCATTCGTGTGGTTTGTGTGTCCACTGATGCCCCCGAGAGCCGCCGTTCCAGCATTGTCTGCGTTGAACCGTCCCTAAATGGCAGCCTCGCCGGTGAATTGATGGGCAAGCTCGTTCCGCATGATTCGCAAGTTGCCGTGGTTGCCGGCATGCTCACCGCTGAAGACCATCGCAAGAAAACCGATGGCTTTTCGGACGCCTTTCCCCGCCACTGTGCCGGAGGCAAGATTGTGAGCGTGATTGAAGGACACGAAGACGAAAACGAAAGCTTCCAGAAGACTTCCGACCTCTTGCGCCGCATCCCCACCATCGCAGGTCTCTACGTGAATACCGTGAATTGTCTGCCGGTGTGCCGTGCCCTCGCCGCTCAAGGCCTCGCTGGTAAAGTGAAGCTCATCACCACCGACCTCTTCGCTGAAATGGCTCCCTACTTTCAGGCGGGGACCATCACCGCTTCCATTTACCAGCAACCGCACAGGCAAGGCCAGTTAGCCGTCCGCCTCATGGCCGACAACATCACCAACAATATTCATTTCCCGCCTTCTGTTCACCTAAGCCCAGGACTCGTGATGTCGTCCAATCTACATCTCTTCAGGGAGATGAGACCTGCGGATTCAGCTTTAAGTGCCCCTGATCTGAAGACTCGACTGGCCGTATAACTAAACGTTGGCGTAACAGCGGCCTCGAGCTCTGATCCATTCGCTACATTAGGCTGCCTCCCTCTCCTTGGCTCGAGGACATGCACTCAGGTTAGAATGCTTGCGGTTCAGGAGGAATTTCCATGAAGCGCTTGGCTATCTTTTCTCTGCTCTTCTCTCTCGTCGCCGTTTGTTCCGTCCACGCGCAGTCCAAACTTTCCGTCAAATGGGAAGAGCTGACCGCCGCCGACTTCCGCGCCGCCATTCAGCAATCCAAAGGCACGTGTCTGCTCCCTTTCGGCATCCTCGAAAAACACGGTCCGCATCTCCCGCTCGGCACGGATCTCTTGAACGTGCGTCATGCCTCCTTGCAGGCCACCCAGCAAGAATTCGCCCTCGTCTTTCCGCAATATTATTTCGGACAAATTTTCGAAGCCAAGCACGAACCGGGAACGGTCGCATACAGTATGGAGCTCCAGCTAAGGCTGCTGCAGGAGACCACCGATGAGATGGCGCGCAACGGCTGCAAGAAGATCCTCATCGTCAACGGCCACGGCGGCAACGAGCATCTGCTTCCCTTTTTCGCCCAGGCCCAGCTCGATAAGCCCCACGACTACGTCGTTTACGTGCTCGATGGCGAGCGCAGCAAGCTCGGCGGCCCGAAAAAAAAATCCACCGGCATCGATTACCACGCCGGTGAGAACGAAACGTCCAACACCATGGTCTCCCACCCCGATTTGGTCCACCTCGACCGCGCCGCCAGCGAATCGGGCAGCGACCAGAAGCGCATCACCTTGCCCGACGACGTCTACACCGGCATCTGGTGGTACGGCCGCTTTCCCAACCACTACT
Organism: Candidatus Acidiferrum sp.; assembly: GCA_036522305.1. Lineage (GTDB taxonomy): Bacteria > Acidobacteriota > Terriglobia > Acidiferrales > UBA7541 > Acidiferrum. Next base: position 2,917 of record DATDGB010000082.1, on the reverse strand, counting down.
CCGGCGACGGGTCGGTCGCTACTCGCGAGCTCGGCGAGTGGAACATGAACAATTGGATCGCTGCCATCGTCGAAGCCATTCGCGCCGCAAAGGCTGACGACCAGAGCCTCAAGCTCCAGAACGAATTCTACGAAAAGAGCAAACATCCCCTCGATACGAAGCCATGACACTCAATCCTGTCGCATTCGCCTGATGCGCGAACACAATTCGTCGCAACATCCGGCGCAAGCGGAATTACTCAATCCTGCATTTTGTGGAGTTAGAACTGATCAGCGGGACTTGCTAAGCTGTTCCACCCAGCGGCGTAACACTTCGTGGTGTGTCCCTTCCAGGTCAATAAACTCTATACCCATGCCGATCCGCGGTTTCAGGATTCGAACCACTCCCAGCGCTTCCACCTTCTGGTCCTTGCGTGTAAGGGTGATTCGCAGCCGTGTGTTGGAAGGCAGCGGCTTGCTCGTACAGATAAACACTCCGCCCATCGAGATGTCCGATGTCACGCCCACCGTCTTCGTGCCGCTTTCCAGGTCCAACAACTCCACATCGGCGGCAAACGGGTAGCGAATACAGTACCGGCGGTCGCGCAAAGACATGCCCCGCGCGTCGCCTCTTGATGTTCGATCGTCCATGGAGATTACGTTGCTCACAGTCCTTTTTGCCGGGCTGCAAACCGCTCTGCCCCCCGGTGCGTATCCCGTACCTTTTAGTATGCCCCACTCTGCCCGCCCCGTGGGTTTTTCAGGCCAGCGAGCCCTCCAAAAAGGCAACAGCTTCCCAGACTCCTCCATCGAACATTTGGCCCCAGCCCGATATTACTTGGAACGACAATCCACCTCCTCTGCTCAGCGCCCAGCCCTTCCCCCCATGCTAGCCTGAATACAGGACTCTCTTATCGCGCCATGAGCACACTATCCGATGGTCTCCGGCAAAGCGACCGCGTCAGCTTCCGCATGCCCCTGGAAGCATCTTGGGTCACGCCTGACGGCCGCACTATCACCGAAACCGCCGAAACGCTGCTCGTCAGCCGCAATGGCGGCGTCATCCGCCTCACCGAAAAACTCGCTATGGGCCAGGAACTCCACCTCCGCCGCAACCTCGATGGCGACATGTGGAAAAGCGCCCGCGCTCGCGTCGTCGCCGAAATCGATCAAGACCCGCCCAATCACTTTCTTTACGCCATCCATCTTGTCGACCCGCGCTCCGAATTCTGGGACATCGACTTCCCCGCCCTCCACAAGTCCGACGAAGCCCTCGCGCGCCTGCTCATGGAGTGCAGCTTCTGCCAGCGCCGCGAAGTCGTCTATCTCAACGAGCTCCAGCTGAAATCTTTTGAAGTCCGCAAATGCATCGCGCGCGTTTGCCGCCTGTGCGATTCGCCTTCCATCTGGATCGAATCCCAATCCGAAATCCGCGATCCCGAAACCGGCGCGTCCGGCGGCCCCACCGTTGAAGAACGGCTCATTCCTCGCCGCAATCGCACTCGCGTCAAAGCTCGCATCCTCGCCTGCATCCGCCGCCGTGGCTTCCAGGAAGAAATCGCCGTCTGCGAAGATCTCTCCAAAGGCGGCCTCAGCTTCCGCAGCCGCAATCAATATGAAGAAGGCTCCCGCGTCGAAGTCGCCGTCCCTTTCACTCCCGGCACCGGCGCCATCTTTGTTCCCATCCGCATCGTCTTCTCCCAAGCCATTCCCTCCGCCGGCCTCTTCCGCCACGGCGCCGCTTACATCAAGCCTCCCCTCGACGCTTAATCCCCAACCCGCGAGTCTCTAGCCATCGATTTGTGATGGCCGTCCAGCTCCGCGACCTACCGAAAATCTAGTCAAATTAGAGATTCGTTCCCTCTTACAGTCCCATTACTCTCAAATTGCGATAATAACTCCGCGGATGTCCTAGAACGGACAGATATTGCCGCCCTGAGACCTCACACTAGCTCCTTCAAAGAGTTCCGCACCTAGCCATACTCTGCGAAGCTTCTGGAGGAATGAATGAAATTTCCCAGCATTTCTTTACTTCTTTTCCTGGCGTTGAGATCGAATGCCTATGCCCAAGCACCTAACCTGCAAACAGCGGGAAAGTTTGGGGTACTGGCGGGGGCCGGCATCGTCAGCGCTGACGCAGGAACCACGATTGTCGGTGATGTGGGAAGTTCTCCAACACCGACGGTCACCGGCCTTTTGGCCACCCAAGTCACCGGCACGTTGTACACGGCCGCGAACGCTGTTCTGACAGCCGCGCAGACGGACCTTACCGCCGCCTACCTTGATGCGGCAGGCAGGTCGTGTACGCCACTCTCCGGCGCTCTAGGCACAGGCACCAACGCTAACTTGGGCCCAGGAGTTTATTGCTATTCGACAGCCGCGCTGCTCAACGGCACTCTCACGTTGACCGGTAGCTCCACCGACGTGTGGATCTTCCAGATCGGCAGGACTCTGACCACCGCCACCGGTGCCAACGTAGCTTTTGCCGGCGGCGCGTCGCCCTGCAATGTGTTCTGGCAGGTCGGTACCTCTGCAACCATACAGACGGGCAACAATTTTGCTGGAACCATCATGGCGTTGACGAGCATCACGCTGAATGGCGGCACTCTCACGGGCCGCGCACTGGCCAGAAACGGATCGGTCACCATCACCAGCAAGGAGACCATCATCAGCGGATGTTCGGGGTCCTCCAACGTGCCGTCCATCGTGCTCTCCCCTGCAACTTCCTCGATCGTTTGCGGCGCCGCGGGCTCAACTATCACCAAAACCGCGGTCGTCTTGTCCAACGGGCTCCCCGTTGTGGGTACCATCGTGACTTTTACAATCACCGCCGGTCCGGACGCTGGCAAGACCGGGACCGCTACCACCGATGCTTCCGGTACTGCGACATTCACTTTTGCCGCGCCCTTCTCATTAACGTCAACAGCGGGCGATTCCAT
>DATDGB010000081.1:0-175135 GCA_036522305.1 Candidatus Acidiferrum sp. | reverse complement strand
TCTACGGCAGCGCTGGAATTTGGCGACGAAATCGCAGGGGCGAAACTTTTGGAATCCCTAAGTACTCGGCCTGACATCCGGGTAGGCATACTCTACAGGCCAGATGGAAGTTACATTGCCTCCTATGTCCGGTCCGACCTGAAACCCAGGATCTTTTCCTCCGAAGGCCTGCCACAGGGGATGGTTTGGGCAAAAGACCGGCTGACCTATTTGTCGACCATTCGTTTGGGCCCGCGACCAGTAGGTGCACTCTACTTGGAGTCCGGCCTGGAGGATCTACAAGAGCGGCTGCGGCACTTTGAGCAATTGACGGCGCTCATCGCCATGGGAAGTTTGTTGGTGGTTTACCTACTGACGGCGGCGCTACAGCGTGGAATCAACGGCCCGATTCAGAACCTGGCTGCTATGGCGCGTTCCATCGCTACTGAAAAATCCTATTCGCTGCGCGCCCCGCCACTTTCCGGGCGAGAGCTCCGGCAGCTCGGCGCAGACTTCAATCACATGCTGGATGAAATCGAGAGGCGTGACGCCGAGCTGAACGAAGCCCGCGACATTTTGGAAATCCGCGTTGCTGCCCGCACCGGTGAACTGGAGATGGAAGTCAAGGAGCGAAGCCGCGCGGAACAAGCGCTTCAGCAACGAACAGCGTTTCTGAATACTTTGATCACCAACAATCCGCTGGCGATCGCCGTGGGAGGACCCGACGGAACACTACAACTTGTAAATCCAGCGTTCGAAGAACTCTTCGGCTACGCGAGCGAAGAAGCTATTGGGCAAAGAGTCGACCAGCTCCTCTACCCTGGCGGATTGAGCAGGGACGAAATGGATGGGCGGTTGCGGAGAGCGAAACAGGAAACCATCCACGAAACGGTGCAGCGCCGCAAGAAGAGCGGAGATCTAGTAGATGTAGAAGTGCATGCCGTACCCCTGTCGTTGGAAGGCGGCGGACAGAATGTTCTGGCGCTCTATCAGGACATTAGCGAGAGGATGGCAGTACAAAGAGCGTTGCGGGAAAGTGAGGAGCTTTTCCGAACTGTGAGCGCCGCGGCTCCCATGGTGCGCTCCTCCGCTGAATCGCTTCTCGGAATCATCAATGACATCCTGGATTTTTCGAAGATCGAAGCTGGCTGCCTCGATCTCGAGAGTGTGCCTTTCTGCCTTCCGGATTGCATCGAGAGCGCTCTGGAGCCTCTTGCCGTCCGTGCCCAGCAAAAAGGTCTGGAAGTCACCTGGGCCTTGCAGGGCGACATTCCCGAATTCCTGATGGGCGATTCCACCCGCTTGCGCCAGATTCTGATCAATCTTGTAGGCAATGCCATCAAGTTTACAAAGCAAGGGGAGGTAAGCGTGCGGGCTGAACGCCTGCAATCCAAGGACGGCTTGATCCCCATCCGAATCTCTTTATCCGACACGGGAATGGGCATCCCCGAGGAAAAACAGCGGCAAATATTCGATGCTTTTTCGCAAGCGGATTCCTCAATTACGCGTGAATTCGGCGGTACCGGGCTGGGGCTCTCAATTTCCGCGCGCTTGATCCAGCTGATGAAGAGCGAAATCGAACTCGAAAGCGCTCCGGGGAAGGGAAGCTCCTTTGCGTTCACCGTGCCGTTTTTGATGGCGACGGGCGTCCCTCCGGCACTTCCAGCCATAGCGCAGCCTCCACAGCTGAACGGGAAGGTTTTGGTCGTCGACGATAACGAAATAAACCGTAATCTATTGATGCGACTTCTTCCCCTTTGGGGTTTGCAGGCGACGTGCGTCGCGAGTGGCGTGGAAGCCCTGGAGTTGTTCAGGAAGAGCTTGGAAGAAGGCGCGCCCTTCTCTGTCGTGCTGCTTGATCAAAACATGCCCGTAATGGATGGATATGAGGTGGCCGGGAAAATCCGCCTGCTATCTAAGAAAGCACAGCCAGTCATCTTCATTTTATCTTCGTCGCCGCCCGCGATCGAGCCCGCGCGCCTGAAGAGGCTTGGGATCGAGAGGACCCTCATCAAACCTCTGCGCCGCGCGACGCTCTATGAAGCGATTCGTAACGGCCTGAAGCTGCCTGATTCCTCCGAAGAGACTCCCGCCCCGCTTGCCAAAAAGGAAAAGGTCCGCGAACTGCGCTTGTTGCTTGTGGAAGATAATCGCGTGAATCAAAGGCTGGCGATGCGCCTGCTTGAAAAAATGGGGCATCGAGTCACTCTCGCCGTCAACGGAGGGAAGCGTTTGAGTTGTTCAAGACAAGTACTTTTGACCTGGTTTTGATGGACATCCAAATGCCAGTGATGGGCGGTGTCGAGGCCACGCAAAAGATTCGCGAAGCGGAACGCCAATCCGGTGCCCATATCCCGATTATTGCCATGACCGCGCACGCCATGGCCGGAGATGCGGAAAAATACCTGTCGTCCGGAATGGACGGCTACGTTTCCAAACCAGTGCGGGCTGGTTTCCTTCGCGCGGAAATTGATCGTTTTACTCAACCACGCCTCGCCGATACCCCGGGGCCCACCCAGCAAGAGGAGAAATACATGCCCAACGCAAATATTGACCTCGCCGAACTCTTGGCGCGCGTCGAAAATGACCGCGAACTCATGCGTGAACTTCTGCTCATTTTCAGGGAGGAATTTCCCCGTCATCTCCAGGCCCTGCGCGTTGCCGTGGATTCCTCGGATGGCGAAAAAGTCGCGGCCGAGGCCCACACTTTGAAGGGCATGCTCTCCAATCTGGCTGCCAACCCGGCGGCCGGCGCCGCCGCACGCCTCGAGCAGTTGGGCCGCACGCAGGAAGTGGCTGCTTTTCAGGAAGCTTGCGCCTCTTTCGAGAACATCAGCAAAGATCTCCTGCTGCAGTTAGACACGTGCATGGTTGAGGTGGGCGGATGAGGATTCTCATCGCCGATGATGAGTTGATGTCGCGAAGGCTCCTCCAGAAAACCCTGGAGCGCGCTGGTTACGAAGTGACCGCGGTAGAGAACGGCCGCCTGGCCGCGGACCAGTTGTGCCCCGCGGACGGAGCCAGGCTTGCCTTATTAGACTGGGTGATGCCCGAGTTGGATGGGCCGGGCGTCTGCCGCGAAGTGCGGAAAAGGAAAGAGGAATCCTACGTCTATATGATTTTGCTGACCTCCAAGGAGTCAAAAGAAGACGTAGTCGCGGGCCTTGAATCCGGAGCCGACGATTACCTGACCAAGCCTTTTGACCCCGAAGAGTTGAAAGCCCGCCTGCGTACCGGGCTGCGTATCCTCGATCTCGAAGACCGGCTGGTCCAAGCCCGCGAGGCGATGCGCTTCCAGGCCACTCACGACGGGCTGACGGGTCTCTGGAATCGCAGCATGATTATGGATCTGCTGGGACGCGAACTTTCCCGTTCCCGGCGCGAGCATGTCTCCACTTCAATTCTTATGTGCGATCTGGATCACTTCAAAAATGTGAACGATACGTACGGCCATCTTTCCGGCGATGATGTACTGAAAGAAACCGCAAAGCGCCTGGTCGCTTCGGTGCGATCCTATGACTTCGTCGGCCGCTATGGCGGAGAAGAGTTCCTGGTGGTATTGAACAACTGCAATCCGGCTTACGCTCTCGCCCGCGCGGAGGAAATTCGCAAAGCCATCTCCCGAAGGCCCGTGCCCACGACCAGTGGCTTGGTTCCTCTCACCATGAGTCTGGGCCTTTTGATCAGCCAGGAATGGGGCTGCCACTCGGTCGAGGAACTGCTACGCGAGGCCGACGGCGCGCTCTACTCGGCCAAGGCTGCCGGCCGCGATTGCGTAAGAATCGCCACACCGAACGCATCCACTGCCGAAGCCGACTCGCAAACTCATCTGCCCCTCCAGGTACGCCTCTGATCGTCAGTCTGCCTTAGCACCTGCCAGGCTCTTCCGCCTCGCAAATTCTAGACGGTCTTCGTGCCCGATTTTGCTTGTCCCATCATCTGCCGCATCGCTGCCGACGATCCCGGCGCGCGTTTTTCCCGCCAGGCTTCCAGACGCTTGCAAGTTTCTTCGATATTTTGGAAAAGGTGCGGATTCTTGAATGCCGCCCGCCATGTCGGAACAATCGTCCTCATGCGGTCCCACACCACCCATATCTCTCCATTACTGTCGAAAAACAACTCATCGTTGATCAGCCCCCGATTGACGATTCCCGCAACCATGTCCCAGTAGCTGATCACCATCCTTATATAAGTATTTTCCTCGCTCCCTTGCGGATACTTCTGCATCATCTCTTCTGGAGATACCGGATGGAAGTGTTCGACAAACCAGGCGCGCGCTTGGCGGAGGCGCGTCTCACGCCTCATATCGTACAAGCGCAGCATCAGGTTCACTTCGTCGTAGGTTATCTGGGCCACTGCCGCTCCTCCTCGCCTTAACTAGCCGTGTCTGGCTGCACCGCTTCCGGCGCGGTATGGGAAACGCCCGCTAGTTCGATGCGTTGCACGCTCGATAGGGGTATACCCTGCTTTTGAAACTCGATCTGGATGCGCCGCCGCAGTTCGCGCGCCACCTCATCCTGCCTTGTCGGCGCGGTCCGCACCTGCAATCGCACCGTCGATGAATTGCGGTCAAAGTTTTGCACGCCAAGAATCCGCGGCCCGTCCACCAGCGCTTGCGACCAGGCTGGATCGCCCCGCAATGCCGCCGCCGCGGTCTCCAGCGCCTGCTGCGTTTTCTCGATCGGGCTTTCCGGCGCCAGCGACACGTCCACGAACGTTTGTGACCAGTCGCGGCTGAGATTGCTGACCGTGCGGATCTCCCCATTGGCAATGGTGACCAGCGCGCCGCGGGCATCGCGGATCACCGTCCGCCTCAACGTGAGGTGTTCCACCCGGCCGATGTTATCGGCGATTTGGATCGTGTCGCCAACTACGTACTGGTCTTCGAGCACTATGTAGAAGCCGGTGATCACGTCGCGAACCAGTGTTTGCGCTCCGAAGCCCACCGCGAGACTGGCGAGTCCCGCCAGAGTCACGGCCGGTGTGATGTCGATATTGAACTCATGCACGGCAGTCAGCAGCGCCACTGCCCAGACCACCTTGTTCCCCGCGCCGTAGAGCACTCCCGCAAGCGTGCGCGTCTGCTGTTCGCGCAATTGTGCCGGGCGGCCCTGTCCCGATGCTTGCTTGATGACCAGATTCGTCAGCGCGCGAAGCAACCTGTTCAGGACCAGCGCAATCACAAGTATCCCGGCTAGATGAAGTGCGTTGGAGAGATTTGACTCCAGCCAGTGAGTGATGGAACTAGGCATGATTTTTACGAGAGTGGGAGTATAACATTGGAAGTGCTCCGAGGAACTATTCTCAACCGCGCCGGTGGAGTGCGCGGACGCAAGGGGGTTTCCTTTCCATGAAATCTAGACGCAAATTTTTGACTGCTGCCATCGCGGTAGGCATGCCTGCCGGCATCCTCGCTCTCCTTTCCGGAGTGCAGGCCCGGACCCGGGGCCAACAGAGTCCCCAGCAACAAAAGGACGACGAGATGCGTCCACCCAAGCTGGACCCCAAACTGATTCTCGAAGCCAATCAAAAGGAAATTAAGAAAAATGTCGAAAAGCTTTTCGATCTTGCCAGTGAATTAAAGGCCGAAGTGGAAAAGACCGATGCCGTCCAAGTGCTCTCGATGGGTATGTTGCGAAAGACGGAAGAAATCGAAAAGCTGGCCAAGGAAATCAGGGCTCGGGCCAAAGGCTGAACCTGCCTGGCCGTCGCGAATGCGCCTAGCGCCCGGGATTCATACCGGATAGAATACTAATGTTCGTTGATGTTCCTTCATACCGCTCACTCGGAGACCATCGAGGAGAGCCTGCCGCGCGCCAGTAGCTCAGATGGATAGAGCATTAGCCTCCGGAGCTAAGGGTCGGGGGTTCGAATCCCTCCTGGCGCGCCATTGATCTCTGGGTTCAATCCGGATACATGGGTTACAGAACTACCGGCTACGTGGGTAACATCCTCGGGCCGAACGGCCGCCGTTGGTCTTACGACGCCGTCTGTTGCCTCTCTAACCTTTGAAACTTGATGGCCACTGCTCCGTACGTCTCCAGAAACTTCAACAATTCAAAGTCCGCCCACTCCAGGTTGTTTTTCTGAGCTTGTAGGCCAAAAATGGCGATGACCCCGACGGTCTCCCCGCTGGACTTCAGAATCACGCACGCGGTCAAATTCCTCTCGTAGGGCAGAAGGGCCGTCTCCGGCTGGCGTTCTTGAAACTGGCTCCTGCCCTGTTCCACCGCGCGGCCGAACATGCCCGCGCCGCACAGGAAGGGCTGCAGGGCGTTTGCCTCCACGCCCGTCGACCAGGCCAGGGAAAAGTCTTGCCGGCCGGGGTGATAGTCGAACACTGCAACTTCTTCAGAGCCAATCAGATTGGCGATGATTTCGCCAATAGCCTCAAAAACGTTGCCCTGTTCCAGGCTTTCAAGCAGCCGCGCGTTCGCCGCGTTTTGCCGCATCAATAGAAAATGATTCCGCTCGATCTGCTCGCGCAGCGAGAGCTGTTGCACGCGCAAGCGCAGTTCCTCGGTTCCCGTGGGAATCGCTGATTTCCCGCCTGCTGGTTCGATCCGAAACCTCCCTTTGGACAGTGGAGTGCCTCCATCTCCTGTGCCTATCATCTTCTGCTTGCCTCGCTGCTCGTGTTAAATCCTTCTTGGGTTTGCCCGTCATGATTTCCAGCCAGGTCGCACTTGCGCTAGATTCAGTGGCTCAGCCTCATCCACTCTTTGTCGCTTGGAGGATCCAGTCTGGAGTGTGTGGAGATGAAAGAGAATTCAGGCGATTCCCTAGGGAAATTCCTGTAGCGAAGTACAGGTTTTTTCATTCCGCCTGAATTCGAACTCGGTTCCAATTCATTTTGCAAACTGGTCCGGGACATACCACCGCGCGTAGGTTGCCATTCCCAACAACAGCACGATCCACCAGAGCACAAGAACCGTTCGCATGCACACCTTGTATTTGGTGATGCGGAGTTTCTCCGGCAAAATCCTCGTGCCTGCGGCAAGCACAACATACAATCCTGCGATCTCCGTTATCATTCCGAGCGTCCCGTGGGCCGTCGCCAGTGCGTAGTAAGCCTTGCCAAGCTTGCTCGGTATCTTTGGAACTACCTGAAGTTGAAAGGAAGGAACCATTGTGAGCACGATCATGGCAAGATTGATCAGCACGATAGCCGATTGGCACCAAGCGTGCCCCCGGAAGCGCCGCCGCCGCGCGAGCAGCGCTCCGATGAGCAGCCCCACTCCCATGGCAATTTCCAGGAGGAGCGTCAGGTTGGCATAAGCTGGAGCCACGGTTCCTGAAAAGCTTCCTTTCGCAACGTCGCTGCCGGCGCGTCTACCCAGGGCCGTTTACGCCGCTTAGAAACCCGCCAAGATGCCCCGCCAACCCCACAAGCAACGCCGCAACCGCCTCCACCGGCAGGCGGTAATTTGGCAAGGGCTCCTCTGGATGCCGCCGCGCCCGCAAGTGAATCCAATACACGAGCCAGATCAGCACACTCGAAATCGAACCCACAACAAGGTGCATCAGCAGAATCCCTTTGAGCTTTTGCCCCTCCAGCGCCCATTGCCACGCTGCCAGCCCGGTCGCCACCGCTGGCACGGTAAACACTGCCGCCAGCAGCAGATTGAAATACGCAGCCGCAGCCAGCGTCCGGTTCTTCGTCCACTGTCCGAGAAAATCGAACGCCACGGCTGCGGTAAACAGCGCGATCGGGAAGTGGATCAGCACCACGTGCTGTGCGTGCTTGGCCAGGATCACCGTTTTGACGTCGAACGGATTTACGCTCATCGTCCCTTCACTTCACTACAACCTTGCCGGTCATTTTCGGGTGAATGGAACAGAAGTAGGGAAAACTTCCCGTCTGCGCAAACGTGTAGGAGAACTTTTCGTCCGTATCCAGCACTTTGGATTTGAACACCTTGTCCGTGCTTACCACCGTGTGGGGAATGTCGTCGCGATTCGTCCACGTGACCGTGGTTCCCGCCGCCACCGTGAGCTCCGCCGGTCCAAAACTGAAGTTGTCGATCTTCACTTCCACTGATTCGGGTTTCTGCTGCGCACTGGCCGTAAAATATCCAACTCCTCCGCCAAGTCCCGCAATCCCTATTCCCATCGTCGCAAACAAAACTGCCATTGACACACTTCTCCTCATGTTTCTTCTCCTTCTCTTTTTTATTTAGATTTCTGTGAACTTTCGTTCTTGTTCAGCTGCTTCACGCCAGCGAAGAATCCACTACCGCCAAAGCCTGCTGACCTCGCACGTAATTCACGTCCGTGATTCCCAGCACGGCCTTCAATTGCTCTGCCGGCACTTTCATCGGCCCTGGTGAATCCGCTTTGCCCGGAGCCGGTTGCGGAAATGCCGTCGACGCCGCGGTATGAAACGTTACGTTTCCTTCCACCTTTTGCATCGTCTGGTGGATGTGCCCGTTCAGCACCGTCACAGACCCGAACTTCTTCAGGTACGCCAGTGCTTGCGCGCTGTCTTGCGTCCCCCAGCCCCATTCCGGATATACCGACCACAGCGGAATATGCGCGAACACCACGATCGGCGTGCTCTGTTTCAAATGCTTGACGTCATGTTCCATCCATTCCAGTTGCTCGCTACCCAGCGTGCCGAGTCCTCCGGCCTTCAAATTCATCACGTTCACCAGCCCGATGAAGTGCACCCCCTTCTTGTCAAAGCTGTACCACCCCGCTCCCTTCGCCCCTTTTCCGTAGCGCTCCTGGTACTGCTTGCCGTCGTCGTTGAGCACGTCGTGTTCGCCAGGGACGAAAAACACGTCCTTGGCGCTCGCGCTCTTCAAGATTTGGTCCACGGTGTCGAATTCTTCGGGTTTTGAGAGGTGGCTAATGTCGCCTGTATGCAGCAGGAACTCTGGCGGTGTCGCCAAGCCGTTGATCTTGTCAACGGCCGCCTTCAGCGTTCCCACCACATCCGGATTCGCCGCCTTGTTGAATCCCATGTGGCTGTCGCTGATTTGCACGAAGCTCAGTTCGCCCATTGCTTCGGGTCCCAACATTGGCATTTTGCTCAATGCGTACGACTTCAGGACCCCGCCCTGCATGACACAGAGCGCTCCTGTTCCCGCCCACGCCATGCACTTCAAGAATCCCCGCCGGTCAATCCCGTCGTGGTTGTGATCGTTCAACAACTCATCTTCCTTTTTCTCGGTCATCTCCGTCTCCTCGTGTGCTGCTTCTTTCTTCCTCGCACGCGCAAGGAACCCTTGAATGGGCCGCCGAGCGAGTGCGTGCCTCACTATCGTTCGCCCCGGAAATCCGAGCAATGGACCGGCGATTCCTTTCCGCTGCAATGATGGTCCCCCGGTAACTGTCACTAGTTAAAAGGTTTACAGGACTCTCTCCCCAGCCTGTGTTTCCAGTAATCTCGGCCTGGTGATACACTCACTTTCGATCGAGGTCTGCTTCTCCATGCGAAAGGACCAACAAGCTAAGGGCCGGGTCAGTTTTGGGGTCTTCGAACTGGATCTCCGTGCCGCTGAGTTGCGCAAGCACGGCCTGCGAATTCGGCTTCAGGAACAGCCCTTCCAAGTCTTGGCAATGCTGCTGGAGCATCCCGGTGAGGTCGTAACTCGCGAAGAACTTCAAAAAAAACTCTGGCCCGCGACTACATTTGTGGATTTCGACCACGGGCTCAACAAAGCCATTAACAAACTCCGCGAAGCCCTCGGCGACTCAGCTGAGAGTCCTCGATTTGTCGAAACCGTCGCGCGGCGCGGTTACCGCTTCCTCGTTGAGGTCAAAATCGCCGATGCAGCTCCCACGCGCAACTCGGGACTCGCAACTCAGCCTCAACCCACCGAAACCGCTCCCAATCTGCGCGAGCCCGCAGGCAACTCCCCGGTTCCCAAATCCCGCCCGCCTTCATTTGTGGCGAAAACTGCCGTGGTCGTGCTGATCCTGCTGACGGCCTCTCTTGCTGCCTGGGAGCTTCATCCCTGGAACCGCTCGTCCCACGCAATTCGTTCCTTGGCCGTCCTCCCCTTGGAAAGCCTTTCGAATGATCCCTCGCAGGACTATTTTGCTGATGGCATGACCGACGAATTGATTTCTGACCTCGGCCAGATCAGCGCGTTGCGGGTAATTTCGCGTACCTCTGTTATGGCTTATAAACACGCTCACAAACCTCTGCCGCAAATCGCCCGCGAATTGAACGTGGACGCCATCGTTGAAGGCACTGTGCTCCGTTCCGGCGACCAGGTTCGAATCACGGCGCAGTTGATCGACGCCTCAGCGGACAAGCACTTGTGGTCCCAGAGTTATGAGGGAGAATTGCGGGACACCTTGGCGCTCCAAAGCAAGGTGGCTAGAGCCATCGCCGATCAAATTCAGATCAATCTAAACCCCCGGGAACAGGCTGCCTTGAAAAGCGCAAAGGTTGTCAATCCGGAAGCCTACGTCTCGTACCTGAAAGGACGCTATTTCTGGAACAAGCGCTCGGCGGAAAGTTTGAAGGTCGCCCTCGCCTATTTCAATCAAGCGATCGACGAAGATCCTGCGTACGCCCAGGCTTATTCGGGCTTATCCGACACCTACGCATTGTTGGGTGATTGGCAGTATGCGGTGATGACTCCCAAGGAGGCGCTTCCCAAGGCGAAGGCCGCGGCAATTAAGGCTCTGGAACTGGACAGCACACTCGGCGAAGCCCACAACTCGCTTGCTTTCTGCCTGGATGGCTTCGACTGGAATTTCGATTCCGCCGGTAAGGAATTTCTGCGTGCCATCGAATTGAACCCAGGCTACGCTACCGCGCACCATTGGTACGCTTGGCATTTGGCTCTCCTGCATCGCTATGACGAAGCTCTTGCGGAAATGAGAAAAGCGGAAAGCCTGGATCCGCTTTCCCTTGTGATCAACGCCGATTTGGCCGAGCTTTTGGCCCTTGCGCATTCTTATGACCAATCGATACTGCAGAGCCGCAAGACCATCGAAATGGATCCCAATTTTGGTCTCGCGCACAATCACCTCGGCCAAGCCTACCTCCAAATGCATATGTACGATGATGCGATCGCGGAACTTCAAAAAGCCGTCCAGCTTTCCGGCGGTGGCCCAACGTGCATGGCTAATCTTGCGCGCGCGAACGCCGCTTCCGGCAAGAAAAGCGAAGCAGAAAAGCTGCTCAGGGATCTGAAGAAGCGCTCGGGCCCTGGTTATTCGCATGGTTCGGAGATTGCAGTGATCTACGCCTCTCTCGGCGATTCCGATCAAGCCATGAACTGGCTCGAAAAAGGATACGAAGAACGTTTTAATCCCGGCGTCCTCTTGCGACCGGGCTTGGATCCACTCCGCTCGGACCCGCGCTTTCAAGATATGGTTCACCGTATCGGTCTTCCTCAATGAGCACTAAAATCGCGACTGACTTTGTGCTGTCCAATTCAAAAACGCTCTGAACGTCAATTCTTGTTCCTGGGTCCCGCGGTCGCGTAATCTGAAAGTACGCAATCTCTCTTTCGGAAACGAGGATTTGAATCATGCCGATTACGCGGAGCTGGTTCGCAAAGGGTATCGATTCAAGGGCCGGGGAGTTGTCCATCGCGCGGATGAGGTCTTCCAGCGCGGGTGCCAGATGTACCGGGGCATGGGACTCACCCTGGAAGTCCAGGCGGTGGCCTTGATTCGTGTCGAGCGCGCAGTGCCGGTGACTTCTCCCGCCTACGACCGGGGTGATACAGAAGAGCAGGTGAAAGAGCGATGGCGCCGCTACTGGCGCAAGTTGTGGGATAAAGTCGAAGAATGACGACGGGTGGAAACAGCCTCGATACTCAAAAGCCCTCAAGCAGAAACGGCGTACGGGGCATTCCAGAAAGAATCCAAAGGCAGAGTTAAGGGACTATCCACTCGCCTGGGCCTGATTTGATGCCGGTATGGGAAGCGGCACGAGCTTCAGGTCGCGGGCAATTTCAGATCGGTGGTTAAAGTCAAATTCGTTGCCGAAGATTTTGGAACCGAGCTTGGCCAAAAGCAGCATGACCACCGCGCCGGCCATGAGCCAAACCAGACCTAGCACAAAGGTAACCAGCAGCCCAAGGGCGATGCGGCCGCGAATTGCCAAGGCGATAAATAAGCGAAAAAGACGGGGAGGGAGATGATTACGAAGCCCTTGGTGAGAATATCCATGAATTTGGTATGCCATTCAACCTGCACCATCACACGGTGGGGTGTGTCCCCGATGGGCTTGATGCTGACTTGAGCTCCAGCAAACCAGCCACGGAGAAGACTTACGTTCCACGAACGGAGACTGGTTTTGCTGCCCTCTTTCACAACGACCACGCGATATCCGGAAGAATCGCGATATCGCAGGCGAAGGGAATCGGCGAGGGCATCGGCGTAGCGGCTGAAGAGGGCCGGGTCATCAGGCGATGGCTTGTCGTAGCCGGTCTCAAATCCGGATCGGAAACACTCAATGCAGTTCTCCTGTGAAGATCGAAATTGTCTCGAGCCTGGTTGAAAATGGAGCTCTCAGATGACTGCACCTTACGCGACCAGGACGCGCTGAGTCAACGAGGCCGATTGGATGACGAGACTGGCTGCCTCCGATGAATCCTGATCGCGAGAACGAACTTATTTGTACTGGGGTCCCGGGCTTGTCGAGCTGATGCGGGAATGCTTTTGGCATGGAGACCGGCACACTCGCCCTCACTTTGAAACCACGCTCCACCGTTTCATTTCAGCAGTTCAGGATGGTTCTTCAGGTACTTCAGTGCCCAAGGGCGGATTCTGAAATCGCGCATTCCGTTTCCCCACGGCTGCAGGCGCTAAGAACGGGAGCGGAGCAGGCTCAGGGCCATGGCGATTTGGCCGGAATGGTAGATGGTGTGTTGGACGATGCCGGGGAAGAGCGTTTCGTAAGGGTAGGTGCGGCCGGGAACCTGTTTCGCTAAATCGGCGACGGGAAAATTGCGGATTTTTTCTTCGAGCAGGTCGCGGCTTTGGTTCCATCGGGCGACGAGTTCGTTCCAGGGGATGGGCGGCTCGGCCCATTCCTTTTCGGCCTCCCAACGCGGCATCGGATTGCTTTCCGAGGTGTTTCGGATCCGTTCATTCCAAAGCAGCAAATGCTGGAGCAGCGCCGAAATGGTATGAGCTCCTGGAGCGGGTGGAGTGGTAGCAAGTTCCGGGGAAATCTGCGCTAAAAGTTCAGCGAGCGAAGGTCCGTACCAGGCGCCTTTGATCGTCACAACGCGGTAAGAATCCGCGATTTGTTGGGTTTGGGTCATGGGAGTGTAGCGGACACGCGCGAACGATGGCGACGTCTCCGGCGAGTTTAGTTTATATCAGGCGACAGGGCGTTGTGGTAAGCGGTTAGAACAGGAATGGGATGAGGCGACGTGTGCGGCGGACGTACTGCTTGTACGGTTCACCGAGGGCGGCGAGGAGGGCGGCTTCCTCGACGGAGATGCGGTAGGCGTAGGCGGGGACCATGCAGGCGAGGAGTGCGAGCAGGCCGGCCCAATTGCCGAGGGCGAGACCGAGTCCGACTAAGGTGATGAGCGCACCCGTATAGGAAGGATGGCGGATATAGCGGTAAGGACCGGCTTCGACGACTGTTTGGCCGGGATGAACGGCCACTTGGTAGGTGAAAAAGCGCCCTAGAAGGGACATGACGTAGGAACGGAAGGCCATGCCGGCGAGCATGAGGGCGATGCCGACGAAGAAGAGCGTGGCGCGGTGCCACAGGATAGTTGCTTGCGGTAGGAGAAAGGGGAGCGCGAAGGCCAATCCGAGCGCGAGCCAAAGAAGAATCATGAGGAGGCGAAACGAGCCGCGATCACTGGCTTTTGTGGGGTCGGCGGAACGCTTGGTGCGCGAGCCGATGGTCTCCAGAACGAGCCACAAGATGTAGGTAGCCCAGAAGACAATCGCGTAGATGGGGCCACCGGAGAACGGCAAAGGGTGCAAGGAAGAGCCTAGTGCTTTTGAGTGTTGACGAGTTTGGCGGCCGGGGAAGCGGCGCGCTGCTCGGCGCGGCGCTCTTGTTCGACGTGCTGGGTGCAGTCGGCGATTTCGTCGTCGAGGGCCTTGATTTCGCGGGCGAGGTGAAAGTTTTGAGGGTCCTTGGTGTAGGTCTCGAACAGCGAGTTTCGCTTGTTTTTTAGATCGTCGCGCTTTTTTTTCCAGACACCGGCGGTGGCAACCATGGGATTAACCTCAGGACCAGTGTGCGCTATTTTGTGGTTTGAGGATAGAGGCATGGAGCGAAGCGATTAGGTTCATGCCGGAAGAGTTTCGGTGGCGGTGAAGAGACTCGTAGTGACGCCGAGAAATTGCCGAAAGGGGCGCAGCATGCTGCGCCCTTTCGAAGCGAGAAGCTAGGAACGGAAGAGGACGGATTCGCGCTGGAACATTTTTATGGCGAGGAAGAGGGCGACGGCGGCGTAGACGCAGTTTGAAGCGAAGATAATGGCGATGAGATTCCAGTGATAAGTGCCGGCGACAAGCTCTTTGCAGAGAAGGCTGGTGCCGAGAATGGGGACGAGGGAGAGCTTGGGAGTGAGCTCTACGCCGGGAAGCATGGCGGCGACGGCGGGGATGATGACGACAAAAGTCATCGGTGTGAGATAGCTTTGGGCTTCTTTGTAGGTTTTGGCGAAGAGAGCGATGGTCATTAGCGTGGCGGAGAAAAGCACAGCGATGGGGAGAGCCATGAGGAACACCGAAATCACTGTCTTGAGGCCGAGCTTGAGGACAAATTCGGCAGCAGCTGCGCGACCGCCTTCGGTTTTCCCGGTGTAGTGGCTTAAGACGGAGAAAGAGACGCCCATCGACAAAACGGAGAGAGCGGCTGTGCCGAGTGCCGCTGTAAGGATCAGAAAGAATTTACCCAGGACAAGATGCATGCGGGAGATGGGACTGGAGAGAATGGTTTCCATGGTGCCGCGTTCTTTTTCGCCGGCAGTCAGGTCCATGGCGGGATACATTGCGCCGGTCATGCAGAGAAGAATGACCATGTAGCCGATGATGCCGCCGAAAGCTGCGCCGCTGACTTTTTCTTCAGGGGCGACGTTCTCCCGCTTAACCTCGAAAGGATTGAGAACAGTCTCCGCGAGATTCTTTGCCGCGAGACGCTCCTTCACTACCTTGTCGCGATATTCCTTCATGTAGGTTTCGATCTTGTCGGTCGCAAATTCGGATTTCATTTCCCCCTGGTAATTTGAAATCTTGACCGTATCTGATTTTTGCTGATTTACATCGGCCTGAAAACCGGCGGGAATCTCAACAGCTGCGCGGATTTCCTTGTTGATAATCTGATCTTTCCAGTCGGGGGCGGCCGGAACGATCTGGATCGTTCCGAGCTTTTTGAGTCCTTCGACAACGGCCGGAGAATCATCGCCGCCGCGAAGCATGACTTTGGGAACTTCTTCCTTGGCTTTGCCGACGAGGGCGATAGCGAGAGAGCCAAAGCCGACGCTGAGGACGGGGAAGAGCAAGAGAGGTACGAGTATGGTGGAAATGACCGTGCGGCGGTCGCGGAGGGCTTCGGTGAGTTCCTTGCGATAGACGATGCCGACGTTACGCATGGACATGTCAGTTGGCCTCCTCGGCGACACAGTGGGGCGCGACGATTTTGACGAAGATTTCCTCGAGTTCGTGTTCGGCGAACTTGTCACGAAGCTGTGCGAGGGTGCCTTCGGCAAGAAGCTTTCCGGATGCAATGATGCCGATGGTGTCGCAGAGTTTTTCGACTTCACTCATGATGTGGGTCGAGAAGATGACGGTCTTGCCGTTGTCGCGGCATTCGCGGATGAAGGAAGTGATCGTGCGGGCGGTCATGATGTCGAGGCCGTTGGTGGGTTCGTCGAAAATCATCACCGGCGGGTCGTGTACGAGGGTGCGGGCGATGGAGGTTTTCTGCATCATACCGGTGGAGAGCTTGTCGCAGCGGCGGTCGCGGAAGCCATTCATGTCCAAACGATTGAATATGGTATCAACGCGCTTTTTGAGGATGGCTTCGTCTAAACCATTGAGTCGGCCAAAGTATTCGACAAATTCCTGCGCGGTGAGTCTCCGATAGAGGGCCGTGGCGGTGGATAGGAAGCCGACGTTCGCGCGGACTTTTTCGGGGTGCTCGACGACGTCGTAGCCACAGACGACGGCGGTGCCGTCGGTGGGCTCGAGGATGGTGGCGAGCATGCGAAGCGTGGTGGTTTTGCCGGCGCCGTTGGCACCGAGGAGGCCGTAAATCTTGCCGGGTTGGCAGGTGAAGGTGACATTATCGACCGCACGGATTTCGCCGCGCTTCTTGTCCTGGAAACGCTTGGACAGGCCACGAGCTTCAATCATGGAAAGACCCCTCGCTGGGAGTACGTATTACAGGCGCAGACCGTTCAAAGTGTACTACGCGGGGAGAGAGGGAAAGTTACCGAGAGGTGATGCAGGGAGTAGGGGTGCGTGGAGGGGTCGGAGGAGAAGTGGATAGAGATTGGGGAATAAGTGGAAAATGCGAGTTCAAAACCGGGCCTCGAAGGAAAGGAGGCAATTTTGCGAATTCAGCCTTTGTGACAGATGGGGCACTGCTTGGCATCAAATCTGTCGGGAGTGACGCGGAACATGTTGTTGCACTGGATGCAGACGCGGTGGATGACGGGACTTACGACAGCACCGGCCTGCGTGGGTTTGGCCAAGCCGCTTGCGGGAGGCGCGGCCGTTTTCTCTGAGGTGCTCTCGGTGGACATAGGCGGATTCTAGCACGACGAAGTCTCCCGTCTATAGGGGCGGGACGGCATCCCCTGGGTACAAGAGACGCATCCTTATGAGGTGAGAGATGCTCCATCCGGTGAACGGGATTGCAGGGCGCAAGATAAACAACGCCTGCAAGGAATCTAGAGAAAGCCGCACGGCTCTTGTTAGAATGATTGCCTTGGCGCCTTTCTGACAGGGGTCAAGCAAGCCACGGACAAGTGAGAGTATTGACTGCGCCTCAGGGATGTGCCCTTGCGTCTCGCGAAGAGCGAAGCACAGGCAAAGCAGAATAGGAAGACATGGATCGCAAGCTGCGAAATCGAATATTGCTCTACCTGGCGCTGGCGGCGGTGCTGGCGTACGTGGGGATCGAATTCAGCGGGCGAAAGCCAGTGCCGAGCATTCATGCGGTGACGCCGATGCGGGAAAATCTGGTTTCGTCCATCAGCAGCAATGGGAAGGTGGAGCCGATCGCGCCCTACGTAATCCGAGCGCAGTTGGATACGTTTGTGGAAAAGGTGCGCGCGACAGAGGGGCAGGCGGTCAAGAAGGGGCAAGTGCTATTGGAATTGGATGTAAAGGATGCGGCGGCAAGGCTCTCCGAGGCGAAGAGTAAACTGCTTCGGGCACAAGATGATCTGCGGGCGGCCAGGGCCGGCGGCAGGACGGACGAAGTGGCGAGAGTCGCAGGTGATTTATCGAAAGCGCAAGCTGAGCGCGACCGGCTGCTGAAAAATCATGATGTGCTGCTGCGATTGATTAAAGAGCAGGCAGCGACGCAGGATGAACTCGCGGCAAACGATCTGGCTCTGACGAAAGCGCAAGCGGAAGTGACGCGGCTGACGGCGGCGAAACAAGAATTTGACCGAAGCGTGAAGCTGGACACCTGGCAGGCAGAACTGCACGTGCAACAGATTGAAAACGAAGTCGGTGCCCTGGATGAAAAGGTGCGGCAAGGGCGAATCACAGCGCCCGCGGATGGGACGCTCTACTCCTTGCCGGTGAAGGCCGGGGATTACGTGAAGCTGGGGGACCTGCTGGCAGAGATGGCGGACCTGCACAGAGTTCGCGTGCGGGCGTTCATCGATGAGCCGGAGCTGGGCGCGCTGGAAGCGAACGAACCTGTGAAGATCACTTGGGATGCGCTGCCGAGCAAGACCTGGCCGGGGAAAACGGAGATTATTCCGAAGCAAGTGGTGCCGCACGGAACACGTAGCGTGGGCGAGTTACTTTGCGCCGTGAACAATGACAATCTGGAGTTGCTGCCCAATATCAATGTGAATGTGCGCATCAATTCGCGCGAACGCATCGGAGTGTTGTCCGTGCCGCGGGGCGCTGTGGCGGCCCAGGGAGGGAAGCGGTACGTGTTTGTGGTGAGACAAAACCAGCTAGGGGTCGGCAAATCCACGCTGGAAAAACGCGAGATTCGCGTGGGCATAGCCGACGCGACGAACTACGAAGTGGTGAGCGGGCTCAAGGAAGAAGATTTGGTAGCACTCCCCGGAGACGTCGATTTGCGAGACGGCATGACTGTCAAGGTGATTACCACAGAAGTTTTTATTTTTGCGGAACAATGGAATGGTTAAGCGTTTGAACTGGCTGCTCGCCGGTCTCTTCATCACAGGCGGGGTGTTGGCAGCGACAACCGTGAAGCAAGAACCAAACTTCGAAGCGGGAAAGCGCGCTTACGAAGCCAGCGAATATAGAAACGCCATCCTTGCGCTGCAGGCTGCCGCTGCCAAAGAGCCGCAGAACGGCGACGTGCAATTGCTGCTGGCGAAAAGTTATCTCGAGCTGGATGAACACGACCCGGCAATCAAGACCGCGGAGCGGGCCGTGGCGATCGACCCGCAGAATTCCGTCTACCACGAGTGGCTTGGCCGAGCCTATGGAGAAAAGGCCGATAAGGTAGGCTGGCCCCCCTCGAAAATATCGCTGGCGAAGAAAGCAGGCAAGGAATTCGAAGCGGCGGTGCAACTCGATGCGCGAAATTACTCCGCACGGCAAGTGCTGATCGAATTCGATTGCAGCGCTCCGGGAATGCTGGGAGGCGGCGAAGACAAGGCCTTGCCGCATATAAAGCAATTGGCAGGGATGGACGCCGCCGAAGGACATTTTGCGGCGGGAAATTGCCGGCGGCAGAAGAATGATTTTGCCATTGCAGACGAGGAATTTACTAAAGCGCTGGAGAGCCATCCCAAATCGGCGGAGCTGATCTACGACATCGGGGACTACGCGGCAAAGCATAGCCAGCCAGAGCGGCTGGAAGCGGTAGCGGATACCGGGGAGCGCGTGGCACCTGGGGATCCGCGAGCAAAGTTTTACCGCGGCGTTGCGCTGGTTTTGAAGAAAGCAAATCCCGAAGAAGCCGAACGATTGCTGAGGGAATACGTGAGTAAAGCTCCGGTGCGATCGGGATATCCACGGCCGGCCACCGCCCACGCGTGGCTGGGGCGCCTGTATGAAGGGCAGAACAAAATGGAAGAGGCTGAGAAGGAATTTGAGATGGCCCGCAAGCTGGATCCCAAAAACAAACTGGCCCAAGAAGGTTTGAAGCGGCTGAAGAAGGGCTAAGGCTTTCGCACTACGGCGCGGGGATATTCCGGTCAAAGGTCAACGATGGACATCCGTGAGACGGTATCGGTGGCGATTGATGCGCTGCGAGCGAATAAGGTGCGGGCGATTCTGACGTCGCTCGGCGTGATTATCGGGAGCGCCTCCATAGTGCTGGTAGTCACCGTGGCGCTAACCAGCAAGACCTTCATCCTTTCGCAGATTGAAAGCGTCGGCTCCAACCTAGTGTGGGTCGAGCTGGTTCAAAGGCCGGACAAGCCGCAACCCCTTAACTATGAGATGACGTTGGAGGATCTGGAGGCGGTCAAAGCCATCCCCAACGTGATCGAAGTGGCGGGAACGCGTGAGCTGGAAACGTCGGTGGTAGTGGACGGCGTGGAACGGCCGGTGCATCTGGTTGGTGTAACGGAGGGTTACCAGGCGATTCGCAGGCTGCTCATTCTGCGGGGGAGATACTTTGATGCCGCGGATATGGAGATGCGCAGCAAGGTATGCCTGATCACCACGCAACTCGCGGATCGAATTTTCGGACAGGAGAATCCGATTGGCAGGCCGATGCGCATGGGGGAGCTGACATTCACCGTGATTGGCGTTTTCCGCGAGCGCGTCGAGACGTTTGGCCTATCTGACATTCAGGAAAATTCCGTCATCATTCCCTTTACGCTGATCAAGTATTACACGGGCATGGAGGTGGTGCGGCTGCTGGACGCGCAGGCGGATAAGGCCGAAAACGTTGCATCGGTTGAGCGTCAAGTGGGGCAAGTGCTGCGGAGCCGGCACCCGGCGGAAGCGGAATACAAAGCGCAGACGCTGACGGCGATCCTGAGCGCGGCGAGGAACATTTCGCTGGCGCTGACGATCGTGCTGATCATTATTGCGTTCATTGCGCTGGTGATCAGCGGGATCGGCATCATGAACATTATGCTAGTAACGGTGACAGAACGGACGCGGGAAATCGGAATCCGCAAAGCGATTGGGGCGGCGCGGCGCGAGATCATGTATCAGTTCCTTATCGAATCGTTTGTGATCAGTGGAGGCGGGGCGGTCATTGGGATTCTGATCGGCATCGCTATCCCAGTGGCGGCGCAGTTGTTCCTACCGGGTAATCTTCGAGTTCCGATTTCGCCACTGAGCGTGGTGATTGCATTTGTGGTGTCCTGTTCCACGGGGCTTTTCTTCGGATATCTGCCGGCGAACCAGGCGGCGAGCCTGCAGCCGGTCGAATCCCTCAGGTATGAGTGAGTAAGAGTTGGTGCCAAGGAGCATGATAATGCGATCACTGGGACGCGTTGTGGAGATGACGGCTCTGTTAGTGCTGTGCGGCGTCGCTGCGAGCGCACAAGAGGCGCCCACCCTGAAAGTGGGTCAGGTTGTGGCGCAGGAATCGCCGAGGGGCGCGGCGGCCATCGCATTGACGCTGAAACACACGGTTGAACTGGCGCTCCAAAACAGCAAAGAGATTCAGGTGGCAAAGATTCAGGCCAGCGTGGCGGATCACGCCGCGCAGATCACCAAGGCGCAGTTCATGCCGAATCTTTACGCGGGCTCCGGCGCGGGATACACCTATGGCATTCCGGAAACGCCTGGCGGACGGGCGCCCTCGATCTTCAACGTGTCGTACACGGAACAAGTTTTCAATGAACCTCTGCGGGGACAGGCGAAAGAGACGCAAGAGCAGTCCAAAGCACAGAAGATTCTGCTGGAGGATACAAAGAACAGCGTGATCACGCGAACGGCGATGGCCTACCTGGAACTGGGGAAAGTGCGGCATTCTCTTGAACTGTTGCGCAAGGAGCAGGAGAGCGCGGAGAAAATTCTGCAAGTGACGCAGGAGCGACAGGGCGAAGGATACGAGCTGCCGGTGGAAGTGACGAAAGCGCAACTGACAAAAGCACAAGTGGTCCAGCGGATTTTGCAACTGGAGGCGCGCGAGGATGACCTGGAGGTTTTTTTGAGGTATCAGCTGGGGTTTGCTGAGACGCAGGCTATCGAGGTCACGCCCGAAGAATTGCCGGGGGATGCCGAGTTGGCGGGAGATAACCTCGTAGCGATGGCGATGACGCACAATGCCGGACTGCAACTCGCGGAGTCCGACGTGCGCGCGAAAGAGTTTCGGCTGAAGGGTGAAAAGCGAGGCTATCTCCCAACACTGGAACTGGTCAGCGTGTACAGCGTTCTGGCGCAGTTCAACAATTACTCCCAGTTTTTCCGCACCTTTCAGCGAAATAATTTCAACGCTGGGATCGACGTGCACGTGCCGATTTTCAGCGCGCAAACCAGAGCGGCGATCGGGATGGCGCAAATAAATCTGGAGGCGGCGAAGGTCAACTTGACGAACAAGAAAACGGAACTCTCCGCGGACATCCGGCAAAAGACGCGGCGAGTGCGCGAAAGGGATGCGGCGAAGGAGGTGGCGCGGCTCGAATTGCAGTTGGCGCAGCAAAATGTGGCAGTGTTTCAATCGCAATTCGCCGAAGGAAAGTTGAATCTTCGTGAAGTAGAAAAGGCCAGGCTGGAAGAGAATGAAAAGTGGATGGCGTATCTGGATGCGAATTTTCAGAAGCAGCAGGCGCAACTGGAGTTGCTGAAAACGGCGGGACAACTGGATAAGGTGTGGCAGTGAGGAAGTGACTGGTGATGCTTGATCGAGAGAGTTTGAGCGTGTTCGCCGAAGTGGCGAGAAAGCTCGAAAGCGGATTCGCAAGCCTGCCAACTTTTCAAAGTCAAACGCCGGGAATTGAGCGGCTGGCTGAAACGCTAGATGCCACTGCCGAAAAGCTGCAGGACAACTATCCGTACTTTCATCCGTTGTATGCGGGGCAGATGCTGAAGCCGCCACACGCGGTGGCGCGGCTGGCGTATGCGCTGGCCATGTGGATCAATCCGAACAATCACGCGCTGGATGGGGGGCGGGCGACGTCCGCGATGGAGAAGGAAGCGGTCGCAGAGATTGCCGGCATGTATGGGTGGAAGAATTTTCTGGGGCATTTGTGCGGGGGCGGGACGATGGCCAACCTGGAGGCTTTGTGGGTTGCGGCGCAGATGCATCCAGGAAAGAAAATACTGGCCAGCGAGCAGGCGCACTACACACATGGACGGATCAGCGGCGTGCTGCAACTGCCGTTCGAATGGGTGGCGTGCGACGCGCGGGGCCAGATGGATGGGAAGGCACTGGCGAATCGCGTGGAGCGAGGGGATGTGGGGACTGTTGTCGCCACGCTGGGAACCACGGCGACCGGGTCTGTAGATCCGCTGCCTGACATTCTTGCGCTGCGTCAAAAACACGAATTCCGGTTGCACGTGGACGCGGCCTATGGCGGCTATTTTGTGCTTACTGAGAATCTCGGGGAGGAAGTAGCGCGAGCCTTTGCGCTGATTGGCGAGGCGGACTCGGTGGTGATCGATCCACACAAGCACGGATTGCAACCCTACGGGTGCGGTTGCGTGCTCTTTCGCGATCCCGAAGTCGGCCGACTGTACAAACACGATTCGCCTTACACCTATTTCAGCTCCGCTGAGTTGCACCTGGGCGAGATTAGCCTGGAGTGTTCCCGTCCGGGAGCGGCGGCGGCGGCCCTGTGGGCGACGCAACGACTGCTGCCGCTGAAAAAGGGCGGCGAATTTGCGCGCGGCCTGGAACGCGGCAGGGAAGCCGCTCTGGCGCTCTTCCAAAAAGTGCGCGCGGATGAACGGTTTGTGGCCGCCTTTGCGCCGGAATTGGACATTCTCGTATTTGCTCCAAAGGCCGCGAGTGTGAGCGAGGCCTCCGTCTTAAGCCGCAAGATATTCGAGACGGCAGCGCGGCGCGACCTCCATCTGGCGCTTGCGGAATTGCCTGTTCGGTTCTGGGAAGCGAACCTTGGAGCGATGAAGCGCGATCGCGAAACGATTACGTGCTTGCGATCGGTGCTGATGAAGCCGGAGCATCTTGATTGGGTGGACCGGATTTGGAATTTGCTCTCGTCCGCTACGAACGAAGTGGCGGGCGCCTGTCATTGAGCCGCAACCGAATGGCGGTAAACGCCATCCAATGCTTCAGATTGCCGCTCGCTGCCTGATAACACCGGTTGGCAGAAAGGTTTGAGGCGGTAGAACGAAGTCGGGTAGAATAGAAGCGTAGATGGGGGGCTCCAGTCCGCGCGCTTGCGCGTCCCTTCCATTTTACAGGCTGTCCGCGGGAACCAGGATTTGGGGCGGACAATTTTACTGCGCGAAGCTGAGGGTGAAGAATGCCGGATGTAATGAAGACATTGCTGATGAATCCGCCGAGTTTCGAGAATTTCGACGGAGGCGCGAGTTCGCGTTGGCCGGCGACACGGGAGATTGAATCGTATTGGTATCCCGTTTGGCTGACGTACCCCGCGGGAATGATCCCCGGCAGCAGGCTGCTGGATGCTTCTCCCCACAAGATCAATTGGCAACAGACGATCCAGATCTGCAAAGACTACGAGTTTCTGGTCCTGTTCACTTCCACGGTCGGCTTGGAAAGCGACGTCAAGCTCATCCGGAAAATCAAGGAAGCTAACCCGAGCCTGAAAATTGCTTTCGTGGGGCCGCACGGACATATCAAGCCGGAAGAGACTTTGAACGCCAGCGAAGACATCGATTTTGTGACGCGGGGGGAGTTCGATCATTCCGTGGTGGAGTACGCGCACGGAAAGCCGCTGAGCGAAATTATGGGCGTCAGCTACCGCAAAGACGGAAAGACTGTTCACAACGCGGAACGTCCGCAACTGCATACGGAAGAGCTGGATGCGCTGCCGTTTGCCACGGATATTTACAAGCGCGACCTGGAAATCGAACGCTACAACGTGCCGTTTCTGCTGCATCCCTATGTATCGTTCTACACCACGCGGGGATGCCCGGCGCTTTGCACCTTCTGCATGTGGCCACAGACGATTTCAGGACATGCCTGGCGGACGCGTTCAACGGAAAATGTGACGCAAGAGGTGAAGCAAGCGCTGGAACATTTCCCGCAGATGAAAGAGATTTTCTTCGACGACGACACTTTTAATATCCGCAAGGACCGCGTGGTGGATCTGAGCGCGAAGTTCAAGCCGCTGAAATTCCAGTGGTCTTCGACGGCGCGCGTGCACAGCGACTACGAAACCGTCAAAGCGATGGCGGATGGCGGAGCGCGGCTGTTCATTGTGGGCTTCGAATCTGGCGACGCGCAAATTCTAAAGAACATCAAGAAGGGTGCCACGGTGGAGATGGGGCGCAACTTCATGAAGAATTGCCGCAAGGTTGGGATCAAAGTTCACGGCGATTTCATCATCGGGCTGCCGGGCGAGACGAAAGAAACCATTCACAAGACTATCGAGTACGCGAAAGAATTGGACTGCGAGACGATTCAGGTTTCGCTCGCTCACGCCATGCCGGGAACAGAGCTGCACGAAACTATGGCGCAGCAAGGCTTCTTGAAGGTGGAAGCGCTGGCGGATTCCGGCGGCCATCAACTGCCGCATATCGAGTACCCGCACTTGTCCAAGGCGGAGATGATGGCGGGCGTGAACCGCTTTTACGATGAATATTATTTCCGGCCCAAGGTGGTTTGGCGCATTGTGAAAGAAGCGCTATGGGACAGCCACGAGCGCAAACGCCTTTATCATGAAGCGACGGAATTTCTGGCACTTCGCGCCGAGCGGCTGAAGTGGGTGCGCAAGGGCGGCGATTTCGACAAGACCATCGTTTCCGTGCCGGGAACGTCTCCGGCTTCTGGAAACGACTGACCCCTACAAAATGGCAAGCGAAAAAAGGCTGCGCATCAAGACCTTGGTCATGGTCTTGGCGATGGTGGTGTGCGCCAACGCGGGAGACTTGATGCTGAAGCGCGGCATGTCGCAGATCGGCGCGGTTCAACTCACGGCTTCGGGGATCGCGCAAGCGTTTCGTCTGACGGTGACCAGTGGGACAATCTGGGTGGCGATTTTTTTTCTAAGCGGTTTCATGCTCAGCTATATGACGGTGCTTAGCTGGGCGGATTACAGCTACGTGATGCCCGCGGGGGCGTTTGGATACGCTCTGCTCACGCTGCTAGCGGTTGTTTTTTTGCATGAGTCGGTTTCCCCGCGGCGCTGGTTTGGAGTCGCGTTGATCTGCGCGGGCGTGCTGTTAGTAGGGCAAACGAAACCGCGGACGACCGCCGCGGCCAGTGAGGCCGTGGCTTGATGCGTGTCATTCTGGCACTTGGCGTTCTCATACTTGGCAGCACCGGAGGCGAGATCGCCATCACCTACGGAATGAAGGTCACCGGCGAGCCAGCGCGTTTGCGGCCGCTCGAGTTGATTCAGTTTCTTGGTCGGGCGGTGCGCAACGGCTGGTTTTGGGCGGGCGTGCCGTTGATGGCCTTGTCATTTTATTCGCTGCTGGTATTGCTCTCGTGGGAGCCGATCAGCCTGGTGATTCCGGCATCGGCGCTCAGCTACGTGGTCGGCACTCTCGGGGCCAAATATATTTTAGGTGAACAAATCAGCACCGCGCGGTGGGCCGGAGTCCTGCTCGTTTGCGCTGGCGTGGCGTTGGTCGCAGCCGGCTGACCGCGAGGCGCCGAATTCTTCCGCCGATGACAATCGAGCCAGCATGATGTTGCAATCTGCGATGTGGCGTGGTGCCGTGCTGCTGCTGGCGGCAGGTCCGCTGGTTTATTACTTGCTTGCGACGCTGGTGGTCTTGCGCTTCTTCAGCAAGCAGCGCGCACGAGTATTGCCGGATTTCACACCACCTGTAAGTATCCTCAAACCTGTGCGCGGCGTGGATTTTGGATCCTACGAAAATTTTGCCAGTTTTTGCCCCCAGGACTACCCGGACTATGAAATCTTGTTTGCCGTGAACGATGACGAAGACCCTGCGGTCCCCGTGATTCGCCGCGTCATCTCGGAATTCCCGGAACGGCAGATCCGTTTGCTCGTGGGTGCGGAGCATCTCGGCGCAAATCGCAAGGTCAACAAGCTGGCGCGGCTGGCGCGGGAAGCGCGGAACGAAGTGCTGGTGCTTACTGATGGCGATGTGCGCGTCGGGCCGCACTTTTTGCGCGAAGTCGTGGCTCCGCTTGCGGATCGTAAGGTCGGAGCCGTGACTTGCTTCTATCGCGGCATCGCCGAGAAAAATCTCGGCGCGGACATCGAAGCTGTCGGCGCTTCCAGCGATTTTTTTGCCGGAGTGCTGATGGCCGGATGGATGGAAGGAATTACGTTCGCGCTCGGAGCCTCCGTCGCTACGACCAAGGAATGGCTCGGGAAGATGGGCGGGTTCGAAGCTATCGCCGGGACGCTTGCCGACGACTATGAACTGGGCAACCGCATCGCCAAAGCGGGAGGCGCAGTGCTTCTTTCACGCGAACCTGTGTGGACCATGTATCCCGCGCAAACTCTTCGCAGCTTTTGGGACCATCAAGTGCGCTGGGCGCGGACGGTGCGCTTGTGCAGACCACTCTCTTATCTCGGGCTGCTTTTTACCCAAGGGCTGCCGTGGGCGCTGCTTGCTGCGTTCGTCGCGCCCGCCAAGTGGATTGCGGGCGCTTACTTGCTCGCGTACACGATCTTCCGTTTTGCGATGGCATGGACGGTGGGGATTTGGGGCGTTCAGGACGAAGTCTTGCGTCGCAAAATTTGGTTGGTGCCACTCCGCGACGCTATCCACTTCGTGGTCTGGCTGGCGAGTTTTGGTTCGAATCACATCCGCTGGGGCAACATGGAATACGCAATCCGCCAGGGCCAAATGGTGTCCATTGCCGGCGGCGAAGGCGCGCCAACGAAACCCACGGAAAACGCACGCCGCCCATAAATTTGGGAACTTCTTTGCGCCTGGCGCGGTTGACGACTGCCTGAAACCCGATTAAATTAGATAGGTAGAATCGTGGCTGCCCCGATCCGCGGGAACTGGCTGCGGTTCGTTTTTTTCCTCGCAACGGGTGGGAGATCGTCCAACGGTAGGACTCCAGATTCTGGATCTGGCTATCTAGGTTCGAATCCTAGTCTCCCAGCCAATTTTGCTCCGCGATCGCACTCAAGCCTTCACTCGGGGCTAAAACGCTGGCCTTCGGTGGTTGAGGCATCTTGGCAAAAAAAACGGCAACGATGCCAATAGCCGCAACTACACAGTTCAATTCAAAAGCCAGTTTGTAGCTGTGAAAGATGTCGAAGATTTTGCCACCCAGAAATCCTGCTGGCGAACAAAAAATCGCCCCCAACTGAAGCTGCCTTCCGTTCAGTCTCGGAAATGCCGCCGGACCATAAAAATGTCCCGTCACAGTGTTCAGGCAAATAAAAGTCCAGCCAAACGCAACACCATACGAAATCGCCGCGATGTATGCGATCCAAAGTGCCTCGGGAGAAACTCGAATCGCGAAGAACGAGCCGAGAAAATACAGGCACAAGCCAAGCATGAACGCAAAACGCGCCACCATGCGGTCCATCAACCACCCGCCAATCAACCGCCCGAAGACCGCGCCCAGCGTGAACAAACCCATCGCCCAAGCGGCGTCCGAGGCGCGAATCCCGGCGCTTTTCAAATGCGGCACCCAGTGGGCCAAAAAAAAGAAAAACGGGAGCTGGCAAGCAATGCCGCCGATCAGAATCATCCAGAACGGGACGGTTCTATAGGCCTGCCGGGGCTCCCAAGGGTACGTGGTAACCAGCGCGCGCGCCGAGGTAACTGCCGCGGCGTGCGCCGTCTCCGGTCCGCCGTCCACGGCCTGGCCTAGGTCCTCTGGGCGCTCCCTGACAAAAACAAATGCCACCAGCGCTGACAGCACGGAAATACCAGCCACGATGGCCCACGCCTGGCGCCAGTTTCCTCCGTTCGCTGTAAGCAACCTGTTGAATAGCGGCGAAACGAAGAAGCCGGCGAAACCGGATGCCGACAAGGTTATCGCCATCGTCCTTCCGCGATAGCGGTTAAACCAGCGCGTGATCGCCGTGGCCGCGGGAACGATCGTACCGAAACTGATTCCCGTCGCCGTCAGTACTCCGAAACCTAGCAAGTAGTGCCACGGCCGCGAAGCGATCAACGATAACCACAAGGCGCCAAAAAAAATCACGGCCGAACCGATTCCAAATGTCCTTTTAATCCCCCAGCGAACAATCGACGCGGCAACGAGCATTGAAGGAATGCCCACAAAGAGATTCAGAATCGTATATCCCAAGCCGAAGGTGCTGTGGCTCATCGGAATTTCTTTCAACATGTAGTTGTTGATGATGTTGCCGCCGTAGAACGGGAACCCCATGTTCAGGAAATCCAGAAGCCAAAGAAAGAAGACCAGTTTCCAACCGTAAAAGCTTCGTTCCGAGGTCATATCTGATTTGTCCGTAGCTCCGACTGCGACTACAATTCCAGCGCGAATACAAACACGAACGAGCTTGGAGGATATCAGGTTCTTGAGGAATCAGAAAAAACGCCTGTTCGTGCCGAAGGAAAAACTTCCGGTGGTGCACCACGCGCGCCGGAGTTGTACGTAGAAGCTGGTACCATAATCGGTTTCCACAGTTCATTGGAGGTTACACGAAATGGCTGCACTCTACCGGGCCGATCACGTAGGAAGTTTTCTCCGGCCTTCGGAATTATTGGAAGCTCGCAACAATGCCGCAACAGATCCCCTGCGCTTGCGCACCCTCGAAGACCTGCATATCCAGCGCATCCTGGCCAAGCAGCAAGAACTGGGCTTCGAACTTGCCACCGATGGCGAATTGCGCCGCCGAAATTTCATGAGCGATTTCACCGATGCGGTGGAAGGCTTCGACCTGGGCGATGCGGTGGCGAGAGATTGGAAAGCCGGTGACACAAAAGCGGCCCCGGTCAGCAGTGTGACGGGCATTGTGGCCAAGAAGCTGCGCCAGACCAGGCCGCTCACCGGGCACGAATTACCTTTCTTGAAGGCAAACTGCAAGGTGGCGTTCAAGATGACGCTTCCCAGTGCCACTCAGTTTCCCGCCATTGCCTTCAAGGCTGGAATTACCGACAAGATTTACAAGGATCATTCCGCGCTCTTGTGGGACATCGTGGAGATCATGAAGAGCGATCTCGCCAAACTCTCCTCCGACGGCGTGAAGTACATTCAAATTGACGCGCCGCGCTACAGCTACTACATGGACCCCAAGTGGCGCGAGTGGATTCGCACGGAATTGAAGATGGATCCGGACACCGCGCTCGACGAAGCCATTAAAGCTGACAACGCTTGCTTCAAGGCTGCAAGGCGACCCGACGTGACCCTGGCCATCCATCTTTGCCGCGGCAACAATCGCAGCCACTGGTACGCCAAAGGCGGCTACGATGCCATCGCCGAAAAAATGTTTGGAACGCTCGATGTCGACCGCTTCCTGCTCGAATACGACGACGAACGCTCCGGAACTTTTGCGCCGCTGCGATTTATCCCGAAAGGCAAGACCGTGGTGCTGGGGCTCGTCAGCTCCAAACTTCCGCAGATGGAAGATGCTACTGTCCTTGTGAAACGCATCGAAGAAGCGTCGCAGTATTTTCCCATGGAAAATCTGGCGCTCAGTCCGCAGTGCGGATTTGCTTCAACCGCGGAAGGAAATCTCATCACTGAGGACCGGCAATGGGCCAAGTTGAAACTCGTTGTCGACACGGTGCGCCGCGTGTGGGGTGGAGCGGCCGGCGCAGGCGCTTGACATTCACTAGCCACTGGCGAAAAATCCGCATTCAGCCACCTATGGGCGTGCGATTAACGTTCGAATCGTTTTGCGCAAATTGAATTTGCTGACCTAATCTATTCCGCAAATAGCAGCACGAGAGGAAATCATGTCCTCAACTCCATACATAGCTGGTAAAAATATTGATGTGCCGCCATCCGCGCTCTCGGATGTCGTCAATCCCGCGAATCAGCGCCCGTTTGCACGCATCTTCATGGCCAAGGCGGAGCACATGCGCGCGGCGATTGACGCCGCGGAGGCCGCCAAAGCATCGTGGGCTGCCACGCCGCCTGCTGGGCGCGAACGAATTCTCCATCGTGCGGCGGACGAATTGGAGAAGGCCACGCCGGAGCTTGTGGAATTATTGATCGACGAAGCCGGCTCGACACTTGGCAAAGCGCATTTCGAGGTTCCGTTTGCCGCGAACCTGGTGCGCTCGATTGCGGGAGAGGCCAGGCGCATTCACGGTGACGTGATGTCTTCTGACGTACCCGGACTTCTGTCGCTGGCGATTCGGCGGCCGCTCGGCGTTGTGGCGGGAATTTCACCTTTCAATTTTCCCATCGTGCTTTCGTTGAAAAAAGTGGCGTTCGCGCTGGCGGCTGGAAATACGTTTGTGCTCAAGCCGTCCGAAGAAACTTCCTTGATTGGCTTGAAACTCGCCGAAGTTTTCGAACGTGCGGGAGTCCCGGCGGGAGTATTCAACGTGGTGCCCGGCGACGGGCCGACCATGGCGCAAGTGCTCTACGAAGATCCGCGGGTGAAGCTGATTTCTTTCACCGGCTCGACCAGGGTAGGAAGGGTTATTGCCACGGAATGCGCCAAACGCGGCAAGCGCGTCGTCCTAGAGATGGGGGGCAAGAGTCCGCTTGTGGTTCTGCGCGACGCGGATCTCGATTATGCCGTGGACACCGCGTGCTTCGGATTGTTTATTCACCAAGGACAGATTTGCATGGCCGGCTCGCGCATCATCGTGGAAGCACCCGTTTACGAGGAGTTTCTAAAAAAGTTCGTAGCCAAGGCACAGAAGCTGCAGGTTGGCGATCCGCGCGATCCACACACGGTGATTGGGCCGCTGATCCGCTCATCGCAGTGCCCGATGATAGATAAGAAAGTGAAAGACGCGGTCGCTGCGGGCGCACGACTTCTGTGCGGCGGACGGTTCGAGGGGAATTTCTATCACCCCACGGTCGTTGCGGATGTGACGCCGGAAATGGCGGCGTTCCGTGACGAATTGTTCGGGCCGGTGGCTGCGGTCAGCAAAGCGAACGACGCCGACCACGCGCTCGCGCTGGCCAACAGTTCCACTTACGGCCTCTCCTCTGCCGTTCTGACCAACAACATGCAACTCGCCATGAAGTTTGCGCTCGAATTGGAAGCCGGCATGGTGCACCTCAATGGCCCCACGGTACACGACGAGGCCAACGTACCCTTCGGCGGAGTGAAAGATTCCGGCATGGGCCGCGAAGGCGGCCGCTGGTCAATTGAAGAGATGACGGAAGTGAAGTGGGTCACCATCCAGCTTGGCAAGCGGCCTTATCCGTTCTAGGCGAGAAGTCTTCTGCGGGCCGCGTCAGTCATTTTCAGCAATCGAAGAAAACTGTTTCGTCAACGCCTTGTAGAATGACATTCCATTGGAGCGCGCCTGCAACGGCGGTCCTTCTCGCGATCAAAGTGGCGCGCCGCTCAGGTTCGACAAGATTGAGGACGTAGTCGTCTGCGTTCAAGGCTTCCTCTGGGAAATAAATCCGCGTCACCAGACGCAACTGTAATCCCCGCGCGAATACGGACACGGCGATGTGAGGCGCCTGCATCTTTCCATCCGGTCCGGGAACCGCACCAGGTTTCACTGTTGTGAAAACGAAACCACCATTCTCATCTACCCCAATGCGGCCGAAACCTTGAAAACCCGGCTTGAGTTGGTTGTTCTGATCGTCCTCGGGATGCGCATACCTCCCATGACTGTTTGCTTGCCAGATTTCGAGCATCGCATCTGGAACTGGCTTGCCGTTGCCATCGAGTACCCGGCCCTCAATACTGATTTTTTCCCCAGACACACCGGGTCCCAAAAGGTTGGTTTTATTTAACCGACGGAGACCGATCGTGAAGAATGGGCCCACGGTTTGTGATGTCGTGGCGTGGAGGCTCATCTTATTTCTCCATCGGCGTGGCTTCGCGGCCATTCAGAATAATGTCGAAGCGAAAACCTAGAGCTTGATCGGGGATCGTGTTTGCCCAGTCAAAAACGGAAATCAGCCCGTTGCGGGCCTGTTCATCCGCGGTGCAATTGAAAATGGGATCGAAGTGAAGGAGCGCATCTCCGGGAAAATACATTTGCGTGACGAGGCGCGTGGCAAACGCCGGCCCGAAAACTGAGAAATGAATGTGCGCTGGCCGCCAGGCGTTGTGATGATTCCGCCACGGATACGCGCCGGGCCGGATGGTGACGAAGCGGTAGCGTCCTTCATCGTCCGTCAGCGTGTGTCCGCATCCTGTAAAATTTGGATCCAGTGGAGCGTCGTGCTGATCCACCTTATGCAAATAACGACCCGCCGCGTTTGCCTGCCAGACTTCGATGAGCGTGTGTGGAATCGGCCGCGCGTCCTCATCCAGCACCCGCCCGCTTACAATGATTCGTTCGCCGAGCGGCTCGCCGCTGTGCTGCCGCGTAAGATCGCACGCTTTCACATCCACGGCTTCTATTCCAAACAAGGGCCCGGTCACTTCCGTAAGCGTGTGCGGCATATGCACCAGCGGTTTCGAAGGAGCACGCGTGATGGAGGAGACGTACGGGGGATGTAGATGCTGCGGCTGCGTTTCCGGAGCCGGCCGCCGATATCCACGTATGTTGCTCATGCGATGGACCTCCTCACTCTCGTATCCCTAGACTAGCTTGCCCGCAACAGGCCCTATTCGTACGCATTCGCGTGGAAGAGCTACGATCTCCCCCGGCAGAAAGGGCGAGCCGCGCACTCCCGGTGGATTCGAACGCACCCGTGTTATAAGTGCCCATACCGGGCGACGCCGCGTCGAGCGCAATCTATGCGTTCGAATAGCCGTCGTCAAGCCGATTATCGAAATTCTGTGCGTCTATCGGCCAAGTTTCGTGTATGCTCTTTCCCGTTCGAATCACGCAGCATAGGGGGAAGTATATGCCGGTGGCCGATTCTAATCCCAGTGTCAGAAAACAGCCGCGCACGCAGCCGCTGTCCACCGGAGTGCTGGAAGTGGCGCCATCGCCCTTACCCTCGCTGGAGGGCGCGGGTGGTGATCCCAATTTCATGACTTCGCTCGCCCGGGGGCTTGCTGTCATTCAGGCTTTCTCTCAGACGAAGCGCCACCAGACTATCTCACAGATCAGCAGCAAGACGGGATTTTCGCGCGCAGCGGTGCGTCGCTGCCTCTACACGCTGGCGAAGCTGGGCTTCGCGGGTTCAGACGACAATCGCCATTTTCATTTGCGGCCACGCGTCTTGACGCTAGGACATTCCTACATTTCTTCTATGCCGCTTGCCGTCGCGGCACAGCCGGTTCTGGAGCATGTCAGCCATGTTTTGCATGAGTCCTGCTCGATTGCCACGCTGGACGGCCCGGAAATTGTTTATATCGCACGCGCCAATGTTACGCGCATCATGTCAATCGATCTCGGAGTCGGCAGCCGCCTGCCCGCATTTTGTACGTCGATGGGACGAATTCTGCTCGCCGACTTGCCGCCGGAAAAACTCGAAGAGCTGCTTGCGAACATGGAGTTTAGGCGTTACACCGAGCGGACCGTGGCCAACGCGGAAAAACTTCGGCAGATTCTGCGCCTGGTGCAACGCAACGGCTACTCCGCAATCGACCAGGAATTGGAGCATGGATTGAGGTCCATGGCCGTGCCGATTCGAAACCCCGCAGGAAAGGTGGTTGCGGCGCTGAACGTTGGCGCTCACGCGCAGCGAGTGTCGCTCCAGGACTTGCTGACGCGATTTTTGCCGCACCTGAAAACGGCCGCCCTGGAGCTTTGCATGTTCTTGAAGTAAGGGACTACTGCTGGAAAACGAATGCTAGGAAGCACGCCCGGCATTCGATAAAGCAACTCTGGAGTTTAATCCCTGAGGGATTCGCGAAGCGCATGGACAACTCGAAGAGATACGAGAGCACCCTGGTTGCGATTCTGTTTTTCTCCTGGGGCACATTATTTCTCGACCGGACCGCACTGCACTCTCTGGCTCCGTACTTCGTTCCTGAATTCCATTTGAGTCACCAACAGGTTGGCATGCTGGGATCGGCGTTGGCGATTACCTGGGCGTTGTCGGCACTTTTTTTTGGTGCGTTGTCGGACCGCATCGGGCGAAAGTCCATCCTAGTTCCGATGGTGTTCATCTTCTCTCTGATGTCTTGGGCCTCGGGGATGGTGCACAGTTACCAGCAACTTCTGCTAGTTCGAGCATTGCTAGGACTCGCCGGAGGACCGGCTTGGTCCATCACGACGGCGATCATTGAAGAGTCGTCGCTTCCGACACGGCGAGGCCGGAATATTGGGATTGTGGTGAGTGCGGCCGCGCTGGTGGGATTGGCGGTCGCGCCAGTACTCAGTACGCAGATGGCCGCTCGAGTAGGCTGGCGGTGGGCATTTTTTGTGTCCGGAATGCCCGGGCTCTTGCTGGGGCTGCTGATTTGGAAGTTCGTCAAAGAGCCGGAAAGGGAAAATCGCACCGGGCCTCATGGCCAACCGGTGAAGATTCGAGATTTTCTTTCCGTGCTGCGTTACCGCAACATGTGGTTGTGCTGCGCGGGAGCGGCGGGGTTCCTCTCGTGGCTATTTCTCCACAATATTTTTGCGCCGCTGTATATCACCGAAGTGGCGCATCAAACGCCCACGACGGCGGGGTTTTTGATGGGCGCGAGCGGTCTGGGGAGTTTTTTCCTGGCACTCTACTTTCCGCGATTGTCTGATCGAATCGGGCGCAAACCCGCGCTGCTAATGATGTCGGCCATGTGTACGATCGTTCCGCTGGTAATGCTGATTACGCCACTCTACGCCTACCCGTGGGTTCTTGCGGCCTTCGTCTGCTTGGCGAATGCCGGCCAGGGAATCGGCGCGTTGATCCTGGTTCTCGTACCCACTGAAAGCGTGCCGCCGCAATTTGCCGCTACAGCCATCGGCCTTGCTACTTTGGCCGCAGAGAGTATTGGGGCGACACTCGCACCAATTCTGGCTGGGCCAGTGGTGAAATCCTATGGACTGGGGGCGGCGATGTGGATGTCGGCGGGAGGAGCAGTTCTGGTTTTCATAATTGCGTTGTTTTTGAAAGAGACTCATTTGGCAAGGACGGGCTCCCCCGCTTTGCAAGAGGCGCCTGCGGCCTGATTGAGATGGATACGATGCTTGATCACCTTCGGAGAGACCGCACCGAGGAATCTAGCTGCGCGTCGAGCCGTGGCGAGCACGATGCTTCTTTCCCCAGGCGGACATCAAGCGAAGGATAGGGCGGAGGCTTTCGCCATGTTTCGTGAGCGAATATTCGACGCGCGGCGGCACTTGCGCGTAGACCTTGCGGTGAATGACGTCGTCACGCTCCAGTTCTCGCAACTGCTGAGTAAGCATTTTCTTGGTAGGCCCCGAGAGGAGCCGCTGCAATTCGCTGAAGCGTCGGACGTGGCCCTGAAGGTAGTAAAGGATGGAGGGCTTCCACTTTCCACCGAAGATGTGGGTGGTGACGGTGACAGGGCAGTTGAATGGATCCATATAGGAGTCACTCCTGGAACTAGGTACCAGAAAGGTGCCTACTAGCAAAAAGGAACCTTTAGCCTAATATCGACCGGCCATTTCGTACAAGAAAATCCTCAAGCCATCGCCGGCCGATAGGGGGAGGGCGACGATTATGAGCAAGCGGCCCGTAGTGGTTTATGGCGCGAGCGGTTTTTCCGGGCGCCTCATCGTTGAGTTTCTGCGCGAATTCAACGTTCCCTTCATAGCCGCGGGCCGGAGCCGGGCGAACCTTCAAGAGGTCTTGAGCCGGGTGCCGGGAATCGATACCGCGGATTACGAGATCGCTGAAACTGGGGGATCCACGGACGAATTGGCAAAGCTCTTTTCTGGGGCAAAAGTGGTCTGCAATACCGTTGGCCCCCTCATTTACCATGGCCCGCGAGTTATCGAAGCCAGTTTGAATGCCGGATGCCACTACGTGGACATCAGCGGAGAGCAGGCATGGGTCCGTCAAGTGGCTGAGAAGTGGGGCCCGAAGTTTGCAGAGAAGGGCTTGCTCGCAGCACCGGCTACAGCGTACATGTCGACAGCAAGTGACATCGCCTCGCGCCTATGCCTCGAAGCAGGCGGCATCGACACCCTGGAAATTCTTTCAATGTTCAGAGGGGTGCCGACCTTTTGTTCGACCCAAACGATTTTTGCGGTGATCCCGACGGAAGCCTGCTACCTCGAGGAGAACCAATACAAACCGTGGCCGCGCGCGAAGGGTTACGAAGTGGTTGCGCCCGGCTGCGTCCAAACGCAGCTCGCACTTCCTTGGGGCGGCTTTCCGCATCCCGTGTGGTTTAAGGATCATCCCCAAATCGCCAACGTGAAAACCCTTGGTGGCTTGCTCGACCGCCAGATTATGGAAACGGTCGCGGCCACAGAAAAGCATTTTGAAGACAACATCCGTCCATTGCCCAAGCAGGAGCAAGAGCGCCAGTTAGCCGAAATGGCAAATTCCGTGCAGGCCGGAACGCCCCCGCGTGAAAATACGCGCGTGCATCGTACGATTGATGTCGTATTGGGGCGCGGCAGCATGAATTCCGTCCAGTGCACCATGTTCGGAACCTGCGCGTACCGGCAGACCGGGCTGGTGCAGGCGTTCGCGGCGCGCCATCTTTCTCTGACCGCGCCGCGCAAGCTTGGGTTTGCTTCGCCCTGCGAAGCTTTTGGACATCGGGAGCTTTTGCAAGCTCTCGAAAACTTTAGCCTTTCGAAAGCGAAACTTAGCTCCTAGAGGACTCGGCGGAATGCGGGCAATCGATTACTTTGACAAGGGAGCGGAAGCGTTTTCCGGCAAAATCGCGATCCTCGATCGCACCACGCAGTATTCCTTTCTCGAAGCGCAACAGGCTAGCCGGCGCATAGCGAAGGCCATGTGGGCGGACGGATTGCGCAGTGACGAGCGCGCAGCGATTCTGTCGGCCAATGACGCCCGCGTCCTACTCTGCATGCTGGGGCTGATGCGCGCTGGCGGCGTGTGGGTGCCCATCAACTATCGCAATGCGCTGGATGCCAACGTCCAATTTCTGAACTACTCGCAAACCTCCTGGTTGTTTTATCACAGCAGTTTTCAAGAGCAAGTCCGCCAAATCAAATCACTCGTGCCAACGCTCCGCCACCTCGTCTGCATCGACGCCGAACGCGATGTCGATCCTTCCCTGGAAATTTTCATGCAACGCGGCGATGCCGCCGAAGAGCTTGACTGGGGCGACGCGCACGGCAATCTGGAGCGCCTCGCAGGTCTGGTGCCGACCGGCGGCACGACCGGTCCTGCCAAGGGGGTCATGGTGACCAATCTCTCCTGGGGCACGATGACGGAACTGGCGCATCAAAATTTGCGCTGCGATGACATCGAGCCCGTTTGCCTCAGCACCGCGCCCCTTTCTCACGCAGCCGGAGTCGTCGCGTTCGCGATGTTTTCTCTTGGCGCCACCAACGTTGTGCTTCCCGCCTTCGATGCGTTGGAAGTCCTGCAGAGCATCGAGCGATATCGCGTCACCCACATTTTCCTTCCCCCAACCGCCTACTATGCAATGCTCGCGCATCCGAAGCTCAGCAGCTTCGATTATTCCAGCTTGCGCCGTCTCTTGATCGCCGCCGCACCCGTCTCCCCGGACAAATTCAAGAAAGGCATCGAAGTTTTTGGCCCATGCCTTTGCCAGTCTTACGGGCAGACCGAAGCGCCCATGTACATGACGTTTCTCGATCCCGTGACCGTAGCCGCTGCTGCCGCGGGCGATCACCCGGAGCGGCTAAAGAGTTGCGGCAAGCCGACGCTAGCGGTGAGGCTCGCGATCATGGACGACGACGGCAAGCTTCTCCCGCCATTAGAGGCCGGGGAAATTGTCGCGCGCGGCGCTCTCGTAGGCGCTGGCTACTACAATTTGCCGGAAGCTACCGCTGAAATCCGCACCCACGGCTGGCACCACACCGGTGACGTGGGATACAGAGACAAAGACGGCTTTTTCTATATCGTCGACCGCAAGAAAGACATGGTAATCACCGGCGGCTTCAACGTCTATTGCGCGGAAGTCGAAGCTTGTGTCATGGAGCTGCCGCAAGTGCGCGAATGCGCGGTCATCGGCGTGCCTGATGAAAAATGGGGCGAAGCCGTGAAAGCGATCATTGTGCTTTGCGAAGGCGAAGACTTAAACGAAGCTGCGATCATCGCGCACTGCAAAACGAGGCTGGGTGGAGTGAAGTCGCCCAAGTCCGTCGAATTCTGGAGCGAGATTCCGAAAACCGCGGCAGCGAAGACCGACAAGAAAGCTATCCGCAAGCGTTATTGGGAGGGAGCGGACCGCGCCGTTCATTGAGACTGAATGAAAGTCTGGTTTGCCAGGGAGATCTACAATCCTGATTCAGGGGGCCATCATCGTTACGATTCCGCCCGCTTTTGGCGGACTAGGCGACAGGGCATCCCTCCGCGCCGCGCCCATCGCGGCGGAGATTGCTGTGCCCTTGGGAAAACCAATGCCTACGGCAACAGGAATGCAGAAACCATCGTGAACGCATAGTGTCATACGAATCGTCTTGCGGTTAGCCGATATTCGAACGATTGCTC
Organism: Candidatus Acidiferrum sp.; assembly: GCA_036522305.1. Taxonomy (GTDB): domain Bacteria; phylum Acidobacteriota; class Terriglobia; order Acidiferrales; family UBA7541; genus Acidiferrum. The sequence goes on along the minus strand of DATDGB010000081.1, from coordinate 136,422 downwards.
GATTAAAGGCTTGACAAGCTGGCGGGGCTGGCGATAGACCTGCTCCTCAGCCGGGGTGTATCTGAATTTTTGTTGCGACGAATCGGCCGTCCGAATCGCCTGTCAGAGGGGTGATTTGTTACGACGAGACGTCGATTCGAATCGTCGGTCTAAGGGGTGAATTATGAGGTTACGTTTGGGATTATCGGCCGTCCTCGGGATGATAATTCTGGGAGGCTTGGCCCAACCGTCGATCGCGCAAGTCGGCGGGAGTGCGGCCCAGTTGAACGGGGCGGTGCGCGACGAAAGCGGAGGCAGCGTTGCGAAAGCCACCATCACGTTGCGGGAGACGGAAACCAACCGGAACTACACGGCTGTTTCGAATGAGAATGGGTTGTACGTGCTTGCAAGCATTCCCCCCGGACGATACGAGTTGACGACGGAAGCCACCGGTTTTGCGAAGTCTACCCAGACCGGCATTGTTTTGACAGTCGGACAAGTCGCTACGATCGACGTGATCGTAAAGATCGCGGCCAGCGCCGAAAGAGTAGTGGTCACGACGGAGACGCCGCCCGTAGAACCGACGCGGACGGAGGTCAGCCAGGTCATCAGTACCAACCAGATAGAATCCTTGCCGATCAGCGGCCGCCTGTTCACGGACTTTGCCCTCTTAACTCCAGGAGTGACGACGGGCCGGACGAGCCTGCAGTCCACCATCACGGAGGCGGAAGTCACACGCATCTCGTTCGGGGGAATGCGGGACTTAAGCAATATGGTCACGGTGGATGGAGCGGACACCGTAAACACCGCGACGGGATCGCAGCGCAGCACGCCCTCGCAAGAGGCAGTAAGCGAATTTCGCGTAGTCAACAACGGGTTTGGTGCGGAGCAGGGCCGGGCCATGGGCGGGATCGTCAACATCATTACGAAATCGGGAACGAATGACCTGCATGGCTCGCTTTATGATTACATCGAAAACGACGCGGTGAATGCGCGTACTCTGTTGCAGCCAGCAGCGACAGGGACTACTGCCGCGGCACCGAAAACGCTTCGGCAAAACCAGTTCGGCGGCACGGTGGGCGGCCCGGTCAAGAAAGACAAGACGTTTTTCTTTATGAACTACGAAGGTCAGCGGCGAGCCGAGGCTCCGACGCAATCGCCGGAGTTGACGAACAACCTGGCGCTAATCGATGCCGCAAAAACGATACTGTTCGGGCCGGGGTTCAGCGAGAACATCAGTGCGCTGAAGACACAGGACACCGACAGGGGACTCATTAAAGTGGATCACCAGATCAATGCGAACAATCGCCTGACAGTACGCTACAACATCGAGGACGGCCGCAGCCTTGGCGTACTGGTCGGAGACACGCTCGATGGCGGCGGCATCGGTGCGCCAAGCAGCGGTCACAATAATTATTTGCGAGATCAATCACTGGTCGGATCATTGTCCACCCAACTGAGCCCCAGTCTCGTGAACACTGCTCTTGGGCAATATGCGAGACGGCATTCGACGTTTCCGGGCACAACAGGACAACCCAATCTGGACCTTCCGAACTCGCTGCTAATGGGGCACAACTTCGGCGTGTTCGACGCTACGTATGAAAGTCGCGGACAGTTTGCGGACTCGATTTACTGGGTCAAGGGCGCGCACCTGGCAAAATTCGGCGTAGATTACAACCACCTCAACGATCACATCATTTGGCCTGGATTTTCCCCAATGCGCATCGTGTTACCGGGTATCAACTGCCTAGTGGACTTTGCGAACTATGTAGATCAGAAGAAAGGCACGCCGCTGCCTTACTTGACTTCGAATTTTGCCGAGGGACCGTGCCCACTTGCGCTCGGCCCCCAAAACGCGACGCTTCCTCCATTTCCTGTTACTCCCGGACCCAATCCAGCGGATTTTTCAAACGGAACGCCAGTCGTATTTTGGCCGTCTCCCTTGGGGTCGGCCGATAACTCGGTGGTCAACGGCACCATCCCGCCGCCCGTCAACACCAACTGGCAGGCCGCTTATCCGGCTTCCGCAACCCCCAGCTACTTCTCCGATATCAATCACGGCTATATCGGACTTTTTGCGCAGGATCAATGGCGGCTCACTCCCAAGCTGACCCTAAACTACGGTGTGAGGTGGGACCTCGAGACTGGACTCGGGCAAGAGATCAAGACCCGGTACACGGGATTTCAGCCCCGCGTCGGGTTCGCCTATTCACCAGACAAGCATACGGTGATTCGAGCGGGCTTCGGGCTCTTCGCTGACCGCTACAACCTATCGTTCTTTTTCGTTACGCATCCGCAGCGAGCGGTGACCTTTTGCAATAACGCTGCGTGTACGCAGACCTATCCATTTCCTGGCATTCGAGAGGGCGGGTTGAACGGTTCTTACTCTTTGAGCCAGTTGCCCTTTATTCCGGGGAGCCCGGGTCTTCCGAACGGGCCCTTTGGCATCGAGCCGGCGGATGCGGCGGCGAATTTGATCCGGTTTGGAACCTATCAGCCGGTTCAGATGGACACCAATCTTTTCCTTGCGATCCCAACGGTTTCCCCCGTGGGCGACGGCACCGTCGAGCGGAACAGTAAGATTCCCTATTCCGAGCAGGGCAGCCTAGAAATCGACAGGGAAATAGGACACGGACTGGTGGTAAACGTTGGCTACTTGTTTGTCTCAGCGCATCACCAGGTGCGAGCCGAAAACTTGAATGTCTGTCCGCCAGGCGGCAGTACCGGGGCCGCTAGCGGAGGAATCGGTTGCGCACCGGCCGGACCGGCGCTGCCAGGGTTTGCGGCCGGCAAAGACAATTTCAGCGGCGTGCTACTTCCCGTTGGATTGATCTATTACACCGATAACAGCGGGAACAGTGTGTACCACGGCGCGACGTTCTCGGTTACGGAGCATGCGGGGCAGTATTTCCGGCTCAACGCCAACTACACGTTTTCGAAAACACTGGATGACGGGACGTTTACGACGTTCGTGAGCACGCCTCAGGACTTGTATAAGAGAAGCCAGGAGCGGGCCAATTCGAATCAAGATGTTCGAAACCGCTTCATCGCCAACTTCACGGCTTCGGGGCCGAAGCAGACATTTCTGCGCAATACCGAGCTGAGCGGGATCATCACGCTTCAGGGTGCGCGTCCGTTCACTGAATTCGTTGGATTCGACGCCAACGGCGACACCAATCCGGTGACCGATCGCGTGGGACTTGCGGCGAGGAACACCTACTGGGGCGACAAACTGCAGTCGTTCGATCTGCGGCTATCACAGGCGATCAAATTCCGGGAGAAGCAAAGGATCAACGTGGCGCTGGATGTTTTCAACGCCTTGAACCGGCCGAACGTGAATGAAGTCACGTCCGTTTACGGCACCTATAACTTCTGTAACGGAGAGGTGCCCGTACGTTACAAGGACGCCGTTTCGCGTGCCATTCAGGGAGTAAGCGTCGGCAATTGCCCGGCAGCCGGACCTCCGGTGCCAAATCCGAGCTTCGGCGCACCAAGGACAATGTTCAATCCACGGCAATTACAATTGTCGGTCAAATATTCATTCTAAAACTGCAGGCCAGGGCGGCGGACAAGGCTTGATTGGTCCGCCGCTTTTGCGTTTCAGGCTATCCTGCCGGGGTTCAAGCCCGGACCGAAATTCTTTTGGCTGGACGACGGCTGGAGATGTCCCGGTCATGACCGATATGAAGCGGCTGATCAAGGTCTTCGAGAAGAATCCGCGTGGCGGTTAGCTATCCTAATATAAGGTTAGGAGAGCAGCGTTTGAGGCGATTTCATTTGTCAGAGGGAAGTGAGTTATGGGGACGGGAACAAACGGGCATTTCATTGCTTACGAGGATATCTGGCTGCTGGATGGCGTCAGGACACCGTTCGTGGACTACAACGGGGCGCTGGGTCTCGTTTCGCCAATCGATCTCGGAATCAAAGTGGCGCGCGCCTTATTCGAACGCACAGAAATCGCGCCATCGGATGTGGGCTCGGTCATCGCCGGAAGCGTGGCGCAGGCCAGTTTTGACGCGTACGTCCTGCCCCGCCACATTGGCCTCTATTCCGGAGTTCCGATCGAGCGGCCGGCTCTGCTGGTGCAGCGCGTGTGCGGCACGGGCATTGAAGCAATCGGCCAGGCTGCCGACGCCATCACGCTGAAAAAAATCGAGCTTGCTCTTTGCGTTGGGGCGGAATCCATGAGCCGCAATCCTGTTGCAGCTTTCACCCATCGCAGCGGCTTTCGCATGGGCCAGGTGGAGTTCAAAGATTTCTTGTGGGAAGCGCTGCTGGACACGGCACCGGGTGTCACGATGGGAGACACCGCGGAAGCTGCTGCGAAGACGTACAAGATCACGCGCGACGACGTAGACCGTTTTGCGGAATTGAGTTTTTCGCGAGCCGTCGCAGCACAAAAGAGTTGTTTTCTTTCGGGCGAAATTGTTCCGCTGGTCAGTGAAGCGTTCGAGTTGGGCGGATACAAGGCGCGTGGTATTCAACTCCCCAAAGGCGTGGGCAGTCTCGCGGCGGATACGCACATACGTCCTTCTACATTCGAGGGGCTGTCTAAGATACGGCCTGCTTTTGGCGGGGTGCAGACAGGGGGAAACAGTTCCGCGATTGTGGATGGTGCGGCGGCGGCGCTGGTGGGTTCCAGCGCATACGCAAAGTCACACGCTATTGAGCCGCTGGCGCGCATCGCAGCCGTCGCGACTGTCGGCGTGCGTCCCGAACTCATGAGCATCGGGCCGGCGCCCGCGATTCGGAGATTGCTTGATGGCGCGGGGCTCACCTTGGATCAGGTCGGCCGGTTCGAAATCAATGAAGCGTTTGCCGCGCAGCTTATTGCTGTCGAGCGCGAGTTGGGGCTCGACCGCAAAACACTCAACGTGAACGGCGGTGCGATCGCGATTGGGCATCCGCTGGCCGCCACTGGAATCCGACTGGCAGTAACGCTCTCGCGTGAATTGCGGCGCTCCAAGCTGCGATACGGCATCGCCTCGGCCTGCATTGGCGGGGGGCAGGGAATTGCGCTGCTGCTCGAAAATCCGAATTGATTATTCGCAGGTGTAGCGGTTGAAGCTCTCGCGTTCGGCGCGCCCATCCTCGCCGCGCAACTCCCGCATGACCTGGCGCAAACGAGTGACAGCCGAATTTGTGGCCGAAGGGCATCGATTTATTCAGATTCCAAAAATGTCTGGAAATCACAATATGAAAACCAATTTCATATTGTGAAACACGAGTTGCAAGCGCTTTCAGCGCGGGAACAGCCGCGCCGCATTGTCGTACAAAATCTTGCGCTTCGCGGCGAGCCCAATCGGCAGAGCGTTGAACTTTTCAATGTTCCCCTTGATGTCCGATACCCCCGGGCTGGGCCAGTCCGTGCCCCACAAAACTTTGTCCGCCACGTCTTCGATTCGGGGAAAATATTCCATCAATTTTTGCGGCGGGATGCCGGAAATATCCATGTACATGTTTTTGTGGCGGCGGACGAGGAAGAACGCTTCGTTCATCCACAGCGGCCTGCCGCCATGCGCGAGAATGACCACGAGATTCGGATAGTCGATGCACACATCATCGCAGAGCAATGGCTGCGCGTGCAGATTTCTCGCGCCGGGGAAAATCGAAGTTCCCGTGTGAATCATGACGGGCATGCTGTTTGCTTGCGCTCGTTCGTACACCTCTGCCAGGCCGCGATTGCCATGCATGTAATCATTGGGAGACAGCGCCTGGTGAGAGGGGTGGATTTTGATGGCGCGAATGCCGAGCTTGGCGATGCGATCCACTTCCACGGCGGGATCGGGAACGGAACCAGGGTGTACGCCCCCGAAGGCGATTAAGCGATCGGGCGCGGCGCGGCAGTACTTCGCATTCCAATCATTTACTTCCGGCGTGAGACCAATGATCGCCGGGGCAACGTAGTTGATCAGTCCCGCGCGCTCAACTCCGATGGTGTCAAGAAACGCGAGGAATGCTCTTGGATCAGCGGAATATCTTTCGACATCGGCGTTGTCCTTGCGACCAAGCTTGATTAACTCCAGCGCTGACGCGTTCACCATGCCGTCCGGCATGATGTGGATGTGAATGTCAATGACCGGTTCCAAAGATGCCGTCCTTATTCGAGATTTACGTTTTGCCCGCGGAGCGCTAGTTGAATCGGACGTATTCAAAGTTGAGAGCTTGATTGTTAATGCCGCGCGCCGGCGGAGCAATCCAATTGGCAAACTTGCCCGGCTCCACGACTCGTCCGCTCATCAGGGACTGCACATAGGCATAATCCTTGGAACTCGGGAGCCATTCGAATTCGTGATTCTTCCAAACCTCTCCGCTTAAGACTTCTCCCTCAGGGCTTACCAAGTGACCCACGAAATTGCCGATTGCACGATGAAATCCCTTGTGCGGCAAGGTCAGCCGGAACGGGATGCCCGCATTGTCAATCACCCGCTGCCACCGGCTAACTCCGTCAGCAATCTCTTCGATATAGTCATCGCGCAAGCGTTCGTTCAACGCCGTCAATGCCGGCACATTCTTCTGGAGGATTTTTCCACCCACGACTTCGGAAACCGGGTATTCCGCTTCCGCCAGCACATGATCGTCCTCCAACTTGGTTTCGCGGAAGCGCCCTTTCAGTCCGCTGGTGTAATAGTTCGCAGCGTTTGAAGAGACATCCGAACCGTACAGGTCGAGCGTGACGCTGTAGTGAAAGTTCAAATACCTTTGTATTGTTTGCAGGTCAATCACGCCAAGCGCGCGCACATCCGAGGGGTCTTCAACTTTGTGCTCCTTCATCACTTCGCAAGTTCGCTGAATGATGCGGCCAACTCCGGTCTCGCCGACAAACATATGATGAGCCTCTTCGGTCAGCATGAAGCGGCAAGTGCGAGCCAGGGGATCAAAACCGGATTCCGCGAGAGCGCAGAGTTGAAATTTGCCATCTCGGTCGGTGAAAAAGGTAAACATATAAAAGGCTAGCCAATCCGGCGTCGGCTCGTTGAAAGCGCCAAGAATACGCGGATTGTCGGCGTCACCGGAGCGCCGCGCGAGAAGCGATTCAGCTTCTTCGCGGCCATCGCGGCCGAAGTAGCGGTGGAGCAAGTACACCATGGCCCAGAGATGGCGTCCCTCCTCGACGTTGACCTGAAAAATGTTTCGCAGATCGTACATCGAAGGACAGGAGGACCCCAGCATCCGTTGCTGCTCCACGGAAGCTGGTTCGGTGTCGCCCTGAGTGACGATCACACGGCGCAAAGTGGAGCGGTACTCGCCGGGAACTTCTTGCCAGGCAGCTTGTCCTTTGTGAATGCCAAAATTCACTTTGCGCTTCTCGTCGCGCGGCTGCAGGAAAATGCCCCAGCGGTAATCCGGCATTTTGACATAGCCGAACTGCGCCCAGCCGTCGGCTTCCACGCTGATGGCGGTTCGCAGATAAACTTCATAGTTGTGGCTTTCGTTCGGCCCCATGTCATACCACCAGCCCATGTAGGCGGGCTGCCAATGCTCGAGGGCACGCTGCAAAACACGGTCTCTACCCAAATCGACATTGTTCGGGATTTTTTCCGTGTAATTGATCATGGCAATCTCCTCAGAACTACGGACTCGATTCCGCTCACTAAACTCTTTCCCAATTGAATTTCACGGGCGCGCCAGTTCCATACGCCTTGAGCGCTCCGCTGGCGCCGACGGCGTTCGGGCGGATGAAGATCCAGTTTTGCCAGGCGGAGAGGCGGCCGAAGATCCGCGTTTCGAGCGTCTCCGCAGGACCAAATCTTAGATTTGCTTCAAGTCCCGTCAGGGCGTCCGGCGATTGCGCGGCACGCGACTCGATGGCCTGGCGGATTTCGTCTTCCCAGTCGAGATCGTCGGGGGCGGCTGTAACCAGCCCGGCGTCGAGCGCCGCGCGCGCGGAAAGCACTTTTCCAATCGCGCCGCGCAACGCGTTTGTTTGCGACTCATCCCCGTAAAAGCGCGCGGCGAGCCGCGAAAGTTGGTTCACCATCGGGAGCGGCCCGAAATTCATTTTCGAAAGTGTCATACTCGCGATACTCTCGGCTTCCTGGGTATCGCGCATGTAGACGCGGTCGGCAGCAAGCGCCAACTCGAGAAGCGTGCCGGCAAAGCAGGACCCTGGTTCGACGATTGCATAAATCGAACGCGAGGTGACATCGAGGCGAGCAAACGTGCGCCGCATCATTCCCAAAACTTCGCGAACAAACCAATTCTGCTGATTCTTCAAAATGAATTCGTCGTTGTTGAGGACGGCCTCGGGATTTCCAGCGGTTTTGAAAATCCACAAGCCCAAATCCAGCGCGCTGGCGCGCAAGGTCAGAATGGCATCATCCAGCTCTCGCGCCATTTGCAGCGGCCACCAATTAGCGCCTGAAGCCATGGCCTTTTCCAAGTTATCTTCGTCAACGGACTCCGGGGCATGCACCGTGATGGTTGCCGTGCGAGCCTCGCGATCGCATTGCACGTCGACAAATCCGTAGTGCAAGCCGGCTTCATCGACCGTGCGGTTCAGAGTAGTTAGAGTAGTGCCCGCTGCACCGGCCGGGCGATCGCTGCCCTCCGCAAGTTTCAGCGCGCGCTGCTTGATGTGCTCGGAAAATTGCTGCGTCTTGACGACGTCGTCGACCAAGCGCCAATCCTTTGCTCTTTGGCCCCGAACGCCATCTGGATTCGTACAGAACATGTCGGCATGGTCGCGGCGCACTTTACGCTTGTCGGTGACGCGAGTGAGTCCGCCCGTACCGGGAAGTACGCCAAGCAAAGGCAACTCAGGCAGACTAACTGCCGAAGAGCGGTCGTCGACGAGAATGATTTCATCGCAGGCGAGTGCGAGTTCGTAACCGCCTCCGGCTGTCGTTCCATTGCAGGCAGCGAGAAACTTCAATCCTGAATGCGCGCTAGAGTCTTCAATGCCGTTTCGGGTTTCATTCGTGAATTTGCAGAAATTGACTTTCCACGCGTGCGAGGAGAGGCCGAGCATATAAATGTTGGCGCCGGAGCAAAAAACGCGATTCTTCGCGCTGGTAATGATCACTGAACGAATTTCCGGGTGTTCGAAACGTATGCGTTGCAGGGCATCGTGCAGTTCGATATCCACGCCGAGGTCATAGGAATTCAATTTCAGTTTGTAGCCGGGGCGGAGTCCACCGTCTTCAGAAACATCCATGGTCAACGTCGCCACCGGAGCGTCAAAAGAGAGACGCCAATGCTTGTATCGCGAAGGATCGGTCTGGAAACTGACCGCGTCCAATTGCGGCTTGGATTCTTGAGTTGCGACTACGTCCACGAGATCCTCCTACTGCAAATTCGCTTGTAATATTGCTTTCAATCTAGAAAAGCTCTCTTCCACCGAACTGCCCGAGGTGTCTAATTCCAGATCTGCCTGCCGGTATAGAGGTTCGCGAGCCTCGAGGATGCGGCGCAGATCTTCCATCGCCTGGTCGTTGCCGGCCATGGCGCGAAAATCTCCTTGCTCCAGTACGCGGGACATGTGCTCTTCCGGTTGCGCCTTGATCCAAATGGTGTAGCAGTGGGACAGCAGGTGGTCAAAAGTATCTTTTTCGGATACCACCCCTCCGCCAACGGACACCACTGCGCACTCCTGCTCCGAGAGCACTCTGGTGAGAGTGCGGCGCTCGATCGCCCGATAGCCGGATTGACCATAGAGCGAGAAAATTTCTCCGAGAGGCATTCCCGTATCCTTCTCGATTTCTCCGTCCAGTTCGATAAAGGGGACGCGCAGTTCCAACGCCAGCCTGGATCCCAGCGTAGACTTGCCGGCTCCACGCAGCCCAATAAGCGCAATGCGCTGGCGGCGCGTCTTCTCTCCTGGGCTGAAGTCCCGCGTCAAACGGAAGACCACATCTTCGAGGCGGTGGTTGGGGAGACGTTCGAGGAATCGCTGGATCATCTGCTTTTCGGCAGGCTCTTCGACTTCGGGGGCGAATAATTCGACAAGCGAAACATGAAGAGCGACCGCAATTCTGCGCAGCAGAACGATCGAGACGTTTCCTTCGCCAGCTTCGAGCTGTGCAAGATGGCGCTCCGACACGTCCGATTCGCGCGCCACGGCCTTGCGGGTCATCCCTCGGAGGTTGCGAAGGTGGCGAACACGCCTACCGAGAAAGAGCAGGAAATCCCCATCGGGAACTGACGTAGAGCGCGGTAAAGGCGCGATCTTGGAATTGGTGCTGGCGGGTGTGCTCATGCGTCCCCAGAACGAGCATGCATTATAATACATCTTGGTCCTCCATGGTCAAGAGTGGAGGCGGGTCGTGGTTTTCGGCATCCCTGAAATCGCACTATCGCGGCTGCATTTCAATTAACTCACTTGTATTCTGAATGTTACACAGGAGCTGTCTGGACTAGCGCAGCTGAGGGGCGCGGTTCCAATCCTCCGTGATATGCAGTATTATTCGTCGTTGCCAGTGGGTTATCGGCGCTTGACTTTCACTCTCTGAAGTTGGTTCCGGTCTAATATGGGGAGATATCAATGGAGGTTCACCGATGAAGTTGCCGAATTACGTGAAGGGTGAGTGGCGCGAAGGCACTGGTCCGGGTGAAATGCTCATCGATCCAGTCACCGGAGATGAACTGGCGAACATTTCTTCGCATGGCATTGATCTTGAAGCGGCCCTTAACTTTGCACGCATTCAGGGCGGGCCTGCGCTCAGGCAACTTAGCTACTCCCAGCGCGCCGAACTCCTGGCCAAGATTGCAGATGTGCTGGCGGGAAATCGCGACGAATATTTTCGGATCTCACTTCTGAACTTGGGAGCAAACCAGGCCGATGCTTCCTTCGACGTGGACGGCGCGATTTACACCATGAAGTACTACGCCAAAATTGGAAAAACGCTGGCGGAAGGGAAAATGCTAAAGGAAGGCGCCCAGATTCCGCTCTCAAAGAGCGGCGTGTTTATGGGGCAGCATTTTTTGATGCCGTCAAAGGGCGCCGCGGTGTTCATCAATGCTTTCAATTTTCCCGCGTGGGGTTTCTGCGAAAAAACTGCGCCGGCGCTGCTATCGGGCGTCCCGGTTGTGGTTAAGCCCGCTTCTCCCACAGCTTGGCTGACGCACCGGATGGTCGAGGATATCGTGAAGGCGAATCTCTTGCCGCCCGGAGCGATTTCCATCATCTGCGGTTCGGCTCGCGAACTGCTAAACCACATTCGAGAAGAGGACATCATTTCATTCACGGGCTCGGCAGAAACCGCCGCGCGCATTCGCTCCACTGCAAACATTTTGCAGCGCTCCGTACGGCTGAACCTCGAAGCCGACAGCATAAATTCAGCGATTCTAGGCCCTGATTGCGCTCCCGGGACGGATCTGTTTGACCTCCTCGTGAAAGAAGTTGTGCGAGAGATGACCCTCAAAGCCGGACAGAAATGCACGGCCATCCGGCGTGTGTTGGTTCCTCGCCAACAGTTGAAAGTTTTTGGTGATGCCGTCACTGCGCGCTTGAGCGCCGTCAGAGTCGGGAATCCCAGGAACCCCGATTCAAAGATGGGACCGGTGGTGAACAGAGCCCAGCAGTCCTCTTGCCAGCACGGGCTGGCGAAACTGAAGGAAGAATGCGATGTGTTGTTCGGCGATGATAAGAATTTTCTGCCGATCGATGCCGATCCGCAAAAATCTGCATTCGTGCAGCCGACGCTTCTCAGCTGCAAGACTGGACTTGATGCAAAATACGTGCATGACGTCGAGGTTTTCGGTCCGGTAGCGACGCTTGTGGCTTATGACAGCTTGGATGAGCTCATCGCAATCACTCGCAGGGGATTGGGATCGCTGGTAGCCTCGGTTTTTTCCAATGATGCAAGCTTCACCCGCGAAACGATCCTGGGAATAGGCGATCTCCACGGAAGAGTGCTGGTCGTCAATTCCGCCGTGGGGGCCCAGCACACCGGCCACGGCAACGTCGTGCCGAGCTGTTTGCACGGCGGACCAGGAAGAGCGGGAGGAGGCGAGGAACTCGCCGGATTGCGCGCCCTGCTGCTTTACCACCGCCGGCTCGTCGTGCAGGGACCGGCTGACTGCATAACGGAATTGTCGGGATTGTGCTCCGACGCCGCTCCCTTACACTCCTAGGCCTCAGCGTCTGACGCAAGCCTCAGAGCCAGTTCGTTTAGGACGTGGTTTGTAACTTTTTGTAACAGTCGGACCTCAGGGGTTCCCCACTGACAGTTTGCTTAACCTGTTTAATTTGATCAACTTAAGCCCAATAACTCGTTGGGTGCGAACGTGCTGTTCTAGGAGTGCCCAGGGCGCACCTCGACTGGGCCGCTCTATTGGAGTACACGAATGAAACAGTACTCGTACCGCTCGCAAAAAGGATTCTCCTTGCTGGAGATCCTGACCGCCCTCGCCATCATCTCCATCATCCTGGCGATGGCGATCTTGAACTACGGCAGCATCCTGCCAAATTTTAAGGCCAACTCGGCCATGGACCAACTGCTCTATCGGTTGCGCTCAGCGCGCGAGCAGGCCATCGCACATCGCCGCGAGGTCCAAGTGGAGTTTGTGGGGAACAACCAAATCAGGATCACCGAGATTTGGCTTACCGGCACTGCTCCTCCGCCCAACACCTACTCCTTCGAAGGCGGAGCGCAATACATACAATTCACCGGAGTCGGAGACACGCCTATGGTCTTTGGGAATGTGGCGCCAGTCTATTTTGGAGGTCAGTCGCCCGGACCACCGATGATGAAATTCACCACGAACGGGTCCTTTATCGACGGCGGAAATACATTGGTCAATGGCACCGTGTTCATGGGCATTCCGGGCCGAGCTTCGACGGCTCGCGCCATCACAATACTTGGGGCCACTGGCCGCGTGCGTGAATACCACTGGGACGGAACCCAGTGGCAGGAATAGGGAGAATGCCCATGACGAAGAGCTTTCGCCGCCGCAACCGACAGTCGGGCTTCACGATTCTGGAAGCGATCATTGCCATCGTGATTCTTTCGTTCGGCATTTTGTCCCTGGCCGCGGTCTATGCGCAGGGCATCCAGGTAGCGAACATGACGCAGCTGGATTACATCGCCGAAAAAAAGGCCGAAGAAGCCGTGGAAACGATTTTCGCGGCGCGCGACGCAAAATTGCTCGCGTGGACAAATATTCGCAACGTAACGGGATCAGGCGGAGTGAATGACGGCGTCTTTGTGGTAGGACCGCAACCACTCCTCGCCGCGGGCCCAGACGGGCTCTATGGCACTTCTGATGACGACACCGCCAACCCCGACACGGTGATCATAGGTCCGGGTCCCGACAAGATTCTGGGTACATCGGACGACATTGTGATGTCCCTGAAGAACATGACGCGCACGATCGCCATCACCGACGTTCCCGGCGAATCGGGGCTTCGGCAGATCACCATTACCATGACGTACACCGTTGGTGCGATGTCACGGCAGTACACCCTGGTCAGCTATGTCGCGCAATTCTCTTGATCGCGGATTGAGGAGCAGCTCATGAAGAAAAACTCCGGTTTCACGCTGGTGGAATTAATCATAGGAATGGGCATCACGATGGTGGCGCTGGCCGCCGCGGTGATGATGTTCCGCGATTCCACAAGGGCCAACACCAACGTCACGCAAACTTCTGACATGAGCGACAACATGCGCGCGGGGTTGAACTTGATCGTGCAAGATCTCATCCAGACGGGCACAGGAATTCCCACTGGCGGCATTTCCATCCCTAACACGCCCAACGCTTCCGGCTGCAACACAGGCGCTAAGGTCAAGCGGCCCCCCGCAGTGCTGAACCTGACTTTTAACGGTCCCAACTCCGCGAATGTGGGCTGCAATGTCATTCTTCCAGCCATTGAACCAGGCAACGCCTTGGGTCCCACGGTCACAAGCCCAGATGGTACGTCCGGTCCTCAGACCGACGTCGTCACCGTGATGTATGCCGACAATACGCTCTCCATGGATGCCAAGCCCATCAACGGAGCTGCCTGTCCGCTCGGAGCGATAACTGCTACTGGATCCTCGATCACCTTTGATCCTGCTTGCGTGACGATCGGCGCGGCCGGCATCCCCGTCAATCCTGGCGATCTGCTCATGATTTACAACGCCAACAATTCCAATGGCGTCCTCCAGTACGTCAGCGCAGTCAGTGGTCAAATCTTAACTTTCAACGGCAGTGATCCTTTCAACCTGAATGGCCGCACTGCAACCGAAACCAACGGAACCATTAAACAGCTTCAGAATCTCACTGGTGGCGTTCCCAACGGAACCTACCCACCTACGAATTGCACGCGCATCTGGATGATCACCTACTATCTGGATACCACGACGGATCCAAAGCACCCACGCCTCATGCGTGCCGTCAACTTCAACGCACCGCAACCGGTCGCCGAGACGTTTGAAAACCTACAGTTTGCGTACAACTTTGACGATGGCACCGCGAATCCGGTCAACCAGTTCGTGGTCCCGGCAGTTCCTGCCCCCGCCGGGGACAACGAAAACCAAATTCGCTCGGTCAACATTTACTTAGGCGCGCGTTCGACTACCACTGCGGCACTTACTGGCCAGTACGTGCGCACCAATCTGAAGACCCAAGTCGCCCTGCGCAGCATGGCGTACTTCAATACTTACAAGTAATGAGGAGCTTGACGATGAGACCGGTGAAAACAACCATGCGAAAACAATCAGGCATTGCGCTCATTACCACGATGCTTCTGCTGTTGCTGATGTCCGCCATGGTGGTGGGCTTCATGCTCCTGGTCACAGAGGGCCAGCGGCTGTCCGGCATGGACCGCGACCAGATTCGCGCCTTCTATGGCGCGGAATCGGGCATGGAGAAGCTCACCGCTGATCTTGGCTCTCTCTTCGGCACAACTTACGCCCCAAGCGGGGCGCAAGTAAATGCTATTGCCACGGCTCCCCCGGTGCTTCCGTCGAGCTCCGGCGTTTCGTACGTCGACGTGCTGGGCAACAGCACGTATAACATCACTTTTCCCGTGGACGGCAAAGGTAACCCACTGCCTCAGTTCGCACAGATCACATCAGGTTCCAGCGCCTTTCAGGGCATGACCGCGCTGGAAACAACCTACACGATGACGGTGGCGGCCCGCACGAACACTGGCGGCGAAGCAAAACTGGTACGGACCACGCAGACGGTCGGCATCCCCCTCTTCCAGTTCGGCATTTATTCGGAAACGGATCTGAGCTTCTTCCCCGGCCCCAATTTTAATTTCGGTGGCCGCGTGCATACCAACGGCAACTTGTTCCTGAATAGCGGCGGACCGGCAGGCGCAACGCCCACGCAAACGACGACGACCCAGCTCTGGCTGGCCAGTCCTGTCACGGTGGCCAAGGATATTTTCCGCGACTGCTTGTCCAATACGCATCCCGAGTCCGCCTCTGCACAGCACCCTGGTAGCGTCGAGATCACCAAAGGGGGCGGCACGTACCAGGCTCTCGGTTTCGGTCAAGGAAGCTTAACGAGTTGCTTAGGTACGCCGAAGAATCCGAGCTGGCCCGGTATTTCTGCTTCATTCAATGGCAACCTGCGCAGCGGCGTGAAGCCACTGAATCTGACCATCACGCTACTTGGCAATGGTACAACGCAGCCCATTGACATCATTCGGCGGCCGATAGCAGGCGAAAACACGACCAACCCCGGCGTGCTCGGCGAGCGCTACTTTTCCGAGGCGAGTTTGAAGATTTTGCTCTCCGATACTGCCGCTGACATCACAGGCTTGCCTTGTGTCAGCGCCACCCCTCCGTTCAACCTGGCTTGGCTCGCGATGCCGGTTGCGAATTGGGACCCCGCCAATGCCAGTATCACGCAACTGCTGGCAAATATGAACGCCGCGGTGCCAAAGACAATTCCCTTGCCGCTGGCAGCCTCTGGTGCGGCTGGAGTCCTTGCAACTGGAAATTATACGCAGGGCAGCGTCTTCGTCTCCCCTACCAATCCTGCCCTTAACAACATCACCGGAGGCGACGGCTACTGGCAGCAAGGTCCTACTCAGGCACCGCCCGCGCCGTCCACTTTCCCCTACGGGACTCCCATCGTCACAGGCTTCATCAAGATCGATGCCCAGACCTCTTATGGTAGCCCGTGTGGCACTTGGAAGGACGTCACGCTGGAGATTCTCGGCCTTGGCTATGCCGGAAGGAACATCAATCCGGTACCTCAATCATTCGACGGGGCCAACCTCAATAAGAATTGGGGAGCGACGACACTGCTTATGCAAGGCGCTAGCACCCGCGTTGGGGCAATGGGGCCAACTCCGCCGCTCCCCACGCTCCCCGCTATTGATCCCAATACCAACGCGGCTGTCCCGCAGTTTATCTATCAAAATGCACCGCCTTTCCCCACCACCACTCCCCCCAACACAATATTTACGTCAGCACTGTTTAACACAAAGACTTGTCCGGAGCCGCATCCTAACGCTGTCATCCGTCTGGAGCGCATTCGCGACAATCCTACTTCGGTGAACGTTCAGACTGGCGTTCTAAGAGCCGCACCGCTCGTTCCGACCAATTACCCGGTCCAGTCCACCCTGGCGGAAGTCTGCGGCATCCAACCAGATGTCGCCATTCCGACACTTGCCAAACTCAGAGCCAGTCCGATTTCCGCTCCTGCGACTGGATTGACCTGGGTTCCGCAACCTTTCGACTTCTGGCCGAATACGCTCTTTGATACGCGTGAAGGCTATAACCGGCAGCCCGCGCCTACGGGAACCTACACCGTTGGTGCCGCCACCCCCAACTATTCCAACACCGTCACTCTTGGCGGCGTGATGAACTACATCGAGTTGGACGTCAACAATCTGGCGCGATGGTTCTCTGGCGCAATTGGCTCATCGGGCCTCCTCACAGAGGACCCCAACGTAGCGCCGAACAACTTCGTCGTGTACATATCGGACCGCCGCAGCAACTATGCCCCTCCGGGCACGATTGCCGGGGCATGGCCGCCGCTCTCACCCTCCGGGAAAGAGACCGGAGAATACGGCTGGGGCGACTTCGTCAACCCATCCACCGTCGGGGGTTGTCCGAATAGCTCGCTCGACACCGGTGAAGACCTCGATGGAACTAGCATTCTTTATACCTACGGCGGGGTAACCTTCCCAAGGACAGCTACTGCCGGGCTAACCATGGTGGACGGCACAAACACCTCGAATTTCGTCGCGGATACGCTGTTTACAGGCGGCGCCCCGGGCAGCCTGACAGCCGCCGGTAACACCCTCTTCGCGGTGACTCCGGATCCACTGTGCCTGACTACAAACGGTGGATACCCGTGGCCGAGAAGCTTCGTAAAAATCCCCAACGAGGCGCGCGAAAATCCGCCAGCACTCTTCCGCCGAGCGGTGAAGCTCGTCAACGGAAAGTCGATCAATTTGCCCCTTTGCCCGGGGGGGCTCTCGTGTGGGTTGACCATCGCCGCGGAAAACCCAGCGTATGTCCAAGGCGACTTCAACGCTAATGGAGCGGGTGGTGGTTTCGCTGACCCCAGCGTGGCCGCTTCCGTCGTAGCGGACGCGTTCACGCTACTGTCCGACGACTGGAACGACTTCAACAGCTTCAATTCTCCGTTCAACAACAACGGCCGTCAGTCGAACACGGTCAACGACTACTACCGCCTGGGAGTCGTCGCAGGCAAGGGCCTATCGTTTCCCATTCCTTCTTGGGATAGCACCACCATCGATGGAAGCCAGGACTTTGGAACGGATGGCGGTGTCCACAACTTCATGCGGTTCCTGGAAAACCACAATGGCACGTTGAACTACCAGGGATCGATCGTCAGCCTTTACTACAATCGCCAGGGTGTTGGCCTCTTCAACTCCGGAGGCAACAACTACAGCCCGCCAAACCGTGGCTTTTCGTTCGACACCAACTTCCTGAACCCTTTGCTTCTGCCGCCGCGGACCCCGATGTTCCGCGACGTGAATACGACCGGATTTACGCAACTCCTTCTGCCGAACCAGTAATTTGCAGCTGCCCGCTACAGGCGGCGCGGCCCCGTGTCCCGGGGGCCGCGCTCTTTAGGTGGGAAGAAGAACAGTTGCGCGGAGAAGGCAAGACCAGCCGAAGCGAGCTTTGATAGACCGGGACTAGATTTGTAAGCATGTAGCTAAGGACCTCGTCAGCGTCCGTCGCCGCGGCACTTCCAGTGCCTGCTTCGATGAATTGACGGGGCTGCGGGCGCGATCGTGCACTGAGGGGAGAGAAGCACGTTATGGGAAAGTCCAGTTCAGATTCCGGGGGAGCCCCGTCTTCCAAATCGCTTCTCTTCATGATGATCGCCATGACTTGCGGATTTTGCATTCTGCTTGGCGCTGGATTGCTGATGGCCTCGCGCGTGATCGGCGCCCTTGGCCTCCGCGCTGGAAGTGACAAGACCACCGTGCGGACGCCGCTCGGCGAGTTCCGCGTTGAAAAAGCCAGGGAAGTTGGCCCCGGCTTGCCAGTCTATCCCGCATCGACTCTGGTGCTACCCGGCGCGGCGGCGCACCTTGCGGCGAGCGACGATCGACCGCAGGTCATCTCCAGTACATATCACACCAACTCCTCGCGCGAATACGTCGCCAACTGGTATGTCGAGCACTTGAGCCCGGAATTCGCGCGACAGGACGCGGGCCCAAAGAAATTGCCCGAAGCCTTTCGTGACTCGCGCATTTCCGATGACGACATCGCGTTCGTCGGCGAACGTGGCGAGCAGGTTCGTGTTGTGGCCCTCGCGACCGACGAAATGGGCACCAAGATCACCCTACTGCGTTCGTACACAAAGCCGCCCGCTCTACCTCCTGCGACGCCGCAGGCCCAGTAAACGCCTCAGTTCCCGAACCTCGCTTCCAGCGAGACTGATAGCGCGAATTGTTTGGTCCTGCCGTTTCGCCCTCCAGTCAGCAAGAGCCACTACTTCGTGGGCTGAAATCTCACCGTAATGAATTTGCGCCAAAAATGGAATTTGCCGCATCCCATGCTGGGGGAGAGTGCGGACGCCCACGAGGCTTGCCGGAACAAGCACGCTCTCCGACGACTGCTCTGCCGTAATCCCAGAAAAGTGCGACTATAACCTGAAACTTTCGTAAGAGGGCCATCCGACCATGCCACGAATCCAGACCATCGAAGACCGCCGGCTCGAAGAAGCCCGCACCAGGAAAAAGCATTGGAAGCGCTGGGGGCCTTACCTCTCTGAGCGCCAGTGGGGAACGGTGCGCGAGGATTACAGTCCCGGCGGAACGGCCTGGGAATTTTTTCCGCACGATCACGCGCGTTCGCGTGCCTACCGTTGGGGAGAAGACGGCATCGGCGGGATCAGCGACCGACATCAGATGATGTGTTTTGGGCTGGCGC
Organism: Candidatus Acidiferrum sp.; assembly: GCA_036522305.1. Taxonomy (GTDB): domain Bacteria; phylum Acidobacteriota; class Terriglobia; order Acidiferrales; family UBA7541; genus Acidiferrum. The sequence goes on along the minus strand of DATDGB010000081.1, from coordinate 117,145 downwards.
TATGGAACGGGCGCGACCCCATTCTGAAAGAACGGCTATTCGGCTTAACCGGAAATCAGGGCAATCACGGCGAAGACGTGAAGGAGTACTACTTCTACCTCGATTCGACGCCGACGCACAGTTATATGCGAATGTTGTACAAGTATCCGCAAGCCGCATTTCCTTATGAGAGGCTGGTGGAAGAGAACCAGCGCCGCGGACGTGGCCAGCCGGAATACGAATTGCTCGATACGGGAGTTTTTTCCGAAAATCGTTATTTCGATCTTTTCGTCGAGTATGCGAAAGCCGACGTCGAAGACTTTCTCATTCGAATCACGGCCGTGAATCGGGGGCCGGAAGCGGCCGCGCTGCACGTCATGCCGCAATTCTGGTTTCGCAACACGTGGTCCTGGGGCAAGGACCTGCGCCGGCCGCTGGCGCGCAAAGGGACGAGCGTGCCGGGGAGCGCTTGTGTTGAGCTGCAGCATTGGCAATATGGCAAGCGTTGGTTGCTATGCGCCGGTCACCCCGAGTTGCTCTTCACCGAGAACGAGACGAACAACGCGCGGCTCTTCGGCGGGAAAAATCGCTCACCGTATGTGAAAGACGCATTCCACGAATATTTGATTTACGGCAACAAGGCCGCCGTCAATCCGGATCAGATGGGAACGAAAGTGGCGGCGTATTATTCGTTGCAGCTCGCGCCCGGCCAATCCGTCACGCTCAAGATGCGGCTCACTGACCTTGAACCTCTCGGTGGGATGGACATAGCTCCGGGCACAGTAGGAGGATCCGTCTCTCCCGGCGCGCAAGAGCGCGCCGAGGGCGTTCCCGGGACGAACGACTTTAGTGCGGGCTTCGACGGCACGTTCGCCACGCGGCAAAAGGAAGCAGAAGAGTTTTACGCCACCCGCATTCCGAAAGAACTCTCTGAAGATGCGAAGGCCGTCATGAGGCAATCCTTTTCAGGCATGCTCTGGTCCAAACAGTTTTATCACTACGACGTGCGTACCTGGCTGGAAGGCGACCCGGCCGGCCCCAAGCCTCCGGACGAGAGGTGGAATGGCCGCAACAAGGATTGGACACTTCTTTACAACGACGACGTCATCTCCATCCCGGACAAGTGGGAGTATCCGTGGTACGCCGCATGGGACCTGGCATTTCACTGCATTCCGCTGGCCCTAGTCGATCCAGATTTTGCCAAAGAACAGCTCATTCTTCTTTTGCGCGAGTGGTATATGCATCCTAACGGACAATTGCCTGCGTATGAATGGTCCTTCAGCGATGTGAACCCGCCCGTCCATGCCTGGGCGGCCTGGCGCGTCTACAAGATCGAGCGACGCGTGCGCGGTGTCGCCGATCGCGGGTTCCTCGAAAAAGTGTTTCACAAGCTGCTGCTGAATTTCACCTGGTGGGTAAATCGCAAGGATCCAGATGGTGCGAATATATTTCAGGGCGGATTCCTGGGCCTCGACAATATTGGGGTTTTTGACCGCTCGGCACCTCTCCCGACTGGAGGCCACCTCGAACAGTCCGACGGCACGAGTTGGATGGGCATGTATTGCCTGAACATGCTGGCAATCGCCCTCGAACTGGCGAAAGAAGACCCTGCTTACGAAGATGTCGCCAGCAAATTCTTCGAGCACTTCGTGTACATCGCCAGGGCCATGAACGATTTTGGCGCGGGTGGGCGGTCGCTGTGGGACGACGCAGATGGCTTCTTCTATGACGTGTTGAAGCTTCCCAACGGGGAAGAACATTTCCTGAAAATCCGTTCGATGGTCGGGCTGATTCCGCTGTTTGCCGTCGAGACTCTCGAGCCGGAAATCGTGGACCGTCTTCCCGGTTTCAAGCGACGCATGCAATGGTTCATCGACAATCATCCGGACGTCCCCGAACATATCGAAATGACGCAACGGTCTGCGCGCGGCGTGCGCCGCCTTCTCTCGCTCGTTAACCGCAAGCAGCTAAAACGAGTGCTCTGCCGCATGCTGGACGAGACGGAGTTTCTATCACCTTACGGCGTGCGTGCCCTCTCGCGCTTTCACAAGGACCATCCGTACGAAGTCCACGTCAACGGAAATACGAACCGTGTCGACTACGAGCCGGCGGAATCTTCGACGGGTCTGTTCGGCGGCAATTCGAATTGGCGCGGACCCATCTGGTTCCCGGTCAACTATCTGCTCGTGGAATCGCTTCAAAAATATCACCATTACTACGGCGAAGATTTCAAAGTGGAGTGCCCTACGCATTCCCGCAGCGAATCGGATCTCTGGCAGGTAGCCGCTGAAATCTCACGGCGACTCATTCACATTTTTCTCCGCGATTCGAATGGTCGCCGGGCCGTGGCTGGCGGCACCGAACTTTTTCAGAGCGATCCGCACTGGCGAGACTTCGTTCTTTTCTACGAATACTTTCACGGCGATAATGGCGCCGGGATCGGCGCCAGCCATCAAACTGGCTGGACCGGCCTGGTCGCAAAACTAATTGAACAAAGCGGTGAGTAACGTGCCCGAGCTCACGATCCGGGAAGCCACGCTCCAGGATGAGGCGGATCTCCTGCGCATGATGCGCTTACTTGCCGAGCAGGAGCCGGGTAAAATTCGGTTTGACGAGACTGCGGCGCGCGCGACGTTTCGGCGCTTCTTGTCCCTTCCTGCCTTTGGGCGAGTCTGGCTTCTCAGCGCAGCGGACTTGCCGGTTGGCTACATCGTGCTGACAATTGGGTTCAGCTTTGAGTTTCACGGCCACGATGGGTTCATCGACGAGTTGTACATCGATTCCGACTATCGCCGCCGCGGATATGGCAAACAGGCAGTTGCGTTTCTCGAAGAAAGATCTCGCGAGATGGGGGTGAACGCCATCCATCTTGAAGTGGACCGGGGAAACGATCCGGCGTTTGAGCTTTACCGGCGAACAGGGTACGAGGATCACGACCGGTTCTTGATGACCAAATGGCTGAAGCACTAGTCTAATTTAGACTAGTTTGTACTAGTCCAAATTAGACTAATTTGGAGATACGCTCATGAGTGCGAAATTCGATGGGAAAGTAGTTCTGGTTGCAGGAGGGACCGGCGGATTGGGGAGCGCGGTTACGTTGGCATTCCTAGCCGAAGGCGCTCGAGTCGTCGCGACCTATCGCGGGAAGGAAGAATTCGATGCCTTGAAGAACGCAGCGGGAAAGAACGAGTCGAATCTGGAAGGGCATGCCGTGGATGTCACGGATGAAATTGCGGTGCGCCAACTCATCGAGAAAATCGTCGGGAAGTTTCGCAGATTGGACGCCATGGTCAACACGGTGGGTGGTTACGCCGGCGGCACGAAGTTGTGGGACCTGGAGACGAAAATTTTCGACCAAATGCTGGCGCTGAATCTTCGAGTGGGCTACGCGCTATCTCGTGCCGCCGTGCGAGCGATGTTGAAAGAGGGCCACGGAGCCATCGTAAACGTGGCCGCAAAGGCGGCGTTCGATCATGCCGGCGGTGCAGCCGCTTACGCGGCTTCCAAATCCGCGGCGGTGGCGCTGATGGATTCCCTTGCCGCGGACTTGAAGGGCAGCGGTGTCCGAGTGAACTCGATTCTTCCCAGCATCATCGACACGGAAGCAAACCGCAAAGCCATGCCCACGGCGGATTTTTCGAAATGGCCGAAGCCCGAGGACATCGCGCGCGTCATTTTGTTCTTATGCAGTGCCGACGCTAAAGTCATTCAGGGGGCCGCGATCCCCGTCTACGGTGATAGTTGAATTTTTCGATCAGCAAACGAGTCTGAACTAGAAGCAGTGGATAGCGCGGCGAGTGTAAAGCCTCAGCCATCAAGGAGCGGCTGGTGTCGGAACAAGCCGAAGTTCAGTTTGGCCGGGAGATCTGTGGTGATCTTGAGGCTGCCGAGTCGCGCGAGTGGCTGGCCACCAACGGAATTGGAGGGTATGCGTCCGGCACCGTTGCGGGAAGCCAGACGCGTCGTTATCACGGACTGCTTATTGCGGCTCTACGGCCGCCCGTTGGCCGCACACAGCTGGTTTCGGCGATCGACGAAGTCGTGCACTATGCCGGAACGGATTTCTCGCTTGCCACCCATCACTGGACCAGCGGGGTGGTCGATCCGAAAGGCTTTCTACTTCTTGAGGGTTTTCACCTTGAAGGCGCGACGCCCGTCTGGACTTATGCCTTGGCGGATGCGCTATTGGAAAAGCGCATCTGGATGCGCCAGGGCGAAAACACGACCTGCATTCAGTACACGCTCGTGCGGGGAAGCAGCGCTATCGAAATGGACCTGAAAGCGCTCGTGAACTATCGTGACTTCCATTCTTTGACTCAGGCAGGTAACTGGCACATGAACATCACGCTCGAAGAGCAAGGCGTGAAGGTGCTGGCATTTGACGGCGCGGCACCATTTTATTTGAAATGCAGCGCCGCGACCTGCGAACCACACCACGAGTGGTATCTCGGCTGCCATTACTCCGAAGAAGCCGAGCGTGGCCTGAGCGATCGTGAAGATCGTCTGTTCGCCGCTCTGTTTCGCACCAGACTCGAAGTCGGTGCTAGCGTCACGTACGTCGCAACTACGGAAATAGCGGCCTCGCTTGATGGCGAAACCCTTCTGGCGGAGCGCGCCAATCGCGATGTGAGGCAGTTCCATGACTGGCAAGCAAAAAACGAAGCCCTTGCAGAAGGCTCGCCTTCCTGGATTTGGCAACTCATCTTGGCCGCCGATCAATTCATCGTGAAGCGCAGCCTTCCGGAAGAGCCCGATGGCCGGAGCATTATCGCCGGCTACCATTGGTTCGGCGACTGGGGCCGCGACACCATGATTGCCCTGCCGGGATTGACGCTCGCGACCGGCCGCGTCAGCGTCGCCAGGCAAATCCTGCTTGCCTTTTCGCGCTACGTGGATGGAGGGATGCTGCCGAACAATTTCCCGGATGCTGGCGGCAAGCCCGAATACAACACTGTCGATGCCGCGCTCTGGTATTTCGAATCTATCCGGCAGTACTTCGAAGCGACGCAAGATCTCGCGACGCTGCAAAGGCTTTTCTCGATTCTCGCCGGCATGATTGAAGCATACATTGCAGGCACCCGTTACAACATCCGTGTCGACGCAGCGGACGGACTTCTCTACGCCGGCGGTCCTGGCGTGCAACTCACGTGGATGGATGCAAAAATCGGCGACTGGGTCGTGACACCGCGCACGGGCAAGCCCGTGGAGATCAACGCTCTGTGGATCAACGCGCTCAAAACGTTGGCGGGATACGCCAGTTTGCTCGCGAAACCGGCGGAGCCCTATGAGAAACTGGCGGCCAAAGCCCAGAAAAGCTTTCAGAGGTTTTGGAACGCAGACCGCAATTGCTGCTTCGACGTCATCGATTCGCCGGGAATCGGAAATGACGCCTCACTTCGGCCAAATCAGATTTTTGCCGTGTCCTTGCCGGTAAGCCCGCTATCGACTAGGCAGCAAAATGCCGTCGTCGATGTTTGCGCGCGGCGCCTCTTGACCTCGCACGGATTGCGGAGTCTCGCGCCAGGCGAGCCCGGATACGCAGGTCATTACGGCGGCAGCCCTCGCGATCGCGACGCCGCTTACCACCAAGGCACGGTCTGGGGCTGGTTGCTGGGTCCTTTCGCGCTCGCAAACTATCGCGTCTATCAAGATCGAGAATCCGCGCTGCGTTGTCTCGAGCCGCTAGGCCGCCAGATTTATTCGGGCGGACTCGGCACGCTAAGCGAAATCTTCGACGGCGATGCTCCCTTCACGCCACGCGGTTGCATTGCCCAAGCCTGGACTGTCGGGGAAGTCCTGCGAGCTTGGACTGAGATAACGAACGGGAAATAACTGGACTCAGGACGCGGATTTGGATTTCGCTACACTCGAACATCTAAGCGCGGGACGGCAACTCGTATAGCTCGATAAGCACCTTGCCCCCATCCGGGGACCTGACGAGAAAGAAATTGACGCGCGTCCCGTCCGCCCCTGGTCGAGTTTCCGGATAGACGGAAGCTATCTTGAATTGTTCCTTTAGAATTTGCGAGGCACGGTCGACATTGGTACAGCGATATTCTACCTGTTGGATGCCCTCTCCCAATTTAGCCAGATATTTTGCGATGGCGCCTGAGCCGCCGGGCTCCCGCGTGGTGAGAATGTCCAGCGAAATTCCTTCTTTGAAATCCAGGTCGAATTCCTCGGCGTCCTGGTCTGGCGGCACATCTGCGAGTCGTGGCGTTCCATTGGCAATTCGAATCCGGCTGAAAGTGTCCCTCTGAACCGCGACTCCAACCGTTATGACGGGATTGGGAACGAGGAGTAACGCGGAGAGTTCGCTCTCGGACCACCAGTCGGCAACGGCAGACCCCGCCGTCGCCCGGCCCAGGCGGTAAATATCACCTGCGGCCGCAAGCTTTTTAGCTTCATCGGCGGACGCAAGGTCAGCGATCGATTGGGTGAGAGGGCTGGACATAGAACCGCCAAGAATTGTAGCTTGAGGGCGGCACGAAAAGAAGCAGAAGCAACTCGGCCTTTTACGTAAGACGCATCGAAAACCGCCGTCGCTGCATCTGAGGGATATGCCAAAGCCAGTATTATTAACAGTGGATGACGACCCCGAAGTCTTGCGGGCCATCGAGCGCGACTTGCGCAGCCGCTATGGGGACCGCTACCGCGTCATGCGCGCAAATTCCGGCAGCGCCGGCCTCGCTACCCTCAAGGAATTGAAGGCGCGCAACAATCCGGTGGCCCTGCTGCTTGCCGACCAGCGCATGCCCCAAATGGACGGGGTGAATTTCCTTGCCGAAGCCATGGAGATGCACCCGCTTGCCAAGCGCGCGCTCCTGACGGCTTATGCGGACACCAACGCCGCTATCGACGCCATCAACGAAGCTCGCGTGCACTACTACTTGATGAAACCCTGGGATCCTCCTGAAGAAAAACTTTTTCCCGCTCTGGACGATCTGTTGCATGACTGGACGGCGACGTTTCGTCCGCCCTACGAGGGAATTCGCGTTCTTGGAACACGCTGGTCGAATCGTTCCTATGAACTACGTGAATTTCTAGCGCGCAACCAGGTGCCTTATCAATGGATTGACGTGGAGCTGGCGCAGAGCGACGCCGAAGTGCGTGGCTTGATTAGCTCGCTCGGACCCGAAGCGGATAAACTTCCCTTAATTCTGTTTCCTGATGGCACGCGACTTCCCGAGCCGCCCCTGCCCGCCGTTGCTGTTAAAATCGGCCTGCGTACGCATGCGCTGACCAATTTCTATGATCTTGCCATCGTCGGCGGAGGTCCGGCGGGGCTTGCCGCCGCCGTGTATGGCGCGAGCGAAGGCTTGCGCACCGTGATCATCGAACGCGAAGCGCCGGGCGGCCAAGCCGGACTGAGTTCTCGAATTGAGAACTATCTTGGATTTCCTTCCGGACTCAGTGGCATGGACCTGGCCCGGCGCGCCGTGGCGCAGGCCCGGCGCTTTGGTGTGGAGATCCTTTCGCCGCAAGAGGCAGTTAGCATTCGAGCCGAGGGCCCTTATCGGTACTTAAAACTAGCTGATGGTTCAGAGATCTCCTGTCATGCGCTCCTCCTGGCCATGGGCGTTCAGTGGCGGACCTTGGATGTGCCGGGGATTGAACATTTGCAGGGCGCCGGCGTGTATTATGGCGGCGGAACTTCCGAAGCACTAGCCTGCAAGGGTGAAACGGTGTACATCATTGGCGGCGCGAATTCTGCCGGGCAGGCCGCCATGCACTTTTCCAAGTTTGCGGAGAAAGTGGTGATGCTGGTCCGCGGAGTTTCGCTGGCCGCCACGATGTCGCACTACTTGATCGAGCAAATCGAGAAAACGCCGAACATCGAAGTCTGGCCGCGAACGAGTGTAGTCGAAGCGGAAGGAGAAACGCGCCTCACGGGGATTACCGTCGAGTGCAGCCCGTCGGGGGAGAGAAAAAAGCTTCCTGCCACGAGCTTGTTCATTTTCATCGGTGCCCAGCCTCGGACTGAATGGCTGGGCGGCGCGATCGAGCGCGACGAGCGCGGCTTTATCCTTTCCGGCCCGGACCTGTTGCATGCCGAGAAAAGGCCGGCGTCCTGGACGCTGGATCGCGATCCCGGCTTGTTGGAAACGAATGTGCCGGGTATTTTTGTCGTCGGCGATGTGCGCCATGGTTCCGTGAAGCGCGTCGCCTCCGGCGTCGGCGAAGGCGCCGTCGTCGTCCAGTTCATGCATCAGTATCTGGCGAAAGTCCAATGACCCGAAAAATGTGGAGAGCGCCACGCTCATGACCGAAAACTCCGCGCCAACCCCAGCAGGAGAACTGGTAAGAAAGTTGCTTACCATACAAGTGTTCGCAGACCTGCCGCCGGACGATCTGCTCTGGTTTGTCGCCCAATGCAAGGAACACCACGCTGCCGTGGGAGATATCATCGTTCGCGAAGGCGTGCCGGCCGACAGTATGCTCATCTTGCTCGAAGGCGAAATGCGCGCCCGCAGTGAACACGGCAATTCCGACGGCCCTGTTTTTACGGCGCGCGGCGGAGAAGTTACTGGCATGCTTCCTTTCTCGCGGCTGAAAATTGTGAGCGTTACCGGCCGCGCCGTTCTGCCCACGCATTTCCTGGTGTTTCCCGCTTCCAGTTTCCCGGAGCTCTTTCACAGGATGCCAGAGCTCACGCGCCGTTTGGTGGGTCTATTGGCCGATCGCATTCGCGAGGTTACTCGAGCGGAGCAGCAACGTGAAAAACTCGCCTCTCTCGGCAAGCTCTCCGCGGGACTTGCCCACGAGCTGAACAATCCCTCCGCCGCCGCGCGCCGTTCCGCTGCCGCGCTGCGCGATTGCCTTGGCCGTCTCCGCGGTGCTGCTCGCAGCACCAAGATTGGCCCCGACGATTGCGCCAAACTCGCGCAAACAGAAGAGGAAATCCGTTCCTCGTTGACGCCCGCGCAATTCAAGGACGAATTCGCGCGCGTCGAGCGAGAAGAAGCCATTCAAACCTGGCTCGAAGCTCACAACGTCCCCGAAGCCTGGAAGCTCGCCCCTCACCTTGCCGATGCCAATGTCGCTGACTCCCATCTGGCTCGGTTTGCCGAAGCTGCTGGTGCGTCCGTCGGGTCCGAACTCATTCGCTTTGCCACGCTTCTGGAAATGGACCGCATCGCCGAGGAACTGGAGAACAGCTCCGCGCGCATTTCCGATCTCATTCGCGCTATCAAGGAATATTCCTACATGGATCAAGGCTCCATGCAGGAAGTGGACATCCAGCACAGTATTGAAAACACGCTCACCATCATGCATCACAAGCTGAAACGCGGGATTACCGTCACTCGTGAATATGCTCCCGGCCTTCTCAAGGTCATGGCCAGCGGCAGCGAGTTGAATCAGGTATGGACGAACTTGATTGACAACGCCGCCGACGCCATGAACGGCGACGGCAAACTCGGCATTCGTGTGGCCCTCGAGAACGATTTTATTCTCGTCGAAATTGCGGACAACGGGCCGGGTATTCCAGCCGAAGTCAAATCCCGCATCTTCGATCCTTTTTTCACTACCAAGGGCGTTGGCGAGGGCACTGGGCTTGGTCTCGACGTCGTCAACCGCATCATCAAAAATGTCCGCGGCCAGGTCAGCGTCACCTCTGTTCCCGGCGACACACGCTTCCAGGTTCGCATCCCCATTCAAGCTCCGGCCCAGGCGCCAGGCTCAGCTGAGGAGAACTCCGATGCCCGATGAATGCACCCATCTCGATCAAATCAAACGCGTGAAGCCAAAGACGAAGGGATGCGAAGAGTGCCTGAAAATGGGCGACAGCTGGGTGCACCTGCGCCTGTGCCTGAGTTGCGGCCATGTCGGCTGCTGCGACTCGTCCAAGAACAAGCACGCCACCAAGCATTTTCACGCCGTGAAGCATCCCATCGTACGTTCGCTCGAACCCGGTGAAAGCTGGATGTGGTGTTACGTCGATGAACTGATGTTCGAAGAAGAATGATCTCTACGCCTTTTTCTTTGGTGGAATCAAGATCGACGCGAGAAGCGCGATCAGCAATACGCCTCCCACAACGCCAAGGGATACGGTCACCGGAATGTGCAGCCATCGTTCGCCGATCATTTTCCCGCCGATAAAAACCAGAACGACCGCCAGCCCCTCATCCAGAAAGCGCAAACGGTCGATGACTCCCGCCAGCAGGAAATACAGCGCTCGCAGCCCCAGAATCGCGAGCACGTTCGACGTGTAGACGATGAACGGATCCTCGGTAATGCCAAATACCGCGGGGATGGAGTCGACAGCCAGTGTCACGTCCGTGATCTCGACGACGAGAAGAACGAGAAACAACGGCGTGGCGAACAGCTTGCCCGCATGGCGCACGAAAAAATGCTCGCCGTGATAATCATGACTTATACGAAGATGCCTGCTGGCAAGGCGGAAAATCCTGCTCTGCTCCGGATGAATATCGCCTTTGTGATAGAAGAGCATGCGGATGCCCGCATAGACGATGAACGCTCCCAGCAGGTACATCACCCAGGAAAAATGTTCGATCAATTCCGCGCCCAGGGCGATCATCACACCGCGCATGACCAAAGCGCCTACCACTCCCCATTCTAGAAGGCGATGCTGCATCCGCTCATCCACGGCAAACGCCCGGAAGATCACCAAGAATAGAAACAGATTGTCTACGCTAAGGGCTTTTTCAATCAGATAGCCAGTAAAGAATTCAAGGGCCGGCTGCGGCCCTCGGAAATAAAGCATTCCGATCCCGAAGAGAACTGAAACCGAAATCCAGCCGAAACTGGCGAGCGCCGCTTCACGGATTTCGATTTTGTGCGGGCGACGGTGAAAGACGCGCAGGTCCAGCGCTATCGCTATGACGATGAACAGGTTGAACGCAATCCAATATAGCGGCGTGCCCATGGAGGCGCTCGAACGCACTAGGGAGCGGAGCTGCGCACGTCGATGGAGTTCAGGTTCGACAAATCGACACGAATGGTTTTCCCGCGCTCAATTCTGACCGGGACATCCCAGCGCACGCGCATATCTCCCGAATTGGCGTCCAGATTGAGCGAGCTGATCCAGTAGTCACCTGGAGCGAGGCCCGAAACCGAGGCGCGTCCTTCGAGATCCGTATCCGTCTTGCCGGCGAGAAATTTGACTTGCGCAATTTCCGGGGCCATACGCGCCACGCGCTTCCGACGGTCGTTTTGCAGCGTGGCCCACTTGTGCTGTGGATTGACGCCCTCCAGCTCAATCTCGATGCCAGAGATGGTGGTGGGGTGCTGACGAACGAATTTCTTCAGAGCAACCATGTATTCCTGTTTTAGTTTCTCGTATTTCTCCGGCTGTGCCGTCTGATCGATTTGCGTATACTTTGGCTGCGGCATGCCCTGGGTCACACCGCCGCTGTTCGAGCGCTGGTAGGCCATCATGAATTCCGGAACGTTCAGAACGTCATCCGGCGTAAGCAGCTTGTCCAGATCCGGTTGGGAGAGGTCGAGAACGGCATGGCCCTTCAGCCACGTGCGCAGCTCGGGAGAAACCTTGAGGCCTTCAATAAACTGATCGCGCGGCGGAATGGGGTCTTTCTCTTCTACTTCCTTCACGATGTCCGAGTAGCTTTTCGTGAGGATGTAAAACGTGAACTGACGCACCGGCTCCGGGCGCGCTCCGGTTGGCGTGATGCGTGCCGTGATTTCGAGTATCCCTGTATCGCTTTGCGCACGCGCACCGCTCACTAACGCAAGAGCGCACATCGCGACAACCATGGTGATAACGGCTGTTTTTCTCATGCCAAAATCGTAACAGAAATGCAAAAACCAAGAGGCGGAAGTTCCCCGCCGCGTATCCTAATTCGAGAAGCCTTCTGCTTTGTTGCGGAGCCTCAGACCGGGCCTATCCGCCCTTGACTTTAGCTTTGAGAACCTTGGCGAGCTTCTCAATTTCTTCGGTTTTCTTGACCATGCGCATCGAGAGCACGTCGGTGGTCGGGGTCTTCTGAACTTCTTCGCGCAATTCGCTAGTCAGTTGGAAAAGCCGATCCACCCCTTCGCGGAATTCCTTCTCGTTTTGTTGCAGCCGGGCTCGTTTTGCCGCGGCGGCGGCTTGCGGATTCGCATGAATTTCCGCTGGGTTCGGCCTTTCCGCTGGTTGCGGAGGTGGCGGTGGAGTAGGCGGATTTTGCGTGAACGGCCACGCCTCCTCGGCCGCCAGAACGCCGGCGGCCCCGGCCATGGTCATGACAAACACACGCCTCGTTTCACGCATACCGGCCTCCAAATTGGAGAGTAGTTCGCCGGAGTATGTCTCTTCAATTGAGGATGCGCAAGACTCCAACGGCTCGCGCTCGATTTCCGCCAGAGCCAGCTACGGGGCCGATTGAATAAGGGTGGCTACATCGCTGAGAACGAGTAAGAGCCATCGGTTAGCGTTCTGACGCGCGGGCGGCGGCGGTTCTGCTCAAAGTAATCGTAGCCTTCTTTGAGATTGCTCCAGAACGCTATCAAATCCGGTTGGTGGGAGTGCGCCACCGCCAATGCCTTCAGGCCCGCCTCCGTCAGTCGAGCTGGATAGATTTCGATCGGCAGGTGCTGCCCACTCTGGTTGTGGACCAGGACAGCGAGCCAGTAAACCTCCTTGACCCCCTCGTCCGTGATCGGAATGCATCCGATTGAAGCGCAGTTGCCGTGAAGAAAAATGTCCCCGCCAGGATTCTGATGTGAACCCAGGATGCGGTCGGAAGCGTTTGGATAACTGATGTGCAGGCTCAGGTAGAAATTGCTCTGCGGATTGAACCAATCCAATTCGTAAAAGCCCTCCGGGACCTGTACGTCTCCAAACCTTCTTTTGGGCCCCAGAGTTCCCGACGAAGTACAAATTCGATATTCGTGCACGAGCACATAAGGTTTATCGCTTGCCTCCGTTGCCCAAAGTTCCAGCACAGCTTCTTGTTTGAATGCGCGCAGCAATATGCCGCGCGGCGGATAGGCGAGACCTTTCATTTTGAACCTCTGCCGCAGCACTTCGTCCTTTTCCTTCGATGCCGTCCGGACACGCGGGTATTTCCATTGCATGTCACGGAACGATTTGGGTTCCTCCGCGCCAGACGGAATCGTCAGTAAGAGGAGGATCGATAAGGTGATCTTTGCCGTCTTCATTTAATCGTTATTGCCTGGCAAAGAGCAGGAAGAACAGCGTGACAGCGATCGCCGCGAGGATTAGTCCCGCGAGAATTCGGAAGAACGGGGAAGGAGGAACCTCAGGAATGGGGCCGGGCGGCTTCTTGGGAGGAAATGGAGGGTCTAGCACGCCGATTCCACTAGACTTGCGTGGCGGGCCGCCTCCGCGGGCGGAAGTGGCCAGCGGGTCCAATTCATATTTGTTTTCGGCAAAATCGTGAGGCACGATGAAAATGCTACTCCGCGGATGAATAGCTGTCTAGAACAGCCTGAAAATTGCCTCGACGGTGACCCACGCTGGAACGGCGCGCCGCGCTGCATCCTGCGCCGGAACGAATTTCCAGCCGCGAATCGCCTGTGCGGCGCGCTCATCGAGCCCTAACCCGATTCCCTGCACGATGCGAACTTGCGCCGCGCGTCCGTCCGCGCCGACCAAAACTTGCAGCGTCACCTTTCCTTGCAGCTTGGCTTCACGGGCTTCGTCGGTGTATTGCGGATCGGGACAGTAGGCACACGTCGGACCCGTGACGCCCGGCCGATAAGGGCCTGGCGGCCCGCCAATGCCCACACCGCTGCCCGGAATATTCCCCATCGACCCATCATTGGGTCCTTCTCCGATAGTATTGCCTTTTCCACGGCCAGACGAGTTGTTTCGATCGACCATCCACGGCAGACCAATGTTGTCCACGGGTGTCAGAATTCGCGGAGCTGATGCATCAAGGATGGTCGGTGGAATAGGCGTTTCTGGATGCTGGTTTTGCGGAATCATGGGCTTCACCATCTGGATGGACGAACGGGGAGGAGGATTCCCCTGGGTGGGTGGCAGAAGGTCATGTCCCATGCCGCTGCTCGTTCCGCCGTTAGAATTGTGGCCGCGGAGAGTCTCCAGCAGGTCTCGAGGCATCGGCAACACGCTGGGGATCTTGTCATTAGGGTGGCCACGCATCAGGCTTTTTTCCGGGCGGATGAATCGCTACTAGAGCTAGCGAGGCGATGATCGCAGCATGCGTCAATACGGATACGGTATGCGCCTGACCGGAACGCGCCGACCTTCCTTGCACAAGCAAATGAATCGGCGCGCCATTAGCCGATGAAGGGAATATGCGCGCTGGTGTAATAAGCTGGTGAAAATTTTCACGCACACGATGAATCCAGGAATCCTTTGATGGCTGAAACGAAGAGAAATCACGCGAGAGCGGATCGCGCATGGGCAGGCCTCCGCGCCCGCCTCAGATTTGGCCAGACTCCTCGACGAGACGGGCGGCGAACGGGTGATGAGAAGCGCAGGGAATTGGATTGGTTGCCCCAAGCAGCGGACAAAAGTGAATTTCCAGATAGGAATTTAGGCAAACACAAACGGCCCAGGAACGTGCGACACGCAAAAATCTGACAGGGGCTCTTAGTACAGACGGAAAGTTACTTCAATCGGAACAAGCGTGCGAACTGGCTTGCCGCTCGGGCCAGAGGCCGGTTTGCAGCGCCACGTCTTCACCGCCGCCACGGCGTTTTCATCCAATCCCATTCCCACACCCTTCACCACTTTAATGTCGGTCACTCGGCCATCCAGGTTGATCACGCCCTCGACGACGACTGCGCCCTGGTACTTCGTTTTGCGAGCTTCCTCGGAATATTCAGGCGCCGGTTGATAAAAGCAGCTCGGCGTTCCAACACCATTCACGCCAGCGCGGAAAACTCCGCCGCCCGTGCCGCCGCCCTCGCCGGGACCAAGGCCTCCGCCGGAACCGCTGCCAATACCCGTGCCGTTGCCATTCCCCAGAGAATCGGTGACGTTCTTCGCCAGTGGGTCGCCGAAATTCGGCATGTTGTTATTCATGACCTTCAAGTCTGGCGGCCCCAGCAGTGAAGGATCCATCGCCAGCTTGGGATCTAAGTTCTCAATCTTTGCCTGAGGGGGGGTGAATTGGGTGTAAGAGAACTTCGGCAGTTTCCCCTTGGATGTCGGAGTCAGCGTGTGGTTGTTCCCTCCGCCGCCGCCACCAGCCTTATCATTTCCCGCAGGCAGCTTGGCCATATAAGGCGAAATGTCCAGTGGCGTGACGTTCACTTGCTTGTTCTTCGCTTCAGTGGAAGCAGGCAGGACATTGGTGAAAAGCGGAATCACCAGCAGGCCGATCGCAGCAATGTGCAAGCCGACAGCGAGCATCTGGCTCGTGCCGAAGTTTTCATCCTTCGACCAAATCTCCTTCACCCTCACCGGCTTTACTGCGAAGGGCAGCGGCGCCTCTTTCGGAGGCGAGAAAAATTCCTTGATGCGAGTCCCAAATCCGCCGAAATTCGATCCCCAGGCGACGGCCAGCTTGCTGTTTACCGGACCTTTGGGAACTGGGCCGGAGCTGAAAAAGTCCTTCAGGTTATCGCCGAGCCCCATGCCAAAAGATGTTTTTGTGAACGGAGCATCCGAGCGCTCACGCACCTTGACGGGCCGCTCGACCAGAAACTGCCTCAGGTTCGACCAGAAGTTATCGGGGATAAGAATATCGGGCTTGACGAATTTTGGCACAGCCGAGGAAGGTACTGAAACCGCAGGCTCTGGACTTGCCCCAGACACCTTGGCCCTTGTCAATTCAGGAGGCAGCAGATTGATAAAATTGCCCGGCACCGTTTACCTCTTCAGTTTAGACGCAATACCACCGCGTTCGGTGTACCTGACCAATAAGATTCGCGCTGGCCGGGAAAGGTTGCGCGGCCCGGACGGCTGACACCGACTGTCATTCATTGTAACATACGTCCTTACACTGCTTTCCGATGTTTCCCGCCGTATACCTGAACCAATGGACGGCATGCGGGCAAATAGTGCAGATTACTAAGGGGCTATCCGAGCGCTCAATTCTATGGCTGAACCACTCGAACTGAAGAAAACACTAAACCTGCCGAAAACCGACTTTCCTATGAAAGCCGGCTTGCCGCAGAACGAGCCCAAGCAGCTCGAGGCCTGGCATGGGGCCAACATTTACGAACGCATCCTGGAGACGCGCAAAGGCAAGCCGCTCTTTGTCTTACACGACGGCCCCCCGTATCCTACGGGCGAAATTCATCTCGGCACCGGCCTCAACAAAATCCTGAAGGACCTGGTCGTCAAGACCAAGAGCATGGCAGGGCACTACGCGCCTTACGTGCCGGGATGGGATTGCCACGGCCTGCCTATTGAGACTCAGGTGGAAAAAGAACTGGGCGGCAAAGGGAAAGTGCCGCCTGCGGAATTCCGCAAGCTTTGCCGTCAGTTCGCGATTCGCTACGTCGAGCAGCACAAGAAAGATTTCAAGCGTCTCGGAATTTTCGGCCGCTGGAACAATCCCTATTTGACGATGAGCCATGAATACGAGGCGACCATCGCCGGCGCGTTCCTGGATTTCATGGAAAAGGGTTATGTCTACCGCGGACGCAAGCCGGTCTACTGGTGCCTCTTTGACAGTACCGCGCTGGCGGAAGCTGAAGTGGAGTACGAAGATCATACCAGCCCGTCGATTTGGGTGAAGTTCGCGGTTGTCGGCGGCGGCAAGGGCGATGCAGCGAAAATAGGAACTGATGTTAGTGCAGTCATCTGGACGACAACGCCTTGGACGATCCCCCACAATCGCGCGCTGGCCTTTCATCCGGATTTTGAGTACGCCGTCGTGGACACCGAA
Source organism: Candidatus Acidiferrum sp. (assembly GCA_036522305.1). GTDB lineage: Bacteria > Acidobacteriota > Terriglobia > Acidiferrales > UBA7541 > Acidiferrum. The sequence goes on along the minus strand of DATDGB010000081.1, from coordinate 100,373 downwards.
AAAGGTACGCTGCTGCTGGCTGCCGATCGCGTCGCCGCGCTGCAATCCGAATGCGATATCAAAGAAGCAAAGGTTCGCACCTTGTTTAAGGGTCGCGAATTCGAGGGCATGAAATTCCAGCATCCCTTCCTGCCCATCCAAGTGCCTGGCATTCTTGCCGGCTATGTTACGCTCGATCAGGGCAGCGGCATCGTTCACACGGCGCCTGGCCATGGCGCCGACGACTTTATTTCCGGGCAGAAATACGGCCTGGAGATTTACGCTCCGATCGACGACAAAGGCGTCTACCTCGAAGGCTTGCCCGAATACAAAGGCAAAGATGTTTTCACCGCGAATCCAATCATCGTGAAGCTTCTCGGCGACCGCGGCGCTCTCTTGGGCCATCACGACTACAAGCACAGCTACGCGCACTGCTGGCGCTGCCACAATCCGGTAATCTTTCGCGCCACCGAGCAGTGGTTCATCAAAATGGACCAGGTCGCGCACGGTAAAGAAAAAACCCTGCGCCAGGAAGCGCTCGAAGAAATCCATGGCGTCAAATGGATTCCCGCGTGGGGCGAAGACCGCATGTACGAGATGATCGAGAAGCGTCCGGATTGGTGCGTCTCGCGCCAGCGTTTCTGGGGCGTTCCCATCATCGTTTTCTACTGCGAAGGTTGCGGAAAGCGCCTGGAGGATTTCAAAGCGCTTCGCAATGTCGTGAAATGGTTTGAAGAAGAAGGCGCCGACGCCTGGTACAAGCACAGTTCAGAAAAACTGCTGCCCAACGGCACAACCTGCGCATGCGGAGCGTCGAAGTGGCGCAAAGAAAACGACATTCTCGACGTGTGGTTCGATTCCGGCTCCTCGAACCTCTCCGTGTTGAAAGGAGCCGAGTGGCCCGCGGATGTTTATCTCGAAGGCCCAGACCAATATCGTGGCTGGTTCCACAGTTCGCTGCTCGTTGCCACTGGCATTCGCGATGCCGCGCCCTACCGCGGCGTCGTCACCCATGGCTGGACCCTCGACGAACAGGGCCGCCCAATGTCCAAGTCTCTCGGCAATGCGCTCTATCCCATCGAAATTTGCGAAAAATGGGGCGCTGATTTGCTTCGCCTGTGGGTCGGCTCCGTCGAATATCAGGCCGATGTAAAAATGAGCGAGCGCGTGATGACCCAACTCAGCGAAGCCTATCGCAAGATTCGCAACACATTTCGCTTTGCCCTGGGAAATCTCGGCGATTTTGATCCCGCGCGCGACGCGCTTTCAAATGACCAGCTCGAAGAAATCGACCGCTGGATGCTCGACCGCACCGCCGAACTGGTGAAGAAGTGCCGCGAATGGTACGCGAATTACGAATTCCACCGCGTCTACCACGCCATTCACGATTACTGCGTCGTGGACCTGAGCGCTTTTTATTTCGACGTGCTGAAGGACCGCCTCTACACCAAAGCTCCCAGAAACAGTTCGCGCCGCTCCGCGCAAACCGCAGTGTGGAAAATCAGCAGAGCGCTGGTCCGCTTGGCCGCGCCGATTCTTGTCTTCACCACCGAGGAAATCTGGAAGTATTTACCAAAATTGAAAAGTGAACCCGACAGCGTACACATGACGCTGTTTCCCGAAGCCGAGTCCCTCGCCTGCGGAATCGCCAAAGACGCGGCGGAAATGTGGGAACGGCTCGCCCAGGTACGCGCCGCCGTGCTCGTCGCTCTTGAACAAGCCCGCGCCGCAAAAATCATCGGTGGCGGCCTCGAAGCAAAAGTCCATCTCCACGCCGGGCCCGAAGCCGCCGGCTTGCAAAAGCTGCTGGAAGAAAAGCAATCCCTTCTTCCCGCGCTCTTCATCGTTTCCCAAGTCGCCATCGAGCCATCTGCCATCGTGGCATCCGTTCCAGCAGAAGCGTTGCTAGGTCTGACGATCAAGATCGAACGCGCCGACGGCAAAAAATGCGACCGTTGCTGGAATTACTCGATCCACGTCGGCGAAAGCACTCGCTACCCGACCTGGTGCGAGCGTTGCAGCGAAGCCGTAGCCGAAATCGAAAGCGATGGCTCTGCAAATGTGGCGGTGACCTAAAATGTTCACTGCCTCGGGCTCCTCTATTTCCTTTACCTCCTTTACTTCATGACTCTTCCTTCTCGCCTTCGCTGGCTCTCGCTAACGCTCGCCGTCGTTCTCCTCGATCGCGCCACCAAAGCCTGGTTCGAATCGCAAACCACCGAAGGCTGGCGCCACGAACTAATCCACAACTTTATGTATCTCGTGCACAGCCGCAATCCCGGTCTTGCGTTTGGCATCTTCTCCGATTCCGCCTCCGCCGGTACGCGCATCATTCTGATCGTTGGCTCCATCGCCGTCATTGCCGTGCTTGCGTGGCTCCTGGTCACCAGCCAGAGCGGTAACGCCATGGCCTTCGCAGGTCTCGCGCTGCTACTCGGCGGCGCCACCGGCAACGTCACCGATCGCATCGTTCACGGCGCAGTTACGGATTTTTTCGAAGTTTGGTTGGGCACCTACCGCTATCCCGCCTTCAACGTCGCGGATTCCGCTATCTTTGTCGGCGCCGTTCTGATCCTGTTTGACATACTCTTTGGCCGCCACTCGCCTCCACCGGCAGCCTCACTTAGGTAACTTGAACGGCGACTCTCGAAACCGCCTTGCTCCAAGACACGTCCAATAGTCATGATGAAAACCATTGTTGCGGGCATTTTCATGGCGGTTTTCGCATGCCTCGTTTTTGCTCAAGACCCGGCACCAGCGGTTTCTTCCCGTGGTGGCTGCGGCCCGACCGAGGCCCAGTTTGACGTAAAGACGAACAACAAGCAGCACCCTGTCGCACCCGCGGACGCTGGCAAGGCAATCGTCTACGTTTTCGAGGATATGGAGCATGGCCCGACTATGAGGGTAGGGCTCGATGGCTCGTGGATCGGAGCCAACAAGGGCAAATCTTATTTTTTCTTTTCCGTGGACCCCGGTGATCATCAAGTCTGCACGAATTGGCAATCCGGCACTTTTAAGAAAACGGCCATGCGTATCGGTTCGGCCATGACACTTAAGGCCGAAGCGGGCAAGGTCTACTATTTGCGAACTCAGGTCTATGAGCGGAGCGAACAGGACCACAACGTGAAATTGGAGCCGGTGGAAACCGCCGAAGCCCAGTTTTTGATTTCAGCTTCCGCGTTCAGCACCTATCATTCCAAGAAGTGACCAGGCTTCCTGCCATCAATTATCAAATTGCCTCCTCCTTAGCTACGGCTCCTGTAAGCGCGACGTAAGACTATGGTTCCCGCCGGAAAAGACTCACCGATGAATCTAGGTAACTCTGCAAATTTGTAGGCTCCGCCTGCCATACGTCGCTTCTGGAAATCACCACTAATGCGCCAACCAGTCGCGTTGCCTTGCTGTGCTACGTTGGTGGCCGGAGGCAGCCTCGCGCCTGACTCCCAACCGCTGTCTTCCATCGGAGCCTGCCCATGGGTTCTGTCCAACAACTCGTCGCGTGGATGACCGCCAACCGCGAAAAAATCATGCGCTATGCCTGGATCCCGCAACTCTTCGGAGGACTGGTTTTCCTGGGCCTTGGCTATTTCATGGGCCATTCACATTTTCATCTGATCCGCCAAGGGGTGCGAGCGCCGGGAAGAATCGTCGGTTACAAACAAGAATCTTTCAGAAACTCGTCGAGCGGCACGTCTTCCACTTCCACCGGCTATATGCCCGTCGTCGAGTTTCACACCAGCGATCGCTTCGTCCAATTTCAGGATTGGCTCGGCAGCAATGTTGCGGGAAACAAAGATGTTCCCGTGATTGTCCTGTATGACCCCGCCAATCCGTCCGTGGCCATGATTGATCGGCCAGTATGGAATTGGATTCCGTGGGCACCGACCTTCGCTGTCGGCTTCCTCTTGGTTCTTTCAGCCATTAACCGTTTTTTCCGGTCCCAGCGCGCCCGTGAAACGTAGGTTCTTCCGCCTGGCGTTTACCCGCCTCTTGCTGCGGAGCTCGCCACTTTTCTCCTAGTTCGCCACGGGTGCGAGCGCCTTCAGCTGTACCTTGTTGATCTTCAGCACCATCCCGGCGTTGCGGTCGGCTACTTCGCTCACCTTGTATTCTGCCGACGTGCCCAGCACCTGTGCCACTTCCGACGGCGTCAATTTGTATTCATCGGTCAGCCATTGCGCCATGTTCGCTGTCGCGGCGCGGAACGCATCATCCAGCGAGCCCGCCAACCCCATTGCCATGATGTGCGTAGCCGACTCCACTCTTGGCGCAGGGATGCCTTTCCCCGAAATCACATCCACCGTGAACTCCACGTCCATCGACGTTTCCAGGGCGTTGCCGTTGAGTTCCCCGTCGCCCTGCAACGCGTGCCCATCTCCGACATACAGCAACGCGCCCGGCACGTTCACTGGCAGATACACCGTTGCCCCTTCCACGATCTCGTTGAAGTCCATGTTCCCGCCCCAGCGCCCGGAGTCTCCCGTCCCAGGAGGCGCTTGTGCCGGACCTGGCGCCACCGCCACGCATCCGAGCATCGGCCGCAGCGGCGCCGAGTATCGCGTCAAATGCTCAGCCGGTTTTTCCGGCGTCGCCACTCCGTGTTCCGCGTCCAGATGCCAGCGCACAGACTTCCCCAAGTCCTTCATCTTTACCGCCAGGTCGCTGTCCACCGCGCGCCCCACCAAAAAATCGTCGCTTCCCGCCCAATCGCGGTTCAGCCGCACTCTCGTTAAGTGCACCACCAACATGTCGCCCGGCACTGCCGTCTCCACATAGAAAGGTCCTGTCTCGGGATTCCCACCCAGCACGCGCGTCACTCCCTTTTCATCCTGCCCGCCTGCATCCACTGTCGTTGTGTGCACGCTGTCGCCGGGAGCGATCGTCAGCACTGGCTTGTTCAGTGCCGAGAATTGCCGGTAGAAAGTAGTGGGCATAAATTCATGCTTCTGCGCCGCTCCCGCGCGTCGGGCTGGAACAAGTTCCGCCGTAAACTTGTGCGTGGGGTGCTCCGGATCATTGGGATGGGTGAACACCACCGTCCCGGTGATCGTTCCGCCTTGCACCGTGCCTTTTCCTTCGTCCGTGCCGCCCTCTTCGTCCTTGGCCAGGAAATAAATCGTGTTGCCCTTGAGAGTGCCCTCCAGCTTGTCCCCGTCAAAATTCCCGGTGAGCTTTTCTCCCTCCTGCTTCAGTTCCATCTTGAAATAAATCGTTGAGCCGAAAAAGTCCGTGTTCACGACCCATCGCCTGGAAACGCCGCCGCCCGCTGCTCGAGCCGCTTCTTGCGCGTTCTGTGCCAACATGACTCCCGGAACCAACAACAGCAAAGACAGAGCGTTGCGCATTATTTTCCTCCGATGCACATTCTAGACGAGACTAATTCCTCGCGGTTAGCCTCTCTTCATTGCTGGCGGCTCGCTCGATCGTAGTGTAGACACTCGAAGGAGGAAAGGAGTAAGCTGCGCGTCAACTCTCCCCGGAACCTCAGACTAGGAGAAAAATATGGCGCGACGCCAGTTTCTAGCTCAGCTAGCGGGCTTGCCTTTTCTTTCGTTGGGCACGAAAGCCGAGGAGCCCAAAAAGAAAACACTCAAAATCATGATGAAAACTGCCTGGGGCTCGGACGATCCCACCAAGGCCGCGTTTGCTTTCCTGCACGGACTCGCGCTCGCCGAAGCCGGCCACGAGGTTCAGATTTTTCTCCTCGGCGAAGCCACCTCGCTAATGCGCAAAGCCACCGCGAATGCCGTCGTGCCCGTCGGTTGGCCCCCGCTCAGCGAAACGTTCGAGAAGGTTTTCGCCAAACACATTCCCGTATTTGCTTGAGGAGCCTGCAGCCGGGCCCGTGGGGTCACAGAAGCAGATGTAACTCAATGGGGCGCAAAATTCGGCAGTCCCACGATCTTTGTCGGCTTGGTCGAGTGGGCCGACCGCATCATTACGGAGTGAGTGTCGCAACTTTGACCGCATTACTTCGCTGCAGAAGTGATTTTCTCGACGCGAATGGTCTTCTTGGCGACATCAAATTGGCCGGCTAGCACCACGTGCGCGGCAGGAAAGTCTTTGACGGCATCCGGATTTTCGACAATCCAGATGGCCTGATCCTCGTCAGCGACAAAGACGGCTCGCTGGGGTTTCCATTCCGGATGTCCCACTGCAGCTCCGCCACGCCAGCATTTCTGCACGCAATCGGCGCGGCCGGGCTTGGTGTGCTCGACCCCGCAAGCCTCATCACTAATCCAACCGGCCCGAGATGCGCTTTGTTGCTGTGCCGAGACTGAGCCGAGCGCCACCACTCCGCAAACCAACAACAAAAGAAAGACAAACCGGTGCCTCATCATCTTTTCCTCTTCCCGCCTTCGTAGCCTTCCTACACGGGTGCCCAGTTGGTGCGGCTGAGCAAAGTCTACCACCGAGTTCCAATTGGCGTGGCATCCCGACGAGGTGCACTCAGGCCCCTGCCCACTTGCTACAATCTTCCCGTGCCTTCACCGGATTCCGCCGTACATCGCGAACTCGTTGCCGCATCCCTGGATGCCGGGGCACGGCTCGATCGTTTCGTTGTCGCGCACTGTCCCGAGCTCAGCCGGACGCGCGTTCAGGAACTCATCGAGTCTGGCCTCGTACGAATCGATGGAGCACCCGCGAAGAAGGGCTCGGTGAAACTTCGCGAAGGGCAAAAAATTTCTGTTGAGGTCACGGAGAGGCCGGCGATCGTCGCGGCGGCGGAGACGATTCCGCTCGATGTGCTGTATGAGGACGACGACGTCATCGCCATCAATAAGGCTGCGGGGATGACGGTTCATGCTGGAGCGGGAAATATTTCCGGCACGCTCGTCAACGCGCTTCTGGGGCGTGGGCAATCTCTTTCGCAAGCGGGCGATCCGCTACGGCCTGGAATTGTGCATCGGCTGGACAAGGAAACTTCGGGCGTGATTCTGGTCGCCAAGAATGATGCGGCGCACGCCAAACTCGGCGAAGCGTTCCGACAGCGGGCCATCAAGAAAACGTATCTCGCGCTGGTGCAGGGTGTTCTCGGAGAAAAGAGCGGACGAATCGAGCTGGCCATCGGGCGCGACCCGATTCATCGCACGCGCATGACCACGCAGCGCAAATCCTGGCACGGCGCGGGCATCGCGAATCCCCGCGAGGCACGCACCGACTGGAAGGCTCTCGTCAAGATAGACAGCACAACACTGGTGGAGGTCCAACTCTACACTGGCCGCACGCATCAGATTCGTGTGCACTTCTCCGCGCTGAAACATCCGGTCGTAGGCGATGCGCTGTATGGAGCGGCACGGGAGCTGCGAGTTGGCAAGCTCGACTTGCCGCCCCTGGGACGCAATTTTCTTCACGCTGCCAAGCTGGGCTTCGCGCAGCCGCGGACCGGCGCATGGATCGAGGTTCGCGCGGCGCTGCCGCTTGAACTGCGCGACTATTTGATGAAACTTTGCGACGCTGCGGGAGAACCGCAGAGCCGAATTGACGCTGCACTGGCGGGATACCTATAATCGATGCAAATGCGACGGACAATCACTTCGATCTTACTAGCCTTGGCGATGCTCCTATTTCCGCTCACCGACAGGGCGCAACAATCCTCGCCGGATTCCAAACCCCAGGCTCCTGCATCCGCACCTCCGGCGGCACCGAACCAGGAACCCGCGCAGCAAGGCAATCAGACTATTCGAGTTCCGGTCAACCTTGTCGACGTGCTTTTTACCGTGCTCAACCGCCGCAACAAACTCGTCCCCGAGCTGGAAAAGGTCGACTTTAAGATTTGGGACGACAAGGCTCCGCAAGAGATTCGTTATTTCAGCAAGCAGACCGATCTGCCTTTGCGCATCGGCATGCTGCTGGACACCTCCAACAGCATCCGCGACCGCATCAAGTTCGAGCAAGACGCTTCCGTCAATTTTCTCTATAGCGTACTGCGCCGCAATAAGGATGAAGCGTTTGTGATGACCTTCGATGACGAGCCGCAGATCGTCCAGGGCTTCACCGGTGATACGGGTGCCCTGCGCGACCAGATCACTAGGACTCGCGCCGGCGGCGGTACCGCCATCTACGACGCGATTTATGAAGCTTGCGTGAAGGAGCTGAGCCATCCCCCGCGCCCGCCCGGGGACCAGCCCGACGTGGTGCGCCGCGTGATGATTCTGATCAGCGACGGCGAGGACAACTTATCGTCGCACACGCGCGCGGATGCCATTGAAATGGCTCAGCGCACCAGCGTGGTTATTTACACCATCAGTACGAGCACGCAATGGGTTTCTCTTTCGCAGACTGATCCCAACAAAATGGGCGACCGCAAATACCACCTAACGGACGGCGACAAGATTCTTCAGGAGCTGGCCGAGGAAACCGGCGGGCGCGCGTTTTTTCCTTATCACGTTGACGACCTCGATCAATCGTTCCAGGACATCGGCGACGAACTGCGAAACCAGTATTCCATCGCCTATCTTCCGACCAACTATGTCCTCGATGGCCGCTACCACAAGATCCGCATCGAAGTGCCCGATCATAAGGGCTACCAGGTGCGCGCCCGCCGCGGCTATTTTGCTCGCGCCAACGCCAACGTGCCGTCGGCCTCAAACCCGCCTGGGGGTGGCGTTCAATAATAATTTTTGGAGATGCGCTACGCGTGGCGCGAATCGAAGGGCAAGGCGGAATTTCTAGCGGGGAACATTGTGCAGTAGCACGGCGTCCGATTCCGAGTGTCCGCGCTTCATCCCTAGTTGGGCGCCGTCTTTCGAAAACGCGTAGCCGGCGATTCGTTCCGCCGTAAAATGCGTCAGTTGCCGGCGTGGAGTTCCGTCTAGCGGCTGGATCCACAAATTGTCCACGCCTTTTTCGCGCACCATGTAGGCAACGGCTTTTCCGGATGGCAGGAAGGCCAGGACGGGTAAGCCGCGCTGATCGAATTCGAACGCAGATTTTTTTCCATCCTCCACAGAATACAAATCGAGCATAACCGTGTGATCCGCTTCGCGGACTTCTAAAGTGGCCACCGTTTTGCCATCGGGGGAGAGTGCATAGGGTTCGGAAGGAAATTTGATGATTGTTTCCGGCGAACCACCCTCGATGGGAATTCGTTTGAGAAAGTGATTTTCAGTGGCGTCTAGGTAGTACAACCACTTGCCGTCATTCGAACAGGCGGGTACGCGTTCGTTCAGGCCGAGAGTGAGGCGCGTTAAGTTCGTGCCGTTCGAATCAACGCGCCAAAAATTCGCCTCCGCGCCGCCCGACCGGCCGAGCGTTCGAAAGACAACGTAGCGGCCGTTCCCGCAGGAGGTCACCTGATCCATCACAAATTTCGGATCAGAGAAGACCACGCGGCTTCCACCCGCCGGGTTAACCATTCGAATGTCGGGACCCTGGACGACCAGGAGTTGCGCATCTGGAGTCCAGTCCCAGCTCCAGGCAGGTAGGTTGGAAAGCAGTTTGATGGGAGTTAATTTTTCGGGCAAACCAGCGGGAGCGATGGCAATTTCAAATTTTCCCTGGACCTGGCTCGCGGCGATGCTTTGGCCGTCCGCTGAAATATTGGGATGAACGTAATCATTGGTGTCGGTGGTCAGCAGGCGAAAAGCGCCCCCGGGGAAGGAAACAATCCCGAGCTGATTTCGAAGAAAGCCAGTGCTTGCTGTGATAGCAGAGACGAGAAGCGCGCTCCCGTCTGGAAACCACGAAGGCTCCTTGTAAATGCGATCTTTCGCGATCGCTACTTGTTTCGCCTCGCCGCTGGCGGTATCCACGGCAAGGAATCCGCCGAGATCTTGAGAAGTTGGTTGAGAGATGGGAATTACGATGGTCTTGCCATCGGGGGACCAGGCTAGCGTCAGGCTATCGGTGAGAATGCTCTTGTGATGAAAGAGATCGCGCTCGAAAGAGCCATCCCGCCTCGCGATCTTCAGGTCGGTCGCGGTGGAATCGCCATGCTGGTGCAAGTAAGCGAAGTGCTGCCCATCAGGCGAAAAGGAGATGGGGCTGTCCACGTCTTTGATGAGCAGGCGCGGAATCCCGCCGAGCATGGGAGCGTCGTAGAGAGAAGCGATGGCTTGCTCGGAATCGTCACGGCGAACGAAGTAGATGTAATTGCCGTCCGGAGAAAAAGTGAGACCGCTGTAGCGCGTGGCGGCGGGCGTGACGACTTGCGTATTGCTTCCCGTAGGAATATGCCGGAGCCAGAGGGACTGCAGCCCACCCTCTTCCAGGACGTGGAGGAGGTATTTCCCGTCGGGGGAGATTCTGGCCAGGGCGACGTGGCCATTGTTGGTGAGATTCTCAATGGACATTGCTTCAGGGGGCAAAGTTTTTTTGTGCGGCAGCAGGGAATAGACACCGAAGGCGGCGGCAATGACAAGGAGGAGAGCTACTCCAAGCACGAGGCCTGTGCCGATTTTGTTTTGCCCCGCGGCTGCAATCAATACGGAACCGCTGGAGGGCGTTCGCGGTTGGTCGGCGGAGGGAGCTGGCTGGGCGGCGGGAACGGAAACTTGTGTTGGAATGCGGCCCGAAGATGAGGTGACGGCCGCGGTCTTGCCGGAATCGAGTTCGCGTTGCAGACGCTTGAAGTCGGCGCGCATTTCGGCGGCAACCTGGTAACGGACGTCCCGGTCTTTTTCGAGGGCTTTGTTGAGGATGCGTTCGAGTTCGGCGGGAACATCGGGATTCAGAGTCACGGGAGCCACTGGCGCGCTGTTTAAAATCTTGTCGAACACGACGGCGCTGGTGGTGCCGGGGAACGGCAGAATGCCGGTCGTCAGTTGGTAGAGGACGCAGCCTAGGGAAAAAAGGTCGCTGCGCGGGTCAAGTTCCTCTCCACGCGCTTGCTCGGGAGACATGTAGGAAATGGTGCCGACGGCAGTACCGGGACTGGTGAGAAGAAGGGTTTCGGAATCGCCCAGGGTAGTTTCACCGCCGAAGTTGGCGTGATGTTCGGGGAGCAGCTTGGCGAGCCCGAAATCGAGAATTTTGACCGTGCTGCGCTCGGTTACAAAAATGTTGGCGGGCTTGATGTCTCGGTGAAGGATGCCTTTTTTGTGAGCGGCGTCGAGCGCGTCAGCAAGCTGGATGCCGATGTCGATGGTGCGAGGAATCGGAAGCGTGCCGAGGGGTATGAGTTTGTCGAGGGTCTGTCCTTCCAGCAATTCCATGGCGATAAAAGTGCGGCCGTCGTGCTCTTCGATAGCGTGGATGGTGCAAATGCCGGGGTGATTGAGGGCGGAAGCAGCGCGGGCCTCGCGGAGGAAACGTTCAAGAGTTTGTGGATCGCGATGGGTGCCTTCGGGAAGAAATTTGAGTGCCACACGCCTGCTGAGCTTGGAGTCTTCCGCCTCATAGACGATGCCCATGCCGCCGCTGCCGAGCTTGCGGAGGACGCGGTAGTGGGCAATGGTCTCGTTGATCATGGGCACGGAATGAAGAAAGGATGGTAGACGGTCGAGGGATTGCGGTCAATTGATTCGCAAAGAACGAAGGCGATCTTAGCTTGAACACTGCACGCCTTGAGAGTTTGTTCCTAGTGGCCTCCCAGCATCTGGCTCTTTAGGTCAGGATGGTTCTACCGCGGCCACAGCCAGCCGAAGGTGCCGGCTGTCAGCAAGGCGTAGATCAAGCCGTCGAAAGACTCTTTGAAGACCATGCTCCACGGCTGGCCTTTCCAGATGCCGTTCACCAGAGGCCCCAAGCCGTAAGACATGAATGCGACCGTCCCCGCCACGCGAAACACCGCCGGATAGTGCGCACCGGGCGCAACTGTGCGGCTGGCGATATAGGCGACGAACATTCCAATCAGAAGACAGTAGGCGAACCACAAACCGAGAAACTTCCCCATGTTGGGCGGGGCGCTGGGATAAATGGTCAGGAATCCCACCGGTCCCTGCTTGTATTTTTCCTGCACAGCTGGCGTGTTCATGTCCTTATGGGTGCAAAACGGGAAATGATAAAGGCCCGGAGTCAGGCCAGCGGGACGCAAGGCGGCCAATAGCTTGTCTTCCTCGGGGAGCTGCCGGTAGTCGCTCTGGTGATATTTCAGCACCATGTGAATGAGCGAACTGGCCACGAACACGATGACGGCGGCAATCAGGATGGGTAGCCACAGAGCAGAGAGCGGAACCATGCGCAGCCTCCTTGGAAGCAAAGACCAACGCGAGAAATTAGGCGCGAGGCTATCGCCAAAAGGTAGCGCGGTCAAGGGCGCACTTCCAACAGGGCGCACTTCCACGAGAGCTGGGGAATCATGCGGTGAAGGCGGGGACGTGGAAGAACAAAAATAAAGCTTGACATATTCCTATATGGGAATGTAATGTATGGCCCATGGCACGAGCGGCGACAACTTCGGATGCCTTTAACGCGGTGGCGGAGCCCCGCCGGCGGGAAATCCTCAACTTTATCGCGCTGCAGGAGCGGCCAGTGGGCGAGATCGTCGATTCCCTTGGAATGGGACAGCCCTCTGTTTCGAAGCATCTGCGCGTGTTGCTGGAAGTTGGACTAGTCAATGTGCGGCGCGACGGCCGACGCATGCTTTATCGCACCAATGCCGAGGCTGTTCGTCCGCTTCATGAGTGGACGGAAACATTCGAGCGCTTCTGGCGTCATCAATTGAGCCGGGTCAAAGAGCGTGCCGAACGTAAGAGCAACCCGTCGAACGACAAGGGACCAGAATTCATTTCAGGGAGGAAAGATGATTTCGACAGGAATAAAAATTGAAGATCTGACGTTGAATATCACGGAGGACATCCATGTCCGCGCGCCACTGGATACCACCTTCGCCGCGCTGCTCGAACAACTCGGGCCGTATAACGAAGTTCCTTCCGTGGGGCCAATGCCGATGAAACTGGAGCCATGGCCGGGCGGCAGATGGTACCGAGACCTGGGTGACAACAACGGCCACTTCTGGGCCGTGGTGCAGGCCATCAAGCGGCCGACCTTGCTCGAATTTGCCGGACCACTGTTCATGTCTTATCCGGTGGTCTCCAATGTGCAATACCGCTTGAGTGAGGCGAACGGGGTAACGCTCATCAAATTCCGCCATTCCGCCATCGGAATGATCTCTGACGAACACCGCGCCGGTGTCTCGAAAGGATGGGGTTACATGAACGACTGCGTGCGCAAGAGGGCAGAAGCGGCTCGATCGCACTGATCGCGGTAGTGCGGGAAGGAGAAAGTATATGTGCCCAGGGTGCTTGGCGAGTGTGGCGATGATGATCGCTGGGGTGATGTCCACGGGCGGGCTGACCGCTCTCGTGATGAGCAAATTCCGCTTGAAAAGAGACAGACGAAAGGAACAGGTATGAGACTTGTAGATTCCCTCTTGATGGAGATTGACCAGGAAGCACAAACGACCAAGCGAGTCTTGGATCGAATTCCGGAAAACAAACTCGCCTGGAAACCACACCCTAAAGCCTTTTCCTTGGGACAGCTGGCCCTGCACATCGCCTCCGTCCCGGGCAGCATCGCAGCCGCAGCGACGCCCGACACTATGGAAGCCCCGACTTTTTCGCAGCCCGAGCCCAAGAGTTGCCAGGAAATTTTGGACACTTTCTCCAAGAGCCTCGCAAGTGCAAAGGAAACGCTGAACAAGATGGACGACGCCCGGCTCATGTCCATGTGGAGCTTGACCAAAAACGGAAAAGTTTTGATGTCCGTCCCGCGCATCGGATTCATTCGCTCGATCCTCATGAATCATAACTACCATCATCGCGGGCAGCTCTCCGTCTACCTACGGATTCTGGATGTTCCAGTACCGTCGATTTATGGGCCCAGCGCGGACGAAAATCCGTTTGCCTAGTCCCCTAAAAATCTGTTGATAATCCAAACCTAAGGAGGAAACATGGGAGAAGTAACAAATGAGCAAGTAAACCTGATGTTGCGGCTGTTCGAAGAACGGCGCGAAACTAAGTTGAGGGAAGCGCGCGACTGGTTCGGGGCAAACTTCCACGTGAAGAGTGCCGACGACTTGATGCGCGTGTGTCCTCCCGGCAGCAAGGAAAGCTTATACGTGCGCATGGTGCTCGGTTACTGGGAAATGGTGGCGAGCATCGTCAACCGCGGCCTTATCGACGAAGAGTTCTTCTTCGAGAGCAACGGGGAACAATGGGCCGTGTTTGAACAGGTGAAGCCGGTTCTCGGAGCTTGGCGGGCCATGTTCAGCAGCCCAAACTTCCTCGCCAACCTGGAAAAACAATGCAACCACCTGGAAGCTTGGCGCGAAAAGCGCAGCCCAGGGTCCAACGATGCCATCCGCGAAGTGCTCGCACAAATGCGACAGGCGAGTGAGGCTCCGAAAGCGCAGACTGCGGGCGCCTAGCGCTCCGGCGCGAAGCCTGCTTTACATCCTAGCGCACGGTCAGTGAAAGTGGGGCCCATTTGGGCTAGGCAACGCCGGGCCCCTGCCTTCACTGAGCAAAGAGTTTGCCACGGAATTCTGGAGGTTATCTGCCCCTCCGCGACGCTGGAAAAGTTGGAAGGAGAATCAGTCATGGCAACGAGAGCGATGGAACAGTCGAAAGTCGTTTCGCCGACGGAATGGCTTGCGGCGCGCAAAGAGCTGTTAAAGAAGGAGAAGGAATTTACACGGCTTCGCGACGAGCTGAGCCAGCAGCGCCGCGATATGCCCTGGGAAAGAGTGGATAAGTCCTACGTGTTTGATGGGCCGAAAGGGAAGGAAACGCTTGCCGACCTCTTCGGCGGCCGAAGCCAGCTGATTGTTTATCACTTCATGCTGGGACCGGACTGGAAGGAAGGCTGCCCAAGCTGCTCATTCATTTCCGATCATATCGACGGCAGCGTGGTGCACTTGGCGGCGCGGGACGTGCGCCTGGCCGTCGTTTCGCGCGCGCCGCTGGCGCAGATCGAAGCGTTCAAGAAGCGCATGGGATGGCACTTCCACTGGGTTTCATCGAATTCGACCGACTTTAACTACGACTACCAGGTGTCGATAACGAAAGATGAGTTGGAAAAGGGCGAAGTCTACTACAACTATTCCATGCAGAAGTTCCCTAGCGAAGAACGGCCCGGCACCAGCGTCTTCTATAGAGATGCCGCCGGCAATATCTTCCACACTTATTCAAGTTACGCGCGCGGGCTGGACATTCTCATCGGCGCTTACAACTGGCTGGACCTCACGCCAAAGGGTCGCGACGAAGAGGGGCTAAAGCACGGCATGGCCTGGGTTCGCCACCACGACAAGTACGACGCAGGCTACAAAGTCGACGCCCAGGCTGAATACGTACAGCCCGCCAAGACCACAGACGCAGCAGCCGGCTGCTGCGAAAATCATTGATTGAGAATCGTTCTAGAGGTTCGAAGGTCGGTTAGGTGGCAACACGAACCGGTGGCATCCGCTTTGGGAACTAGGGTTCGGCGTTGCCGCCACACATTTTGCAGCGCTCACCCTTTCGGCGCGTAATAGCCCTTACGGGTGAGAACCTTCAAATCTTTATCGGCCGTTTCGACTTTGAGCTTGCGGAATTTTCCGTCTTGCGCCGCATTCGTCGGGTAGTACCCCAGGGTATACTGACTGCGCAGCTCCTCAGAAATCTCGTCAAAAGCTTCCATCAACTTCTTTTCCGAGCGAACCGAAATCATTCGCCCGCCGGTCTCTTCCGCGAGTTTGTGCGCCACGCCCGAGTTGCCGCCGAACCGCGGGTCCGCCACCAGCAGGATGTGAATGACAGTGTCCGTCCGCTGTGCCGCTTCAATCGCTTCCTCCAGCCTGACCTTGCTGCCCTCGTCCTGCGCATCGGTCACGATGACAACCGCTTTGCGCCCTGCCTCGGTGGCCAGTTTTTCACCGCACGCCAGGTAAATCGCATCATATAGCGCTGTGCCAGTGATTTGCCGCGAACCGACTGGACCCGGATTTCCGACTCTAGCTCCCTGATCCGGCACATTGATCCTGGTCTTATGGATGGCGCGTTCCAGTTGGCTTTTCTCGTCCGTAAAATCCGAAAGCAGGTCGACATTGGAATCGAAGGACATCACCAGCGCCTCATCGCCCTTGCGGATAATCCGGGAGATGAACTGGCTGCCCGCGTCTTGGATGCCGCTAAGCATATCCTGCTCGCTGCCGGAGGTGTCCAGCAGCAAAGCCAGGGTAATCGGCAGTGCCACTTCTTTCGAAAAGAATGAGATTTTCTGGTCCTGATTGTCCTCGGAAATCCGGAAATCTCCCTGCTTCAAGTTGGGCACAATCCTTTTGTTCTTGTCCCGCACGGTCGCAAACAGGTTCACCAGGCTTACCTGCGACTTGATGGTCCCGCCTTGTACTATGGGTTCCTGAGGCATGGCAGGAATCGCCAAACTCACCGCAACCGTTGCGGTCACACACTGCATCAAAAGCTTGTGCATCGATTGCATGTATACTTTCCTCTGCGAGAGATGCCCGACCGGTGAAACTCCGCGGGGTGTTGCCGCCTTGTAGGATGCCGCGAAGCGGTGCGATGGATGCGTGGCCGAAGTCACCCGCGCGGATGATTTCACATGAAGTTTGGCTTGAGGACCATGAAAAGTCTACGGAAAATGCTTCCCTTGGTTTGCGGACTGCTACTCACCGCGCTGCTCGCCCAGCTTGGCGCACAAGCGCCGCAATCGACCACTACCCCGCCTGCCCCGGAACAAAACCCTTCCACGTCTCCACAGCAGAGCGGGCAAGGCAAAATCGTCTTCAAGGTCAACGAAGTGGTAGTGCCTGTCACTGTGAAGGACAGGTCCGGCAGGCTGGTCGCCGATCTCCGCCGGGACGAATTCCGCATCTTCGAGGATAACGTCGAACAAAAACTCATTCATTTCGCTGCCGATCCCACGCCTATTTCCATGGTCTTGCTCGTCGACAACGACTTGAAATCGAAAGATGCTCAGCAAGTCACGGACAGCTTGCGCGCCGTCGTTGGGGGCCTGAGCTTGAACGATGAAGCATCTATCTGTCGCTTTGACCAGTTTTTCCACGAAGGCAAGGGCTTCATCAGCGACCGCGACAAGATTCTCACCGAGTTGAAGCGCACGCGCTTGGACGATGAACCCTCCGTGGCGCCCTCCAGCCCGGCCGTCGGCACCGGACCTTCCATCAACGGCCATTCCGCCACGGGAGACGCACCGAACATTACTGGCGGCCTGCTCAACATTAAAGGCCAGCCGACCAAAGCCTTGGATGATGCCGTGTACAATGCCGCGCAGTTGCTGAAGGACCGTGATCCGGAGCGCCAACGGCGCAAGATCATCTTTCTGATTTCCGACGGCGTGAACCGGCCGAAGTCCAATGTCAACAAGTACGACACCGTCCTGAAGGAACTCCTCCGTTACAACATCGGCGTTTACGGCGTCGGGGTGGGCAGCGCTTATTTCGAACGCCGATTCGAACGCCTCTCTAAATACGCTCACGACACCGGCGGCGACGTCTATTACGGGATGAAGAGCCGCGCGATGGAGGAACTCTACGCCCGCGTCACCGAAGAGGCCCGCAACCAGTACACCTTGGCTTACGCCCCGAGCGGAACCGACCGCGGCGCGGAGTATCACGCCATCGAAGTGCGTGTGAAACGCGAAGGCCTGACCATCCTCGCCCGTGAAGGTTATTTCGCCGGAGCCGCCCCGCGCTGAGAGGTCATCCGGTTCTCTTCCAGCGCGTCTTCGCGAAGATACAGAAAAAGTGGCAGCGCCAAACTAACTCCCACCGCGCATAAACCAACAATTGGCAGCCAACGGAACCGCACACGCGCCACCTTTCCCTCGAGTCGCATAAACACCAGAAGCACCGCGGACGAAACGAGCACGTCCAGCCCGAAAAAAGCGCTGATACGGTTCACGAAAAGTTGACGCACCAGCAGGCCAAGCTGCAGCCCGTTTTCCATCACCCACGGTACAAATTGTGAGTAAGGAATCGCCGCACCGAGGATACAAAGAAGCAGATAGATATTTTTGCGATTCACGGCGAGCCCTCCTCGTACTTCTCTCGAACCAATCCCGAAGGATTTCTAAGAAGCACTCAACGCTTCTTCATGCGCCGGGCAAATCGGTTTGTAGGCGCAATTGCGGCAGATGAACCCCGGCTTCGCCGGAAATTCCGCGGCGCGAATATCCGCTGCCGTTTCCTGGACCACGCGCAACGCCTCGTCGAGCTGCTTTGCGTCTCGAGTGGTTTCTTGCCGCTGATTGTCCTGCAGGTAGTAGAAAACCATGCGCACCGGATTCCACTCAAAAATCTCCCTTGCAGCGATCGCATAGATGCTCAGTTGCAGGTCTTTCTGCGCATCCGAATCCTTTTTTGCCTTGCCCGTCTTATAGTCGACGATCTCCACATCGTTTCGCCCGAGCGAATTCACCTGGTCAATCCGGCCTTTTAGAATGACGTTGTTCTCGACGGGCAACTCGAAATTCTTCTCGAGTTCCAGCACCAGCAACGGCTGCTCCAGCACGGTTTGGTGAAACCCCCGCAGTTGCTCTAGCCCGTCTTTTTTGTATGCCCCCTCCTGATATTCGTCTTCATAGCCCACGCAGGACCATTCCGTTTCATAAATCCGCTCTACTTCGTCGAACGGCAGACGGTTGCCTTTCTTGAACTCCGCCATCATCCGCCGGATGGTGCCGTGCATCACCCGCCCAAATGTCAGTGTGGCCTTGGGGCCTTCCTGCAAGGACCACAGTGACGAAAATAGATACTTCTGCGGGCAAGACCGGTAACTTTGCACTGCCGAAGGATGCAGCTGCAGTGGTTCGGGCGACGGCGGATGAAACGTCTTTGCCCAACGAGCGATGCGGGAGAAAACTTTGGCTCGGCCCGATGGCGCAAAGAGTGAATCCTGCACCTCTCCAGTCTCCCCCTCATCGGAGACTTCGGCCGGCGCTGGCGCGACTTTTGGCGCGAGTTGCAGCACCTCGCGGCGCTTCAGCCGCGGGTCCATCAAAAGGTCCTCGATGAACGGCGGTACTTTTGCCTTCCTCTCCGCCACCGAAGTAATCGTCAGCCGGTCCTGGGCTCGCGTTAGCGCCACGTAGTACAGCCGGCGCTCTTCCTGATGGTGAAAATGAACCTCGGGAGCGCCCTCTTTCATGAGCCGCGTCGGAAACTCGAACACGTGGGAGCGCTCCGGCTGCGGGAACTTGTTTTTGTTCACGCGCAGCACAAATACATGCGAAAACTCCAAGCCCTTGGCGCCGTGAACGGTCATCAACTGCACGGCGTCGCCCGGAGCATCCTCTTCCAGGCAAATCACGCCGCCCGCTTGGTCGAAGTACTCCAGATATTCGACGAACTCCGGCAGGCCACGCGTCTCGCTCTTCGCTTCCCACTCCTTGACGAATTCGGGGAAGCGTCTCACGTAGGCGCGGTCTTGCTCCGAAGCGCGTCCGTAAATTTCGAGCCATTCCAGAAGGTCAGCCAGTATTTCTGCCGCCGTCCGGCGCTGAATTGTTTTGCGCCGCGCGGTGAGGAAGTCCAGCAGTTCACTCAATTCGTTCGCGGATGGCTCAAAAGGCAGGCTGCCCTGCTTGGTCTGCAGCTCGTCATAGATTTTCTTTCGACTCTTCCGCGCGCGTTCCGCCAAACGCACCAGGTCGGACGGCGATTGCCGCCAAGCCGGGGCCGCCAGCACCCGAGCCGCCGCAATGTCATCGTAGGGCTTGGCGATCAAGCGGAGGTACGCGATGAGATCTTTCACCAGCGGATGCTCAAGGATAGAAAGCCTGGAGATCACAAACGGAATTTTGCGCTTCGAAAGTTCCCGCACCAAGGCATCGCGATGCCCGTGCGCTCGGTACAGCACCGCGAAATCGCGCCACCGCCGGCCCGCCCGGTGAATGCGCTGCACCTCCCCGGCCACCCATCGTGCCTCGTCTTCGATTTCAGCGAGTTCCACCACGCGGATCTTTTCGCCTTCCGGCCGGTTTGTGGTGAGCACTTTCTTCGGAAAATCCGCGCTCGCCGTGTTCATTCCAATGACTTGGCTCGCCACCCGCAGGATGTTCGGCGTCGAGCGGTAATTTTCCGTGAGGCTCACGCGAAAAGGGGTGGAATCTTCGCCTTCGCGCCATCCCGCGAAACGCTCCAGAAAAAGTTTGAAGCTGCCGAAGGATGCGCCCCGGAATCGGTAAATGGCTTGGTCGTTGTCGCCCACGGCGAAGATATTCCTGTTCTGATTGGCCAACAGCTCCAGCAGCCGCAGTTGCGCGATATTCGTGTCCTGGAATTCGTCGACCAGAATGTAGCGAAAGCGGTCTTGCAGAGTGGCGCGCAGGGCCGCATCGTTTTCGAGAAGCTCCACGGCTCCGGTGATCAGTGAACCGAAGGACGAACGCTTCTTTTCGCGCAGTAATTCTTCGCTTGCTTGGTATGCGCGCGCGATTTCCCGCTCGCGGGCGACTGCTTCTTCGCGTTCGCCGAGTGTATCCGTATCGAGTTGGGTGCGTTCGGCTTCCAGCTCGGAGGCAAGCTGCTCAGCGTAACGAAGATAGTCGCCGCTCGAGACGAGTTCATCCTGGCATCGTGAGAAGAACTCTATGAAATCGCTCAAGAATTGCCCCGGCTCGGCCAGCCGCCGGTAGCGGTCGAGTTGCAGCCGGTGCAAGTTGCGTCTCAGCAGGATCCAGTGGTCGACTTTGTCGAGCATCACATGGTCGGCGTCCACGTCTTTTAGCAGCGATTCGCAGAAAGCATGAAAGGTCTTGAGCGTCACGTCTTTGGCCCGCTCTCCCGCGGCCTTCACGACGCGCGCTTTCATCTCCCCGGCGGCTTTGTCGGTAAACGTCAAGCCCAGGATGTTTTCCCCGGACAGCGAAGAGTCCGTCTCCAGCAAGTGCCGGATACGCTCCGTAATGACCCGCGTTTTCCCCGTTCCCGCTCCCGCAATCACCAGCAGCGGCCCTTCACCGTGGGTGATCGCGCGTCTCTGCGCATCATTAAGTTTCAGCCCGCTCTCGCCAAGCGGTTCCATCTCAAACAAAGTTGCCATCGATTAGAAGGGTATCGGATTTTCAGGTGAAGAGGAAACCGCTCTCAAATTTACGCATCGCGGTCGTACAAAATTGTTTACAGCCACCAAATCTGAGAGGAAAATGCCCGCATCGACTCTCCTGACGATTAGAAACGGAGAAAACAGATGCCCCTCGCCCGACATTCAAAACCATCTCTCTACATCGCCGCCCTTCTAGCCTTGCTTGCCCTCCCGTTTTCCGCATTGGCCCAGGAACAGGCCGCCGCTCCAAAAGTAAAAATCGATTGGCAAGACGGCCCCACCGTCGGCAAGCTCGGCGACCTCGCCGAAATCAAAGTCCCTGAAGGCTATCGTTTCGCCGGCGCGGATGGCACCCGCAAATTTCTCGAACTCACCCAGAATCCCCCCAGCGGCGCCGAACTCGGCGTTCTGATCCCCGAGCGAGAGCACGGAAATGAGCAAGCCGGCGAATTCTGGTTCGTGATCTTCGAATTTCACAGCATCGGCTACGTGAAGGACGACGACCGCGACAAACTTGACGCCGATGCCTTGCTCAAGGAACTGCAGACCAACACCGAAGAGGGCAATAAAGAACGAGCCAAGCGCGGCTGGCCTGCCTACAACATCGACGGCTGGTACAAACCGCCGTTTTACGACGTCTCCACAAAGAACCTGACCTGGGCTACGCGCGGCCACGCCATGGAAAATGGCAAGGAAGATAAGAGCGTCAACTACTCCATCAGAATTCTCGGGCGCCGCGGCACCATGGACGTGGACCTCGTGCTCGGCCCCGATGTCGTTTCCAACGTTTTGCCCCGCTTCGCCGAAGTTCTGAAAGGTTTTTCTTTCAAGTCCGGCCACAGTTACGCCGAGTTTCGCCCCGGTGACAAAGTCGCGGAGTACGGCCTGGCCGCACTGGTCGCCGGCGGCGCCACCGCCATCGCCTTTAAGACCGGCTTACTGGCCAAGTTCTGGAAGCTGATAGTGGCCCTGTTCGTCGCCCTCTCCACCATGATCAAACGCGCTGTGAATTACCTCAAACGCGTTTTGACCGGCAAAGCCTCTGAAGAAGAGACGACCCAGTCCGAATGACTGAAGTTCAGATCCTCTTCCTGGTTCTTATTGGCGTCTATCTCCTTCAGTGCATTGGCTGGGCGCCCCTTGAGAGTGAAGTCTTTCGCATTGGTTGGCGTTTCCGCGCCAGGCTTCTTCCCAAAGGGCTGGGCATGCGTTTCGGCCAGCACAAGCTCCTTTTCCTGAATCCCTTTCTGCCGCTCTCCGGAGCCATCGTCTGCGAATTCTTTCCCTCCGTAGTAACAAATAAGGAGGGAACACCCGCGCAATCCAATCTCTCCAAGCCCGATGAAATCACGGGCAGACGAACGATTCGCTTGAGCTATCAGGCAAAACAGCAAGTCCAAAGCGCGGGGAAAGAAGTCCGATCGGCTGGCCACCTGCTCTTCACAGCCCATTCGGAAGCTTACGCAACTTTTCTAGCCGCGGTTCTCGACCACGTTCGGAAAAGATCCGCTCAAGATCGCGACCGCGCGTTCGAACGCGAATTCGAGAAAATGTTCGATAACAAAAAAATCGCCCTTCGGCTCGAGGAATACCAGGCCCATACTGTCTTTCTCCGCACCGCCTGCATGCTGCTCTTCGTTTTCTTGTTCTTGGTCGCGCCCGTGCTCATCCGCCTTCGCGGACTTGAGCACCTCTGGCCGGTTCTGCTCGCGTATTTAATCTGGTCGCTCGCCTGGATTGGCTGGAGTTTTCTTCGCGCCCATCGCGCCCTTTATCCCGAGTTGAAGGAAGGTTGCTGGCAGCAGGTGATTGTCTTGGCTCTTTCGCCCTTCTCGGCGATTCGCGCGAACGATGTTCTCCTGCGAGATCTTTTCTGTGCTTTTCACCCCGTCGCAGTCGGCTACGTCTTGCTATCCAAGGAAGAGTCCCGCGTCCTCGCGGAACGAAATCTGCGCCAGTCCTTATTTCGAATGGAGGGCGACGCCACTTCTAGCGATTCAGTGATGCGCCGCGTCCTCCAAGCCTTTCTAGCCAAAATCGAAATGCCCCCAGAAGAACTTCTGCGTCCGCCACTCCGCGAGTCCGAGAACTGCCAAACCTACTGCCCCCTCTGCCTCGCCCAATTCGTCCTCGCCGAAGGCGAATGCCCCGACTGCGGCGATGTCCACCTCAAGAAATTCCCAGTCGCCCCTGAGTCTGCCCCAAGTGATCGTCCACAGCCAAAGAGTTAGTGCTGTCTGGTAGGGGCCCCCGCCGCGGCGGGCTGCGCCCCATCTCGGCGCGATTGCACTATGCAGTCTCCGTGAGAAACTCGGCTCAGCGTTGCGACTTCCGTCCCGCCACCACATCCGCCGAAAAGTGTTTGGACTGCCCCCGCGGCACACTCAAGGACTGCCATTTTCCCGATGAAATAAATGTCAAATGCTTCGCCAAAAACAAAATCTGCCCAATGTGGTGCGAATAGTGCGCCATCTGCCGGTTGATCGCCTGCATCACCGAATGCGGTTCGTTCCGGATGGTTACCGTTCGGCCCAGATCTGCGTCGGTGAGAGGTTGCAACGCGTCAAAAACATATTTCCATCCGCGCTCCCAAAGTTCCAGCAACTCTGCGCGTGTCTTCGGCGGTTCTTCAAATTCGGTATCCCGATTGCGGTCCGGCTTCTCGCCATCACTGGTCAGAAAATCGGACCACCGCGACCGCATGTTTCCCGACAGGTGTTTTACGATGATCGCGATGGAATTGGATTCGGCATCAGTGGTCTTAAACAGCGCTTCGTCCGGGCACTGCGCCATCGCCCGCTCGGCGAGACTCTTGTAGTACCGAAAAAGATCGATGGAATCTTTCGCATACGACGTAGTGAATTGGTGCGGCATGCCGCCATTTTCTTCCCTTTCTCCCACCTGTCAAGCCGTCCGTCGAAGACTGCGGTAAGTTCCAGGTGACCAATTTGGACCTCGGCGCAACTAAACAAGCAGAGTTCCCGGGGCAAGAAGAAAAGACTCGAAGGTGGTCGAGAAAAAGCGCTTGACAATTCGCTTTTTGTTCGCCTAAGATCGCTGCGCCCTGAATCTCGATTACCGCAAGGAGAAAATCATGACCATTGGACAAACGATGCTCGCTGAGTTCGACGAGGAGATGAAGAACACGCGAAGAGTCCTGGAACGCTGTCCCGACGAGAAGTGGAATTGGAAGCCCCACGAGAAATCCGGAACGCTTGGCTGGCTCGCCGGCCATGTCGGCACCGTCCCCGAGTGGATCACCATGACCATCAACACCGAAGAGCTGGACTATGCTCCCGTTGACGGCCCTTCTTACACTCCGCCGAAGATCGAAAATCGCGCCCAGCTCCTCGCCGCTTTCGACAAAGGCAGCGCTGAAGCGCGCGCCGCACTGGCAAGCGTCAGTGACGCCGACATCCTGAAAGGCTGGAAGCTGCTCGCCGGCGGCCAGGAAATTTTCACCATGCCCCGCGTAGCCTGCCTCCGCGGAATGTGCCTCAACCACTTGATCCATCATCGCGCACAGCTCACCGTCTATTTCCGCCTGCTCAACGTCGCTGTCCCCGGCCTTTACGGCCCGAGTGCCGACGAAACTCAGCAAGGTGCAGCCGGAGCCGCCACGAATTAATCCAGTCACTGACGGGGGCGGAGTTCTCCGCCCCCAGGTTTCCCCGCCTCCGCAGCTTCATTTCTGGCATCGCGCTATAATGACCTTTGTTGCTCTGCTGGGGGCTCACCATGAGTATCGAAACTCCCGTCATTCTCTCCGCCGTTCGAACGCCCATCGGAAAATTCCAAGGTGGTCTCGCCGGATTCTCCGCGCCCGAACTAGGCGGCAAAGCTGTCGCCGAAGCCATCCGCCGTGCCGGTCTCGACCCCAATCAAATTGACGAGGCCATCCTCGGCAACGTTGTGCAAGCCGGCCTCGGCCAGAATCCCGCACGCCAGGCCGCGCTCAAAGGCGGCTGCGCCCCGCGCGTTGCCGCGATGACCATCAACAAAGTGTGTGGCTCCGGCCTGAAAGCCGTGGCCCTGGCCGCGCAGGCTGTGCAGCTGGGCGAATCCGAAATTGTTGTGGCCGGCGGGATGGAGTCCATGTCCAATTGCCCGTATCTGCTGCCGCAAGCGCGCACCGGCTTTCGCATCGGCGATGCTAAAGTTGTCGATTCCATGATTAACGATGGACTCTGGGATGCGTACGAAAATTTTCACATGGGCATGACCGGAGAACTTGTCGCCGAAAAACACGGCATCACCCGCGACGAGCAGGACAAGTTCGCATTTGAAAGCCACCAGAAAGCCGTCAGCGCGCGCAAATCCTGTTTCTTCGAAGCGCAGATTCTGCCGATTGAAGTTCCGCAAAGAAAGGGTGAGCCGATTGTCATCAAGTACGACGAATCACCCCGCGAAGACACCACCATCGAAGCGCTAGCAAAATTGAAGCCCGCCTTCAAAAAAGACGGTACCGTCACCGCCGGCAACGCCCCCGGCACCAACGACGGCGCCGCTGCACTGATTGTCACCAGTGAGCGCAACGCCGCGCGTCTCGGCAAGCATCCGATCGCCAGAATCGTCGCGCAAGCCGTCAGCGGCGTCGAGCCCAAGTGGGTTATGATGGCCCCGGTCGATGCGGTAGAAAAATTGCTGATGAAAACCGGCTGGGACCGCGACAAAGACGTCGATCTCATCGAACTCAACGAAGCTTTTGCCGTGGCCGCTATTGCCGTGACCCGCCAGCTCAAACTCAATCCCGAGAAAGTCAACGTGAACGGCGGCGCCGTCGCTCTCGGCCATCCCATCGGCGCCAGCGGCGCCCGCATCCTCGTCACCCTACTCTATGAATTGCAGCGCCGCAACTTGAGGCGCGGCATCGCCGCCCTCTGCCTCGGCGGCGGCAACGCCGTGGCCCTCGCCGTCGAACGGTTCTGAAAACAACCAAATATCAGGTCAGCCTGCGCTCTATGCAGCTGGCTCTGCCTGGGTTGCGGCCTTCAAATCATTGCCGCAATGGGGGCAGAACTTGTCCAGCTCACCGACCTCGCGCTTGCATTGGGGGCAGGCGGGATGCAGGTTGCATTTGCAGTTCGGGCAGAAGTTGAAGCGGGCGTTTACAGTGGTTGCGCATTCCGGGCAGGGGTAGGGCAACGGTTCGCGCATCAGGAGATAGATAACCAGGCCGATGAGACCCCAAGTGGGCAAGAACACGATCACCAAAATGGTCCAGAGGGCGGAGTTCATTCCGCGGCGGCTGGCGTCGCGGTTTACGTAAGCAATCATGAAGATAAAAAACGCGAAGCACAGCGTCACCAGGGTTATCAGCCCGGAAAGCGCCAGCTGTGCCAGAGCAGGGTTATCCCGAAGCTCCGGCGGGAACATATCGTTTCCGTTGGGATTGTGACTTTGCGCCATATTGATGGTGAGGGCGATAACCAGCGCGAGCACGTAGAGCACGGCCACTAGGCCGAACAGCCATCGCGGGATGATGCGAAGCTCGTTCCAGAAGCGCAGGTTCTCCTTTCGCTTGCGCAGCTGGTTCAGCCGCTTCCTCTCACTGAACGTTTCCGCTATCTTCTGCTGATAGTCCGACACAGGTTTCCTCTCTTTTCTCCCATCCCCATTACCTGCTTTGCCGCATCCAATCCGACTCGCTTCCGTGGCCCACCTTCTCTATCAATACGACAACGAGCAAGAAGAGCGCTGGAACCGTCCACCACAACCCAAACCCCAGTTCCCACACGAGTTTGGGAACTCCTGTGCGTTCTCCAAACCACTGGAACAAACGCCATACATAGGGAGCGCTGGCGATACCGAATGCCCACGAAACGGCGCAAGCCAGCCACATCGCGCGACGCTTTGGTTCCCGCTCGCGCAATTCCTGGGCGCGCAAGCGCACACGGAATTGCGTGCGGCTGGCGAGTCCTTGCGGCAAGGGAATCGCCGCTGTACGCATCAACCGCAAAGCTCGATCGGTCTGACGCGCACGGTCGGTGCAGAACTCACACTGCTCGAGGTGAGCACGCAGCCACGCGCTGTCGGCTTCCGGGATTCCTTCAACGCGTGCTTGGGCGATCAGTTGCAGTGCGCGTTCGTGAATGTTTTCGCTCATGATGCAGCACCTCCCTGAAGCGCCCCACGCAGTGCTTCGAGACCGCGGTACAAGCGCGACTTCACAGTGGATAATGGGACGCTGAGCACCCCAGCCATCTCGTCGATTTGCAACCCTTCCTGGAAGCGCAGGACAAGCACCTCACGATAAATTGCGGGAATTCTCTGCAGCCCGGCCTGAACGTTTTCTTCCGTCTCCTGGCTGAGAACCTGGTGCAGGGGCGAGGGTTCCGTTTCGTTCGCAAGTTGCAGCGGATGCTCTTGCTCGGGATCGGTCAGCATGTCGAGGCTTAGCGGTTTCTTGGAGCGCTGCCAATCTATGACCAAGTGGCGCGCAATGGCGAAGAGCCAGGCTTCAAATTTGGACCTACCGTCGTATTGATGCCCGCGCTCAAGGACACGAATCCACGTTTCCTGGAAAAAATCCTCGGCCCGCTCTTTGTTTCCAGTGACATAGACGAGGTAGCGGAACAGGCGGTATTGATACTGCTCAATCAGGCGGTCGAGCAGGTCTGGATCGCGGCGCTGTAGGCCGCGCGCAATGGAGGTGGCTTCATCGGCCATCAGCGTGGAGAAGAACAGTGTTGGACCGGGCGTGGCCGGGATCGCAAGGAAGCTGGACGGCTGTGACGTCAAACATGAGATCGTGGCGCTCATTCTAACTTGCTATACGGAACTGGGTGACGAAAAGACGCAAGCGAGAATGGCCAAGAGGCAGTGGGCAGGGGGTACCCCCACCATTTTGTATGAATCTCAAATGAAAGGAGTTACGGAATTTGCATTTCGTAAGTTGTTGATTTTAAAGGGCGCGATCTCGGCTGTGTTGAGCTAGGAAAAACGGAATTGGCCAGCTTAAAAAAGAAAAGCGGGAGCAAGCTCCCGCACTCCAAACGTAGTTGCCTACAAAACTAAGTGTATCACAGATTAGGAATTTGTCAAGGGCGATTTTGAACCTCCTTCGGCCCTCGATAGAAATGCTCCTTAAAAGAGTCGAGAAAAGTGTAACCTTGGGGCCGGAAAGGGTCTGGCGCGCTATGTATTGTCCGCAGTGCAAAGGCGAGTATCGGCAAGGGTTTACGCGCTGCTCTGACTGCGACGTAGAGCTGGTTTACGACTACGCGGAAGCGGTTCGCCATCCTTTGGCGAAGAAAGTGGAAGTGGGGGATGAATACGGTACGCGGTTGTGGCATGGAAGCGATCCTCATTTTTATATAGGACTTTTGTGGAGTCTTTGGAACAAGAAGGTCGCTTGTTACGGTGTGCCTGAGTACCCGCCGATTCCCGAATCCGTGACAGGGCGGCAGTCAGGCAATTCCGATCCCGGAGAGTTTGAAGTGTGGGTTTCGGAAGAGAACTTACCCCTGGCAAAGTGGATTCTCGAATCTGGCAAGGAGGCATTTGAGAAGGAGGCGCTTGCGGAGCCACGGACAGGCGTGAAAGCAACTGAGGAGAATATATCCGCTGAGATAGTTGGCATTTGTCCTCTGTGTTTCGGCGAATTCGCCGAGGCAATTCCCCATTGTCCGAACTGCGGAGTTCCGCTGCACTCTCCGCGAGCAGAAGTGGCAGCCGAGGATTCGGCTTGGGAACTCTGCGATTTCCCTCATCCGAAATTCGTCATTGATTTGAGGAAGGCGTTGCAAGCGGCGGGAATCCGGTATAACAACGCGAACATCTCGTATGGCGACTTTTTTTCCAGCCGGAACTATAGGCCGAACTACGAGGTCCTGGTTTTGAAGAAAGATTTCGAGCGCGCAACAAGAGTGATGTCGCAAGTTTTGCAACACTGGGAGTTCGAACCCAGCGCGGGTTTCCGTATCGGGAGAGACTCGTTCCTCGACTACTGGCCTGAGCGGGCCTGGCATAACGGGTGGTTGCCCGAGGATATTTCAATGCTGATTTGGTCCGGCGAGAACATCGGGCTGGTTGGAGGCATCGGCTTGGCGCTGCAGGAACATGAAATTGCCTACCGCATAGAGACCCAGCCATTGGGGACAGCCAAAGTATTCAGTCACCCGGAGGACGAAGCACGAGCTAGGCAACTAGTTCAGGAAGTCATTGAAGGCCCGCAACCGGAATGAATTTGGAGAGGCGTGCTGGACGGTGAACGACGGATGGTGGGAGGCAGGATGCAGAAGAGTCAGAAGAGGGAGTAGACTCAGCGTGCGGTATAGGGGAGTCGCCATGTCATCGAAGCCGATTCAACAGGGTTCGCTGGTCTTGTTGTGGGCGGGAGAGGATCCGGCGGTGCACGCGGCGTTGCTGGAAGAGTTGGAAGTGGCGGAGATTCCGTTTTCGAACAAGAGTCTTGGGGATGATGAAGTGGCGCCGACGGCTGATCCGCTGCCGATTGATTGGAAGCCGCGGTTTGGATTTGAGGTGGCGGTGCTTTCCACCGATCTTGCGGCGGCGCGGGAAGTGCTTGAAAAATTGCTGGAGGAAGAGCCTGCCGATTTAGAAATTCCGGCGCAGGATGGCGCGGTTGCGGCAGAGCCGCCGCTGGTGGTGGAGACGGAAACGCATCCGAAAGTGGAAGTCTGGAATGGGAACAACGACCGGATCGCGCAATTTCTGACCGCGGCGATGCAGGAAAACGAAATTCCGATTCACCTTGAAAATCCGGGAGAGGAAACGCGGATTTTTGTTTCGGCTACGAATGAAAAGAGGGCGCGGGAGATTGTGCGGGAAGTTGTGGAAGGTGCGCCGCCGCAGTAGGGAGGTAAAGGAGGCAAAGGAGGTAAAGGAAGTAAAGGGTTTGCGCGGAACGTGAGGACGTTGGGCGATTCTTTCTGCTGTTCCTGCGCTTTTTTACTCTTCTACTTATAGAGGCGCGAATGAAAAATGCGGCGCTTGGGGTTCGCGTGCATTCGGGGTGGGCTGCGGCCGTCGCGGTGTGCGTCGAAAAAGGCGCGCCAGTCGTGCTCGTGAAGCAGCGGGTTCACCTGGTCGATACTTTCACTTATGAATTCAGGCAGCCGTATCACACGGCAGAAAAGATGCAGCTGGGGCAGGCGCGCGAGTTTATTGCGCGAATGCAGGCCGAGGCGAGGCGGCTGGCTTACGGCGCGATCCGGGAACTTGCATCTAGAACGCAAGAACAGGGAGTGAAACTCACGCGATGCGGGTTATTGCTTGCTTCCGGCAGAGCGCTTCCTGAGTTGGAGAAGATTCTCGCTTCGCATGCGCTGATTCACACGGCGGATGGTGAGCTATTCCGCGAAGCGCTGCTTCGTGCGAGCGCTCGGTGTGGCCTGATGGGATTCACAATCAAGGATAAGGAACTCCTGAATCGTGCTGGACAAGTCTTGCGTGCCAAACCAAATGAGCTGATGCGGCGCGTTACCGAGCTTGGACGAGAGTTTGGGTCGCCTTGGTCGCAGGACGAGAAGTTTGCCACGCTCGCCGCGTGGTTTGTTTCCAAAGATCCTGCAAAGAAAGCGTCTAAGAAACTGGAAGAGCCTCGATAGCGGGCTACATAATCAGCAGGGGTAGGGATTTTGTTTGCGGAGCAAAGTGAATGCGAGCCGGATTAAAGTTTGCAGTTCCTAGCGCGCTAGGTGGGATTCTTGTTTCGTTTCTGATTTCAGGCAGTTTTGCGCAGCAGACTGAACAGTCGACTCCCGCACAGACCACCATCCGGGTTCAAAGCTCCTTGGTCCTCGTCGATGTCATCAGTCAGGACCCCAATACCGGGTTGCCTGCACAAGATTTCAAGAAAGAAGACTTTCGCCTGTATGACAATGGTCACGAAGTGCCGGTCGCCTCTTTTGATGCTGGAGTGCGTTACGCTACCCGCCCGTTCATTCTTTGGCTTGCGGTGATTTGCAATGAACGCGCGAAAGTCGGAGGATCCCGCGAATTTGTGGGCAAGGAATCCCTATTTCGGCCCGCGTTCGATCATCTGGACAAACGCGACACCGTGGGCGTCGCGCACTGGTGCGACAATGGCGAGACGCAGCTCGATTTGCTGCCCACCGTGGACCGCGACGCTCCCCTCCGAGTGTTAGCCGAGACGATCAAGCCCATTGACTTTGAAGCCGGGGGGAAAAGCAATCTCGTCGGAGAAGACACCTATCGAAAAATGCTCCGGCTTATTATTCAGGACGCGCATCGCAGGAACCCCCAACCCCTGCCGGTGATTGTTTTTCTGGATGGCGATCACACCGGTCAACCACGTTATGAGCTCGGCCAGGTAGTAAATGATATTTTGGAGACCCCTGGAATTGTGTTCGGCATTAAAGATCAAATGGCCCCGAGAATGTACGGTCTGGGGAATGGTGAGGTGTCGGAAATTTCACACTACGTGGCTGAACAGACGGGCGGGCAGTACCTTACCGCTGCTGGGAAGGACTATGCGACCGCGCTCGACATGATTCTAGTGCAATTGCATTTTCGCTACGAACTCGGGTTTATTCCCCCAACCCTTGACGGTAAACGCCACGAGCTCAAAGTGGAGCTCACGAAGGAAGCTCACGAGAAATACAAAGGGATCCGGCTAAACTTTCGTCCCGTGTACATTCCGGTGTCTGAAGTGCCCTCTTGGGCTCGTTGATCGAAGTTGCCGCTGTCTCGGAATTGCTATTTGACAAGTGCAAATCGTCCCGGGCATGTTGACGGCTTTGCGCGTCCTGTGATTCTGTTGCAGCTGGAGTTCTATTGGAGGCTGCTTGAACTTTGCTGAGATCAAGACGGTGGCGGTGCTGGGTGCGGGGACGATGGGGAATGGGATCGCGCATGTGTTTGCGCGGTCGGGGTACAGGGTGATTTTGCGGGACGTGGAGCAGCGGTTTTTGGATCGCGGGATGGAGACGATTGGGAAGAATCTGGATCGGGAGATTAAGAAGGAGAAGATTTCCGAGGCAGAGAAGGGAATTGTTCTGGGGCGGTTGCAGCCGGTGACGGAGATGGGGGCGATTGCGGCGGCGGATTTTGTGGTCGAGGCGGTGCCGGAGAAAATCGAGATTAAGCGGGCGGTGCTGGGAGAGGCGGATGGGATTTTGCGGCCGGAGGTCATTATTGCCAGCAATACGTCTTCGATTTCGATGACTACGCTGGCGGCGCTGACGAAGCGGGCGGACCGTTTTGTGGGGATGCACTTCATGAATCCGGTGCCGGTGATGGTGCTGGTGGAAGTGATTCGGGCCTTGCAGACCAGCGAGGCGACGTTTTCCACGACGATGGAGCTGACGAAGAAGCTGGGGAAGACGCCGGTGGCGGTGAATGACGCGCCAGGGTTTGTTTCGAATCGCGTGCTGATGCCGTTGATCAACGAGGCGGCTTACTGCGTGATGGAAGGTGTGGCGACGGCGGAAGCGGTGGACGCGGTGATGAAGCTGGGGATGAATCATCCGATGGGGCCGCTGGAGCTGGCGGATTTCATCGGGCTGGATGTTTGTGTGGACATTATGCATGTGCTGCAGGAAGGGCTGGGCGATCCGAAGTATCGCGCTTGTCCGCTGCTGAAGAAGTATGTGGCGGCGGGGTGGCTGGGGAGAAAGAGCGGGAGAGGGTTTTATAAGTATGCTTCCTGATCCGAGGCCAAGTCTCTCTCGATGGTATACTGTGTATACTGTCTGCAATGGAGACGACTATGGATTCCACGAAGAGCGTGGTCGTCAAAAATCCAAATATCCTGAGTGGAACCCCGGTGTTCCGCGGGACGCGGGTCCCTCTTCAACTGTTCTTCGACTCCTTGGAACGAGGCCACACGCTCGAACAATTTCTCGAGGGTTACCCGACCGTTAGCCGAGAAATGGCCATCGCCGCGCTCCAAGAGGCGCAACAACTTCTATCTGCCAAGGTGTGAATGAGGGTTCTGCTTGATGAGTGCGTGAACGAAGGATTGCGCAACTACCTCTCCGGTCATGACTGTCAAACAGCCCGATATGCCGGCTTTGCCGGACTTGAAAACGGTCAGCTTTTGACTGCGGCGGAGACTGCGAAATTCGATGTTGTCCTCACGGTTGACGGGGATTCGAATTCCAACAAAATCTGGGGCAACGAAAGATTGCGGTTATCATTTTTTGCAGAAAGTAGACCTCGTGCCCCTGGTGCCCGATTGCCTCGACTCCATCAAATCGATTCAAGCCGGGCAAGTTGTCAGGATTGGAGGCGACTGACGGGGCGGTCAAGGCGAAACAAAGGCGAAAAATAATGTTTGCTTTTTATTCGCCATGGTGGTAGTTTGGGCCTCGTCGTTTTCAACAGGTGCGCTATGCGGGGTTTTTCGAACGGTGTTCTAAGCTGTCTGGAACGTGAGAGACTCGAAGAGGAGCTTTCCGAGGCGCGCAACCGGGGGAGGAACCTATCCCGGCTGCGGCAACTGACCCACCAGGAACGGGTGGCGTTGGATGAACGCGAGCAGACGGCGCAGACGCGGGTGAGAGACCACGATGCGGAGCACGGTTGTCAGCGATGAATTGGCTTTAGGTAGTTCGAGGCTGACCGGCAATTAGGGGTGGCGAAGAGATGAATCGAGTGGTAAACTCCACACTTCGTTACGTCCCCGGATACGGGCGAAGCGCTTTCCCGGCGCGGAACCCAGGCCACAGGCCCCGCAGACCCCAGGTTTCTACTTTCCTCCACCGAGGTGTGAAATGACAGACGAAAAAGAAAAATTGCTGGCAGCAGCGATATCGCAGATTGAAAAGGATCACGGTAAGGGCGCGATCATGCGCCTGGGCAGCCGGGATGTTCTGGTGCCCGTCAGTGTGATTCCCAGCGGATGCCTCTCGATTGACGCGGCGCTGGGCGTCGGCGGATTTCCGCGCGGGCGCGTGATCGAGATTTACGGGCCGGAATCGGGCGGCAAGACAACCATGACGCTGCATGTGATCGCCGAAGCGCAGAAGCTCGGCGGGCAAGCGGCGTTCATTGATGCGGAGCATGCGCTCGATCCGGTGTATGCGCGGAAGCTGGGCGTGGATGTGGACAACCTGCTGGTGTCGCAGCCGGACAACGGCGAACAGGCGCTGGAGATTGCCGAGACGCTGATTCGCTCGGGTGGCGTGGACATTGTTGTCGTTGACTCCGTCGCGGCGTTGGTGCCCAAGGCGGAACTGGAAGGCGACATGGGCGACCCGCAAATGGGTTTGCAGGCGCGGCTGATGTCGCAGGCGTTGCGCAAGCTCACCGGAATCGTTTCGAAGTCGAGGACGTGCCTGATTTTCATCAACCAGATTCGCGAGAAAATTGGCGTGATGTTTGGCAATCCGGAGACGACGACGGGCGGGCGCGCGCTGAAGTTTTATGCATCGATGCGCGTGGATATCCGGCGGATTCAAGCGATCAAGGAAGGCGACAAAGTTGTGGGCTCGAGGACGCGCGCCAAGGTGGTGAAGAATAAGGTAGCGGCGCCTTTCCGCGAAGCGGAATTCGATATTGTTTATGGAGAAGGAATTTCGCGCGAAGGCGACTTGATCGATCTGGGCGTGGAGAAGGGCGTGCTCGAGAAGAGCGGGACATGGATCAGCTTTGGCGGCGAGCGCATGGGCCAGGGCCGTGAAAACGCGCGCGTCTTCCTGAAGGAAAACAAGGACATCCGCGACAAGCTAGAAAATGTTCTGCGGAAGAAGCTGGAAATCCCTATACCCGGCCATTCGAATGCGGCTGCGCCTGGACCGAACGGGCACACTGCTCCCGCACTTACGGACAAGGCGCCCATGAAGGCCTCGGCGGCCGTTGCGGGCGCGGACGCTTCAAAGGTGCGACCAACTCGCTAGACATCCACGATTCGAATCTGAATTCTTAGGGGTATCCGCTGTAGCGGGTGCCCCTTTGCTTAGTCGGGCGGCATTGAAGGCCGCTGGATCGTAAGGGATCGGCGGGACGACCCTGGGGTTCGCGAGAGGTTTCAGAATGCGACGGACACCTGTCCCTCCCGGGACGGGCCGCTCAGCGAACTGGACGAAGGTCCAGGGCCCTGAACTGACGGTCAGCTATTCAAAACAAAGCACATAGCCTGGTACTGGTGCATTGTGTCTATTGTGTGAAACGGTACAAGGGCCTAATCTGTGTATCATTCTGAGAGAAGCCGTTTCTCTCTTGGGAAGAGATTTTCCCACGCGACGGCGCTAAGTGGCATCAAATCAACGATGCACTTGAATGGCTGGTGGGATGCAAAGATAGCATTGCGGCAGGATGCTAAAAGCTGCAGCCGGTAGCGGCAACGAACAGTATTTGTGAATGTTTGTTGACCCTGCCGATGGCGTGAGGTAAAACTTCTGACCCCGGCCGTTTTTTGAGGTGGGGCAGGGCGGGGCGGGTTGACCAGTTTGCGGTCGGCCTGATGAAAAGGTGAGAACGGTGAAGCAGTTCGGGAAAACCAGTCTTGCGATTTTGATGGCCGCAGTTTGCGCGATACCTCTGCCGGCAGCGCCGGGTGCGGGAACACCGTTGAAGCGCACTCACAAATACGTCACGCGTTATCGTGGTGTTCCAACGTTTGCGGATTCATCCAGCAAAGATGACGCCGCATTTGATGATCCCATCGTCCGGGCCGCCGCGGTTTCCGCGCTTGGGCGTTACAACGGAGCGGTGGTCGCGGTCGACCCGCACACTGGCCGCATCCTCACGGTAGTGAATCAAAAGATTGCGTTCGGCGATGGGTACATTCCCTGCTCGACAATCAAGCCGACGATTGCGCTTGCCGCGCTGGAAGAAAATGTCATTACGCGCGACACCATGCTCAAGGTGGGACGCCGCAAGTACATGAATTTGACGGAAGCGATGGCGCACTCGAATAACGTATTTTTTGAGCAGCTCGGGTCGCGCATGGGATTTGAGACGGTCTCGAAGTATGGACGGCTTCTCGGTCTGGGCGAACTAGCAGGCTACAACCTGGCGGACGAGCATCCGGGGTCGTTTCCGACAGTGCCGCCTCCCTATGGAGGAGTGGCGCGGATGTCCAGCTTTGGCGAAGGGATTCAGGTGACGCCGTTGCAGCTCGCGGCGCTTTCCGCGGCTTTCGCAAACGGCGGAACACTTTATTATCTGCAGTACCCCCACACGCAAGAAGAAGTTGAGAATTTCACGCCACGCGTGAAGCGCGAATTAAACATTGGCGCGATTCTTCCGGAGCTTCGCGAAGGCCTGCTTGCGGCGGTGCTGTACGGCACGGGCAAATCGAGTTTCGATCGTGACGGGGAAGAAATGCCGCTCGGCAAGACGGGCACTTGCGACGACCACACGACGCCATCGAAAATCGGCTGGTTCATTACTTACGCCGATGATGCGCACGCGAAGATCGCCCTGGCCGTGCTGTTGCGTGGAAACACGCGGAGCGTGAAGGGGCCCATGGCTGCTGTGGTGGCGGGCCGGATCTACCGCAAGCTTCGCGAACAAAACTATTTTGCGGACGCTACACACACGGCGGTGGTCAAGACGGGCAATTAACGCAAGCTAAGATTTCAGAGCAATGAATTTGCGGCGCTGCGGAAGATCTCCGCAGCGTTTTTCTTTTCGACCTAGCTCACAGCGTTCAGATTTGCAGCTGGACGATTGAGCGCACGCGAAGGAAAGACATTTGACGGCGGCTGCAATTTGCGACAAAAGAGTGAAGGGCATTACTCTGTCAAGGTATCGGAAGCGAGTGGCTCTGGGGGAATCGTGAATCGTCGTTTTTTGTTCTTGGTGCTTTTCGTGTGCGCCGCGGGAGCTGCAACTTTGGGGTATGTGTTTCAGCGACGAATTACCACTGCAACGGAATTCGACCACCAATTGAAGCTGGCGAAGGATGAAGCTCAACGCATCCGTGAGCAGGTGATCCTGCCGACGGAAAAGCGGGTTCCTGCGGGTGAGAATTTCGCGGCCGCGCTCCAGAAGTTTGGTTTGAGTGCGGAAGAGGCAGCCAACGCTTCAGCCGCTGCTCAGCACGCGTTCAACCTGCGCCAGGTTCGCGCAGGAAACACCATCACGGTGGGACGTTCGGTGGAAGGGACGCTGCGCGAGATCGACTACAAGATTGACGCGGACCGCGTGCTCAAGATCGTTCCGGAAGACCTCGGTTTCACGGCGCAGATCAGGGAGATTCCGTCAAAGATGGAAGTCGCGGCGGTGACGGGCCGAGTGGACGATTCGCTATTCAATGCAGTGGAGGACGCGGGGGAATCGGCAGAGCTGGCGATGCGGCTGGCGCAGATCTTCGGTTACGACCTCGATTTTTACACCGATCCGCGCAAGGGCGATACGTTCCGCATGGTTCTCGAGAAGAAGAAATATGCGAATGGCCAGATGGCGGGGTACGGAAGAATTCTGGCCGCGGAATACGAGAACGCGGGGAAGAAATACCAGGCATTGCTGTTTCACGACCCCATCGGCCGGCCGGGGTATTATTCAGCGGATGGAAAGTCGCTGCAGAAGGCGTTTCTACGATCGCCGCTGAAGTTCGGAGCGCCGGTGACGTCCCATTTCAGCCATGCGCGCTTTCATCCCATTCTGAAGACGTATCGGGCGCACTTGGGTACGGACTACGGAGCTCCGGTGGGCACGCCGGTGCAAACCATCGGGAGCGGCAGGGTAGTGTTTGCTGGGCGCAAGGGCGGCGAAGGCAACATGGTGCAGATCAGCCATTTCAATGGCTACGAGACAATGTATCTGCATTTGTCGCGGATGTTTGTGCACAGCGGCGAGCACGTGGAAATCGGCAAGACTATTGGCCTGGTCGGCAGCACCGGCCTTTCCACCGGACCGCATCTCGACTTCCGCATTCTGCAAAAAGGCCAGTACAAAAATTTCGAAAAACTCGGCCTTCCTCCTTCCGATCCAGTCTCGAAGAAAAACCTGCCGGAGTTCGCTGCCGTGCGCGAGAAATGGCTGCCGCTGCTGAAGAATCCGGAATTGCTTCAGGCCAACGTCATTCCCTCCGGCGCTGGCACATCGCACTAATTCTTGTTTAACGCAAGTCTCAATCTTGTCCACAAGTGTTCGATGGTTACGCAAAGCAGTGCCTGAGCCCCTCTGGCCATCCGTACATTTGAAGGATTTACGTCTTGAGGAGGCCGAGGAGACCGAGTTTTTCTCTCAGCGCATCGAGCGTGCATGGCTTCTGGATGTACTCGTTGGCGCCTGCTTCCATCGCCGTACCAACATAATCGCTTTCCGAATTTGTTGTCACCATGATGAGTGGAAGCGGGTCATAGATGTGCAGTTCGCGAACGGCGCGGATGAAATCGATGCCGCTCATCACCGGCATGTTCCAATCGACCAGCACAAGATCGGGAGGTGACATCTCCTTCAGACGTTCCAGGGCCTCGCGGCCGTTAGCCGCCTCAACGACTTGAATGTCCATCTTTCGCAGATACTCACTAAGGATCATTCGAATGGTCTTCGAATCTTCTACGACGAGAGCGAGCATAACGTCTCTTTTCTATGCCAGTTGACGATCTCCCAGCTGGTAACAAACCGGCTTAGACTCGGAGACAGCAAGTTACGCAAAAAGATTGGTCTACGCTGGTCTCTGGACCCGGTTGAGCGTATCTATTAGAACTGTGTATTCTCTCTTGCCTTCCTGACCAGTCGCCGCAATATCCGACAACATTTCACGAATCGCATCCACCAGGGACAGCAGAGCGGTGATGATCTCCTGGTTGATCAGCAGGGCGCCATCGCGCATCCGAGCCAGCAAGCTTTCCCCAGTGTGCGCAAGTGCGCAGAGTTTCGTGAAGCCGAGGAAGCTGGTCGCCCCTTTAATGGTGTGCAGGGCGCGGAAAACTTCGACGAGCAATTCCTGAGAACTGGGACTGCTTTCCAGTTGAATCAGGTATCGCTCGAGCTGGTCTGCTTTTTCATTACCCTCCTCGACGAATTCAAGGACAATAGCGCTCATCTCGCTCATAGACAGGTCCTTTCATCAACATGGCCTCGAATCTTTCGAAACCAGCCCCTGCGAGTTTCCAACGGAGCTCATTGCAAGGCGACGGGGTGCCGGCGTTGCGATCGTGCGAGTACAGACCTCACGCGAGCCGCCAGCCGGCGGGGCTCAACCGGCTTAAGGATGTAGTCATCGACCCCAGCTTCGAGCGCTTGCGCCTCTTTTTCGATGCTGTCTTCTGAAGTCAACATCAACACCGCGATATGGCGCGTCGCGGCATCAGCCCGGAGGGCTTTGACCATGGTCATACCATCCATGCCCGGCATGTTATAATCCGTTACGATCACATGCGGATGATCGTGCCTGGCGGCGGCCAACCCCAAGTTTCCATCCTTGGCCACCACAACCTCAAAGCCCTCGAGTTCCAGGAAATACTTCACCACTGAAGCGATGGTGGTGCTGTCTTCAACAACCAAGACCCGCTCTTTGCCTTGAGTTTCGCCCGGCTTGCCCGCCTGGCGCGCCACAGACGGAGGTGCTTTATCGGGTTCGACTTCCGTCTCCTGCGCAACGCCGGCGGGTGGACTGCGGACAGCCGATTTATTCGCGTCCCGATTGTATGTTCCCGCATCGTCGCTCGAAGCGAATGAAGGCGTGGCCTCCGGTTTGGTGGCTTCCTCTTTGTGAGAAGCCGCATCGTCCGCTGCCACGACGCGAACAACATCTTCCAATGTGGTCAGACCTTGAGCGGCCTTGAGGATTCCGTCCTCGAGAAGCGTGCGCATGCCCGCGTTTCGGGCGGCCTTGCGAATCGCGTGTTCCGATGCCCGACGCGAGACTAACTCGCGCACTTCATCATTGACAGGTAGCAGTTCGTGAATCGCTATACGCCCTTTGCGCCCCGACTGCTGGCATTCCTCGCAGCCACGCCCCGCCGTCCACTTGGCGTCGGCCGGCAAACGCGAAGGACCACCCGCTTTTTCAATCGCGTCTGCGCTAGGTGGCTGCGAAACACTACACGAAGGACAAGGGCTGCGCACCAATCGTTGAGCGAGGATGCCAATCACTGCCGAAGAGATCAGAAACGGCTCAATCCCCAGATCCAGCAGGCGGGTGATTGTTCCGGGGGCGTCATTGGTGTGCAGCGTGCTCAATAAAAGGTGGCCGGTCTGCGTGGCTTCCAGGGCAATGCCGGCGGTTTCCTGATCGCGGATTTCTCCGACCATAATGATGTTGGGATCTTGCCGCAGAATGGAGCGCAGCCCGGCCGCGAAGGTGACGCCCGCCTTGGTATTAATTTGGACCTGGTTTACACCGTCGAGTTGATATTCGATCGGATCCTCGACGGTGATGATGTTCTTGGTCGGGGACTTTACCCAATTCAGAGCCGTGTACAGCGTCGAGCTCTTGCCGCTGCCGGTCGGCCCGGTGACCAAGATCATTCCTTGCGCCCGCGACAACATCAACTGAAACGTGTGTTGATTCTCGGCAGTCAGCCCCAACTGTTCCATCGTTATCTGCGCGCGTTTACTGTCCAGAAGCCGGATCACTACTTTTTCGCCGAACTGTGTCGGAAGCGTCGAAACGCGAAGGTCAATTCGCTTGCCCTCGTATTTCAGCCGGCTTCGGCCGTCCTGAGGGCGGCGGCGGTCCGCGATGTCCATCCCCGAAATGATTTTCATTCGCGAAATGGTGGCGTCTGATTGATTCCTAGGAACCTTGATCACGTCGCGAAGCAAACCGTCCACTCTGTACCGGACTTGGAGGTGACTCTCCTTCGGCTCCATGTGAATGTCGCTGGCGCCATTCTTCGCTGCACCGCTCAAGATGCGTGGTCGACCGCTCGCCTGCGAGAACATACCGCGCCGGTTCGAAAAGAGTCCCAGATTGAAACAATCATTCCAATTTGCGCTCTAGACTTGGCCAGGGCCTGCACCATTCTTGGCCGTACGAGAATTGGCTCCCTGTTCTAAGTTCCATGGCTTAGGCGAGATAGCTCTTGGCTTCTAATGTGCTCTTCAAACGCCTGAATATGGACCCCCAGATGCGATTCGAACTAGAAGCCCCGAGCAATTGAGTCCACCCTATAGAGGCAATCGGAATGACGCGCAGAAAGAACCAAGAGGGATTCCCACTCCTCGAATTGCTTCTCGTCGTCGCCGTTATCCTGATCATTTCGGCGATCGCGATTCCCAATTTGCTTCGCTCAAGGATGACCGCAAACGAAGCTGCGGCAGTGGGAACACTGCGGGCGGTAAACGCGTCATGTGTCGCCTATTCCTCGAATTGGGGGATTGGCTATCCTGTGAGCTTGTTAAATCTGGGGCCAGCAAAACCTGCAACCGCCGCCGCTGCTGATTTGGTTGACAGCACAGTCGCGGGAGGGACCAAGAGTGGCTACGCACTGACTTATATCTCGAGTGCGCCGAACAATGGCAAGATTTGGACGTACACCATCAACGCGAACCCGGTAGTTCCTGGCCAAACGGGAGGGCGGTACTTCTTCACGGATCAATCCGGAGTGATTCGTTACAATTCCGGCGGGCCTGCCACCGTCTCGAGTCCGCCCATCAGCTAGAGCAGACGTCAGTGCTGTTGATGGAGGTGAATCCAGAAGGGCCAACACCCACTAGCGTTGAGAAGGAGCGGAATGCTCGTTTGATGCGGTGTGAAATTTTCAATAGATGATAGGCATCTTGGAGAGATCGGTGGCGGACTCTCCGGTGACGCGCAGCACAAGCAGAGTACGATCGTCGTGAGGGGAATGGCCTTCGCCGCAATGTTCGTCGGTAGCGGCAAGGATTAGTTCCGCGATTTCGCGGGCGCAGATTTCTCGGGAAAGCCCAGTGAGCAAAAGGCTCAGGCGTTCCGGACCAAATTCTTCCTGCTGTCTATTCTCGGATTCGAGAATTCCGTCGGAGGCAAAAAGGACGATATCTCCCACCTGCAAATCGAGAGTCAACTCATCGTACCGAGTGTCGGGAATCAGCCCCAGCGGCACTCCTTCCAGAAGAATGGTTTGGACCTGGCCGTCGCGGACGAGCAGGGGGTAAGGCCCGCCGGCGTTGGCAAGCGTGAGCCGCCGGGAAGGCGCGTCGTAAATTCCGAAGAGCATGGCGATGAAGCGCGACTCGAGGCGCGCGGCGTGGAGGCGCTGATTCAGCAGCGCCAGCATGGCGGCCGGCTCGCCGGCATGATCGACGGCGATTTCACGAACAGTTCCTATGGCCAATGAGCCGTAGAGCGCCGCCGCCGTGCCTTTGCCGGAAACATCGCCCAGTGTGAAGCCGAGGCGGCCAAGGCCATAAGGAAGAAAATCGTAGAAATCTCCGCCGAGTGCCCGGGCGGGAACGTAGGCCGCCGCGAGATCGATGCCGGGCACTTCGCGGGCGCCAGTAGGCAAAAGCTGGCGCTGGATTTCCCGCGCGGTATCCAGATCGAGAAGAAGCCGGCGTTCGCTCTCTCTCGCATCCTCGTAGAGCCGGGCGTTTTCCAGCGCGATGGCCACGTAGGAGCCCAGTGTCGAGAGCATGCGCTCGTGTTCGAGAGTGAAGGCGCGTGGTTTTGAACTTTCCAGGTCGAGGACTCCGATGAGTCGATCGCAAAGCAACAGCGGGACGACTAGCTCAGAACGAACGGGAACGCCACTGTCGCAAAGGATATAGCGCGGATCGTCGGTGACGTCATTGATGCGTAGGACGCGGCGCTCGCCCGCGGCGGTGCCGGTAAGCCCCTTGTGCAGAGGAATGCTCATACGCGCAGGAATGGAATCCCCGCAGCGACGGGAATAGATGCTTTCCAGATGCTGGGTCTGCTCGTTCCATAGCATGACGCTGAAAACGTCATAATCCACAATCTTCTTGACGAGCTCGGCGACGCGGCTGAGAAGCTCTTCACGGTCGAGGATAGACGTGACTTCGCGGCTGACTTCGTAGAGCAGCGCAAGAGTCTGGGCCTGTTCCGGGTGGGAAAGGAACAAGCTCTGGGGAACAGGATCGGCGTCCCCCAGCAGCGCAAATGAGCCAAGTTTTGAAAGATCTTCCATGAGGGCGGACCTGACGCCTGTCCCTATTGGATGTAACAAATCTTCGCTGGTTGCACAAATCAATTCTTAGAGCAGGACAAAGCGGGAGGAACCGCGGGGGCCAGAGACGGAGTGCGGTGGCTACAATAAGCAGGAAGGCCTCCGTTTCAAGCTCAGCGCTGGCCTTCCTTGCTTTCAGGCTCTTTGTGAAACAGGGCCTGGCTGCAGCTGCGCAAGGACAACAACTCCGTTTCCTCCAATCCGTAGCGCCGGACCGCTGCCTGGTAGCCCTGCCAGTTGAACGGGCGATGACGCTTCCCGATGGTGTGGAAGAAGCGGTCAAAAAAGTAGAAACCAATGCCGAAGTTGGTGTTCATGCAGCCGTTACTGTCCACGCTGCGGTGATGAATGTCGTGGAGCCTTCTGGCTCTCAGGAACCAGGATCGGAGCAGAGGAACTCGCGTCATCCAGAAGTTTTCGATGTGCATCCTGTCGTGCAGGTAGCTGAACATCAAGAGAGGCCAGGCTAGCAGAGTGCAGAGAGCGAGCACCTGGTAGACAGCCGGGACGCCCAGTAGCGCCATCACTCCCCAGCAAAACAACAGGATGATCGCGGAAGGCGCCAGCCACTCGATGCCCACGTTGCCAAGGGAGAAGCGGTCCTCCGTTGCGTCGTGGTAGTCGCCCGCGCGCATGGGTTGCCGGGGGCCGTAAATTAGGAAGTGGTGGATCAGATGGCCACGGCTGAGAGCCGGAAACTTATCGCTGTGCAGCAACCGGTGCAGCCAGTACCCGGCAAATTCGGCGACGATCACGGAGTCCACCAGGGTTGCGACGATTCCAACGAATGTGACATGCAAGCGTTCGTAAAGCATGAGTGCTGCTCCTTCGATTCCTTACTGGCGGTTCACCGAGTGAACAACGAAACCGTCGCTGGGATGACCATACGAAGGGCGGAGCGAAGGCTCAAGCGACAAGGAACGTCAAGCGGACACGGGGGGAGAGATGTCGCACGATGTCGTGGGGAGTTGCTATCTGGCGGGCTGAAAGGAAAGGACTTGCACCAGGGAACTGGAGATTTGGCGCATCC
Source organism: Candidatus Acidiferrum sp. (assembly GCA_036522305.1). Taxonomy (GTDB): domain Bacteria; phylum Acidobacteriota; class Terriglobia; order Acidiferrales; family UBA7541; genus Acidiferrum. The sequence continues at coordinate 56,415 of DATDGB010000081.1, read as the reverse complement.
GGGGAAGAACGAGCTGCGCCTTCGGAGCAGAGACGGGGATCACAAATGAAAGAGCGCCGTGCCTACGGTGGGCACGGCGCTCTGAGAGTTTTCATTCAGCAGCAGGCTTTTGCGGAAGCGAGGACTACTTTACTTCCCAGGTGTCGCCAGCCCGGAGAAGCTTGGCGAGGTCGCCGCGACCACGCTTGCCGATGACGTCCTTGATTTGCTGGTTCATCACGTCTTCATAGCGCGGCACGTCACCCCAGGCGCGAAAGACGCCGATGGGCGTCGGAAAGTTCGAGCGGTGCTCCATGTGCGAGAGTTGGAAAGCGTACGAGGGACTGGGATGGTGGGCATCGTGAACGATCAGATCAGACTCGGCGATGCCGTTGCCGAGCTGGACGACTTCGAAGTCGCCATCGGATTTCCTGCGGATGCCCTTGTCGCGGTCTTTGCCGAAAACCATTGGTTTGCCATGTTCGAGCTGCAGGACATGCTCGCTGCGAGCGTCGCGGTCCGTTAGCGAGAACCACGCGCCGTCGTTGAATATGTTGCAGTTCTGGAGAATCTCGACGAACGCGGAGCCCTTGTGCGCGGCGGCGTGCCTCAGTGTTTCTTTGAGCTGGCCCTGGAAAACGTCAACGGAGCGGGCCACGAACGTAGCCTCGGAACCGATGGCCAGTGAAACGGGATTGAACGGCCGATCCAACGATCCAAAGGGCGTCGATTTCGCTTTCTTGTTGAGCTCCGAAGTCGGCGAGTATTGTCCCTTTGTCAGCCCATAGATCTTGTTGTTGAACAGCAGCACCTTGATGCCGACATTCCGGCGCAGCATATGGATCGTATGATTGCCGCCGATGGAGAGCGCATCTCCGTCGCCGGTTGCCACCCAAACTTCGAGGTCGGGACGAATGGCTTTGAGACCGGTTGCCACTGCCGGCGCCCGGCCGTGAATGGTGTGAAAGCCATAGGTATTCATGTAATACGGAAAGCGGCTGGAACAGCCGATGCCGGAGACGATGACGAAATTTTCCTTCTTGATGCCGAGTTCCGGGAAAACGGCCTGCACCGCGGAGAGAATCGCGTAGTCTCCGCAGCCCGGGCACCAGCGCACTTCCTGGTCGGTTTGAAAATCCTTCTTTGTGAGTGGCGGTGGCAGCGTTGCGGTTCCCATGGTCGGTTCTCCTAGAGTCCCAACATCTCTTCAATTTTTTGTTCCAATTCCGCTTGCTTGAACGGCCGGCCCTGAATTTTGTTCAGGCCGACAGCGTCGACAAGATACTTTGCGCGGAGCACCCACAAAAGCTGGCCCATGTTCAATTCGGGGACCAGAATCCTCTTGTAGCGCTTGAAGATGTCACTCAGATTCGACGGAAGCGGATTGAGGTACCGCAGGTGCAGGTGGCCGATTTTGCGGCCCTTGGCGCGCTGCGCTTTCAGCGCCGCGGTAATCGATCCAGAGGTCGAGCCCCACGCAACGATGAGCAGGTCGCCTTCGAGATCGCCAGCGGGGAGGACGTTAGGAATGTCCTGGGCGACGGCGGCGACTTTTGTGGCACGGATGCGCACCATGTTTTCGTGATTCAACGGTTCGTAGTTGATGTTTCCCGTGGGGTCCTGTTTCTCGAGGCCGCCGATGCGATGTTCGAGCCCGGGAGTTCCGGGAACCGCCCACGGGCGCGCCAGAGTCTGCGGGTCGCGCTTATATGGCAAGAACGTGCCGGGATCGGTTGCAAATTTCACTGGAAAATCCGGAATATCGCTCAAATCTGGTATCCGCCAGGGTTCCGCGCCGTTGGCGAGGTAGCCGTCCGAGAGAATGATGACCGGCACCATGTACTTGACGGCGATGCGGCAGGCTTCAATCGCGACCCAGAAGCAATCAGCTGGCGTCGAGGCGGCCAGCACCGGAATCGGCGCTTCGGAGTTGCGCCCGTAGAGCGCCTGCAAGAGGTCGGCTTGCTCGGTTTTGGTCGGAAGGCCAGTTGAGGGCCCGCCCCGCTGGATGTCGCAAATGACCAGGGGGATTTCAACGGCAACGGCAAGGCCCATCGCCTCCGTTTTCAGCGCCATGCCGGGCCCGGAGGTCGTGGTGATTGCCAGGGCGCCAGCGTAGGCTGCGCCGATCGCCGAGGTGATTGCAGCGATCTCGTCTTCGGCCTGGAAGGTCATCACGCCAAAGTCTTTGTACTGCGAGAGTTCGTGCAGAATGTCCGAAGCCGGAGTAATCGGGTAACTGCCTTGAAAAAGTGTCAGCCCGGACTTTTGCGCCGCGGTGACAAATCCCAGAGCCAGCGCCTGATTGCCGCTCATGCTGCGGTAGAGCCCCGGGGTGAGTTGAGCCGGCGGAATCTCGTAGCTGACCTGGAAGGCTTCCGTCGCTTCGCAGTAGGAATAGCCACCCTTGAGAGCGAGCTTGTTGGCTTCCACGAGCAGCGGCTTGTTCTTGAACTTGTCTTCAATCCAGCGGACGGTCGGCTCGCTCGAGCGGTTGTAGAGCCAGTAGCACATGCCCAGCGCGAAGAAGTTTTTGCAACGGTCCATGGACTTGGCATCGAGGCCCAGATGCTCTAGTGAACGCCGCGTCAATCTTTCAAGCTCGACCGAAAACAATCGGAATTTATCGAGCGAATGATCTTCCAGGGGATTCGAGGTCAATTGCGCTTTGCGCAGATCGCCCTCTTTGAAGCTGTCGCTATTGACGATGAGGATCCCGTTGGCTTTCAGGTCGGCAATGTTCACTTTTAGCGCTGCCGGATTCATGGCAATCAGCACATCGATGGCATCGCCGGGCGTATAAACTTCATTCGAGGAGAAGTGCAGCTGAAAGCCGCTGACCCCAGGAATCGTTCCTGCAGGGGCGCGGATTTCCGCAGGATAATCCGGAAACGTAGCAATATCATTGCCGTAGAGCGCGGCGGTATTGGTGAACTGGTTGCCAGTGATCTGCATGCCGTCGCCGGAATCGCCGGCGAAACGGATGACCGCCTGTTCGATCACTTCCTTCTTGCTTTTTACCGGTGGAACTTCCGCGAGCGTAGACATTCTTGTCCGAACCTCCGCACATCGATGAACTCCCCCTGTCCCCTGGGGAGCGTGGCTCAATCATAAGGATGAGGCGGTGCGGTGAAAGGATGGTTCTAAAGCATCCCGCCGGGAGCCGACACCCTGAGGATATCACACCGGAACGAGCATGGCAGCGAGAGAGTCCTCCGTGGCACGATGTGTCTTATCGAGAAAGACTCGGCATGGCGATCTCGCGATTTCGGTTCCAGAAAGCACGGATGGCGCGAAGTCAGGATACGGAGGCGGCTCGCGCAGCTTCCTTGAGAAAGCGCGGCCGATAGTAAACGAGCAAGCCGAGGATGCCGACAGCCACCAAAAGTCCGAGAACCACCGACCAACCGTAGCTGTGAGATATGTCTACGGCTGAAAAAGGTGTATCAGGCAGATGCATCGAGGCTTGAATGTCGTTCATGAAGGAATCCATCGCGGTCTTGTAATTAGGGGTTAGCAGCGTTACCAGCATGCTCGCGAGCCAGAAGAGTTGCAGGCCGAGGGTCAGCGTGTAACTCCACGACTTGAGCTTCAAGAGACCAATGCCAGCCACGGAAAAGGCGAGGCAGGTGACAATCAAGACGGCGATGCCAACGCTTCCAGGAAGAACGCGCCCGAAAATGAACACTGGCACGCGAAATGGGAGAAAGGGAAAAAAGAGCAAGTTCAAGATAGAGGTGATGTAAAACCAGGCCAGCACGGAGACGGGCAGAGGGCATGCCGGGTTCGGCGGCACGCTTGGATCGTCGGGAAGTGCGGTGCCTCTAAACTGCGCTTTGACACTTGCACGATTGAAGAGGATGAGCCACCACACGCCAATCAGAAGCGGCACGCCGTAAACCAAAACGAGGAACAGGCGAACACCTGGCATGCTCTCCGGAGTCAATTCGGGAGCGTTCGGGTTCGGAGGGAAGGGCATCAGTGAAAAAATCAGCATACCCAAGCCGCTGAAAAAGACCGAGAGGCCTCCCCAGGTGAGGATGGAGCTGCGCGCCCACTTGCGAAGATATAAGACCCCGATGCCAGTGGCGATGCCGTAGAGGGACAGGCAGATCATGAAACCTTGGGTGCCCAACATCATGTAGCGCATCGCGGGCGGCAGTGCGGATGCCGGACCTGGCAGCTTGGCCAGCAGAAACACAAAGAATGCCAAGGAGCAGCATAGGAGAAGGAAAACGCTGCCCAAAATGGCCACTACCGCAGCAGCGGTCACGGAGGCAGAGCGCTTCGGGGAAGGTTCCATCAAGTGCTGGTATATCACTTCCAAACAGGACGCGGAAGGGAGCGGTGAAAGTAACGCGAAGGGGAAAAGGAGCTTGACGTTCGCTTTCTTTTCGCCTAAAGTGCCTGTGGATATCTTTAGCGAGCGGAGGCGGCACATGGCTCTGACGAAACGGCAAAAGGAAGTTCTCGATTACCTCGTGGCGTTTGAGACCAAGCACGGCTACGCGCCAAGCTTCGAGGAAATTGGCAAGGGCCTCAAGCTCACTTCCCTCGCCACCGTTCATAAGCACATCACCACGCTCGAGAAAAAAGGATTCATTCGCCGCGGCTACAACCAAAGCCGCTCTATCGAGATCATTCAATTGCCGAAGTCAGTCAAGGATCAAGTGAGCGATCGCAGGGTGCAGGAGCTTCCCCTGGTTGGCAGGATCGCCGCGGGGCGCCCGCTGGAAGCCGTGGAGGAACGCGAAACGATTTCATTGGGCGATTTCGCGCGTGGCGGCAATTCCTTCGTTCTCCAAGTCAAAGGCAGCTCCATGATTGAAGACCACATCATGGATGGAGACTACGTCGTATGCGAGCAAACGCAGGTTGCCAATGCCGGCGACATCGTCGTGGCGTTGATCGGCGGCGAAGATGCCACTCTCAAGCGTTTCTATCGAGAAGGGCCCGGCAAAATCCGCTTGCAGCCCGCGAACTCCGAAATGGCTCCCATCATGGTGGCTGCGCAAGACCTCAAGATTCAGGGCCGCGTTATCGGCGTACTTCGCAAATACTAGCTCTGAGCCGTCCGAATTTCTTCTTTTGCAAGCTGTCCAAGATTGGCCAGCTTGCTCCGCCTCGTTGTCCCATTTCCACGATAAAATTGTTTGTGTCAGAATTCACTGGCGCGCATCAGAAGAATGTTCTGGCTGCGCACAAAGGACTTCCCGAGGCAGAACTGCTGGGAAGCTGAATTGGGCGAAACATCCGAGGTCTTAACGAAAACGTCCGAGGTATCCAACTTGCCCCCGAAACGCCAAAGCATCCTGATTGTCGATCCTGATCCGGCGTCGCTCCGCCTGCTGGAGGAGTTGATGCGTTCGGCCGGGTATGAAGTCGCCACATCCTCTTCCCAGGCGGAAGGATTCAAGTTTGTGCAGGATGCCACCGTCGACCTGCTCCTGCTCTCCGCAGACCTGGCCGACATTCAATGCTGCGACGCTCTCGCCGAAATCAAGGGAAACGCAGCGACCGCGGGGACGCGCGTAATTCTGCTTACCCGGGGCGGCGCAGCGGAGCGCGCGCGAGGCCTCGATCTCGGCGCGGACGAAGTGCTCACTTCGCCGTGGGAAGCGGCGGAGTTGCTCGCGCGCGTGCGTGTGCAATTGCGCGAAAAGCATGCTTTCGATGAGCTGCGCGAAAAAACGCGCATTGCCGATGAAGGCCGCGAAGTGGCGCAGACCGCTTTCCAGGCGCTCGCTGTCACCGAGAAGATGACTCGCGATGCGTTTTCGTTGGGACGCGCTTTGAAGATTGGCGTCTCGGCGCTTTTTGCCGTCGCGCTGCTGATCGCCGGAATTTTTGTTCTTTTCTCTCGCCGCGCCAACAAGGAAGCCAACCGCGCTTATTCGGTGATTGCGCAGCTCGAGCGCGGCGCCCACCGTCAGGAACAGTTGATGGCGGATGCCCGCAACGCGCGCGCCGATCTTCAGCAGACTGATGTTCTCGCGCGAAAGCAGCAGCTCAAGCAGCAATCGGATGAATTGCGCCAGAAAATATCCGGAGCTGATCCCGGCGACGTTTCTTCACTTCGCCAACAGCTCGCGGAAACCACCACGCGGCTCAAGCGCGTCGAGAGCGAGTCGCAATCCGCCGAAGAAGTGATTCGCGCTTATGCACCGAGCGTGTGCTTGATCCACGTATCCGTTTCTTTCGTCGACCGGGCTTCGGGCCGTCCCCTGCGCTACGGGGCCATCAATCCAGACGGGGAGCCGCTCCACGACAGCGACGGCAACCCAGTGTATACGTTGGAAGGCCACGCTCCGGAAGTTCGCGCTGATTTTTTCGGAACCGGATTCATCGCCGCCGACGGCCGCATTCTCACCAATCATCATGTGGCGCAACCTTGGTGGAAGAATGACGAGCTGGCCGCCGTGATCAGCCAGGGATTGAATCCGAGCATCGCGGAGCTAACCGCCTATTTCCCAGATACGGCAGCTGGCATTCCCGTCAGCGTTTCTCAGATTTCCGAAGAAGCGGACCTCGCGGTGTTAAAAGGCGATCTGTCCAGTTTGAAAAAACCTGTTTTGAAAATGGATGCTCGCAAGGAAGCGGCAGTCAGCGGCCAGACATTGCTCTCTCTTGGTTACGCCACGGGCATTAGCGCGATTCTCGCGCGCGCCGGCGAAGATGCCGTCAGCGAAATCGCCAAGACCACCGGCGGTAGGCCGAAAGAAGTTGCCGACGAACTCCTCCGCCGAAAACTCATCCGTCCACTGGTGACTCAAGGCCATATCGGCGACGTTCTTCCGGACAAGATTGTCTACGACGCGCAGACCACTTCCGGCGGCTCAGGTGGACCGCTCATCAATCGCGATGGAGAGGTGATTGGCGTGACCTTTGCAGTGGTGAAAGGATTTGGCGGTTCGAATTTTGGCGTGCCCATTCGTTTTGCCCAGCCGCTCCTCAAGCCATAACGGGTGTTTTTGTTCTATTCTAAGTCGTGGAGCGAACCCGCCGCCTTTCGTTGCGAAGCAGATTGCTGAATCGCCTTTCCCGTCTCGGGCGTATTGTTGTAGTTTGCTCAATCGCCATTTTGCTGGCGTTGCCCGCCCCCGCTCCCGTTCACGCTTACGCTGTGCTCTCGCATGAAGCAATTATTGACGCGGTTTGGGAAACACACATCAAGCCGCTGCTCTTGAAAAAATTCCCGCAAGCCACGGAGGAGGATCTGAGCAGGGCGCAGGCCTACGCCTACGGCGGCGCCATCATTCAAGACATGGGCTACTACCCCTACGGCAGCCCCTTTTTTAGCGATCTGACACACTACATCCGCAGCGGCGATTTCATTCTGGCTCTCTTGCGAAATGCAAAAGACATTCCTGAGTACGCTTTCGCCGTCGGCGCGCTCGCCCATTACGCAGCGGACAACTACGGTCACCGCCTTGGCACCAACCGCGTTGTTCCGATTCTCTATCCCGGTCTGCGCAAGAAATACGGCGACAGCGTTTCGTATGCGGACAATCCGCTCGCCCACGTGAAGACCGAGTTTGCCTTCGATGTGCTCCAAATCGCGCAGGAGCGCTACGCTCCAGACAGCTATCACGATTTCATCGGTTTCGAGGTTTCCCGCACGGTTCTCGATCAGGCGTTCCGCGAGACTTACGGCCTGGAATTGAAGGATGTGCTCTTGAACGAGGACAAAGCGCTGAGTTCTTATCGCCGCGACGTCAGCAAATTGATTCCCAAGGCTACCCGCATCGCCTGGAGCCTCAAGAAAGACGAAATCAAAAGCGACATTCCCGACGCCACCAGGCGAAGATTTCTCTATAATCTGTCACGTTCAAACTACGAGCGTGAGTGGGGTAAGGACTATCGCAAGCCTAGCCCTGGCGAGCGATTCCTGGCGTTTCTCTACAAGCTGCTTCCGAAGTTCGGCCCGCTCAAGATTTTGCAGTTCAAGACGCCTACGCCGCAGACCGAGCAGATGTTTGAAGCTAGTTTCAATGCCACGCTGGACCGCTATCGTGAACTCTTGAGGGACCTCCGAGAAGGCCGGTTGGACTTGCCCAATAACAATTTCGACGTCGGCGAGAACACTGGTCCCGGAAAGTATCGTTTGAATGATGAAGCTCATGCGGAATTGCTCGATAAGCTGGCGGAAAACAAGTTTGCAAATACCTCACCCGAACTCAAAGCGGAGCTTCTGCATTTTTTTGCTGAACCCGATGCGCCGTATGCGACCAGGAAAAAGCCCGAAGCCTGGAGCAAGGTTCAAATCCAGTTGCAGCAGTTGGAAGCCGCAACGATCACTTCTGCCCCAGCGAACTCGCTTCACTGAGCAAATGCCAGGTCGATGAACCACCACATAGTTCTGGCGCATACTCATTGCGACAGATCTCATTTCCGGTCACAAAAATAATTGGTCCTTGGCATCGAAAAGACTGCAACTGAGTCGCGTCGCTGCCATGAAACAATGTAGAATTTCGCGCAGCTCTTTGATCGTCTCTGAGATGAAGAAAACCAAACCGATCCGCAAACTGCTGGCTGCCAATCGCAGCGAAATCGCTATACGCATCTTTCGCGCTGCCAACGAGCTTGGCTTGCGCACCGTGGCCATCTATTCGCAAGAAGACCGGCTCGCCCTGCATCGCTTCAAGGCGGACGAGGCGTATCAAGTCGGCGCTGGGAAGGGCCCCGTAGAAGCCTACCTGGACATTGCCGGAATCGTCGCGCTGGCGAAGGAGAAGGGCGTTGACGCAATCCACCCGGGTTACGGTTTTCTTTCGGAGAATCCTGCGCTGGCCAACGCTTGCGAAAAAGCCGGGATCACATTCGTGGGTCCGCCGCCGAATCTTCTCGAACTTCTTGGAGACAAGACCGCCGCTCGAAGGCTAGCCGCATCGGCTGGTGTGCCCGTTCTGCCTGGAACGGAGAATCCGGTCAAGTCGCCGGAGGAAGCGCAAAAGATTGCGCGGGAAATCGGCTACCCCGTTATTGTGAAAGCGGCGATGGGCGGGGGAGGCCGCGGGATGCGTGTCGTTCATGACGCGGCTCAGCTCGATAAGCTTCTCGAAGAAGCGCAGGGGGAAGCGCGCTCCGCGTTCGGCGACGCTTCAGTCTTTCTGGAAAAGTTTTTGCCACACGCGCGGCACCTAGAAGTCCAGATTCTTGCCGATCATCACGGTAACTTGCTGCATCTTTACGAACGCGACTGCTCCGTGCAACGGCGCCACCAAAAAGTCGTCGAAGTTGCTCCTGCAGCCAATCTCCCCGCGAGTATTCGTAACGAACTCTGCGATGCCGCTGTGCAGCTCGCGCGCAAGGCCAAATATCGCAACGCGGGAACCGTCGAGTTTCTCTACGACGTGGATTCGCAGAAGTGGTACTTCATCGAGGTCAACCCGCGCATTCAAGTCGAGCATACCGTGACCGAGATGATCACGGGCATCGACCTCGTGCGTTCGCAAATTCTCGTCGCGCAAGGTCACAAGCTGCACGATCCGCCGATGGCGCTGCCGAAGCAGGAGAACGTTCCGCTCAACGGCGCAGCGCTCCAGTGCCGTGTGACCACGGAAGATCCGGAGAAAAACTTCGCTCCCGACTACGGAAAAATATCCACTTATCGTTCTCCCGCCGGGTTTGGCATCCGCCTCGATGGCGGCACCGCTTATGCCGGCGCCATGCTCGCCGCCTATTACGATTCGCTGCTCGTCAAAGTCACTGCCTGGGGCACGAACCTTCCCGAGGCTTGCCAGCGCATGGACCGCGCTCTCCGTGAATTCCGCATTCGCGGCGTGAAAACGAATATTCCCTTCGTCGAAAATGTCGTGAATCACCCCAAGTTTCGCGACGGTGAAGTCACCACCTCTTTCCTCGACGAATCACCTGAACTTTTCCGGTTTCCCAGCCGAGGCGACCGGGCCACAAGACTGCTTTCCTATCTCGGCGACGTAATTTTGAACGGCAATCCGGAAGTAAAGGGAAAGCAGATTCCCAACGAAATCGAGCCAGCAGTCGTTCCGGCGACTCCCTCGGGTAAACCGCCGGCCGGCAGCCGCCAGCTACTGCAAAAACTGGGACCGAAGAAATTCGCTGCCTGGGCGCGAAAAGAAAAGCGCCTGCTAATTACCGACACGACGTTCCGCGACGCTCATCAGTCGCTCATGGCTACGCGCGTTCGAACGTTCGATTTGCTTTCCACCGCCAGCGCGGTTGCTCATCACCTTCCCAATCTTTTCAGTCTCGAGATGTGGGGCGGGGCCACGTTCGATACCTCGATGCGCTTCCTGCACGAAGATCCGTGGCATCGATTGCGCGAATTGCGCGAGCGCGTTCCCAACATCTGTTTCCAGATGCTGCTTCGCGGCGCCAACGCCGTCGGCTACGCTTCTTATCCCGATAACGTCATCATCGAATTTGTTCGCGAAGCACATGCCCAGGGCATCGACATTTTCCGCATCTTCGATTCGCTCAATTCCATTGAAAACATGCGTGTTTCGATTGATGCCGCACTTGAAACCGGCGCCGTTTGCGAAGCCGCCATTTGTTATACCGGCGACATTCTCGACAAAGGTCGCCCGAAATATTCGCTCAAGTACTACGTCGCGTTGGCCAAGCAGCTGGAAAAACTGGGCACGCACTTTCTCGCGATCAAAGATATGGCCGGGCTCTGCAAACCCTATGCCGCATTCGAATTGGTGAAAACGCTGCGCGAAGAAATCGACATTCCCGTTCACTTTCACACGCACGACACCAGCGGCATCAACTCCGCCTCCGTCCTGAAAGCTTCCGACGCCGGAGTCGATGTTGCCGACGGCGCCATCGCTGCCATGAGCGGCGGCACCAGCCAGCCCAATCTCAATTCTATCGTCGAAGCGCTTCGCCACACGCCCCGCGACACGCAACTCGATATCGAAACGCTCAACGAATGCTCCGACTATTGGGAAACCGTTCGCACGTACTATCTCCCGTTCGACTCCGGCCCCAAGGCTGGCTCCGCGCGCCTCTACCAGCACGAAATCCCTGGCGGCCAGTTTACCAACCTGCGCGAACAAGCCGCCGCCATGGGCCTCGGCCATCGCTGGCGCGAAGCCGAAAAAATGTACGCTGCGGTAAATCAGCTTTTCGGCGACATCGTCAAAGTCACTCCTTCCAGCAAAGTCGTCGGCGATATGACACTTTTCCTGATGGCCAAGGAGATGCAGCCGGCTGACGTTCTCGCGCTTGATCAAAACCATGACGTCTCGTTCCCCAATTCCGTCGTCGAACTTTTTTCGGGCGTCCTCGGAGTACCTCCCGCCGGCTGGCCGAAAAAGTTGCAGAAAGTTATTCTGCGTGGCGCGGCTCCTCTCCGTGGCCGCCCCAGCGCCAATCTGGAGCCAGCGAATTTCCCGGAAGAAAAGAGTTCCCTCGAAACAAAGCTCGGTCACACTCTTCGCAAGGACGACGTCCTCAGCTATCTCCTCTACCCCGACGTGTTCACCAAGTTCGACAAATTTCGCCAGACCTATTCCGACGTCAGCGTTTTGCCCACGCCCGCCTTTTTCTATGGCCTGAAGTCCGGCGAAGAAATCACCGTCGAAATCGAATCCGGAAAATCTCTCATCATCAAATTCCTGACCATCAGCGAGCCGCATCCCGATGGCACGCGCACGCTCTTTTTTGAACTGAACGGCCAGCCTCGCGAAGTCAACGTCCGCGATCGCGCCCTGCGCGTCGTCGAACGCGCCCATCCCAAAGCCGATCCCGCCGACCCTGGCCAGGTAGGCGCCCCAACCGCCGGCGTCATCAGCGGCGTAGCTGTGCAAGCGAATCACACCGTGGAACGCGGCGCAAAACTTCTCACTCTCGAAGCCATGAAAATGCAGTCCAATATCTATGCGCCCATTTCAGGCCGCATCGTGAAACTACTCGTGACCTCTGGCCAGCACGTCGAAGCGAAAGATCTCCTGGTGACTATCGCACCGTGAGTTCCGGACAGCTCCGCAAACACGAACAATTCCGCTCGCGCTTTCTCCGCAATCAGCGCGATCTCATCGTCTACACTCCCCCCGGCTACGCCAACCAGTCCTGGCGCCATTTTCCCGTTCTCTATCTTCATGACGGCCAGAATCTTTTCGATGGCGCCACGTCTTTCATCCCCGGCCAGGACTGGCACGTCGGCCAGACCGCCGACAATTGCATTCAATCTGGCACGGTCGCTCCGCTGATCATCGTCGGCATGTACAACACCAAAGCGCGCATCCGCGAATACACTCCCACTCACGTTCCCAAACTCGGCGGCGGCCGCGCCGACCGCTACGCCAAATTTCTCATCGAAGAAGTAAAGCCGTTCGTCGATCGCGAATACCGCACGCTTTCTGGCTCGCAGCACACCGGCATCGGCGGTTCCTCGCTCGGCGGCCTCGTTTCCCTCTACCTTGGACTAAAGCATTCACGCATCTTCGGGCAGATTGCCGCGCTCTCGCCATCGGTCTGGTGGAACCAGCAAGTGATTTACCGCTTTGCGGAAGCGGCGATGATCGAGCCGCGTCCCCGAATTTGGCTGGACATCGGCACACGCGAAGGCCCGCGCATCGTCCCGCAAGTCGAGAAATTCCGCGACGTGCTGCTCGAAAAAGGCTGGCATACCGAGCAGGACTTGCACTACGAGCGCGTCGAAGGCGCGGAGCACAACGAACTTGCGTGGGCGCAGCGCGTCGGCCCCTTTCTGCGATTCTTGTATCCTGCCCACGAAGCCGCTGTATAATCCGCGCTCAGTCTCTCAGCAACTCGGAGGCGTCGCATGCCGGAGGGCCGGCCTCTCACCATTCTCTGCGTCAGTTCCTACGAAAAGGGTCAGGAATTCATCCGCACCTGCAAAGCGATGGGCTGCCTCGTCTTGCTGCTGACCGTCGAAAAGTTTCGCCACGGTGACTGGCCGTTTGAATGCATCGATGAAGTCTTCACCATGCCCGAAGACCTTCCGCTGCAGAGTCTAATTTATGCCGTAAGTTACGCGGCTAGGTCCCATTCCATCGATCGCATCGTCGCGCTCGATGAATTCGACATGGAGAACGTCTCCGCCCTCCGCGAGCATCTCCGCATCCCCGGCATGGGCCTCACCACCGTCCGGTATTTTCGCGACAAGCTGGCCATGCGTGCCCGCGCTCGCGAAGCCGGCATGCTCGTCCCCGAGTTCGTTCACGTCCTCAATTACGATCATCTTCGCGAATTCATGTCCCGCGTTCCTAATCCCTGGCTGCTCAAGCCTCGTTCGCAGGCCTCCGGCATTGGCATGAAGAAGATTCATTACCCCGACCAGTTATGGCACTGGCTCGACCAGCTTGGCGACCAGCAATCGTTCTACCTGCTCGAACAATTCGTCCCCGGCGCCGTCTATCATGTCGACAGCATCGTTTCCGAGCGCAGCGTCGCCTTTGCCGAAGCCCATGCCTATGGCACGCCGCCGCTCGATACCTCTCATGAAGGCGGCGTTTTCACCACGCGCACTCTTCCTCGCGAAGCCGAAGAAACCAAATCGCTCCACCACATCAATCGCAATTTACTGGAAGGGCTTGGCCTCATGCGTGGAGTCACCCATGCGGAATTTCTGAAATCCCACGCTGACGGCAAATTTTATTTCATCGAAGTCGCTGCCCGCGTCGGCGGCGCCTACATTTCCGATGTCATCGAAACCGCCACCGGTATCAACCTATGGCGCGAATGGGCGCGCCTCGAAGTCGGAGCAGGGAATCAGCCTTACCAGCTTCCCCCCATGCGCCGCGACTACGCTGGAGTCATTCTTTCTCTAGCCCGCCAGGAACATCCCGATACATCCGCCTACACCGATCCCGAAATCACCTACCGCGTCACGAAATATCATCACGCCGGCTTCATCTTGAAGTCCCCAAGCCCCGAACACATCCAGCATTTGCTCGATTCCTACGCCACCCGTTTTCAAACCGATTTCGTCGCCACCCAGCCCGTTCCCGACAAGCCAAGTTCTTAGCACAATTACCGGAGGACTCACTCACCACGCGTTTTTCCATCTCGAATGTGTTTTACGATTCGTCACATCTCCGCACTTCCCCACTTTTGTAAACCCGTCGCGTGTCACCATCAATTATGTTCCGCAAACTTCTGTTTGCAGGTTTCCTGCCTACGCTTCTTGTTCTTGCCCCCGCTGCCGCTCAGCAATCCCCGGCCTCAACTCCTGTCCCTCCCTCCTCTGGCCTCTTGCTCGCCCACATCGCCCATCAGCGTAACTCGCAAGTTCTCGGCAGTCCCTCCGTCGTCCAATATGAAACGCTTTGGATTGTGCGCGATGCCGCTGGCGCCCGCATCATCGCCACACTGCCGGACATCGTCATCCCTCGCAAGACCGGTTTCTGGCGCCTTGGCATTCAGCATGCCTGCCAACTGCGCGCTCCCGAGAAAGGTGACCCGACTAGCCGTGGCAACATTTCCACTGCGGATCTCCCCTACGCCGTTCCCGCCGATAAGGCCCCCATCCTCGAAGTCCAATACCCGCTCTGCGACTCCGAAACCACCAAGCGCGTCTTCGATGATACTTACGATTCCGAGCCTTCCAATTATGATTCACCGCCCAAGCCAGACGCTCCTTCCGAGTGTGGTTGGTATAACCTTTGGTTCGAGAGTGTGCTCCCCGATTTGATTTCTGTTGGCTCCTTCACGGGACAATCGGAGACCTGCGAACCACGCGGCGGTCATCTTTACAGCGATTTCTGGGTGCAAAGCCCCGACTCCCCGATGCAACTTTACAGCGGAGAGACACAAAAGATCCCCTTCGAGCAACTCTTCGGTGCCGCCGGTGACCGCGCCTATATCAAGGCTCTTTCGGGCGGCGGCCCTGACGGCGACTCGTGCGCCTCGGATTCTCCACCTGAGGATTTATCGCGAACCGGATGGTATTTGAGGCACGGTCAAGGGGAGTGGTATACATCTGCGTTCATTCAACCTAGTGGATTTTGCGTCGCCTCGGGGAGCCCCAAGGTCATCGTTCCACGTTCCCTCACACACGCTGTTCCTTTGCCGGTACCCTGGTCGGCACTAAGAAAGCAGCTCCCCGATCTCGCCGATGCCTATGTTTCTCCCGGCGCCTCTGTCCTGCTGGCTTTGCAGTCCAAGCAGGATCCTAATTCCCACGTGATCCAAATACTCTCCGTGGCGTTGTTCGATTTCTCCGGAAACAAACTCGGTCCCAAACTCCTTGAACTACCTCCGACTGATCTGGTGATGGTCGAATGGGCCACTGGGCGTTTCATTTCATCTTGGACCGACTCACTAACCGCTCTCCAGTCTCACGGCTTGCCTTCCCCTTCGTTTAAAGTCCTCACCTCGCCCAACTAGCCCTCGTCTCGACAGCGGTATCGCGTGTTGAAAACTCTTGATCTGTGCTTCGTAGGGAGTCAAGAGTTCAACTGGCCCCACACTCCGCTTTACATTCCCCCCGCATTCCCGCACAATCCTTTCGTACTGCCCACCTAGCCCTGCATCGTACTGTCCCAAAGTCTAGTTACTGTCTGGAACGATGCGTTCACACTCTGTTTGCTGCGCGCGCCATCGAGGAATACAGTTTGCATTACCCCGGCCGGAGTTCTGCGTGGGGTGGTGATTTCCCTTGGGAGGTCCGATGTGGGGCAATAAGAAGCCGGATGCACCGCAAGCAGGGCAACCGGAGTTTAAAAATTTAGCAACGAATCAGCCGTCGAAGCCTGCTTCGGCGACTTGGGAGGAAAAATCCGCAATGAGTACAGATGCGATGCGTCCATTGGGTGCAACCGCCGACCGCGCCACGGCGCGGCTGGGGGCCAGCCTGCACGTAAAAGGTGAAATCTCCGGCAATGAAGATCTGTTGATCGATGGCTCGGTCGAAGGACTGATCCAGCTCGATGAGCGGAAGCTGACTGTCGGTGCCACGGCCAAAGTTACCGCCGACATCATTGCCCGCGAGGTAGTGGTGTACGGCAACGTGAAGGGCAACCTTCGCGCGAAGGATCGAATTGAAATCAAGAAGGATGGTTCGGTCAACGGTGACCTCACCACTTCCCGCATCATGATCGAAGACGGCGCCTACTTCAAAGGCTCCATCGAGATCGATAAGACTCCGGAAAAGGAATCTGGCGGGAATGCGTTTGCCCGCAGCTCCGCGCCCGCCGGTGCAGCGGCAACCAAGACCATTTAACTCTGGCCTTTCTTTAGCTCTGTTTTCGTCAACGGCGCCTCGATTCACCGAGGCGCCGTTCGTTTCCTGGAGTGCGGCGGCTCGCCGCCGCTTTTCTTCCATCCAACCCGCTCGGTCGCGAACACAAACCGCGCGGCCAGCAGCACTCCGAGTAGGCGACCTGATCCACTCCCTCCTCGTATTTATTAACTTAACAATTAAAGATTTAAGTATATATTGCTTCGGGCGTTCAACACGCCGCTCTGACGATTGTTCAACTCGCCGCTGTCCCGTTGGGAATCGGCACTATCACACCGAACACGGTGGTCGCAGCTGGTGGGACAACTCTTACCATTCGAGGCAGCGGTTTCCAGAACGCCACCACTCTGGCAATCAATGGAAGAACTGCCAGCGTCACCTTCAAGGATGCCAACACTCTTCTCGCAACAACTCCCAGCCTCACCCCCGGCCCCCAGCAAATCATCATCACCAATCCCGACGGCAAATCCGCCTCGCTCGACGCTGCCTTCAATGCCAACTAAGTAGGACAGACATCCCTGTCTGTCCGTTTTTTCTTCTCCGCAAACCGTCTAACCTTTTTGCGGTATGCTCATCCCAACTTGAAACGATAAAATAATCCGGCTCGCCGCGAATACCGTTCGAACGCCGCGAGTCGAAAGAGGATTCGAATGGAAACGCGAAAACTGGGAAATTCCGACATCAAAATCACGCCCGTAGGTTTCGGCGCCTGGGCCCTCGGTGGCGGCGGCTGGGAATTTGCCTGGGGACCGCAGGACGACGCCGATTCCATCGCCGCCATTCATCGCGCGCTGGAGTTGGGAGTCAATTGGATTGACACCGCCGCGGTTTACGGTCTGGGCCACTCCGAAGAAATCGTCGCGCGCGCGCTGCAGGAATGGCGCGGGCCTCGGCCCTACGTTTTCACGAAGTGCATTTTGCGCTGGAATGAGAAGGGAAAAATCTGGAAAGAATTTACAGCCGAATCCGTTCGCCGCGAATGCGAAGACAGTCTCCGCCGCCTGCAAGTCGACACCATCGATCTGTACCAAATGCACTGGCCACCGGACGAAGGCAAACCGGGCATCGAAGAAGCCTGGCAAACTCTTGCTACATTGAAAACCGAAGGAAAAGTTCGCTGGATCGGCGGTTCGAATTTCAACGCGGCGCAAATTCAGCGCCCGGAAAAAATCGCGCCAGTCACCTCTTTGCAGCCGCCGTACTCCATCATCCGCCGCGCGATTGAAGCTGAAACGCTTCCCTATTGCGAGAAGCAGGGAATCGGCGTGATTTCTTACGCACCGATGGCTTCCGGCTTGCTCACCGGCGCCATGACTCGCGAACGCGCCGCCGCGTTGCCCGCCGATGATTTTCGCAGCCGCAATCCGGAATTCCGCGAGCCGCGCCTGTCAAAAAATCTCGAACTCGTCGAGCGCTTGCGCGCCGTCGGCGCGCGCCACGGCCGCACTCCCGGTGAAGTGGCGATTGCGTGGACGCTGCGATCACCCGCTGTAACTGGCGCTATCGTTGGCGCTCGCAACGCCAAACAATCCGAAGGCGTCATGCGTGCCGGCGAACTAAAACTCACCGCCGAAGAAATCGCGGAAATCGAAGGCGCCGCAGCCGCAGCCGCCGCTCGGTAAGCATTTGCAGTTGTTGAAACGGAGCGCATAAAATGGACTTTGGACTCAAAGGCAAGAGCGCGGTGGTCTCCGGCTCGACCGCCGGCATCGGCTTCGCCATCGCCGCCGCACTCGCCGCGGAAGGTGCGTGCGTCATCGTCAATGGCCGCACCGAAGCACGAGTAGCGACGGCTCTTCAGAACCTTCGGCAGCTCGTCAAGGATGCCGATGTCCGCGGAGTATCCGCTGACCTCGGTACGGCTCAAGGTGTATCGGCCTTCTTGCAACAAATTCCGGAGGCGGACATTCTGGTGAACAACCTCGGAATTTTCGAGATCAAGCCCTTTTTGGAAATCCCCGATTCGGACTGGCTCCGCTTTTTCGAAGTGAACGTTTTAAGCGGAGTTCGCCTCTCGCGCCATTATCTGCCGGGCATGCTCAAGAAAAACTGGGGCCGCGTCATTTTTATCTCCAGCGAATCCGCGCAGCAGATTCCCACCGAAATGATTCACTACGGCATGACCAAAACCGCCCAGGTGGCTGTCGCTCGCGGCTTGGCGCAATCCGTCGCGGGCACCGGCGTCACCGTGAATTCCATTCTCGCCGGCCCCACGGCTTCCGAGGGTGCCGGGGTTTTTGTGGAAAGCATGGCCAAACAGCAGGGCGTCACCAAAGCGGAAATCGAGAAACGATTCTTTTCAACCGCGCGCCCTTCTTCGCTTTTGAAACGCTTTGAAACGACCGAAGAAGTAGCCGCCGTGGTCGTATTCATCGCTAGCACTCAAGCCACGGCCATCAACGGTTCCGCGGTCCGCGCGGAAGGCGGCGTCGTCCAAAGTATTTTCTAGGAATCTCACGAACTACGCCCGCTGGTAGTCCGGCCTCCACGTCTTGATGAGTTGCTTGATGGCCTTGCGTTGCACCAGTTTCTCGTCCAGAACTTTTCGCATCAGCGCTGGCAATTCCACATCGCTCGCAAACCGCAGCGAAACGATTTGTCCGATTGTCAACTCGCCGGCGCTGGCCTGCAAATCCGCCGGCAACACTTGCGCGTAGCGCATCCGCTCCTCAAGCCGAATGACGCGGTCTTGTACAGCCAGCGCAAACTGGCGCGCTTTGAAAACCAGAACAAGTAGAGCCGCCGCGAAAATTACGCCAAAGATTCCCGCGAAAGAAATCTCCAACTGCTTCAGGCGGAACAGCGACCAAATAAAATTGGCTACGAAGACCGGCACCGCAAAAAAATGAAACACCGGAACAATCTGTCCATGATTTTCAAAATTCTGTTCGGTCATTACGCGTCCTCCATTTCGCGGTCGATTGTAGCAAACCCCTTGTCTCGCTGGGCCCCGCCGGCACCAATGCTTTCGTTTCGATGCGCGGCCTTTTTCCCGCTACGGACGAATATCTGAACCGCTTCCGTTTTCCACGCATCCAATTCTTTGGACAAATTCATTGGTGCGGCGATATCCTGAACGAGAACAATCCCATTTCGCCAGAGGCGGACAAAATGGCCAAAGCATCGTGGGGCGGAAAAGTGATCGCGGAGAGCAACGCCACGGTCGTGGTTGAGGGCAACCAGTATTTCCCGCCCGAAGCCGTAAAAAAAGAAATCTTGAAGCCTAGCAACCACACCACGGTCTGTCCGTGGAAGGGAACCGCGCACTACTATCACGTCGCGGTCGACGGTATGCAGAACGACAACGCGGCGTGGTATTACCCCGAGCCGAATCCTGCCGCCGCTGAAATCAAGGACCGCATCGCGTTTTGGAAAGGCGTACGCGTCGAGGTCTAATTTCCGCTCATCGCGAATAGGAGCGGCCTGCCCCGTCTGCCCAAATGTTTGGAAAGTAAAGAAGCGCTGAGATTCTTCGGGCATCCTTATCGGATGCCCTCAGAATGACGATCGCTCTTTTGTCACAACGCCCGGCGATTCCTTATTTCCCAATTTCATTCTTGAAGATCGAGCCGTTGTGCATGACGAAGCGTACATGCTCCAATTCTTCGATGTGCTTCAGAGGATCAGCCTCCACCGCGATGACTTCGGCGTACGCTCCGGCGGCGATGACTCCGATTTCTCCCTTCATGTCTAGCATTTCAGCGGAGCGCGAGGTTGCCGATTGAATCGCGTCCATCGGCGTCATTCCCAGGGAGACCATCCTCTTGAATTCTTGCGCGATCGGTTCGGTCCACGGAATTCCACCGATGTCTGTACCGTAAACGATTTTCAAATGCGCCTGCAGCGCCTTCTTGAAGCTGATTTCATGCACGGCGGCGCGGGCGCGGTCACGCTTTCCGCCCGGAGTGTCGGCCGGCGCCCAGTCGCCGTAATACGGCGAAAGCGTGGGGCAATACCAAGTCTCCTGCCGCTTCATTTGCGCAATCTGTGCATCCGTAATCTCCAGGCCGTGCTCGATCGAATCGCATCTGCCATCCAGCGCGCGCTGCAACCCGGTCCCGTTGTAGGCGTGGCACGCGACTTTTTTCTGCCAACCGTGCGCCTCGTTCACG
Organism: Candidatus Acidiferrum sp.; assembly: GCA_036522305.1. GTDB lineage: Bacteria > Acidobacteriota > Terriglobia > Acidiferrales > UBA7541 > Acidiferrum. The sequence goes on along the minus strand of DATDGB010000081.1, from coordinate 36,132 downwards.
ATGGCCTCCAACTCTTCCACTGTCAGCGTTGGCTGCGAGACCAGGTTCCCTTGTTTGTCCACCCACGAGCGGTGCGTCATGTAGACCTTGATCCAGTCTGCGCCGTGCTCGAGTTGCTGGCGCGCGGCTTTACGCGCTTCCACGGGCCCATCGACAATCTGCGCTCCCTTGGGCATCTCCAGCTCCGGGGCATAACCTTCCAGGTTGTAGCCACCGGTTGTTGAGATCGCGCGCGTGGCTCCAAAGATTCTCGGTCCCAGAATCGTTCCTTCTTCGATGGCTTGCTTGATTTCGATGTCGCCGTACCCGGCGTCTTCTGTTTCCACATCCCTGATGGTGGTAAATCCCTGCTCGAGCGCACGCCGCGCCGCGACAGTGGCCCGCGCCGACCGCAACGCGATTCCTGCGTTCAAAATATTCGCGTCGTAGCCGCCCTTGGCAGGGTCCTCGCCCCACAGGAAAATATGCGTGTGCGCATCGATCAGACCCGGTAGCACCGTGGCATTCGAGAGATCGATCACCTTCGTCCCCGCCGGAATCGCGGCGGAACCGTCTTCACTTTCTCAATGCGCTCTCCGCGCACAAAAATGATCTGGTTCTTCCTTGGCGCCGCGCTCACTCCGTCGATCAACGTCCCCGCGCGGATGACGGTGAGTGTCGCTGGTGCCGTGGGAGTGGACTGACCCCGTGCGGCAACAGAGCACAGAGTCAGCGCGAGTGTGAAACCAGCAAGGGAATGGCGCATGGTGAACTCCTCAACAACGTCCGGTAGCTTGCCGCAAAGAGATGGCTGTTTGCAACCATTCTGCACCGACCAACACTCATGACGGTTTCTTAGTTGGGTCGGGCTCGGGTGAATTAGGGACCCAGGTGATCCCAGCTTGTCTCTCTCAAAGGGGTAGAGCTCGCTGGGAGCGGCGCGAAACTGCGGCACTGCTTTCTTGGTTGCCGTCTCAGGCGGCAAGGCCTTCAGAGGGAATTTCGACGGGCGATGTTGCCGAGCACCGCGCCGCTTGGCTTAACCGTGCGCCTTTGGGTGGCCAAGTCCACGGCAACAATACCGAACTTCGGCTCGAAGCCGGACATCCACTCGAAGTTGTCAAGCAGCGACCAGGCAACATAGCCGCGGACATCCACGCCATCGTCGATGGCACGCTTCAAGCCAGTGAGGGCTCGCTGGAAATATTCCACGCGGCGACTGTCATCGGTTGTGGCAACGCCGTTTTCCGTGACAAGAATGGGGACGCCCGCTTCCTTGCTCGCATAGCGAACGACATGTTCAACACACTCCGGGTAATACTCCCAGCCGACCTGCGTCAGCTCCACTCCTTTTGGCGTGGGCAAATCCTTCTTTCCCACGATGGAGCGTGAGTACGTCTGTACCCCAAGGTAGTCGCATTGTTTCGCAGCTTCCAGCCATGGGCCGTAAACGTCAGCGCGCTTCTCGGCCAGATGACTATCCGTGGGAGCCGCCTGGTCGTCCGACATCGCAAGATTGAACCCCACGCGCATTTCGCTGCGCACCGATTTCATGGCTGCTTTGGCCTTGGCGTGCGCCGCCAGCAGGCCATCGCGGACCTTCTTTCCATCTCCCACAAAGAAACTTGCGAATTCAGGAGCGTTCAGGTGCTTGCGCACCTTCATCAGGTTTGCCTGGAACATTTCGGTGATGCTCGTTTCCGGTTTGCCCGGCATTGGCAGATTAATCCAATTCAGCAATTGGGGAACGTCCGGTTCGTTGAACGTGGAGGCATAGTCGATCAGGTCTCCCAGGTGCCTGGTCGCTTTTTCGCAGAAGCGCGCGTAAAGATCGGGCGCTGCAGGATTCTGCCATCCGCCCTTAATGGCAAACCAGCGTGGGAGGCTGAAGTGCGAATAGGTAAGCAGCGTCGTCAAATGATGCTCATGGCAGGCGGCCAGCATGCGCCGGTAATGTTCCAACTCGGCGGTGGAAAAGAATCCTTCTTCGGGTTCGATACGCGACCATTCCAGCGAAAAACGATAGGTGTTGAATCCAAGATCGGCCAGCATGGCGATATCCTGGGGATAGAGATGGTAGTGGTCGCAGGCATCCCCCGAGGGTTCTTTGAACATGCTCTCGGGCATGTGTTCCATGGCCCAAAGGTCGCTGTTGGTATTGTTGCCTTCGACTTGATGTCCCGCAGTGGCGCAGCCCCACAGGAACTTATCGGGAAAAGATTTGCTCTTATCGGCGGCGGCAGCGGAGGCCGCATCGGTTGGTTGATCGCCGCGCCTCATGTCCGAGCTTTTTCCTGGGCCGACCATTGCCAAAGGTGAAGTTCCCATCATCCCCACTACCGCGCTAGCAGAGGCGGCTTGCAGAAGACTTCGACGGGTGATGAGCTTTGATTTCGATTTGGTGACGGGCTGTTGTGGTTCCTTCATGTGCAACCTCCGCTCGAGAAGAATAAGGGCGTGGCTAGTGCAACAGCTACAACGCCCAGGGGAAGCCAGGAGACCCGGGCAGCGGGCTACTTCTTTTTCTTTTTGCCAAACAGCTTGGAGCTTTCACCTTGGTATTTGACGGTTCCATCCGGGCAGACCATGTAAGTATATTCCCAGGTGATGATCATTTCGCAGACGAAGGGTTTTCTCGTCATCGCCAAGAGCACGTCCGTGTCTTCCGGGACATCATCGAGAATGTGGTTGTGAACCCCCATTTGCGCCTTCCAGCCCTCCTTTGCCTTTCCGGACTTAGTGAAATCCTTGTATTCGATAATCGACTTATGGAGTTGCCTGGTTTCCAGTAGGGTTAAGCCGTCCGGAGAGACCAAATAACGCACGTCTCCGCCTATCAGGTAAACATCGGGTTGTGTGCTTGCCGGATAAATGTAGACGTAGAGCTGCCCGGACTTGGCGGGCAATACGGCGGCGTTGTGCGGGCGTTTTTCGCCTGGAAAGGCTGCCAGTGCCGTCTCAATGCCTCTTGCCGCGGATAGGTAAAAGGCACTGTCTTCCTGCGGCGGGTCATACTTTTTCACAGTGAATTGTTCAGGGGTATCCGCCGCGGTAGCCTCATACGTAATTAGAAATCTGTCTCGCGTCTCATTCAGCCGCCCGTAGACAACTATCCATTTGGCTTCCACCTTCCGTGCAACATAGCGTCCGCCCTTTCCCTCTGCGGGCTTCAACGCCTTAACCGCATCCGTGGAGTGCCAGGCTGCCGCATCGTACTCCGCCAGCAACCGCCCTCTTTCGGTAATTTCCATCAGTCCGGCTTCTGTCGGCAGCGGGGATCTCTGAGCGGGAACGCCAGAAGCAAGCAGAAAAAGAGCGGGGCACAAAATCATTGTTCTCATGGCATGAATCCAGGGCGGACTTGGACCAGTTCCATATTTCTATGATTCCCGCGGATGGATTCTACCCCTAAAAGGCGGACTTAGCTTCTCCGCAGGGGCCCTGCTCTGGATGTTGCGTGGAAAAGTTCCAAGGCAGCTTTTTCCGCAAACTCCGCAACTAAACCTTCGAGAGAAACTTGTTTATTCGTGCCATAATCGGCGACAAGACAACTACTGGTTATGATGGCCCTCGCTAACCATTCCCTCGGAAGCGTGCGCTTGAGGCTGAGTTCATGGCTCCGCCGCGCGGCGTCGGTCTTACTCTTTTCCGGAGTCATGGTTTCCGGCCCTGCGCAGGCACAAATCAATCTGGGGTCCATTAGCAACGACAATCTTCCCTCTAGTGTTCATGGCACGGTGCTGAATCGGATTACGCACGAACCCATCGGCCGCGCCCTGGTCTATTCCCCCGACCAGCGATATGCCGCGCTGACGGATGATCGCGGCCATTTCGAGTTTAAGTTTCCAGCGCAAGAGTCCGAGCCGAAAGGGGATCTCTCTGCTGCGAATAACGCCGGGCCGTCGAGTGCCCAGCAGGTGCATGGGTTGCAAAACTTAATACCCACGGTGTTCATGGCGCGCAAGCCGGGATTTCTGCAAAACATGAGTGATCCGTCCCATCGCCGCGCCAACGCCACTCAACCGGAGATGACAATCTATCTCGATCCTGAGGCTCTGATTGTTGGCCACGTCACCCTTCCGGGAGCGGAAGGCAACTTGCGGATCCGTCTGGAGTTGTACCGCCGGGACGTCAGCGAAGGGCAGGAACGCTGGAACTCGGCGGGAACGTTCATGACGTGGTCCGATGGAGAATTTCGCTTTTGTGAACTGCAGTCGGGAACCTACAAATTGGTGTCGCAGGAGCAACTTGATCGGGATCCATTCACCTTCAATCCCGGCGGACCGCTCTTTGGTTACACGCCCGTTTTTTATCCGAGCGCTCCCGATTTCTCCGCTGCGCTTCTCATTCAACTTGCTGCTGGCGCGACGTTTCAGGCCAACCTGACACCCGTGCGGCGTGAGTATTATTCCGTCAAAGTTCCGGTTGGCAATGCAGCCGCCGGGCAGTCGATGAACATTCGCGTCTATCCGTTGGGGCATCCTGGTCCGGGTTATTCTCTCGGATACAATTTCGCTGAACAGATGATTGAGGGAATGCTCCCAGAAGGCAACTACACGCTCGAAGCCGATGCGCGCGGCCAGCCCGGTTCCACGGGTACACTCAATTTCTCGGTGGCTGGCACGGCGTCCGCAGGGGCTCCGCTCAACCTCATACCAAACTCGTCGTTGACCGTGAACGTGACGGAAGAATTTAAATCCGCGCAAAGCGCCGTTAACCAAGGTGCGCCGAGAGGCAACGATGGGTCGTTGAACACGGTGGCACCTCGGAACTTGAATGTGCAAGTCACATTGGCACCCATGGAAGAGTTTGGCTCGGGCGAAGGTGGCGCTTCACAGCGGCTTGAGGGTAATCCGGAAAATACGCTGGTTATCCCGAATGTGCGGCCGGGCCGCTACCGCGTGCGCGCCGAGTCTGGCGCCGGCTATGTGGCCTCCATCCTGTGCGGAGGCACCGACCTGATGCACGAAGCGCTCGTCGTCGGTCCGGGCGGCGTGAGTTCACCGATTGAGGTTGCGCTGCGCGACGATGGTGCCGAGGTGAACGGCAAAGCCGAAAGCGCTAGCCAGTATTACGTATACTTCTTCCCGGTTGGCGAGAGTTTCGGTAAATACCGAACAATGGCCAGCAATCCCGACGGATCGTTTACAGTCGAGCAGCTACCTCCTGGCACCTATTTAGTGATTGCCTTTGACAGCGCGCAGGAATACTTGGCTTACACCGATCAGGAAGCGCTGCGAAACATCGAATCGCAGGGACAAATCCTTCACTTGGCCGCCGGCCAGAAGGAGCATCTGCGCCTGAAAGTCATTACGAGAGGCGAACCGCAATGAGCGGTAGCGCGCAAATTCGCTGGATACTCTTTGCCATTTCCGGGTTGGCGGCGCTGCTGCCGGGTGGCGCAGCTGTTGGGCAAAATCAAAATCCTGCGGCGCATGAAAGTGTCCAGCCCGGCCAAACGGCTAAAATTGCGGGAACGGTGGTAAATGCGATTACCGGCGAGCCGCTTTCCCAAGCACGCATCACCATCGCAGAAACGAAAGAGCGCGCCAAGTTGATTTCCATGATCACTACGGAAAATGGGCACTTTGAGTTTACGCAGGTGAAGCTGGGAAAGTATTCCTTGCAGGGAGCGAAACGAGGATTCATCTCTTCAGCCTACGAACAGCATGAGCAATTCTCAACGGCCATTGTGACCGGCGCGGAATTCTCCACAGAGAATCTGATTCTTCGTCTTACGCCGTTGGCACTCATCACCGGACATGTGTTCGATGAATTTGGCGATCCGGTGCGAAAAGCGCGCGTGGTTCTCTTTATGGAGGATCACCGCGCGGGAATGTCGCGTATCACGCGCCTCAATCAATCCATGTGCGACGATCGCGGTTTTTACGATTTTTCCCTGCTGCGTCCGGGAAAGTATTACATCTCCGTTAGCGCAAAGCCGTGGTACGCGATGCATCCAGTGGCGCAGTCAGACGGAGCGGGCAGTGCCGCACAACAAGTCTCACCTGTTCTTGACGTTGCTTACCCTACCACCTACTACCACGACGCCACAGAAGCCGAATCAGCCACTCCCATGGAGGTGAAGGGAGGCGATCACCTGCAAATCGATATGCATCTGAATCCCACGCCTGCTTTGCACCTGCTCTTTCGCATCCCTCAGGACCAGCAGCAGGGCTTAAGCATGCCGATGCTTCAAAAGCATGTCTTCGACTCCGTCGAAATGGTGCAGACTGAGGGCATGCACCCAGTGGCTCCAGGCGTGTACGAAGTGACCGGCGTTCCTCCCGGCCGGTACAATGTGAGAGGAAGAAACGCGAACTCCGGCCAGCTTGAGCAATCTTCGGACGTCGAGCTAATCCGCAATGGGCAGGAACTGAGCGATTCTCGCAGTGAGCCGTTGGGCAGCCTCAAGTTGTCCATCAAAAGTCCGGGCGAAGAAGCGCTCCCCAAGCCGTATACCGTGGGTTTACAGGATTCGCGGCGGCGGATAGTGGCCTTCATGCAAGGAGAGCCTTCCGGGCAAATTACATTTGGTGATTTGGCGCCGGGGAGATACACGATTCTGGTGTTTTCTCAGACGAAACCCTATGCCGTGGCGCGGACTTCGTCGGCAGCGGGCGAATCCACGGGACACTCGGTGAACGTGACGCCAGGAGAGGCACTGGACGTGACAGCCTTCCTTACCAGCGGCGTCGTGAGCATCGAAGGAATTGTCCACAAGAAGGATAAGCCGGTTGCCGGGATCATGGTGGCGCTGGTGCCGGATGACCCCGAGATGCACATTGAACTGTTCCGGCGAGACCAAAGCGACTTCGATGGGACATTCCTTGTGCGCGGAGTGATTCCAGGCGCTTATACTATCGTTGCGGTCGAAGACGCCTGGGGCTTTGAATGGCTGCAGCCCGGCGTACTCGCTCGCTATGCTCAGCATGGCCAGAACCTTACCGTTGGACCATTGATGCGCGGAACGGTTCACCTGCCGGATCCGGTGGAAGTCCAACCACACTAAGCGCCCGGACACCCGTCACTCAACAATGCGGTTTCGCGTGTACAATGTCGCCTGCTTGTAACCTCGAATCGAAAGCTTGGTGGAGAAAATGAACGCGACGACTGCAACGACTGCGAAGGGCCAGGCGCCGCCGGCCCACGTCGGCATGTTTCAATTGTTGAATGGCGTTTTCGTGGTGGGCGCGATTTCCTGTCTTGCGCGGCTGGGCGTTCCGGACCTTGTGGAGCACGGGCCGAAGTCGGCTGAGGAGCTTGCCGTGCAGGTTGGGGCGGACCTGCGGGCGCTCTATCGGCTCATGCGGGCTACTGCGTGCGTGGGAGTGCTTTCCGAGGGCGCGGATGGAAAGTTTTCGGAAACGCCACTGTCCGCCGTTTTGCGAAGCAATGCGAATCCGAGCTTGCGGGCCTTCGCGATCATGCACGGCAGAGATTGGCACGGACTCGCCTGGTCCCATCTCGACTATTGCGTCCGTACTGGAAAGCAAGCCCTGGATAAAATTTACGGCACGCCCATCTTTCAATTCTTGGAGCAGCACCCGGAGGAGGGGAAACTCTTCAATCAGGCGATGAGCGATTTATCCATGATCGATGGGCCGGCTGTGGCCGACGCGTATTCTTTCGGTGAGATTCAATCCCTCGTGGATGTGGGTGGCGGGCACGGACTGCTGCTGGCGACCATCCTGGCGAGGAATCCGCATATGAAGGGTACCCGGGAACCTGCGGAGACAAAACGGGAAATTATCCTTTGGACTCGGGGTAGGCATCCCCAGCATGCACGAGCGAGTGAAGCTCATCGGCGGCAAGTTGGACATTGAATCCAACAGTAGCGGCACGACAGTACGCGCGACGATACCCATAGATGATTAGACGCACGAAGAGACTTCGTATCCTGGTGGCGGACGACCACGAGTTGGTCCGGCACGGCATTCGGGGACTGCTTTGCGCTCGACGTGGATGGAGAGTTATCGGCGAGGCGGTGAATGGCCGGGAAGCAGTAGAAAAAGCAATCAAGCTGAAACCGGACGTGGCTATCGTTGATATCAGCATGCCCCATTTAGATGGTCTTCAGGTGACACGGCAGATTCGAAAGGCAACTCCAAATACCAAGGTAGTAGTCCTCACGATGCACGAGTCCGACCAGATGGTGCGACTTGTTCTGGACGCTGGAGCCCTTGGCTACGTTTTGAAATCCGATCTCGCAACGAACCTTGTAAAAGCGGTGAAAAACGTCTGCGCGGAAAGACTGTTCCTGACGCCCAGAGTATCCGACATCGTACTGAAGGGATTTCTGAAAACCGGGAATCAAGCGAACGTAAGGGAGCATTCACCAGTGCGGCCAAGTCCCCGCGAGGTTGAAATTATTCGGCTTCTCGCAGAGGGAAGAGCGAATAAGGAGATTGCTGCCGAGCTAGGGATTACCATCAGGACGGTCGAGACGCACAGGCCGAGAATAATGCACAAGCTTGGCCTGCATTCTCTCGCCGAGCTCATTCACTATGCTATCCGCCACGAGATATTTTCCGCGCCGGGCTCCGCAGAATAACTTGTCAACTAGAGGGCCGCAGAAACTTCAGCAGTTCGCAGGGCTCAGGTGCCCAGGAGGTTTGGTTGGAGACGGGAATAGCCGTGTTCGTGGGCCCATAAACTAAGGGGAATCGCGGCGAGGTCGTCGACCAAGGGGATGGCGTGGCCGTCTTTTGTGAGGTCGACAGTGGTTAAGTAAAACTTACAGGTGTCGCAGGCTTCGACACGGATGTGGGGCAACTGCTCTGCGACGTAGACCGGCAGCTTGCCTTCGGCTTGTTCGCCGCACGTAGGGCAATGAATCCGGCGGAACTCCCACTCCTGCGAACAAAACGAACAGAGCAAAAATCGTTTTCCACTGTCGCCTTCCACTCGCAGAACGCCCGCAAGCGGACGCGCGCCGCACAGAGGACAAATTTTTGTCGTCATAACCAAAGGAGGCTTGGGGAGCAAAGCGGCGCGAAACTCGGCGTACGGCTGGAGGAATGCTCGGGCTAGGAACTGGGCGAAGGCGCCGACTTGTTGGTCGTACTTGCCAGCAAGTTGCCAGTAGGCTTCGAGGCTGGCGATCCAGGAGTCTGAAGGGAGCAGAGACATTTGACGGGCGGATTTCGCCAGTGCTGGAGGGGCGTGCTGCTCGATGGTGGAGAGGAAGCCGCGGAAATGGGGAAGAAGGACGGTGAGGTCGAGAGGAGCGCTCAGCTCCGGCGCGGGTGTGCCGCTCGTTTTCATTGCTCCCGGGGCTGCGATGCTGGCGCGGAGCGATTTTTGGAAAGCGGCGACTTGTTTGTAGAAATCGAGAAATTCAGAGGCGAAAAAGTGCTGGGCGGCAAGCCGTTCGGCGCGGCGGATGCGCGCGTCGTACTCGGGCCCACCGGTTTGGATGGCGGTCATTTGCGCGGCGTGGTTGAATCGCCGACGATTTCCTTATACCAGCCGGGGTGGTAGCGCTTGGCAAAGGCGATGGAGACATCGCCGCGAATGACGGAGCCGAAGGCGCCGCGTTCCGCGAACACACCCATGTAAATGTGGATCAGGAAGAGGCCGATGGTGAAAAGCGCGGCCGACGGGTGAAGGAGAACGGAAATGTATCGCAAGAAACGGAGATTCCACGGGATGCGTTCCGGGAACCACAAAACGAGGCCGCTTGCCAGCAACGCCACGGAGCTCCAGAAAAATCCCCAGAATAGAAATTTCTGCCCGGCGTTGTAGCGGCCCGCCGGAGGCATCTTGTCGTCCTGGTTCGTGCTGTAGTAGCGGACCGCTTTCCACCAGGCTTTGTCCACGTCCGTATGCTTCATCTGCGGCGCCCACATCACGTACATGTTCCACACCGCCGCGAAAAAAATCAGCCCGGCCCAGGGATGGAGCACTCTGGATACCGGCGCTCCGCCCAGAATCACCGCCACCCAGAAGAGCCAGGGAGACCAGAAGGCGAGGCCGGTCATCAGCAGATAGATGTAGGCGCCAGCAGCCACCCAGTGGGTGAGCCGCTCTTTGAGCGTGTACCGGAGGACGTGTCCATGAGGAATGATTTGTTCGGTATGACTCACGGTTTTGCGCCTCCCGGATTGATGTCCTCATCCTCGCGATCCTTCGGGCCGAATCGCAGGTAGTGGACGAAGAGGCCGATTAAGCCGCCGACCATAGCGAGGTTACCAAGCCACTTCAGCGGGCCTTTCCAGAGCTTCACGGTCCACGGAATACGGGGGTCCTTCGGCAAACCACCGTAGAGTTCCGGCTGGGTAGCGTCGTGCAGCACATAAATCACGCCGGTGCCGCCAACGCCCGGCGGATCGTACACGCCAGCTTTGGGGTAGTTGGAGTGATCGCGAAGTTGTTTCGCGCGGCCTTCGGCAAGGAACTTCATATCTTCCTTGCTACCGAAGTGCAGGCAGCCGGTGGGACATGATTTGATGCAGGCGGGTTCGAGCCCTTCGCTCACGCGATCCGTGCACAGCGTGCATTTGAAGACGCGATTGGTCTTCGGATTCATCTTGGGAATGTCGAACGGGCACCCCGTGATGCAATAGCCGCAGCCGATGCAGTTGGCCTGCTGAAAATCGACGATACCGTTTGTGTATTGGACGATGGCGCCGTCCGCGGGACACGCGGCGAGGCAACCGGGCTCGGCGCAGTGCATGCACTGGTTCTTGCGCATGAGCCACATGAGCGAGCCGTCTTCTTCGCGAACGTGTTCGTTGAAGAGGATCAGGTTCCAGTAATTCCAGCGCGTCTCCGGCATGGTCTGGTAGGTGTTATTGAAAACGGTTTCGCCGAACGGCAGGTCGTTCCATTCCATACAGGCGACTTCGCACGCCTTGCAGCCAATGCACGTCGTGGTGTCGATGAGTTTGCAGACTTGATATTCACGTTGCGTGTCCTCGCCGGGGACAGTCCCCGCGTGACCGGAAATTTTCTGGATGCGCAGCGCTTCCTGGCTCATGGCATCCTCTACGCTTTCTCGAGCTTCACCAGGAAGCCCTTGAATTCCGGTGTGTACGCGTTGGGATCAAAGACCGTCGGCGTCAGCAGATTCACCAGCGTCCTGGCGTCCTTGCTTTCGTCCTCCTTGATGCCCCGATAGCCTTGATGAATGGGAATTCCGATTTGGTAGACTTTTTTGCCGTCGATCATCATCGCCTTGATGCGCTTGGTGACCATCGCTTTCGCGACGTACTCTCCGCGAATACTCGAGACCTTTACTTTTTCTCCGCCCATGATTCCCATCTCTTGCGCCATCTCCTCGGAAATTTCCACGAACGGCTCCGGGACCAGCTGCACGTTCATCGGATTGTTCTTTGTCCAATAGTGATAAAGCTCGGTAAGGCGGTAGGTGGTGCAGACGACGGTGTAACCGTCCTTGGTTGTGCCGTACTTGTCGTCAGGAGTCTTGAAGCGCTTCACCACCGGATTGTGGGTCTGTGCCGGATGAAGCGGGTTGTCAATCGGGCTTTCGATCGGTTCGTAGTGTTCGGGGAACGGTCCGTCGGCAAAAGCGCCAAGCGGCGCAAAGATTCGCCCCACGCCTTCCGGATTCATGATGAACGGGCCCATGTGATCCTTGGGCTTGGAGTCGGCTTTGAAGTCCGGCACGTCGTTGCCCATCCATTTTTGAGTGCTCTCGTTCCACCAGACTTGCTTTCGCGCGGGATCCCAGGGTTTGCCGTCCACGTCGCACGACGCGCGATTGTAGAGTACGCGCCGGTTCGCCGGCCAGGACCAACCCCAACCAGAATGTATGCCCAGATTCGAAGGATCCGAGGGATCGCGCCGGGCTGTCTGATTTCCCGCTTCCGTGAACGAGCCGGAGTAAATCCAATTCCCGCAGGAGGTGGTGCCGTCATCTTTCAGCCACGCGAAGCCAGGAAGTTGCTGGCCGGCCTTGATTTGCTGCTTGGTGGCGGGATCCTCGAGATCCGCCAGCGCCTTGCCGTTGACTTCCTTCAATACTTCGGCCAGCGGCGGGCTCGATGGGACGCTGTAGTTCCAAGTGAGGTTCAAGATGGGATCGGGGAACTTGCCGCCGTCCCTCTTGTACAGCTCGCGGATCTTCAAGAAAATTTGCGAAACGATGGCCTGGTCCAGCCGGCAATCTCCGGGCGTCGGCAAAGCCGTATTCTTCCATAGCAGCCAGCGGGCGGAGTTGGTGAACGAGCCGTCTTTCTCCGCAAAACCCGCGCACGGCAGACGGTACACGGTGGTTTGAATCTGCTTCATCTCGTCTTGAGTGATTCCCGGCGATTTCCAGAATTCACTGGTTTCGTCGGGGTAGATTTCCCCGACCACCAGCCAATCGGCTTTTTTCAGCGCGTCAATATTCTTCTTGGAATTGGGACCGATGGCCACGCCGTTCATTCCGAAGGCCAGCATGCCTTTGACCACACCGTTGTACATGTCGTCCCACAGCTGCACCCAGGAATAGTTGCGGTCCACTTTCGGGAGATAATCGAACGCCCAGCCATTTTGTTTGGTTGCCGCGTCTCCAAAAAGAGCTTTCAGATAGCTGGTGGCGAATTTCGGCGTGTTGCTCCAGTAATTGAACGAATCCCACGGAGCGGGCTTCGAGGATGTCGGCGTAATGCGTTTCATCCAGGCGTCGAAGGAGGTATCGGCGGGAGTCGGCACCTTCAGGTAACCGGGCAAATTGTCGAAGATACCCGCCATGTCTGTGGCGCCCTGAATGTTGGAGTGCCCGCGCAACGCGTTGACGCCGCCGCCCGCCCGGCCCACGTTGCCGAGCAGCAGTTGCAGCATCGCCGCGGTGCGGATGATTTGCGTACCAAACGTATGTTGCGTCCATCCCACGGCGTAGATGATCGTGCCCGCCTTCTTCATATCGCCGTCTTTGCGAATGGAAGTATAGAGGTCAGCGGCTTTGAGGAATTGTTCCTTGGGAATCCCGGTGATGCGCTCGACCATCTCCGGGGTATACCGCGAGTAGTGCTTCTTCAGCAGTTGGAACACACAATTGGGGTTCTGGAGCGAAAGATCGAATTCGACTTTGTCCGGGAGCCGGGGAGCGGGCGGCGGGCTTCCGGCCGGCGGATGGGCTGCGTCATTTCCTCCGCCTGTCCCTGCATAATTCCACGTGGACTTGTCGTAACTCTGGGTCTTGGCGTCAAAGCCGGAGAACACGCCATCCATGTCGGCAGGCAGCTTGAAATCGCCTTTGACGATAAACGCCGCGTTGGTGTAATTGAGCAGGTAATCTTTCGCGATGCGGTTGTTCTCGATGGCATAGCGAATGACGCCGCCGAGGAAGGCGATGTCCGTGCCGGCGCGAATCTGGCAGAAGAGATCGGCGACTGCGGAGGTGCGCGTGAAGCGCGGGTCAACCGAGATTATCTTCGCGTTGCGTATGCGTTTGGCCTCGACGGGCCACTTGAATCCGCAGGGATGGTTCTCAGCAGGATTACCGCCCATGATGAGCATCATGTCGGTATTCTTCATGTCCACCCAGCCATTGGTCATTGCGCCCCGGCCAAACGTTGGTCCCAAACTTGAGACCGTAGGGCCGTGTCAAACTCTGGCCTGGTTTTCCAGGTGCACGACCCCCAGGGCGCGCATGGACTTCACGACAAGGTAATTGAACTCATTGGTGTCGGTGCAGCCGCCGATCCAGGCCACCGATTCAAGCCGGTTTACGGTGTGTCCCGCGGCATCCGTTTGGATGAAGGTTTCATCTCTGGTCTTCTTGACCTTTTGTGCAATCTCGTTGATGGCATCGTCCCACGAAATCTCCTGCCATTCCGTCCCGCCTGGACGGCGCACGAGCGGTTTCAGAAGCCGCCGATCGTTCATGATTTCTTGCTGCAGCGATGAGCCCTTGGGGCACAGAGTGCCACGATTGGTCGGATGATCGGGATCGCCCTCGACGTGCACCACCTGCGCGGTCACGTTTTTCGCGCGGTCGCCGATCGTGTAAATGATGGTGCCGCAGCCCACGGCGCAGTACGGGCAGGTCGAGCGTGTCTCGCTCGCTCGCGCAATCTTAAGCGTGCGGAGCTGGGCATACGCCGGCTTGAGGTCGAATCCGAAGACAGCGGCTGCAGCTCCACCGATGGTCGTAAGCTTTATGAAATCACGGCGGGTAGGGTTCATGCTGGGACCCCCAACCGCGGGAGAGTAAGGTAGGGAATGGTCCCCGCGGAAGTTCCTTAATACGGCTTGTGAGTCGGCCTGTCAAGAGGTGATTTCGCAGCGCTTGGGAAGCCGCTAAAATTCGTAAATTATTGATATCCTGGAGCATGACGGCCGCATCCAAAACAGATTGATTTTGCGCGATCAGCAAGTTCCTTGCCCGCCTCATCCACACTAAGGATCCCCATTCATGAATTCGGCGTTGACCCTGCCGTAGAGATCGAGATGGTCGCCGGCCCCAGGGCGAGACTCTCTTTACCTGAAATGCCCCCGCCGCGATAGAATGGATGTGACCTCAAGTCCGGCTCCTACATCTGTTATTTTTAGAGGCTGCCAACCGTAGGTCAGAGTGAAGCTTATGAATAAGAAGGAGCAGGGGCGCTAATGGCGACTCCCATGGATTCCCCAAAACACGACCTGGGCTCATTGCGAATCGGCGATGGCCAAAGGAAAGGCTCCGGGATGGGCAAACGGGTCATGTACGCGGCCATACCGGTGCTCATCTTCGCGGGGATTGTCGCGGCCGCGTACGCGTTCCGCAGTCAGAAGCCGGTAGTGGAGGTGGCCACAGCCTCGAAGCCGGAGGCAGGGGGACGCCAAGCGCTGCTAAACGCCAGTGGATACATTACGCCGCGCCGGCGCGCCACCATAGCTGCCAAGATCACCGGCCGCGTCACTGGAGTGTTTTTCGACGAAGGTACGCGCGTGGCTGAGGGACAGCTTCTGGCCACACTGGATGATTCGGACGTGAAGCGCTCTCTTGATTCGGCGAAAGCCGACCGCGACGCCTCTCAAGCCGCCATCGCCGATTACGAGGTGCAGCTGAAAAACGCACAGATCCTGCTGCATCGCGCGGAGCAGCTGCAGCAAGCCGGCGTGCAGACGCAAGAGGCCCTCGACAACGCGGCGACGGCCGCGGACAGCCTGAAAGCCAAGATTGCGCTCGCCAAGCAGCAAGTGGCGGCTTCCGAAGCACGAATCGGGATGGCGCAACAAGCGGTGGACAATTGCACGATTCGGGCACCATTTGCGGGCATAGTTGTTTCCAAGGATGCGCAAGTTGGCGAGATGGTTTCGCCCAATTCCGCGGGTGGCGGATTTACGCGAACGGGCATTGCGACGATTGTGGATATGCATTCGAACGAGATTGAAGTGGACGTCAACGAGTCGTATATCGCTCGCGTGGAAAATGGTCAGCTGGTCACCGCGACGCTGGATGCTTACCCGGATAAACAGATTCCTTCCAAAGTTCGCACAGTCATTCCCACGGCCGATCGCCAGAAGGCGACTGTTAAGGTGCGCATTACCATCATCGACTTGGAAAAATACAATTTTATTTTGCCGGACATGGGAGTGAAGGTCGCATTTCTGGATAATGAGCAGCCCGCGGCAAAGGACAAAGGCAAAGAAAAAGGGCCGCAAGCGGTGGCGTTCATTCCCAAGGGCGCGGTGCACTCCGATTCGAATGCTTCTTATGTGTTTTTGGTACGCGAAGGAAAAGTCGAGCGCCGGGCGGTGAGCGTCGGCCAAGATCGTGGAACAGAAGTAGCCGTGATTGCGGGAGTTTCGCCAGGCGATTCGCTGGTCGTCAAGGGGCCTGAAAGTTTGCATGATGGAGACAGAGTCGAAATCCGGCAGTAGGAGAAGAGCATGATTCGTGTGGATGGCCGTGGTGATTCCAAGAGCCTCATCAAAGTGCGTGGACTGAATAAGACGTACAGCCGCGGAGGTGAAAAGATCCAGGTTCTGCAGGGGCTGAATCTGGACGTGGACAGAGGTGATTTTGTCGCGTTCATGGGCCCGAGCGGCTCCGGGAAGACAACATTGCTGAATCTACTGGGAGGCCTGGACGTGCCCTCGGCGGGAAGCATTACTGTGGACGGCGATGAAGTCACGAACATGTCGGCCAGCAAATTGACGCAGTGGCGCGCGCGGCACGTGGGGTTCATCTTTCAGATGTACAACCTGATCCCGGTGCTGACGGCGTTCCAGAACGTCGAACTTCCTCTGCTTTTGACCAAGCTCTCGAAGTCCGAACGGCGCAAGCATGTGGAGACGGCTCTCGGGGTTGTAGGCCTGAGCGACCGCATGAATCACTATCCGCGGCAACTCTCCGGCGGTCAGGAACAGCGCGTCACCATCGCCCGCGCGATCGTGTCCGACCCCACGTTTTTGCTGTGCGACGAGCCCACCGGCGATCTGGACCGCAAGAGCGCGGACGAAGTGATGGCGCTGATTGATGAGCTGGTCGGCAAGTACAACAAGACAATTCTGATGGTTACGCATGACCCGGTGGTGGCGGCGCGCGCGCACACGACGCTGCATTTGGAAAAAGGCGTTCTCGTCGAGGGGGGTAAAGCGGCGCAGCCCGTCATGGCGGGAGGTGCGGCATGAAATTCAGCCGATTGATCTTCGCGAATCTTTTTCGCAAGAAGATTCGCCTGTTGCTGACGGTCGGCTCGTTTGCTATCGCGCTGTTCCTGTTCACGTTTCTCGCCGTTGTGAGGGGTGCGTTCAGCCGCGGCACCGAACTGGCTGGCGCTGACCGCCTGGTGGTGATTAACCGCGTCGGGCTCATCAATACCATGCCGCTGGCCTATGGCGACAAGATCCGGCAAATCAAGGGCGTCAAATATGTTACCCACAACAATTGGTTTGGCGGCGTGTACCAGGACGAAAAGAATTTCTTCCCGCAATTCGTCATCGACCCGGAGAATCAGCGGCAGGTCATGACCGAGATGCGCGTTCCAGACGACCAGTGGAAGAGATTCTTGGGCGACCGTCAGGGTGCCATTGCCGGGCGGAACCTCGCCAACCGTTTTCACTGGAAAGTGGGCGATCGCATTCCGTTGCTGAACGCGCTTTATGGCTCCACCAAGACCTGGGAATTCAATCTCGATGGAATTTATACGAATGACAAAGAAGGCGGCGACGAAAGCCAGTTCTGGCTCCAGTGGGCCTATTTCTATGAAAATATTCCCGATGCCATCAAGGGGCAGGCAGGGTGGTGGGTCCTGAAGCTGGACTCCCCGGACGACTCGGTGCGAGTAGGCAAAGCCATTGATGACGGCTTCGCGAATTCCTCCTACGAAACTAAGACGGAAACGGAATCGGCTTTTCAAGCTGGTTTCGCCAAGCAGCTGGGGAACATCCAGCTGCTGATTACCACGATCGGAAGCGTGGTGTTTTTCACGCTGCTCCTCGTTACCGGAAACACCATGGCGATATCCATCCGCGAGCGCACCGGCGAACTCGCGGTGCTGAAGGCCATCGGGTATTCCGACCGTTTCGTGCTGTTCTTCGTGCTTGCGGAATCGCTGGTGATTGCCTTGATTGGGGGATTGATTGGCCTCGGCCTGGCGTTCCTTGCGATACCAGTTGTGGGGGCCAAGTTGAACGGACTGCTCCCGCCTTTGCTGCTGTCGGCGGCAGCGCTGGGGATGGGCGTCGTATTAGCCGTGGCAGTTGGCCTGGCCAGCGGGCTCTTGCCGGGGATCAGCGCGATGCGGATGCGGGTTGTGGATGCCTTGAGGAGAGTGTGACGTGGCTATCCCGGTTATTTACAATTTCCGGAGCGTAAAAGCGCGCTGGAGCTCGGCGATTGTCGCGGTCGTGGGAATCGCGGGTACCGTCGGAGTGTTCGTCGCCATGTTGTCGCTGGCCCGCGGATTCAAAGCCACGCTCGTATCTTCCGGCTCCGAAGACAACGCCATCATCATGCGCGCCGGGGCTACTTCCGAAATGACCGGAGGCGTGACCATCGACACCGTCAAGATCATCCAGGACAAGCCGGGAATCGCGAGAGGCTCGGACGGTAGCCCGCTCGTGACACCCGAGGTGGTGCTGGTTGCTCCCATACCTCTCATTTCGACGGGAACCGACGCCAACGTGGAAATTCGCGGCGTCTCCAAGAATGTTTTGGAGATTCGAAGAAATATTAAGATCGTCGAGGGCCGGATGTTTTCGCCCGGACTCAACGAAATTGTAGTCGGCAAAAATGCCAACGCCTCGTATGCCGGGCTGACGCTTGGGAACACCATCGGCCTGGGCAGCGTGCACTGGAAGATTGTGGGCATTTTCGATGCCGGCGGCAGCTCTTTTGACTCGGACGTCTGGGGCGACGCGCACCTGATCGGGCCAGCCTTCAATCGCCCTGACATTTATTTCCAATCCATAACCGTGCGTCTCACCTCGGCGTCCGCATTGCAGCAATTGAAGGACGCAGCCACTGCCGATCCGCGCCTCAACGTGGACGTTACGCGCGAGATCGACTACTACTCGAAACAGTCGAATCGCTTGACCACGCTGATTACCGTTCTGGGCGGCCTGGTGGCTGGAGTCATGGCGATTGGCGCCTTTTTTGGCGCGCTCAACACCATGTATTCCGCTGTGGCGGAACGCGGGCGGGAGATTGCCACCATGCGCGCGCTCGGATTTGGCGGACCCTCCGTGGTGTTCTCGTTCGTCATCGAGGCGCTGCTCATCGCTTTTGTCGGCGGGTTAGTGGGCTGCATCGCGGTGCTTCCTCTGAACGGTCTCACCACTGGCGCCATGAACCTGCAAACATTCTCGCACGTTGCCTTTGCGTTCAAGATCACTACCGAGCTGCTTGTGAAGGGAATCGTCTTCGCGTTGGTGATGGGTGTCATCGGCGGATTCCTGCCGGCGGTGCGCGCCGCAAGCCTGCCTGTGGCGTCGGCCCTCCGCGAACTGTAGACGACAGAAGGAAGCGCTTTGGGCAAGGCTGCTACTGTGCGCTGAAAGAACTTCGAGAAAACAAAGAGAGGCCCAGGAATGGGCCTCTCTTTGTTTCACGATCTTGGACGGTCCGGTTAATCAGCCAGCTTCAGTTTCTCCAGGTAGGCACTAAAGGCGGCCTTCACACGTGCGGGATCGGGTGGCTTGCCTTTCGCTTCTGTGATGGGGGTAATGAACTGATCCATAGCTTTGTCGATTTCATCGAAGAGCTGGCGGTTGGTTTTGGCGAGAGCGGTATCGCCGCCATACTCTTCCGCCTTGTCCCAGAGTCTTTCGAGTATGGTCCCAAGTTCGGCGGCCGCCGCCACGTCACCCTTCTGGAAGTCTGCGTACATGTGTTGTGCAAGTGCGCGGTAAGCGCCCATTTTTGAGATATCCACGCCATTCTTTTGCGCGACCTTTTTCTCCTGTGCCGAAGCCGACGCGGCAGCAGCGCAGGCGATGAGGAAAGCAAAAGCCAGGGCCAGGAGGGGCCGGATCGTTCTTTGGAAAGGGAATGCCATCAAGTCTCCTTGCTCGCGAAGAACTTTGTATCGCGAGAATGTGAATTCACTTGAACTCTGGGACGCAACATTTTTTGTAACACGGATTGGGAGGATATGAACATTGCAGCCAAGAGCTCCGTCTACAAAAAGGCACCTGCCCTAAGGAACGTCATCGATCGGTATTATTTGCTGCCAGGAGTTCATCGCGATGGGAATCCGGAGCAACTCCCTGGGAGTAGAGTAGAGGTCTTGTCCAACTGCGCAACGCTGTATTCGAATCCTCGCTTTACTCTTCAGCACGAAGCCCCTTGACGCTGGAGTGAGTGCGACCCTAGCCTAGATGAGAGGCAAAGCAGGAACAGTATGAGCGCCATGGGAAGATCGGGCGGGGAAACGCAACGCTGCGCCTATTGCGGCAAGCAGATGGCGGCACGCCTGACGCAGTGCCCCTATTGCCGCGAAGCGGTTCCCACGGTGCAATTATCGTCTCGGCGTAGCGGTTCCGTCTCCGCCGGACGCAGTCAAATCCGGCGCGGCCTCCTTTACATGCTGCTTGGAGGAGTGATTCATTATTTTGCTGGCGGGTACGGCGCTCCCATTTTTCAGATTCCATTGCCGACGCCGGTAATGCCGCTGGTCACGCAATATCTCACGCCACTCCTTTTTCTCGGGGGCTTGGGATTCACGATCTATGGCCTGTTCCTCAAGGTCAGATCCTGATTCATCCCCGGCGATTCGGTTTTTGAACCAGTCAGGCATTCCCGATGCGAGAAATAAAAACGAAGCTGACAAGGAACCTGTCCGAATGGCCAGCGTGACTGATTGGGGGAGTACCGGCCTATTGCAAGCGCGTGCTCACTCACTCCCTGTGGCCTACTGAGGTTGAGGCGGCCCACCCCAGCCTTGACCGAAGATTTCCACTGAGGAGTCACGATGAAAAAATTATTCTTGGTTCTGGCAGTCTCGATTGCGAGCTTTTGTCTTTTGTTGACCGTTGGCGCGGAGCGCGCTGGGGCCCAAGGCCCCGCGGGCGCAGGCGCCTCCGGCGCAGCGCAGGGAAGTTCCAGTTCGTCAAGTTCGAAGAGCCACTCCCTCAATCCCATCAAATGGGTGAAGAAGGACAAGGATTCCAAACACGCCGCGGACTCGAATGGCAGCCGCAGCGACATCGAAAAGAAGCTGACCCCGAAACTGCAGGTTCAGGGGATTCTGGCGGCCGATGCGAACGCCACGGATGCTTGCGCACCCTTCACGGCATTGAATGAATGCCTTGCCACGCTTCACGCCAGCCACAATCTTGGAGTGGAGTTCAATTGCCTGCGCGCGAAAGTGACGGGCGTGCACACCAACGCGGATCTGTCCGGGTGCAAAGGCTCGGTTGGCGACAAGGCCGAGGGCTTACACAAGGCCATCCATGAGCTGAATCCCAGCGCGGACGCGAAGGGCGGCGCCAAGAACGCCGAGCAGCAGGCCAAGGACGACCTGAAGGATCTCGGCGCGTAAGACGGAAGCCGGAAAATATCTTTACGCGATTGAAGGACTTTTTCGGCGCAGGCTGAACAAGTCCGCGCAATTGAAAAAGGGCGAAGGCCGACGACCACGGCTTTCGCCCTAATTTTTTGTTTCGCGAGAAAGCGGATAAAGTTGCGGCGAGCGCGTCACCTTTGCATTCAGACAGAGGCGACCGAAGCGGAGGAAGAGGATGAAGAAGCCAACGGGACATCGGTGTCCGTAGTGGCCGCTGTAGCCCGGTAGCGGACGATGAGAAGCGTTAAGTCGTCGGCTTGGTGTGCGCCGCGGGCAAAGTTTTCGACGGCCTCGAGCACGCATTTCTGGAGCTGCTCGAGAGGGCACTCGAGTTGGCCAGTGAGCAGTTCTTTGAGGCGTGCGGTCCCGAACATCTGTTCATCGGGATCGGCGGCTTCCGTGACGCCGTCGCTGAACAGCACCAGGGTGTCGCCCGGCTCGAGCTTCAGACAAACCGCGGTGTATTGGGCTTCGGGAACGAGGCCGACAGGATAAGAGCCTTCAGTGAAAGCTTCCTCAGCGACGCCGCGGCGAATCAGGATAGGGGAGGGATGGCCGGCGTTGATGAATTCCAGATGGCCTTGCTGATCGAGAATGCCGAAAAACATGGTGGCGTAGCGTCCGACCTCGGAATGGGAACACAGGAAGCGATTGACATGATTGACGACGCGCGCGGGATCGATGCCGAGGGTCATTCCAGAGAGCGCGCCCTGAAGCATGGTAGTGAGAATCGCGGCGCCGAGTCCCTTGCCGGAAACGTCGGCGATGAGAAAAGCGGTGCGGCCCTCGCTGAGCGGAAACACGTCGAAGTAATCGCCACCGACGGATAAGCAAGGGAGATTGAAACCGGTGACGGCAAGATGCGGGTATTCGCGGAAATCGCGCGGGAGCAGCGCTTGCTGAATGTCGCGGGCGATATTGATTTCCTGCTCGAGGCGCTGGCGTTCACGCTCGCGTTCGACGAGTCGGGCGTTGTCGAGGATGCTGGCGGCGTCGGCGGCGAGAGCGTCGAGGATCTGGCGGTCGAGTTTGGAAAAGGCGGCAGGCCGGCGCGAATCGAGGTACAGGACGCCGAGAAAATCTCCGCGCTTGACGTTGACCATGGATTCCTGAGTGTTCGCGCGGGACATGGCAAAAAGAGGAATCACCACCACGGCGCGGAGGCGCTGCGCGACGATGCTCTGAGCGGCCTGCAAATCCACGTCGGCTTGCGCGAGGTCTTCGGTAATCACCGGAGATTGTTGCTTCAACGCGAGTTGGATGGCCGTCTGGCTGGGCGTGAGGCTCTCGGGAGGAAGACGTAGTCCGCCGCTCCGCCGTGCGAGTTTCACTTTGAGTGAGCCCGCGGCGTCAGCTTCGAGGAGCAAGCCACGATCGGCGTCGGTGACGGAGACGGCGTGATCCAGCATATGGCCCAGAACGACATCAAGTGGAAGCTGGGAGTGGAGCAAGGATGTTGCTTCCAGCAAGCGCTTGAGCTTGACAAGACCGCCGCCGGTCGGCTCCGAACTGGTGATGTGCTCCATGCGCGTGAGGAGATGGGGAAGGGAATCTTCCTCCGAGGTCTTGCCGGAGCGAAAGATGATTTCGTAGGAGTCGTCGAGACCGAAAGTGATCGAGTCGCCGTCCTGCAACTCGCGGCTATCCACTTTTTCGCCGTTGACGAAAAGGCCGCGGCGCTGGCCGCGATCTTCAACATAGAAGCGATTGGCTTCGATCACGACGGCGGCGCAGTTGCGGGAGATGCGGCGGTCGGAGAGCTGCAAGTGGTTGCCGGTCTCTGCGCCCCGGCCGATCATGAAGGGTGTCTGCGTGACGCGGGCGAAGCGGCGCGCACCATCGGGAGAGACGACTTCGAGGACTGCTTCACCGGCTAGAGGTACGGTATCGGGCATAAGCTACTCGGCGGGGAATTGTAGCACGCGGGAAGGAGGTAGTGTTTAGGAGCCTGCGCGGGCAGCGCGTTATCTGTTTGGCGAGAATGGATTCAGGAGGGTGACACCAAGCGACGCGAAATCGCGTTCATTACGGGTCGCCACCGTGAGGCCGTGAACCCGGGCAGTGGCGGCGATCATGGCATTCTCAATCAGAGTATCCGACTTGCCGTTCATGAGACGCGCCCATTCTCGAAAGCAGAGCGCATCCATCGACAAAACCTGGATAGAGTCCGCCAGCTGATTTACCCAGGACTCGATTTCGAGCGCTTTCTTTTCATCTTGCCCCCGAGTCCGTTCAATTCCGGCCTGCAGTTCACCCAAAGTTACTGCGGAAAGAAAGAGTTGCTCGTCGCGCAAGTGAGTGAGCCACGCGACCACGGCGCCGTGCGGCTTTGGCTTCCGAAGCTCGGAAACCACATTCGTGTCCAACAGAAAGCGCTTCATTCCAGGTCCACAGGCTGCCGTCGCCGTAATCTGCCGCGTTCCGGAACCAAATCTTCAAACCGTGGCGCCGCGGATCCCAGCAGAAGAGCTTTTAAGCCGGGGCGAGCCGCTTGCTGCAAGCGGCGCCATTCTGCTATGGGGACAAGGACCGCTGTCTCCACCCCGCGGCGTGTGACGACCTGCGGGCCGTTCTTAAGAGTGGCGTCCAGGAATTCGCTGAACCGTGCCTTTGCATCTTGGAGCTGCCAAGAACCCATTGGTTTCCTCCTATCTTTGCATCTTATGGCTAGTCATCTGTCTAGTCAAGTAGTGGAACCGCCGCAGCCGGAAGCGGCCATCGTGGACGGCGGCCTCGGCCAAAGCCATCGAGCCGCAGGGTGCGCCGCTAAAGCGAATGCGCAATGTGATTTCAGGCGTTTGATGGTTGGGGCGCGGGCGCTTTGATCCGAGCGGGCTCGAGGTTGGGGAGGAAAGCGGTGAGGATGCCGATGACGGGGAGAAAGGAACAGACGCGGTAAACGAAATTGATGTCGGTGAGGTCGGCGAGTTTGCCGAGGAGGGCCGCGCCGATGCCGCCCATGCCAAACGCCAAGCCAAAAAACAGCCCCGAGACCAGGCCGATCCTTCCGGGCATGAGTTCCTGCGCATAGACGAGAATGGCGGAAAAAGCGGAGGCAATGATGAAGCCGATTACCACGCTGAGGACGCTGGTCCAAAAAAGATTGGAATAGCGCAGCAGCAAACTGAATGGCAAAACGCCGAGAATGGAAACCCAGATGACGTATTTGCGGCCAATTTTATCGCCCACCGGGCCACCGATGTACGTTCCAGCTGCGGCGGCAGCCAAAAAGAGAAAGAGGTGCAACTGGGCATTTTGAATGGTGAGGTGAAACTTGCCCATCAGATAAAACGTGTAGTAGTTCGTTAGGCTGGCGAGATAAAAAAACTTTGAGAACATGAGGGCTCCAAGAATGGCCAGAGCGAGGGCAACTTTCTTAGGAGCCAGGACTGAGCGCGGAGGAGCGGGGTGTTGAGAGGCAAGACTTCCGGGCTCAGAGGTGACCGGCTTCGGAAGATGCAAGGGATGATTGCGAAACCAGGTGCCGATGTTGGCGAGCAGGACGATCGCGATCAGGGCTAAAAGCGAGAACCACGCAATGCTGGACTGCCCGCTGACGAATGCCCAGGCCAGCAAAGGACCCAGTGCCGAACCGGCGTTGCCGCCCACCTGGAATAAAGACTGCGCCATGCCGTGTTGTCCGCCGGAGGCCAAACGTGCGATGCGCGAGGACTCCGGGTGAAACACGGCGGAGCCGATGCCCACGAGAGCCGCGGCGGCGAGAATGGTGGCGTAACTGGGAGCCATGGCGAAGGCCAGCAGTCCGATCATCGTTACGCCCATTCCGACGGCCAGCGAGTAGGGCTTCGGGCGGCGGTCGGTGTAGAACCCCACAAGGGGTTGGAGGATCGACGCGGTCAGCTGCGTAGTAAGCGCGATGCGGCCCACTTGCCAGTAATTAAAATGAAAGGTTCTCTGCAAGAGCGGATAGATCGGCGGCATCAAAGACTGAATCGTGTCGTTCAGCAGGTGGCAGAAGCTGATGGTTAGAAGAATCTTGAAGACGGTCTTCTCACCAATATCAGTAGGAGCCAAGGTCCCGACTGCCGTCAAGTTTGTGTCGCTAGCCATTTACCTCGCTGCCGAGGCCAGCCGGCGCGACACATATTCGGCGACGTAGGCGTCGAACAGATCGTTGAGGCGTTCGCAGACCGGGCCGGGAGTCGGGATTTTGTTGCCCGCGATTTCGCCGACGCTGATGAGATTGCGGTTCGTGGAAGAAATAAACACTTCGTCAGCGGAGTAAAGGTCTTCCGGGCGCAGCGCCTGCTCGATGACCGAAACGCCTGCTTCCGGCGCAATTTCCATCAGGATGCCGCGCGTGACGCCTTCAAGGCAGCCGGAGTTGAGCGGCGGCGTAAGAATTTTTCCGGTCTTCACGGCGAAAATGTTTGCGGAAGTGCATTCGGCCACTTCGCCGCGCTCGTTGAGCATGACGACTTCGTCGTAGCCTTCCTTCACAGCTTCCGAAACGGCCCAAACATTGTTGAGCCAGGAGATGCTCTTTACGCCGGCCATCGGAGACGCCGCGTGGCGGCCATGTTCGCGCAGACCCAGGCGCACGACTTCGCGATGCTCGGGAAGCCCGGCGCTGTAAATGATGAGATCCACCTCCGGATGCTTTTCTTCGCCTTGCCAGTACCCCACGGTGTTGTAAACCAAATAGATGCGCGCGCAGCCTTCCGTCACTTGGTTGGCGCGAATGACTTCGTGCAAATTCACTCGCACCTTGGCGGCGGTGTAGGGCATGGGAAGGCGCGTGATTCCGGCGTCTTTTTCGAGCCGGCGCCAGTGGCGCTCGTAGGCAAACGCTTCGCCGCGAGAGATGCGCAGGGTGGTAAAGATGCCCCAGCCGCAGATGAGACCGGCCTGGCCGGGAGACAGGCGTACTTTCTCGATGGGCAGCAGGGCGTCGTTGTGAAAGACGTTCGGGTGAATCAACTGGACCTCACGAATACAGTTCGCAACCTGTGATTATTGTAACTGAAAACGGCATCTTCCCGCTGAGCAGGAGATACGCTCGCATCTCAGAATCAAGGGTAGAAGAGGCCCTGATGGTGGTGCCGCCGGAAAGTCGATGGTGCAAACAAAAAGGGGGCGGGCCGGAGCCCGCCCCCTTGAAACAGTCACACTCGGTTAGAACTGCACTTTAAGCGAGAACTGGATCTGCCGAGCGGAGCCGAAGTCACCCGTGGGGAACCGCGTGTTGTTGATCACGCCGAACGTTGTGCTTGTGGGAGTGAACGTGAGTCCCGGATTGCCGAAGTTCGGATGATTGAAGATGTCAAACAGTTCCCCGCGGAACTGCACATTCATTCGCTCCGTTACCTTGGTGTTCTTGATGACAGAGAAGTCGGTATTGACGAAGCTCGGCCCGGTGACCGCGTTGCGGCTCAGATTGCCGGGATGGCATGTCCCCGTAGTACCAACAGCGCAGGGGGATGAGAACTCCGAAGCAAAGAGAGTGCTTGGCCCAAACCAATCCGCTGGATCTCCAGTGGTCTTGATGGACCCGGTTACATTCGGGCGAACCGTCAAGCTGACACCCGGGTTGATCGACATCGTGGGATTCAACGGATTTCCAGTTTGCGCCTGGACGACGGTGCCAACTTCCCATCCGGCGACAAGGCGATTGGCCTTGAATGGCAGTTGATAGAAGCCGCTCAGGACGAAGCGGTGCCGAACGTCAAATTCGGACGGGCCGTAATCCCCGCGAGGGTTATAGGCGTTTTGAATGATGTATGACTCGCCCGTGGACAGGGAGTTGTAATCCAGCGACTTGGAGTAAGTGTAAGAGCTCAAGAATTGCAGCCCGTGGGAGAAATGCTTGTTGAGTGTGACCCACAGGGCGTTGTAGTTCGAGTTTCCGTTGCTGTTCACCTGGTTGATGTTGCCAAGGGTGCAAGCTGGATGGGGAGCCGAGCACTGGGCCGGCAGAATTGGGCTCGTGGCCGGAAGCGTCGGGAAGGGCCGCGTCGTGCCATAGACGTTGTTCGTGACGAGTGGCTGATTGATGTTCTGATTCAATTGGAGGTGCGTGCTCTTTAACCCGACATAGGCAAGGCTGAGGCTCATGCTTGAGGTCATCTGACGATCGATCGTCAGGTTCCAGTCCTGAGCATACATATCATTGAAATTGGGGTTAATGGCCGCAGGACCCAAACTCGTTGCACCGAGGGAACCTCCTGGATTGGCAACAGCGATGGCTCCGCTGCTAATCGAAATGGGGATAGCAAAGGGCGGGTTGCCGCTCAGCCCGGTGACGATGTTGGTTGTCGGATCCTGGGTCATGATTGCGTAGGCAGCCCTAACCGACGTCTTTCCATTTTTAAAGGGGTCCCAAGCAAAGCCCACACGAGGTTGGAAGTTCTTGTTGTTGGTGTGATACGGCTGGGGGGCTGAAACAAGAGTTCCCGTCGTGGGATCGAACTGCGTGAAATGACCGGCACTTTCGGACGGCGAGGAGTTCCAAGCGTATCGCAACCCGATATTAAAGGTGAAGTTGGGTTTCCACTTGAAGCTGTCTTGCGCAAATGTGTCGTAAGAGGGCTGGAGAATCTTGTCATTTCCCGAACCGAGTTGGACCGTGAACGCTTGAGCGCTCCCGTTCAGGAAGTTTTGCATCGCGGTCTGGAGAGTTGCTCCGGCGCCCGTCTGGTTGAAGGTGAAGCTTCCAATATTGAACGCGATGTTGTTGTTGTAAGCTCTGCGCACTTCCCCACCGAAGTAGAAGGTATGACGTCCCCTCAGCCAACTCAAGTCATCATTCAAAACGCCCGTGGTGTCGCCGCGGCCTTGCGGCTCACCTGTGGGGCCGCCAAAGCCGAGCGCATTTCCTATGTTGAAGAAGGGGACTCCTGAAGCCGCCGGAGCGCCCGCCGGCATAGTGATATTGAATGCGGTGGGATCAAGCAGCGCGTTTGGCGTAAACGTCAGGTGGATGCGGTTGAAACCCAGACGTACAGTGTTCGTAAGCGAGGGGCCAAAAACGTGGTCTTCGCTCAAGGTCATCAGGTGCCGGAAGCCGTCGCGAGTATCTCCGTATCCGGGGAGATTCGCAGCAATTGCGCCACCGGCGGTCGGCTCCTGGCGGAGATCCTTCTGCACCACATAGTAGCCGTGGATGCGATCCCTGTCGGACAGTTGCACGTCGATATCAGCCGACCCCTGGTTGAGAGATACGTTGGCCAGTGTCGCCCCTGTAAATGCGTTAAAGGTATTGGGATCCGTGGCAGTGCCCGAACCCACCAGGTTGGCAGCGGGAATGAGAGGGAGAATCTTCTGAATCGTCGGCGAAGTTACGGCGGCTCTTTCATT
This sequence comes from Candidatus Acidiferrum sp., assembly GCA_036522305.1. GTDB lineage: Bacteria > Acidobacteriota > Terriglobia > Acidiferrales > UBA7541 > Acidiferrum. The sequence goes on along the minus strand of DATDGB010000081.1, from coordinate 7,888 downwards.
CTGGCTGGGAACGCGGCTGGAAGCTACCGTCAGGCTCTGGTGCTGGCGGAGTCCTTCGTAGGCAAGGAAGAAGAAAACTTTGTTTTTCTTGATGGGGCCGCCAAAAGTGGCGCCGAAATCGTTGCGTTTGAAAGGGGCCTGTGGATTGAACACCCCATTCTTGAGAATGGGATTGAAGAAGTTACGCGCATCGAGCGCTTCGTTTCTGAGGAACTCAAAGAGTTCGCCGTGATAGTCGTTGCTTCCGGAGCGAGTGGCCAGGTTGACGATAGCACCTGCGTTTCGGCCGTATTGAGCGGGAAAGGTGGAGTTGTCGATTTTGTATTCTGCGAGAGTATCGATCGGCGGCTGGAAGGTGATCTGGTTCTGGACGTTGTCGTTTAAGTTGATACCGTTGACCAGCCAATTGGTCGTATCCTCGCGCTGGCCCGCCGTGTTGATCCCAAATGATCCCTGACCGCGAAGCGGCGCCGACAGGAATCCATTTGCCGGCGGCGTAACCGTGCCAGTTGTCAGCAAGCTGAGATCCGTGAAGTGGCGCCCATTCAAAGGGATCTCCTGCACGATCTTATCGTTGATAACTTGTCCCACCCCAGTGGTGGTGGTATCGACCAGCGCGGCGTCGGCCACAATCTCGATCTTTTCCGCTGCTTCACCGACCTTCAGTTGAACATTTTGTGTGAAAGCTGTTGCTACGTCGAGCTTCAGGTTCGAAATGATCGAGGATTGGAAACCCGGAGCGGTGACCTGGAGGCGGTAGACTCCGATTGGCAATGAGGGAAGGAGATACGCCCCGGCAGCGTCCGTCTGCGTTGCGGTTTCCACTCCGGTGGCTTGGTTGGCCGCGACGACCTTCGCGTTTGCAACCACCGCGCCTGTCGCGTCAGTCACCGTGCCGTTCAGAGCCCCTGTGGACTGCGCGAAAATGTTGCTTCCCAAGGCAGCCGTAAGGACGGCCAAAACGAACGCCCGAATCAAAAAACTGCGATTGCCAAGCAAATTTCTTGATGCAACTTCCATTTTCCACTCCTCCTGATACGTAGCCCACCTGAACTGCTCAAACGCTGCCCCCAGTGATTTCGCAATTGCAGTGCCAGAAGGGAACTTTATTCACTCAGCCCGAAAGGGAGTCATATCAGCGCCTTAAAGGTTTACCTGAGGGAAGATGAATCTGAAGCTTGGATTGGGCTTCCAAAAACGGAAGGCACTTCCAAAATTCCGAAGTAGTTTTATATGGAATTTAGAGGGAGACCGGCGTGGGCGACGCCGTAGAATCTATGGTTTGCAACTAGCGGGGAGGAGCAGAGACTGGCCTTCGTAAATCAGATTGGCATCGTGGACGGCTGGATTGGCGTGGGCAATGCAAGCCCAGTAGGAAGCGCGGCCAAAATGCGTCCGGGCAATCTCAGAGAGGGTATTGCCCTTTTGAACGATGATGCTTGTAGCCGTTCGGAATCGGGAGGCAATTGAGGGCAGGAAAATGTGGGAGCCTGCTACGATGTGGTCGGGGTCAACGATGGCCGGGTTCGCAGCAAGCAGATCGTGCCAGCGAAGACCTTCGCCGAGATTCTGCTGCGCGAGCCTCCACAGGGAGTCGCCGGACTGTACTGTTATTACGTTCAATTTCGCCGGACCAGCGGGTGCAGTACGTGCAGGCGCGGTCGGCTGTACCGGTGCAACTCGAATAACCGGCGGGGCAGGTTGGGAAGGAGCTACGCCAAGGATGGCCGGCTTCGAAGGTGCCGGACAAACCACGGGCGCTGCGGGCTGCGTTGGCGGCACGCGAACGGCGGGCGCGGGGGAAGGCATCACGCTGAAGTCAGGCGCGGGAGCGGCCGGTTTCGAAGGTGACACGGAGATGGCCGATGGATGCGAAGGTGCAGTGGGGACGGCAGGTGCTGCGGGTTGCGCGGGCGTCACGCGAACGGCGGGTGCTGGCGAAGGCATCGCGCCGAAGTCTGGCGTGGGAGCAGCCGGTTTCGAAGGGGTTACCGGAAGGGTAGATGGGTGCGAAGGCGTTGTGCGAAGGACGGGCGCGTCAGGTTGCGCCGGCGTCACGCGAACGGCGGGTGCTGGCGAAGGCATTGCGCTGAAGTCAGGCGTGGGCGCGGCCGGCTTAGAAGGTGTCACTGGCAGGGCGGATGGTTGCGATGGCGTGGAGTGAAGGACCGCTGCGGCAGGTTGCTCTGGCGTCACGCGAGGGGCAATCCGTATTGGCGGATTCAAGCGAACGACCGGAGGTGGCGCGGCGGGCCTCGTCGGCGCTACCGGAATCGTTGACGGACGCGCAGGAGTCGCGATGACCGCCGGCGGCTGAGGCGGCGTCACGTGATTCGCGAACGGGTGCGAAGGCGCAACGCGCGGCGGAGCCGACAAGAGAACTCTCGGGCGTTCGAACGGGGAGCGCTTCACCGGTGGCTGGAAAGGTTCAGCTTGCGGCGGGGCCGGAATCGAAATCACTGTACGCAGCGGCATCACCGGGGCCTCGGGTGAAGCGAGCACCGGAGGTTTAATGGCCGCAAGTACCGAGGTTTTGTGAGTAGCGTGCACCGGCTCATCGACAAAGGGAAGATGGAACTGTGCGGACTGTTGCAGTCGCAGCGATTCCCTCTGTTTGCGGTAGCGGCGTGCGACGTCCCCGAGAGGAGCTTCGGGCGGAAGCGCCTGCGCATCGAGCGGGTCTTGTGCTTCTTCCATACCTGGAGGAGGAGGCTGCAGCAACTTCCGAGCTTCCACCTCAGCTCGATCTTCAGGCGTCAGAATCTGTGCGCGCCTTAGATCTTCGTCGGTGTAGACGTGCTTCGATTTTTTGGGCTGATTTTGCTTCCGGGCCTGCGCTTGGCGCGCGGCATCAGCGACATCCTGGGCGTAACACTGCGAGAAGCCAAAAACAGTGCAGGAGATGATGAGAATTCCGGAGCAGGTAAGCCTGACAAAATGGGAAGCGGGCCTCGCGGCGTACGAGGAGCTGGTCAGTAAGGGCGTGTCGAGATCAGTTTGTAGCATGGCAAAACCGACCACGGGGGGACACCGCTTGACCAAAAGACTACCAAAAAGGGCCCCTCTTGGGAAGTACATTTTTTGGCCCCCCCACCCGCCTCCAGCTTCCCGGAAAGAGTAGAATCCTGACGGTTTTTGGGGGCCCCGGCGAGCAATATGGCCTGAGTATAACAGCTGATTCCGGCAGGTTGTGCGAAGCAGGCGCACGGAAGTCGGCCGGCCGTTTTTTCCTCAGCGGGGGCTTGACGGCTAGCTGTTTGAGTTATGATTCGCGCGAACGATTCCGCGAGGGAGCGGCAAGGAGTCTACGAACCATGAGCAAGACACCAAGCGTTTCACGCCGGCAGTTTGTATCCTCAGCAATTTCCGCCGCCACTATTTCCTGCTTGCAGCCGGGACGCGAACTTCTTGCGGGTCTCACTGCAGCAAAAATTGGCGCGACTGAAAATGCCGCGCAATCATCGGTCGCCCTTACGAGCACTCCGCCTTGGCGGAACCAGGGCATTCTCAATCTCGCAAAGTCTCCATACGCCAAGCTGCGCAACGTGCCGGTGCACGCCGTCACCATCGAAAATGGTTTCTGGGCGCAGCGCCGCGAAGTCAACGTCAGCAGAAGCATTCCTTCGATGGATAAACTGTTGGAAGCTAACGGCCGCATGGACAATTTTCGCCGCCTCATCGGCAAGAGCACTGTCGCGCAGCGTGGCCCGGTGTACTCCGATTCCGATGTCTACAAATGGACGGAAGCTGCCGGCTTCGCTTTGCAATCCGGCGATCGTCCTGAACTCCGCGCAACCGTCGAGAAAATCACGAAAGACGTCATTGCGGCGCAGCAGCCCGACGGCTATTTAAACACCTACTATGTCGGCGACCATGCCTCTCAACGGATGGAGCCGAAGGTCCAGCAGTGGGGCCACGAGCTCTATAACATGGGCCATTTCCTGCAAGGCGCGACGGCCTACTACCGGGCTACCGGAGATCGTACGTTGCTCGACGCGGGAATCCGTTTTGTAAATAACTTTCTACTTCCCAATTTCGGCCCGGGCTCGGATAAGAAACCATTGTTCTCCGGCCATCCTGAAATGGAATTGGCCTTGGTCGAGCTCTATCGAATGACTGGCGACAAGCGCCACCTCGCTCTTGCCGGCTACCTTCTGGCCGGCGACTCGCGGATTCATGTTCAACCAGGGGATTACGTCTATCATTTTTGCGGGACTTCGTTCACCTCGCGAACCCATCTCGAGGGTCACGCGGTGCGCGCCATGTACGCTTGCTGCGGCGCGACCGATTATTATCTTGAAACCGGCGATCCTGCTTACCGCAAGACTCTTGATGTTTTGTGGAACGATCTCGTCAAATCGCAAATGTATGTCACCGGCGGCGTCGGGGCGCGCAGCGACGGCGAAGCATTCGGTGATCCTTACGAACTGCCCAATGCCCGCGCTTACGGAGAAAGTTGCGCGGCCATCGGAAACATGATGTGGAATTGGCGCATGCTGGCCGCGACTGGCGAAGCTAAATTCGCAGACGTGATCGAGCGTGCGCTCTACAACGGCATCAATTCCGGCATGTCCCTAGACGGCACGCTCTATTGTTACCGCAACCCTCTGGCTTTTGATCCTTCCGGCGGCGATAAGATTCGTAACGATTGGTACGACACCACTTGCTGCCCGCCGAATCTGGAGCGCACCTTTGCCTCACTGCCGGGATATTTCTACAGCACCAGCAGTGAGGGCATCTATCTCCACCTCTTCGACAATTCGCAACTGGACTGGCACCTCGAAAACGGCGTCGGCTTGAAGGTCCGCCAGAAGACAAATTATCCGTGGGATGGCGCCACCGAGATTGCCGTTACTGCTGCCGAACCGGCCGAGTTCACCTTCTTCCTTCGAATCCCCGGATGGACCGACAGCGCCCAAGTGACCGTCAATCGAAAACCAGTCTCCGGCGCCACTCCCGGCCAGTATCTTCCGATTCGGCGCCGTTGGTCCGGCGGCGACGTCCTCCGCGTGCAATTCAACATGCAACCTCAGCTTTTGGAAGCCAACACACAAGTCATCGAAAACAATGGCCGCGTCGCCGTACAGCGCGGACCGTTAGTTTATTGCTTGGAGCAAATCGACCAGCCGGATGGCGTAGCGCTAAAAGATGTGGCCTTGAACTTGGGCCTGAGTTCGAACTCGCCATTTCACGAAGAATTCCAGAAGGACCTTCTTGGCGGTGTTCTCCTCTTGCGCCATGCCGGCGCGGCCTTGGGAGATTCCGCGGAGCACCGCCAACTCTATTTCCGTTATTCCAGTGAGCCCCGAAAATCTAAGCCCGTCTCTTTGACCTTTATTCCGTATTACGCGTGGGCCAACCGCACCGCGACCCCGATGCAGGTTTGGACGCCGCTTTCGCAGGCTATCGCTTGATAAAAGGTGCGCTTTTCGTGTTATAAATTCACGTCATGACCGACAAATGGGGTAGACGTCTTTTCCTCGCGGGCGCCATCTGGTTGCTGCTTATGGGCGCGGTGCATTCTCTTTCCTTCATCAAGCCGCTTACGCCCCAGAACGCGACCGAGCGCCAATTGTTCGATCTCATGTCCAATTACAAATTCAATGTCGCGGGCACCATGCGTAGCATGGACAACTTCATGACCGGCTTCAGTATTTGCTTCATGCTCGCCGCTCTCGGCTTCGGCCTCCTCGACCTCTCTCTTGTTAAGGAACGTGCCGCCCTCCTTAAACGCATCTCCCTGGTCAACGTTCTTTGGCTGGTTGTCATGGTCGGCGTCTCGCTCCGCTACTTCTTCGTCGTCCCGGTCACTTTCCTTTCCGTAGCCCTGCTTATCTTTGTCCTCGCGTGGCTCAAGCTGCCCTCCGAATCCGCAGCCTGACCCGCTCCATCCGCCAACTCTTCGCCGACACTTCGCCAACTCTTCGCCAACTCTTCGTTGACAAAATAGAGGGCAAACCCTAAGATTATAGTTTGTCTCTACAGGGAAAGGTGTGACTGAGCGCAATGAGGACGTACGTAGCCAAAGGTGAAGAAGCCGAAGCCCTGAAAGTGGGCGCAAACTGGTTTGTAGTGGACGCCACCAACGTGGTGCTGGGGCGCCTGGCGACCAAAGTCGCCCGCATGCTCATGGGCAAGGACAACCCGAGCTTCACTCCGTATCTGGATTCGGGCGACCACGTAGTCGTGATTAACGCCGACAAAGTTCGCATGACCGGAAACAAGGTCGAGCAAAAGATTTATTATTCGCACAGCGGATATCCCGGCGGGTTGAAGGAAGTGCCGGCAAAGCGGCTGCGCGAGTCCAAGTCGGACTGGATGATCCGCGAAGCGGTTCTCGGCATGCTGCCGAAGAACAAGCTGCGCGCGCGACGCGCGAAGAAACTGCGCGTGTACCGGGATGCCGCAGGTTTGGCGCGGCACGCGGGGCAGAAACCGCAAGCGGTAACGCTGTAAGAGGGAATTTTTCCGCACGTAGCTGTTCCTACTAAGTGGTGCCTTAGCGGGGAATAAGCAGGCGTGAAGTTTGAGATTGATCCGCAAAGCAGCGGAACGGAAATTTGCTGCTCTGTGGAGTGGTATCGAGATGGCTGCCGGGCAGCCATCCATCGTTAGGAGGAACATTGGGTTCTACGGGCACGCCCCTCACGGGCACACAAACTTGGTTTCTGGGAACGGGACGGCGCAAGGAATCGGTGGCGCGGGTGTTCCTGCGTCCCGGGACCGGCAAGTTTACGATCAACAAACGCACGGTCGAGCAATATTTTCCGAATCATGCGTGGAAACATGATGCGGTCGAGCCGCTGAAGTTCACGAACATCGCTGACCAGGTGGATGTAGTCGTGACGGCGCATGGTGGCGGCGTGGGCGGACAAGCGGGCGCGGTGCGCATGGGATTGTCGCGGGCGATCTCCCGATTCAATCCGGAGCTGCGGCCGGCGCTGCGCAAGAACGGATTTTTGACGCGCGATTCACGCATGAAGGAACGCAAGAAGTACGGACAGAAAGGCGCACGCAAGCGCTTCCAGTTCACCAAGCGTTAAGGATTTGTGTCCTCCGACTTGGTCGGGGGACAAACCGAACTCCAGCGGGCTGACGCAAGTCGGCCCGATGAGATCACGGCCGGCAAGGAGCCGGCAAGAGGCTGTTCTGTGGCGACGCGAGCCGCCACCGCAAACAGCTATCCTATTAGGAGGAAACTTGGCAGTAGAAATTACGATGAAAGAGTTGCTGGAGGCCGGAGTTCACTTCGGTCACCAGACGCGGCGCTGGAACCCGAAGATGAAGGAGTACATTTTCGGTGAACGAAACGGTATCCACATTATCGATCTTCAGAAAACCCTCAAAATGTTCCGCGAAGCGAGCCGCTTCGTCAGCGAACTTTCCGGACAAGGCCGGGCGGTTTTGTTCGTGGGCACCAAGCGACAGGCCCAGGAAGCAGTGGCCGAAGAGGCCAAGCGCTGCGGTGCGTTTTTCGTGAACCATCGCTGGCTAGGCGGAACGCTGACGAACTGGGCGACGCTGCAGAAATCCATCAAGCGGCTGAAGCTGCTGAAGGCCATGGTCGAAGACGGCCGCATGAATGAGCTGTCGAAGAAGGAACGGGCGCGGCTCGATCGCGAAATGAAGCACCTCCACCAGAACCTGGAGGGCATCGAGAACATGAGCCAGCTTCCCGATGCGATGTTCGTCATCGACTCGAACGCGGAAGAGATTGCCGTGAAAGAAGCGCGGCGTATGGGCGTTCCGGTGGTTTCGGTAGTGGATACCAACTGCGACCCCGACGTAGTGGACTGGATCATTCCGGGGAATGATGACGCGCTGCGGGCCATCCGCTTGTTTACATCGAAGATTTCGGAGTCGGTGCTGGAAGGCCACACGGCTTACC
>DATDGB010000080.1:0-3788 GCA_036522305.1 Candidatus Acidiferrum sp. | reverse complement strand
AGCGGCATAGATCTGTGCGACGCCGTAGGGCGAAACATAGCGCTTGCCAGAAATGTCTTGCAGCTCACGAATGACGCGAAGGGCTTCCTTTTCTTGTCCGGCGAGAGCTAAACTCACTCCGACCTGGGCCCTGTAAAGGGGACTATCTCCGGACAGGCCTGCGGCTTTCTGTAGCTCATCGAGACCTTCCTTGTGTTTCCCGCCTTGTACGTAGCTTTCGCCGAGAATGAGGTGAGCGGCTGCGAAGTTCGGATCCAAGTCAACTGTGTTCTGGCTTTGCTCGATTGCGGGATCGTACCTGCGCGCGAGGTAGTAACGTAAACCGGCCCATGTCCCGATCATGAGATTTAGCGGATCGAGTTCGAGTGCGCGTTTTGCCTCCACCAGAGCTTCATCATGCCGCCCCTGGATGGACAGATAATCGCCGTACCAGTGGTGCGCATTGGCGTATTGAGGGCTCAACTCCAATGCGCGCTTGAACTCAACATCCGCTCCAGACCAATCCCACTTGTGATTAAGAACCAGGGCTAGCGAGGCGTGAGCCTCAGCAGATTGCGGATCGATTTCGACCGCCTTTTGGGCTGCTGCGTATGCCTTCGGAAGCACCACCGCCGGGGACATAAACCCGTGCCAGGCCAGTCCACTATTGCAATCGGCTAAGCCCGAGTAGGCGGGACCGTAGCCAGGGTCTTTACTTATTGCTTGTTCGAAATAAAGCGCCGCTTTTGGCATGCTGTCGGCGGTCCGCTTGTTCCAGTAATGGCGGCCTTTCAAGTAGGCTTCGTACGCTTCCGGGTCTACCGTGCGCGCGGAGCTGAGCCTCGCGTGTTCCTCTCCAGTGACCGTGACTTCAACTTTCCGCGCGATAGATTGCGCCACATCGCTCTGCAGGCTGAGCACATCGCGCAGCTCGCGATCATAAGCCTCCGACCAGAAGTGTTCGTCGGTTGCGGCGCGAATCAACTGAGCATGAACGCGGATGCGGTCGCCCTCTCGTATTACCGACCCCTCCACAAGGGCGTCCACTCCAAGCGTTCTGGCAATCTCTGGCACCGATAGGCGTGTGTCCTTGAAGCGTGTCACGGAGGTGCGGGATGTGACGCGGAGATTGTGTATCCCTGAAAGGGTTCCGATCAGAGCCTCGGTAATCCCGTCGGCGAGATAGTCCTGTGACGCGTCGCCAGAGAGGTTTTTGATAGGCAACACAGCGAGGGACCTGATTGCTGGCTGCCTTGCGCCTCCGGCGCCGGTATTGCGGTACACCAGGAAGCCGGCGACGAAAAACAGCAGGAGTGCCGCTGCACCGAAGGACAACCTCAAGCGTGTAAAAGACAAACTCTCTGCTGCCGTTACGACTGAACCGGCTGGCTGAGTGGAGTCGGTTTCGTGTGCGGGGTGGCGCTCAGGTTCGGGCGCTGACGAAAGCACTGTGGCGGGACACGGATCAACTAGAAAACCTATGAAGCGGTAACCACGCCGGGGAATGGTTTCAATGTAGCGGGGTTCGTCGGCCGAATCCGCGAGCACATCACGCAGCTTCTTGACAGCGCTGTTCAGGCCGGTATCGAAATCGACGAAGGTATCCGCGGGCCAGAGCCGCTGATGGAGTTCTTCGCGGGTAACGACATCGCCGGCATGCTCCAGCAACAGCGCTAGTACCTGGAAGGGTTGGTCCTGAAGTTTCAGGCGGACGCCGTGTTTGCGCAACTCACCTGACCTCAAGTCCGCTTCGAAGGGACCGAAGCACATCCTGGCGCCTTGAGCCGGAGGTTCCATGCGAGGGTTCCACGAACGGGCGACAGTTTATCATCAATTATTGCGCATGTAACAGCCCGGGCCGTTTGGTCCTGTTGTGCGCAACGTGCCTGAATTCAGTGATCTAGATGATCAGAAACAAAACAGAGATGGGCCATCTCGTCGCCATTGCGTGCGATAGCGGGTCGAGCCACAGTCGGCGCGCTACGGCGAGTGTTCGAAGAAGTCGTCGAGGTAGGCGGTACTGTTTTCTCTCCCCGACGGGGCACTTGAAGTGACCAGCAGCACAGGAGGAATGGCCATGAGCAGAATGAGAGCAATCACCAGTTTCGTCGTAACTATGTTAGTCCTCGTGTTTCTATTTGGGGCTTCAGGCCCGTCCGCGGTAGCCGCGACGCCGGACCCGGTCCTGCAATGGATCGGCATCATGAATGACACGGCCCTAGCGGGAGGCACGAGTCCATTCTTTACAAGCCGCATTGCAGCAATGGTGTCGGCTTCGGTTTTTGACGCCGTCAACGGCATTGACCCGCGGTTTCAGCCTTTGCACGTGCGGCCGAGTGCGCCAGATGGCGCCTCGCAACGAGCTGCGGCAATTCAAGCCGCGTTTGCAATCCTCGCGCATGCCTATCCGGCCCAGGTCCCAGCGCTCACCACGCAGCTTAATGCATCCTTGTCGACGCTGGCTCTTACCGAAAATGCGAAAGCCATCTCAGCCGGCGTCGCTTGGGGACAGACGGTTGCCGACGCCATCTGGGCGTGGAGACAAACGGACGGGTTTGCGCCACCGCCACCTCCTTTTGAAGGCGTACTCGGCATCGTCGGAACTCCCGCCGCGGTCGGCTACTGGCGTCCAACTTTCCCACTCAATGCCCCGGGGGCCGGCGTTCAGCTCGCTACCATGACACCTTGGGTTCTCGTGCGGCCCTCCCAGTTCCGTCTGCCGCCTCCGTACGCTCTGAGCAGTGCCGGGTACGCAACGGATCTCAACGAAACAAAAATCATGGGTGTTTTCTCCGGCTCTCCGCGCACACCAGATCAGTCCGAACTCGTGCTTTTTTGGCAAAGCAATACGCCGCTCACCTGGGACCGAGTCGCCGCTCAGATTTCTGCGGAGCGCGGTCTGTCATTCCACGAGAATGTCCGCCTCTTTGCTTTGTTGAATGTCACAATGGCTGACGCCGTCATCGGCTGCTGGGATTCCAAATACCGCTACAGCTTCTGGCGGCCGATTACGGCGATCCGCGACGGTCTCACCCCAGCCGATGCCGATCCCACTTGGGAGCCTTGGCTGGACTTTTTCAAGCCCGGCACTCCTGCCTTTCCGGAATATCCCTCAGCCCACGCCTCGATAAGCGGCTCGGCAGCGGTCATCCTGGCGTCATTCTTCGGAGACAACACTTCCTTTACCGTCACTTCCGAATCGCGTCCCGGCACTCGTTCGTTCTCCAGTTTCTCGAGCGCCGTTGCAGAAATCGCCGACGCTCGCGTGTTCGGCGGAATTCATTTCCGTACTTCGTGCGTCCTCGGCAACACGCTCGGCAGCAATGTCGCCAATTTCATATCGACCCACGCTATGCGTGCGCTCGACGACAACCAAAACGAGCATTAACTCTAGCCTCAGTGGCCCCCAGTATAGGGCGCAGCCTATCGATGCGGCGCATTGCGCGTTCTTCCTTTAGCAGCGACCGGCACCCACATGGAGCTCATTCGATCAGGGCTCGACTCGCTGACAAAGTGCGGGACTCCTGCGGACACGACGCCCTGAAAAGGGAGGCAAGGTGTGGCGATTGCGAACGGATGACGGGCAACCCGGAGAGCGCCGGGATAAACCGGCATGTTGTAGGGGATGCAAGAGCCCTACAGGAAAGGAAGTAGCGAATCCATCCTGACCTCGAGTCTTGCAGGCGACATCGCGAGGTGCCGCTTGAAGCGTAGACAGAGGTATCGGTGGGCCGGGCTATTGAGCTTCGAAAAGCCGATGGAACAGGACGCCGACTCCGTTCCGAGTGGAGGAAGGCAACACAGCAACC
>DATDGB010000079.1:0-40731 GCA_036522305.1 Candidatus Acidiferrum sp. | reverse complement strand
TGTTAAGATTCCCAGTTCCAGGAGCCACAAATGTCCGATCCAGCTGAAACCATGAACACCACCACCACCCGCACCGAATCCGATTCCATGGGCAAGATCGACGTCCCCTGCGACCGCTACTACGGTGCGCAGACGGCTCGTTCGCTCATCCATTTCGCCATTGGCAAGGACACCATGCCGCCGGAGCTGATCCGCTCCTTCGGCATCCTCAAAAAAGCTGCCGCCCTGGTAAATCAGGATCTCGGCAAGCTCCCCGCCGAAAAAGCCGCGCTCATCACCCAAGCCGCCGACGAAGTCATCGCCGGAACCCTCAACGACCATTTCCCTCTTCGCATCTGGCAAACTGGCAGCGGGACGCAGACCAACATGAATGTCAACGAAGTCATCTCCAATCGCGCCATCGAAATCTCCGGCGGCAAAATGGGCAGCAAGAAGCCCATTCATCCCAACGACGACGTAAATATGTCGCAATCCTCGAACGACACGTTTCCCGCGGCCATGCATATCGCCGCCGCCGCCGAAACTGCGCGCCGCCTTCTCCCCGCCATAAAAAATCTTCGCGATGCGCTCGACGCCAAAGGAAAAGAAGTCGGCCACATCGTAAAAATCGGCCGCACGCATTTGCAGGACGCCACTCCGCTCACTCTTGGCCAGGAGTTTTCCGGCTGGGTCAGCCTGCTCGATCGCGATGGCGCCCGCGTGGCCGTGGCGCTCGATGGTCTCTACGATCTGGCCATCGGCGGCACCGCCGTCGGCACGGGACTCAATGCCCATCCCGAATTCGCTTTCCGCGCCGCGCGCAAAATCGCCGAACTCAGTGGACTTCCCTTTAGGTCGCATCCCAATAAATTCGCCGCGCTCTCTGCTCACGATGAAATCGTTTTCGCTTCCGGCGCGCTGAAAACTCTCGCCGCATCTCTCATGAAAATCGCCAATGACATTCGCTGGCTCGCTTCCGGCCCGCGCTGCGGCCTCGGCGAACTCATCCTCCCGGAAAACGAGCCCGGCTCGTCTATCATGCCGGGCAAAGTGAATCCCACGCAGTGCGAAGCCATCACCATGGTTGCCGTGCAAGTCATGGGCAATGACGCCGCCATCGGCATCGCCGGCTCGCAAGGCAATTTCGAGCTCAACGTTTTCAAGCCCGTCATGATTTTCAACTATCTCCACTCCGTCGAGCTTCTCACCGACTCCATGAACAGTTTCGTCGAGCATTGCGTCCACGGCATTGAAGTCAATGAAGGCCAGATCGAGCACTACGTCCAGAATTCGTTGATGCTCGTTACCGCCCTCGCTCCCAAAATCGGCTACGACAACGCCGCCCAGGTCGCTAAAGCCGCGCATCACGCCGGCATCAGCCTCCGCGACGCGGCCCTAAAACTCGGCTACGTCACCGCCGAAGAATTCGACGCCCTCGTCAAGCCCGAGGACATGACGCATCCGTGAGCGTGGAATATGAGCAGCCCTTCAACTGATACCTTCATGTCGACGATGGAAGGCGCGGGATCATGCCTAAAATGCCGCTACGTCTTACCCCGTTTGGCTGACTGCGCTCCGACGTACTTCGAGACCGGCTCGGTCCGGTGCAAGGAGTGTGGAGAATCGGTCGACTTGTGGCTGGCAGCGCTAAACAACGCGGCGAGATTGAGCGCCATCCCTGCCTGGGCCCTTGCCAGCTTGGGAGCAGGGAAAACAAACCTCGTAATTCCAATGGAGTCAGGGAAGTATCATGAGGTCGACTTATGCAAGTATGGCGTCCCGTCAGATGCAAAGATTCTCGCAAGAAATTATACCGGCTAGACGGGTGACATGACGGCGGTGGAGTGGCACGCCAATGCCCCTCCGCTCCGCTTTCCCGGCACCACGCTTCGTCTTATGGGGCACTCTTTCGAGGGGACTTTGCCACGAACTGGTCGAGTTGCCATCGCTGTAGTGTGGATTCGAGGGGATGAGTCGGACGCGTGGCCCTATCTCACAACTGCATTCGAGGCTGCTGCAGCGGGTGAATACGCACCTTCGATGGTCTTCGCTCAGTCCGCGGTAGAGATTTCGATGATGCCTGTGATTAAACAAAGACTTCGGCGACACGCAGCGGCAGACCGCGTCGAGAATTTCATGAAGGACTTACTTACGTACAGCCACGCTCTGAACGTGGTTCTACCGTATATGAGCGCAGAGTTAGGCGCCCGCAAAATGCCTGACGAGGTTCGCGGAGCGCTAAAAAAATGCGGAAGAAGCGCAATAACATCATTTATGAGGGTGCTAAGGCTGCCGCTGTTACGCCGGAGGATGCGATGCAAGGCCTCTGCGCTGCTGCCTTCGGATTCGAGTACATGCGCTATGTCGGCCCAATTCTATTGGAAGGGAAAAAATGACGACGGGGAATTCGATGCCCTCGTCAAACCCGAGGACATGACCCATCCCTAAGGGAGTCGTAGTCCAGCCGACCATGCTCAGAGCAAACAGCAGACTAAGACAGAGTCTCGGGGAGCCACGGGTAGAGTTCCTGGGCCACGCTGCGGGGGCTATTCAGAGAATTTTGCCTCACGTCAAAGTTTCGCAGTGGAACGAGTCCTCTTGGGCTGAACCCAGTGCGAAATGGGGATCCTCAGAGCGTACCGAAATACGCGTGACGGTAGCGGCGGGAACTCAGGAGCAGCCGCAGAGCCGATCGCTCTCCGCGGCAGTCACGAGGAGGCGTCTGCCCGGCATTGGCGGAGCTGCCGGAAAGACGTTGGATGAACGTGAGTTCGAGATTTGCAAACTGATCGCGACACAAATTTCCGATGTGCTGGCGCACGACCCCTTGGGCGTCGGGGGAGGCTTTGTAGGAGCCGTCCGCGACGCTTTTGATGAAAGTATCGTGGCCAAATACCTCGAGACTTCATACGAATCGACGCAAATGCTTTTCTATGCTCTCCACGGACTCTCGGAGCAGAGCTACGAGAACAAGGCACTGACTTTCGGTTGCATACTCGAATCGGGCAACAACGTACCCGAGAAAGGCGCGAAATTTCCCGGTGACTTTCTAATCTCGAAAAAATACAAGGCACTTTCAGACGGCTATCGGACCGCGTATCGTATCCCCGCAAAAGGCAAGATCCTGGGATTCGTGGAACTTGATCTTTTCTCGAAGAAAGCGCCCACAAAGAAACATTACTACCCTGACTGGGCAGAGCCTATTGCATAGGCGAGTCGCCCCGATAGATATGGTATAGCGCTCAGCAGGCAGGGCGACATCTTAGCGTTCGATAAGGGGAGCCTTCGATTTACCTATCGATTTGGGCAGTGACAGTATTGGAACCACGCACACTTAATCTATCTCCTACGAGATCGAGCGCGCGCACAACGTGTTCCCACCAAGATTCTCGGCCGTGTAGTCGGAGCAATATATCGAGCTGCACTGGATGTCTCTTTTAGGCGTTCCGGCGGCCTTTTTGTAATACTTCACAATCGCAACAACTTGCGAGATGTTGTGCGAGACGGCGACGCAATTGGGGACCCGAAGAGAAGCGCAGCGGACAGGGAATTCGATGAAGTCATCGGCGAACACAATATCCAGTCACTACCACGGGCAATCCTTGTCGAGCTTGCATCGCTTGACGGAGCAATAATCATGAATAACTCAGGCCGAATTCGAGCCTACGGTGCTGTTCTCCAGCCAAAGAAGAAAGGGCGGCTCCGCGGCACCGAAGGCAGCAGAACAAAAGCGGCAATTGGAGCTTCAAATTACGGTTTAGCGGTAAAGATTAGTTCGGATGGCGACATTACGGTCTACCATGAGGGCAAAGAATTCATTCGGGTTTAGTGAATCGACTTTCCGCATCGGAGACCAAATGATATTGCGCACCGCGTTGCTAACAATTGGACTGCTGCTTTTCTCAGCGGACATTTCAGGGCAGCAAGCCAATTCGTCGACGAGCTACTCTCTCAAGCCGACGCCGAAGACGGTGGCGTGGGGTTACTACGATGCGAAGGCGGCGCCGGTGCTGCGCGTCAAGTCGGGCGATACGGTGGAGATTCAGACGCTGATCACCAACAGCCCGAAGCGGCTGGAGGATGCGGGCTTGCCGCCCGATCAGGTCGAGCAATCGCTGCGCGATATCACCGATCAGGTGAAAGACAAAGGTCCGGGCGGGCACATTCTCACCGGGCCGGTCTACATTGAAGACGCGCAGCCCGGCGACGTGCTCGAAGTAAAAATTCTCGCCATAAAACTCGCCATTCCTTACGCGTATAACGCCTTCGGCCCAGGCCGCGGCTATCTACCCGACGATTATCCTTACGCGAAAATAAAAATCATTCCGCTGGATGAAAAGCGCATGGTGGCGAAATTCGCGCCGGGCATCGAGATTCCGCTGCATCCCTTTTTCGGCAGCATGGGCGACGCGCCGCCCGAAAGCGCGGGCCGCTTCAACAGCGCTCCGCCGTGGATTATGGCGGGCAATCTCGATAACAAGGACCTCGTCGCCGGCACCACGCTCTACATTCCCGTGCATGCGCCCGGCGCGCTCTTTGAAGTCGGCGACGGCCACGCCGGCCAGGGCGACGGCGAAGTGGACATCACCGCGCTCGAAACTTCGCTCATCGGCACGTTTCAATTCATCGTGCGCAAGGACCTGCACCTGAAGTGGCCGCGCGCCGAAACGCCCACGCACTACATCACCATGGGCCTCAACGATGACCTGAACGCCTGCGCCACGCTCGCCGTCCGCGAGATGATCGATTTCCTCGTCACCGAAAAGCATCTCTCCCGCGACGACGCCTACATGCTCTCTAGCGTCGCCGCCGATCTCCACATCACCGAATTAGTCGACGGCAACAAAGGCGTCCACATGATGCTCCCCAAATCCATTTTTGTAGGGTCAGCAACGAAATGAATTTCTCGCAGCGCTGTCATCCCGAGCGAAGCGAGGGATCTGCTTTTTGTGGAAGCCGAGATGCTGTAGCTCAGGCCTTCCGGCCTGAGGAATTTATCCCGCCGAAGCTAGTAGTCGTAGATATGCTCGATCTTGATTCCACCAGTTGTAAAATGGCGGATGAGCGTTGGCAAGGCTCGCACGCGGCATTCGAGCGCGATGCGTTTCGCGCCAGGTTGCGTAAGAACGTTTTCCGTAAAAAGCAGCGTTCCGTCGCCTGCCGGCACATCGTAGGTCCAGCCGCTCGGCACGACTACCGTGACCATGATTTCGTCGTTTCCGGCGACTTGCACAAAATGAACGTCCCGCTCGGCCAGTTTGACAGCAAGGTCCGTGAACTCTTGGTAGCGCGGAATGATGGCCACGTACGATTGCCGGCTGACTTCCTTCGCTTTTTCTTGATCCACCTTGATTCGCGGAAAGTCCCGGAACAGGGTCTCAGGCGCGTTCTCGACCCACGTGTACGTCTCGTCGGATTCAGCGCCGTACGCCAGGTGACTGGCCAACTGCATGGCTTCCGCGTACACCGCTTCGATTCCGTAGTCCACGCTGAGGATAAACTTGCGCTCCCACTTGCGGATCGGATGCTTGCTCCAGAGCGGCGTTTCTTTCCACAACTGCGCGAGCGCGTGCGCGAAATGAAATTCGTAAAACGGGCGAATGTAAACGAAGTCGGCGTATTCGCGCGCCACGCGCGCGGCGTACGCGTCTTCTTCCACCAGTTCGTGCGAACTGGTCCATTCGCTGAGGCGGCCAATCGTTTGTTCGTACGCGCCGCGAATCGAGTATTCCAGCGCAAAACTCCCGCCGAGCACAAACGAACTCAAATGATCGCCAAAATTGAATTGGTGCCGGCTTTGCGTCAGTCCGCAAATGAAACAGTAGGATTTCCAGTACTGGCCGATCGAAGCGAAATACGGAAATCCGCTCGGCAGATTTTTCGGCAGGTATTGCGCGCGTTCCTCGTAGCTCCAGACGATGTACCACTCGGGATACGAAAAATAGGTATCCTCGACCGGCCGACGGTTCTTGTCCCCAATGTCCGGAACGACCGTTCCCTGCTCTCTCACAATCGTCGTCGGAAGCGGCCCGACGCTGGGCTTCACAAACGCGCACTTCAGCCAGAACACCGCGATGAACAAAATGATGGCGCCAAAGCAAATCAGGAAAAACGGCAGGACTCTTCGTTTCAGGAAGCGCTCCAGCCCTTGCAGCATCCGGCGCTCACGCTTCCGCGGTGTTGCGGCTCACTTTAGCGGCGATCCAGAAGGCAGCGATGAAAATCAGGATGTGCGGAAGGTTGACGAGAACATTGGTCTTCAAAGTCACCTGATTCAGATGCGAGATGAAATAAACGACGACATCAATTAAATACCATGTTCCGAGAACGTAAAAATAAATTCGCGCTCCGCGCGCCGAAGTCAGCGCGCCAATTACTCCGAGCGCGCCAGCGGCAAGATGCCCGAGATCCACGATGCGCGTCATGTGAAAAAGACCGAACATCAAGCCGTGCGCGTCCATGATTCCGGGAACGTAGTCGAGGAGGTATACGCCGAGAAACAGCGCCGCAAATCCCCACGCACACTTTTGGATCGTCGTAATTTGCTTGGGCATAGTAAACTCCCGGTCGGCTTAGACCGAGCATAGTTACTCTATACTTGCCGGGAAAGCAACACTTTCGGCGCGATGATGCAAAAAACAACCTCCCCGCATCGCAGACGGCGCTGGCTGATCGCACTTTTGCTCCTGGCGTCGCTGGTGATGGTCGCCGCGAAAAAGTTTTTTGATTACTCCGCCGCGCCCGCCAAGGAAAAAGAATCCGATTTCGTTTATCCGCCGAATGCGGATCAAACCAAGCCCACGACGCTGGTCTTGCAAGCTCCTCCCTCGCAGCAGCTGCCCTTCGAGCAGGTCGGCGGTTACATCAATGACGCCAGCCACCTGAACAAAACAGCGGTCTACGGCATCGTCAAGATTTCCGCCGTCCAGGATATTCAGAACGCGCTGCAATTTGCGCGCGACCACAAACTGAAAGTGACCGCGGCCGGTTCCCGCCACAGCAATGGGCGGGCACACCTTCGTCAAGGACGGCCTCGTTCTCGACATGCGCGGCTTCAACCAGGTGCGCCTCGACAAGGAACACAAGATTCTCAACGTGCAGACCGGCGCGACCTGGAAGCAGTTGCAATTGTTCCTCGACCCACAGGGACTCTCGGTGAAAGCAATGCAGTCGATCAATATTTTCACGGTGGGGGGAACGCTTAGCGTGAATGCGCACGGAATTGCGCACGATCCGGGACAAGTGGCGCCGACGGTTCGATCGTTTCGCATCTTGCTGAGCAGCGGAGAAATCAAGAATTGCAGCGCGGCGGAAAATGCCGAATTGTTTCACCACGCGCTCGGCGGCTACGGATTGATGGGTATCATTCTCGATGTGGACCTCGACGTCGTTGAAAACGAGATGTACGTCTGGAAAACGCATTACATGGACTACAAGGATTTTGCCGACTACTACAAGAAAAATGTCGATGGGAATCCCGTGTTCGGGCTGGCTTACGGGCGGCTTTCGATGTCGCCTTCGACTTTCTTGAAAGAGACAGCGATCCATACGTATGAGAAAACGCACACAGCGGTTCCGCTTGTTCCCCTGAAGCCGCCGGGATACGTTTGGCTGGACCGCTTCATTATCAATTTTTCGAAGACTGGAGATTTTGGGCGGCGCGTGCGCTGGACAGTGGAAAAGTACGGAGAGCCGCGAATTCACAATTGTCTTTCGCGCAATGAGGCGATGAGCCACGAAGAGGGTTGTTTCGTCTCGCGCAATCAGGAAATGTACGATTCGATGGATTACCTGGAGAACCGGCTGAAGGACACAGATATCCTTCAGGAATATTTCATCCCGCGGGAGAAAATGCCGCAGTTTGTGGATGGCCTGCGCACGGTGGTGCAAACCAACGGAGCTAATTTGATCAACGTGACGATCCGTATCGTGCGCAAAGACGACATCACCACTCTGAATTACGCGAAGCAGGACATGTTCGCGTACGTACTGTACTTCAATCAGAAGTTCAACGAGCGCGAAGGACAGATCCTGCAAAAAACGACGACAGATTTGATCGATCTCGCGCTGGGACTGGACGGAACGTACTACCTGCCCTACCAGCTCTTTTACTCGAAGGAGCAGCTGCGGCGGGCGTACCCGCGAATCGATGAATTCTTTGCGGCAAAAAAGACCTACGACCCCGAAGGACTGTTCGTCAACAAATTCTACGAAAAATACAACAACTAGTTTTGCTTCCGGAAACAGTTTGCACAGGAAAGTTTGCCGGCCGCAATTTCCGGGCTAAGATTGGCGAGAAAGCCCCGCCCCAACTTGAGAATCGGAGGAATTGTGCGTTTGAGAAGCGCGTTGGCTATGCTGGCGTTGGTTTGTTGCGCGGGGATTGCAGGGGCGCAGTCCAAGGAGATACCGGAGTGGTGCAAGCCGCTGCCCCGGCCGGAGTACAAAGCGCTGCAGCGCGTTCTTCCGGATGATCCGTGGTTCGAGATCTACAAAGTGGCGCCGGGAGTGTTCGCGATCTACGAACCGCACCAGGCCGAGGAAACGATTGCGTATCTGATCGTTGGCCACAAGCAAGCGGTGCTCTTCGATACGGGAATGGGGATTAGCGACATTCACCGAGTCACGACGCGATTGACGTCGCGCCCGGTGGTGGTTCTCAATTCGCATACGCACGACGATCACGTCGGCGACAACTGGCGCTTCCCGTTTATTTTCGGCGTGGACACGGACTTCACCAGAACGAATGCGAAGGGTTCGCGCGAAGATGCGCAGGCAGAGATTACGCCGGACCAGCTTTGCGGCGACTTACCCAAGGGATTCAATGCCAAGGCGTACGCGACGAAGCCGTGGAAAATTTCGCATGCTATTCACGACGGGTTCAAAGTCAATCTCGGCGGCCGCACGCTGGAAGTTTTATCCACTCCGGGGCATACGCCGGATGCGATTTCTCTGATTGACCGCGAGAATGGCTTGCTCTTTACGGGCGACACGTATTATCCCGCTCCGATCTGGCTGTTTCGCCCGGAGACCGATTTCGATGCGTACGACGCATCGATAAAGCGCCTCGCGGCGCTCGCGCCGGAAGTGAAACTGGTATTGGGGGCGCACAATGTCCCAGTGGCGGAACCTGCGGTGCTTCCGAGACTGGTGACCGCGTTTGAGGCGGTACGATCCGGGAAAGTGCCGCCGCAAAAAAGCGAGGACGGAAAAACCTTATACGTCACGGACGGCATCTCATTTCTTCTGAAGACCGGGGCCGTGGAAGCACGCTGAACTCTCATGAAAGCTGGGGATGGGCCGCCTCTTTCCAAGACTTTTGTCCGTTACGCTTGTTTCGCTGCTGTTGATGATTCCGCATTCGCGCGCGAGCCGGCAGCAACAAAAACCGGACAAAAAAGAAAAGGCTTTAAAGAAAGAGGTGTTGAGTTTTGATGGCGGCATTATGTTCGCAACGGAAGGAAGCCTTTCCGAGTTGACGTGCTTCCGGCTGGATGGCCGCGTTGCCGCTCCAGGTTTCTTCGACGATTTCAAACGCATCGATGACGAACACGGGACGGAGTACCGAAGCGGGAAAGAAACAGTGACCGAGTTCCCTGAGGCGCTTCGTGTTGCGTTCGTGATGTTCGACATTCCCTGCAAGCGCAACACGCTAGAGCCCGGCCCGCGCCGTTACCTGACGCAGGAGATGATGAAGTCGCTGCGCTTGTCGTTTTATTGGAAGCGCGGTGTCGAATTGCGGCACATTGAAAATCTGAAACCTCCAACTGCGACCGCTGAACTCATCGAACCCTTCAATACCGAGAGGAAAGAGGAATTGCCAAAACGCTACCGTTGGATTCTGGAATTCAGCATCCCGAGCGCGGGGGTGCCACTGACAGACCGCCTGGTATTGATTATCCGCACGGCGGATGGACGCCGAGCCGCGCGAGTCGCGGCTCGGCTGTGATGAACAAGAAATGGAAAATAGAAATTGGAAATGGATCGCAAGCCGCCGCTAATTCCAATTTCTAATTTCAATTTTCCGGCAACCGAATTGGTCAGCCCATGGAGTTGACTTTTTCGGGTTCGATTTTGTAGGTAACGCGGACTTCGCCGGGCTGGCGAAAAGGATAGACGGGATTACCGAGATATTTTTGCGAGAGCTTGTTGATGTGGTCGTCCGCGCCGTTCTCCGTGATTTCCACGACTTTGCCGCGAATTTCCACGTAGCGGTAGGGATTGGCGGGATCCTGAAGCGAAATGGAAACGCGAGGATCGCGGCGGATATTTTTGTCCTTCACGCGGCCCTTGGCGGAATTGATGCGCACGAACTTGCCGTCGTAGTCCACCCAGACTGGGGTGACCTGCGGGCTGCCGTCCTTCATCAGCGTGCCTAGATTTCCAAACGCCGGCTTCTGGAGCAAATCAACATATTTCTCTGGAATTTCCTGCGCCATTTTGGCCTCCTCAAATCAAACTAAAATCATTTCCGGAATTCGTTGCCTGGCGATCAATGCCGCCCCGGTCAAAGCTTGCACTTCTTCCAGAGTCCACCCGCGAGCCACCTCGCGGAGGATCAAGCCTTCGGGCTTCACGTCGATCACGGCGAGATCGGTGACGATGGTATCCACACAGGCCAAACCTGTCAGCGGATAAGTGCACTGCTTCACGATTTTCGGGGCACCGTCTCTCGTGGTGTGTTCCATGCAAACGATCAAGGTCTTGGCTCCCGCGGCGATGTCCATGGCACCGCCGATGCCTCCGGAACCTTTGGTGCCGGGAATTTTCCAGTTCGCCAGGTCACCCTTTTCGGAGACTTGAAACCCGCCGAGAACAGCAACATCCAGATGGCCGCCGCGCGACATGAGATGGGCGTCGGCCTGATGAAAGAAAGAAGCTCCGGGAATTAGCGTGACGGGGACTTTCATGGCGTCGACTTGGTCGAAATCTTCTTCGCCGGGTTTTGCGCGGCGCCCCATTCCGAGGATTCCGTTTTCGCTGTGAAAATAGACAGTGATTTCTTTCGGCAGATAGTCGGCGATGAGATTGGGGATTCCCCAGCCGAGATTCACGTAAGCGCCGTCGGGGAGTTCAAGCGCGGCGCGTTGCGCAATCTGTTCTCGCGATAGACGAGGCTTAGCCTGCATGGCTTTTTCCGGAATGCCATTATCCGGCATAGCGGAGACCCTTCGCTTGCACAATGCGATGTACGAAAATCGCCGGGGTCATGACATTTTCCGGATCGATGGCACCCACCGGGACGATTTCTTCCACTTCGGCGATGGTCGTTTTGGCGGCCATGGCCATGATGGGATTGAAATTTCTAGCGGCTAGCCGGTAGGTGAGATTTCCCAACTCATCGGCTTGCTGCGCTTTGATGAAGGCATAGTCGGCTTGGATCGGCAATTCGAGAATGCAACGCTGGCCTTGCAAAAAGCGCTCTTCTTTTCCATCGGCGACTTCGGTGCCGACGCCCACGGTGGTGTAGAAGCCTTGCAGGCCGGCAGCGGCGGCACGCATGCGCTCGCACAAAATTCCCTGGGGCACGAGCTCCAAGGTCACTTCTTTTGCGGCGAAGCGATCCTGGAAATAGTTGGCGTGAGGCCCGGGGAAGGACGCAATCACGTGCTTGATCTGGTTGTTCTTGAACATGAGTCCAAGCTCGCCTTCGCGAGTGCCGCAATTATTGCTGATGGCGGTGATATGTTTCGTGCCCATTCGCGCGAGGGCTTGGATCAGATTATTCGGAAAGCCGGCCCCGCCGAATCCGCCGAACATGATTCGCGCGCCGTCGGGAATATCTGCGACCACTTCGTCGAGAGCGGAGTAAAGCTTCTTTTTCATCGCGCGCTCATCGCTCCGGCTCGCAGTGCTGGCGAGAACTTCGCTGCTACGCCTCTTGCGTGCAGCCAGCGCCCCGTTTCCGTCCCGGTAAGATCATGCTCGAGCAGGGCGCGCAAATCCGATTCGTCGTCCACATCCATCTCGAGACGGGGATTGCGGCGAATCGACACGTGTGCTCGGGCGCTTTCGGCCTCGGCGAGATGTTTGGCAAAACTGCCATTGCCAAAATGCGAGGGAAAAAGAGCGGGCGGAGTCCGCAGAATGGCGTTGGTGCCGGTTCCGTCGCGCGAGGGGACGATTAGCAAACTTGGGCCAGGGCAAGCGGCGGCGAGGAGTTCATCGATGTCGCTGGATTGAATGAGAGGCAGGTCCAGCGGGAGGCGGAGTAGTCCGGCAACGCCCCTTTGCTCGCAAATTCTTGATGCGGCATCGACGGAATGGCTTTCGGAAATCTGCTGTTCTTCGCGGAGAATTTCCCAGCGATTCTCTTCAGCAACATGCATGGCAGGCTCATAATTTGTTATCACAAAAATCTTTTCCGCGCAGCGAATATCTTTCACGGCGCGGATGGTGTCGGCAAGCATGGCCTCGGCCAGGGCGAAGCGCTCTTCGGGCGACAATATGCCGATCAATCGCTTCTTCGCGTTGTGCAGGTCCTTGATCGGTAAGAGGAGTGCTCGCATAGAAATCGCTCAGTAGGCGCCTTCGGAGTAGGTGACTTGGCTATCGGTTCGAATGACCGGGAGTTGCGCGGGCGCCGCCGGCGGGTCCTGTTCCGGATTATCGAATAGGCGACGAATTTTGTAGGTGGTGGTGCGTTCCGCAGGGACTCGTCCGATGGATCGAATTCGAGAGCGAAACTCTTCTGGGGAAACGTATTCGCCGAAAGTTGCGCCGGCGGCCTTGGAGATACTTTCTTCCATGAGCGTGCCGCTGAAATCATTTGCCCCAGCCTGCAAACACGCTAGCGAGGTTTCAAAGCCAAGCTTTACCCAGGAGACTTGCAAATTTTTGATGGATCCGTGGAGCAGGACTCGTGCCAGGGCGTGCACGCGCAGATGCTCTTCGCGTTTTGCCCCCGGCCTTGCTCCACCGTGACGGTAGAGGCGGGTGTTCTCGTGGATGAATCCGAGTGGCACGAACTCCGTAAATCCACCGGTGCGTTTTTGGATGGCGCGAAGCAGGAGCATGTGGCGAACCCAATGCGCGGGCTCTTCCACGTGTCCGTACATCATGGTTGAAGTAGTGGGGATACCAAGCTCGTGAGCGGTGGTGATGATCTCGACCCAGCGCGCGGCCGGCAACTTGTTGGGGCTCAGTTCTTGCCGCACGCGATCATCGAGGATTTCCGCCGCAGTGCCTGGGATGCTGCCCAGTCCTTCATCCTTCATCATTTGCAGGTATTCGCGCAGGGGCATTCCGGTTTTCGTGACGCCGTAATCGATTTCCATCGGCGAGAATGCATGAACGTGCATACCCGGAATGGCGTGCTTGATGGCGCGGAGCAGATCGCGGTAGAAAAATCCGTCGAGGTCGCGCGGCAATCCGCCTTGAACACAGACTTCGGTGGCGCCGCGTTCCCAGGCCTCGCGGGCACGGCGCACCACTTCTTCGAAGGAGAGCGAGTACGCGTCGGAGGCGCCGGGCCCGCGTCCGAAGCCGCAAAAACTGCAACCGACGAAACAGACATTGGTGAAGTTGATGTTGCGATTCACGACGTAGGTGATGGCGTCGCCGACAGTATAGCGACGCAACTGGTCCGCGACGGCCACAAGCGCTGCGAGTTCTGCACCTTCCGCCGTCGCGAGGACTAGTCCTTGTTCGAAGGCCAGCTCTGCGCCAGAGGTCGCGACGAGGAGGACTTCACGAACTTCGGCGGTGCAAGCCTCCAGCTCCGTCGGGGAGTTTCCGTTCATCGCGGGTGTGGACATTTCCTGAGTATCCTACCAGAGGTGCGATGCGGTGGCGCTACATCCGGGGGCTCTTTCCTTTCTGAGTCGGAGCACGGAAAGTGCACGATATTCGCACAACGCTTCGTTGCCTCTTCTAGGAACGTGGGAAATATCATAGGAAAAGGACGGCTTCCTTGCCATTCCATGGCGAACCAAAAGAAATGCGCCGGGGTGGGCTGCACTTCAACGGCAACGCCGAAACATTCGCCGCTGGCCGCTCCAGCCCTCATCCATTAACATACTCGCAGGGCTATGAAACAAAAAACTGTGATGATCATAGTTATCGCGGTAGCGCTATTCGGCGCCGCAATCGCAATTGTTGCCTCGATCCTGCATGATGGCCTCAGCGCCCGTGCCCGGCCCACTCGATTGGAAATCATGGTGGCGCGAAACGTGCGTCACCTTGCGATTCCTGCAACTGCGCAGACGACTCCGAATCCCGTGCTCGCCTCCGCGGAGGAGCTGCGCGACGCGCGAATTCATTTCGCGGATCATTGCGCCATTTGCCACGGCAACGATGGCGGCGGAAAAACCATGCTGGGCGAGGGACTCTTCCCTAAACCGCCTGACCTCCGGTTACCGCAAACGCAAAATCTTAGTGACGGCGAACTGTTTTGGATCATCGAGAATGGCGTGCGATTTACGGGCATGCCGGCATTTTCCAATGGCGGGGAGCATGGAGGGACGCAGGACAGTTGGAAGCTGGTTCACTTTATCCGCCATCTGCCTCATCTCACGGCCGCAGAGCGAATAGAAATGGAACGGTATAATCCCAAAGGGCCAGAGGACCGCACGGAAGAACAACGGGAAAATGATTTCTTGAATGGGGCAACGCTTCCGTCGAAGCCGGAATCACAAAACCATCGCCAGCAATGAAGCGGTAGCAGGATGGATTTTCATTTCAGTGGGAGGCTTTCATGAAGATTCGCATGTTTTTAACGGCTGTTTTGTTCATGCTAGCGACGGGCTTGGCGTTCGCACACGGCAATAAAGTTCATGTGAGCGGAACGGTGGAAAAAATCGGCACGGAGTCCGTGGTGGTCAAGACGCGGGATGGAAAGTCCGTCGAGGTGAAACTCGTTGCTTCGACAGTGTACCTCTCTCATGTGATGGTCAAAACCGACAAGCCTGCTGACCTCAATGCGGACAAACCCGCGAAGCAATCAGACATAGCCGTCGGTGACCTGGTGGTTATTCACGCCACGTCCAAGGACAATGCGTTGGAGGCCGACGAGGTGAAATTCTCGGTCCCGGGGGCGGCTAAATCGGCAACTCCTGCAACCGCGAAACCAAAATCTTGAAGAATTGCCGGCTCTAAGACTTTTCTTCTAATCCACGAGATGACAGGAGTGGGTTTTTAACACGAGCCACACTCTGCGGCCGGCAGTTAGCTCCAGTGCGCGGACTGCGCCAGGGGTAATGTGCACGACGAAGGTCGTGCCACAATCCACGCGGGCGATGACCATCGTCCCGCGCTGCTCCAGGGACATGATACGGCCTTCCAAAACGTTTCGGGCGCTGAGTCCGTGCGGCCGCTCCGTCGCCAATAGAATGTCTCCCGCGCGCACCGCCACTTGCACAAGGGTTCCGGCAGTGGCGTAGCCGAGCGGCACTTCGATCTCGCAGGCGCTCTCCTGTAGGCGAACGCGCATGACGCCATCAGTTTCGCGGAGATCGAGCACGGTGGCGCTCAAGAGATTTTCAAAGCCTGCGGCCTGGGCCAGTTTTTTCCGGCGCGGCGCGTTCAGCACATCTATCGGAACACCTGAGCTTACAACCCGTCCGTTGTCGAGCGTGATGACACGCTCGCCCAGAGCGTCGGCCTCATCGCGGCTGTGCGTCACGTATAGAATGGGGATTCTTTTCGCGGCGTTCCACGCGCGCAGATCGTCCACAATCGCGGATTTCAATTCGGCGTCCAAGCCTGTTAACGGTTCATCGAGCAGCAAGACGCTTGGTTCGGTTACCAGCGATCTCGCCAGTGCGATGCGCTGCTTCTCGCCTCCGGAAATCTGGCCAGGTTTTTGTTTACGCAATTTCTCGACACGGAAGAGATTGAGAATCGATGTTACGCGCGCGCGAATTTCTTGCTCCGGCAAATCGCTCAATCCGTATGCAATGTTTTCTTCGGAGCTCAAATGCGGAAAGAGGGCCAGGGTCTGAAAAACGTATGCAATGCGCCGCTTTGGAGCGGGGAGATGAATTCCGCGCGCGGAGTCGAACAGTACATCGCCGCCGACTGTGATTTGGCCATCCTCAGGCCGCACTAATCCCGCGAGGCAATCCAGCAGGGTGGACTTACCGGCTCCGGAAGCTCCAAACAAGATCGTGATGCCGGGAGGGGCTTCGATGGAAACATCGAGGGTAAAGGAAGAGGCGCGCGCACCGTGGCGCTCTTTGCGGATTCGCGCGACGAGCATAGAAGCGTTTACTTCGCCGTCCATGGCGTCCAGACGCGGCGATTCACAGCATAAACTACGGACAACACTGCGAAGGAGATTGCCAGCAGAATCAGCGCCATGCGATTTGCCGCCCCGTACTCCAGGGACTGGACGTGATCGTAGATGTCGATGGAAACCGTGCGCGTGACCCCGGCCAAATTTCCGCCCACCATTAAGACGACTCCGAATTCGCCGAGGGTATGCGCGAAACTCAGCACTGCCGCAGTGACCACACCGGGCAACGACAGCGGCAGGATCACTCGGAGAAATGTGCGCGCGTCTCC
The DNA here is from genome assembly GCA_036522305.1 of Candidatus Acidiferrum sp. GTDB lineage: Bacteria > Acidobacteriota > Terriglobia > Acidiferrales > UBA7541 > Acidiferrum. Next base: position 24,249 of record DATDGB010000079.1, on the reverse strand, counting down.
CGCGCCCAGCACGGCGGAGGCGTCAAGCAGTCTTCGATCGACTCCTTCGAACGAGGCAACGAGCGGCTGTACTGCAAATGGAAAGCTGTAGAGCACTGAGGCAAGAATCAGGCCGCCAAAGGTGAAAGCCAGTCCGTGGCCGAAGAGCGCGATCCAGAGTCTTCCGAGCGGTCCGCGCGGCCCCATGGCGAGCAAGGCGTAAAGCCCGAGTACGGTCGGCGGGAGAACGAGCGGCAGCGCGACTACTGACTCGAGCAGGAATTTCCAGCGCCAGTTGGAATAGGCCAGCCAATAGGCCACGGGCATACCGACCGCCAGCAATATCGCCGCCACACATGCTGCCAGCTTCATCGACAACCACAAGGATTCCATTCGCCTGCCTGTTCTACTCTTCTCGGCGTTTTCTCCGCGCGTTCAGCTTCGCGGCGTTATCTTTTTACTTCATTCCTCGTCTTTTCTGGAAGTTCAAAACCGTAGTTCGTTAGGATGGCGCGGCCCGACGGACTCTTCACAAATTCCAGAAATGCCCGGGCGGCGTCCTTATTCTTAGCGTCTTTCAAAATGACCGCTCCTTGTTCGAGCGCCGGATGCATATCGGCGGGAATCTCCCATCGTTTCCCATCGCGCATGGCGGGCGAAACCGCCAGCGACATCGCCACGATTCCTGCCTGCGCATTTCCGGACTGCACAAACTGCGCGGCTTGGGAAATATTTTCTCCGAACACCAGTTTTGACTTGACGGAGTCGTAGATGCCCGCCTTTTGTAGCGCCGCCACCGCGGCTCGTCCATAGGGCGCGTGTGCCGGATTGGCGATGGCAATTTTCTCGACGCTGGCATCAAGCAGATATTTCCATCCTTCCCTGGAAACGTCCACATTCGCATTCCCAGGCGTCCAGATCACGATTCGCCCGACCGCGTATTCATACAGTGTCTGCGGTTCCGCAAGGCCGGCGGATTCCAGCTTTCTTGGGTATTCAATATCCGCCGAAAAGAACACGTCAAAAGGCGCGCCATTCTGGAATTGCGAGAAGAAGTTTCCGCTCGAGCCGTAAGTCACGTTTACTGTCACGCCTGCCTGCTTCTCAAACTTTTCGGAGAGCTCTCCCATGGCAAAATTCAAATCTGCCGCGGCCGCGATGCGAATTTCCTTCCCCTGAGCTCGCACTTCACCTTGGGCAAAGAGGATCGAAACCATGAGCGTGAACACGCGAATCCAATTGCGCCGCGTTGTTTTTCGACGCTTCACGAATCAGACTCTCAAAATCATTACTTCGGTCGATTTGACCAGCGCGGCGGCTCGCTCTCCTGGTTTCAGGCGCATCTCCTTGGCAGCATCGGCGGTGATGATCGCTGTGATTTGCTGCTCTCCGATCGCCAGTCTTACCTGCGCCAGAAGACCGCTGTACTTTATTTCCAGCACGCGCCCGATCAACTGATTACGCCCGCTGATTTTGCGGAAGTTTACACGCCGCGTTTCGATGTCTCCATGGCTGAGTTTTCTCGGAAAAAGCCGGTCGATTTCACTTTCCGGCACGCGGTGGTGCCCGCCGGGGGTCTTCACCGACTTGATTTTCCCGTGGTAGATCCATTGCTTCAGCGTGGGATAGCTGATGCCCAAAATATTCGCCGCTTCCCGCGGCGCCAAGAGTCTCTCCACGAACGGCCTCCCGCGAATCGGCAGAATACCGCACAGCAAATCATCATAGCAATACGTTTTTATACGATTCGCGAACTTGGCTGAGTTAGTTGCGCAGAGGCTTGCCGGTTTTCAGGGTGTGGGCGATGCGCTCCTGGGTTTTCTTTTCGCCGCAGAGGGAGACGAAGGCTTCGCGCTCGAGATCGAGCACGTATTGTTCGCTGACGAATTGCGGCGAGGTCAGCGGGCCGCCGGCCAGGATATTGGCGAGCTTGCGGCCGACGTGCGCATCGTACTCGGAGGCGTAGCCGCCGCGGAGCATCATGTAGATGGCAAGCTTCGCGCCGGCGAGAAACTGTTCGCCGAGCACTTTGATTTGCGTGGTCTGGGCCCCTTCCTGCCAAGTGGCGGCCAGCGGCTTGTAGCCACCGCGGACGAGCGCTAGCGCGGCTTCTTTCGCATCCGCAACCAGGCGGTCGCGATTCATAGAGACGCCATCTTCGCGGCGCAAGTATCCCAAGTCGCGGCATTCCTCCGCGCTCGTGCCAACTTTGGCCATCGCGATCGCTTCGAACACTGGCTTTAGGGCGTGGAACAAATCCAAATCTTCGCCTCCGGCAGCATGTTCGTTCGCGCGAATCATCATTTCCTTGGTGCCACCGCCGCCGGGGATCAGTCCGACACCTGCTTCCACCAAGCCGATGTAGGCTTCCGCGGCCGCCTGAATCTTTGCCGCGTGGAGACTCACTTCGCAGCCGCCGCCGAGCGCCAGGCCCTGGGGAGCTGCCACCACCGGTTTCGGAGCGTATTTGATCGCCAGGTTTATGTTCTGGAATTGCTTCACGGCCATATGCAATTCGTCCCACTCCTGCTCCTGGGCTCCCACGAGAACGAGCATCAAGTTTGCGCCGACGGAAAAATTCACCGCCTGGTTGGCGATGACCATGGCGTCGAAGTCCGTCTCCAGGCGCTTCAAGCCCTTGTGGAGCATGGCGATCAGGTCCGCGCCGATGGCGTTCATCTTGGCGTGAAATTCGCAGCACACGACGCCATCGCCGAGATCGATGAGGCTTGCGCCGGAATTGCGCTCGATTTCGCGCGCTGCATCCTTGAGCGACTTGAGAATGATGACGCCTTTCGGCTCTTCGACTTTTTTCGATGCGCCGCTGCCAATATCGAAAACAGTCGTAGTCCCCTTCTCCGATTCGTAAAACCCCTTGCGTCCGCTGGCCAGCACTTTTTCGATGACCGGGGGCAGAGTGCGTCCTTCCTTCTGCACTTGCGCGGCAAATGCCTTTACGCCGATCACATCCATGATCTCGAACGGCCCAAGTTCCCAGGCAAAGCCCCAGCGCAGAGCGCGATCCACGTCAACGATGCTGCCGGAAATTTCCGGCACGCGGCGCGCCGCGTACAGACACATTTCGGACAGCGAGCCCCACAAGAATTGTTGGGCCTTGTCGCCCTTCTGCCCCTCCAGGACTGGTGCAACCAGCGCGCGCAGCCGATCGCGGGTGTCTTCAATCGCTTTGCCCATTTCGAGTGAAGCAAATCTGGCTTTTTGCCGCGGGCGATACTCCATGGTGTTCACATCGAGCGTGAGAATCTCTTTTTCTCCTTCGCCTTTCACTTTTTTGTAGAAACCCTGGCCGGCCTTGTCGCCGAGCCAGCCGCGCTTGGCCATCTCTTCCACGAGCGCGGGGACTCTGTAGCTCTCGCGCGACTCATCGTTGGGGGCCGTCTCGTAGATATTCCTTACGACGTGGACCAGCACATCGAGACCCACAATATCCGCGGTGCGAAACGTCGCCGACTTCGGCCAGCCCACCGCCGGTCCCGTGCAGGCATCCACTTCTTCCACGGTCATGCCCAGCGTGCTCATCAGGCGCAGTGCATTGAGCATGGAAAACGTTCCGATGCGGTTGGCGATGAAATTCGGGGTGTCTTTGGCCACCACCACGCCTTTTCCCAGCCGCCGGTCGCAAATCTCGGTCAAGGAATCGACGACTTCCTGGGAGGTCTTCGGTCCGGGAATGACTTCCACGAGTCTCAAATAGCGCGGCGGGTTGAAAAAATGGGTCCCGGCCCAATGCTGCTGAAATTCTTCGGGCAGGCCCTCGGCGATCAAATGCACGGGCAATCCGGAAGTGTTGGTAGTTACGATGGCGCCAGGCTTGCGAAATTGAGCCACCCGCGCCAGCAAGTTCCGCTTGATCTCCAGGTTTTCCGCGACCACTTCAATGATCCAGTCGGCTTCCGCGCAGCGCGCCAGGTCATCGTCGAAGTTTCCGATGGCAATTTTTTCCGCAAGCGCAGCGGTAAAAAACGCGGCTGGCTTCGATTTCTTAGCAGCCTCCAATCCAGCGCGCACGAATTTGTTGCGATCTCCGGGCGGCGCATTCGCAGGCAAGTTCGGCGGCACGATATCCAGCAAAATGCATGGCAGCCCGGCATTCGCAAAATGCGCCGCGATCCGCGAGCCCATCGTTCCTGCTCCGAGCACCACTGCTTTTTCAATGCGACGATTCATGACACGCCTTTTTGACTGGATTTAGGAAGTTAGTTTGTTCGAAGGGACAGGTTACAGAACCGGCATGCGCGGGTCAAACGACGGGCGAAGCCTGGGGGATAGGTACTAAAATGGATAAATGGCGGAAGAAGGCAAAGTCGGCAGCACTATTGGCTGGTTGCGCACGGCAAAAGACAAGTTTCGCGCCTTCGCCTACGGCGAGCAGGGCGAACTGAAGGAACGGCCGCGCGTCGGCTTGGCCCTTGCGGGCGGTTTTGCGCGGGGGATTGCGCACATCGGAGTGCTGCGCGTTTTGTGCGAAGCCAATATTCCCATCGACTGCGTCGCAGGCACGAGCGTTGGGGCCCTGATCGGCGCGGGCTACTGTGCCGGAGCTTCGCTGGAGGAGATGGAAAAGATAGGCGCGGAGACGAGCTTCACCGATTTCGGCCGCTGGACACCATCGTGGCTAGGCCTGGCTACCAACCAGCGCATGGAAAAATATCTTGCACGCTTTAGTCCGGTAAAAACATTCGAAGAACTGCGTACCCCACTGGCTATCGCGACAACGGATATCAACGCGGGTGTCTCCGTGTATTACTCGCATGGTCCGATTGCGCCCGTGGTACGGGCTTCGTGCGCCTACCCCGGGTTATTCGTGCCCATCCAATACGACGGGCGGACGCTGGTCGATGGATTCCTCACCGCTCCCGTGCCGGTGGAAGGCGCGCTGCTTCTTGGGGCGGACATTGTTATCGCCGTGTACCTCGAGGCAGGCAACGTCGAGGAGCCGCGCACGTTCACAGATATTCTCAGCCGCTCGTTCAACATTCTCCAGCGCCACACGGATCTGACATGGCGGACGCAGGCGGACGTGATCATCGAACCGGACGTAAAGCCTTTTGTGTGGGACGATTTTACGAAGACGCCGGAGATGGTTGCAGCGGGCGAAACTGCGGCGCTTGCAGCACTGCCACAGATTCGCGCCGCCATCCGGGGCGAGAAGCGCGACTCCGCCGCTTAGCGGAACCTTCTACGGACGAATCTTCGAAAAGCTCGCTTCACATCACTTAGGAAGAACTAGGAGCGCGTGACATGTACGGTCACGGGCTGGCCTTCGCCTTTTCCGCGTTGAGTTAACCAGGCGGCGAGGCCTTCTGCAAAACGTTCGGGAGTGAGCCGGAAACTGGCTTCGACCTGGCCATCCGCGACCGGAAGCGTGTCGTCAAAGTCCGCAGAATTGGTGAAATTGCGCATGCAGAATTGATCGAGCCAATCGAGCGGGCAAGCGCGGGGCTCACCGCGAATCACAATGTTGACATTGAATTTTTGTGCGTACATGGGATCGAGAAGGCGAGCCAAAGCTCGCCCCAACAGATTAGAGCGAAGAAACAAAATTTGCGAGCCAGGCTTACAGGTTAGGAAGCGCGAGGGCGCTTGACGGAATGGGCAAGGCCCACGGCTTCAAGCATCCAGATGAAATACCAGCCGATGTCGGTCTGGTACCAGCGAAGGCCAAGGCGCGCGGAGCCAGCGTGTGAGTGATGGTTCTCGTGCCAGTTCTCGCCCCAGGCGGTCAATTGGAAAGGACCGAGCCACCATACATTCATGCTGGAATCACCATCTTCGACCTTCTTCAGATGGGTGAGGCTGTTCACAAGACATTGCATGTGCAGGGAGTAGACCAGGCGAATCGCGCCCATCCAGAAGAAACCCATCCAGCCGAAACCAAGAATCAGTCCAACGCAGATTGAGAAGACAATGACGGGCGTTTCTGCCCAGCCCCAGATTTTGTAGATGCCACCGGTAAGCTCGGGAGCCCAGCGCTTCTTGTCGGCAGGCTGCGTTTGATAAAGCCAGCGAAGATGCGCCCACCAGAAGCCGCCTTGCTTAGGACTGGAAATGTCTTCCGGAGTGTCCGTGACGGCGTGGTGGAGGCGATGATAGGCGACCCAACTTGCAGGATGGCCTGAGCCGTTGAAAACGGCCCAGAAGATCAAGAATTGCTCAACGAAGCGGTTGGTCTTGAGAGTCTTATGGGAGAGCATGCGGTGATAGCAGACCGTGGTGCCAAGGCCACCCAGAGCGATGCTGAGCAAAGTCATTCCGACAACCTTGAGGCTTGGCACGGGGAAGAGGATGAGACCGACGACTGCAAGACTATGAATGAGGACAAGATAAGCGAAGACGCCTTCCTTGCCATGAACGGGCTTCCAGAAGGGACGATCCCAGGGGCGCTCTTGTTGCGTTACGGTCAATTCCATATGCTCTCCGGCGGTCTGCTTAGTTGAATGCGCGAGTGCCTAGTGTGCAGAACATGATAGACACCTATTACAGTACCATTTTCCGGGACTGGGCGCTGGGAAACTGTACAAAAGTGAACACAAAAAGTGAATAGGAAATCGGGGCGAATCTTGATGGGTGGAAGTGTCGACCGTAGAAGGCGAAAAATCGAAATGGGAAGAGGCTGGGGAAAGGGCCTCGGAGACCGCTTCCTCGCCGATTGAACGGCAATCCAGCGACATCACCGATTGCGTGCAACGAACGCGCTTCCAGCGGCACTATCCGGTGAGTCATCCTCGAAAGAAATCGCCCGGACAGCGCCTCCCTGCAGCCAGGAGAAACCTCTGACCGGCTCACAGGAGGCCGCAATGCACTCGACGATGCGAGCAAAGAAGCAACCAAGGTGGCACGCGATTTTTCGTGGGAGTATTTCTGCGGCCCTGATGCTCTCCGCCAGCATGATGCTGGTTTCCTGCAAGCCGCCGAATTATCCGACGAAACCTATCGAGTTGAAATACTATGGCGCAGGCCCTTGGGCCGTCACTGTGGCGATCGGCACAGAGTGCTGCGACTCCTCCGGCAATAAATTCGATCTCTACTACCCCACAAGTTTGGGGATGGGCGGCTTCAAGCACCCGATTCTCACCTGGGGCAATGGCACCAATTCCCTGTCTGGCAATTACACATTTTTCTTGAAGCACATGGCTTCCTGGGGATTCGTGATCATCGCTCCGCAGGACAAGAACGCCGGTCCCGGGCAAACCATGTTGGACGGCGTGAATTTTCTGATCGCCGCGAACAGCAATCCTGTCAGCATCTTTTTTAACAGGCTAAACGTCAGCCAGGTTGGCTCGTTCGGGCATTCACAGGGGGCAGGCGGCGCGATCAACGCCATGATTAAGTCCGCCGGCACAATTAAGACGGTTATGCCCATCGAGTTGCCGGGGCAGGCGTTCTGCTCCATCCCCGTCGATTGCCCCAACACCGCGCTTCTGACGACGGGTCCAATCTTTTTGCTGGACGGGTCGCTGGACGTTCCGATTTCGCCGCCAACGCAGCCGGCATCGGCGACGGGACTGCAATCCATCGCCGCGTTTTACAGCGCGGTTCCCGCGGGGATCATCAAAGTGAAAGGCACGCTGATCGGCCCGACGCACTGCGACGTCCAGGGCGCCCCAAATTGCACACCGAGCACGATTCCGTGTTTCCTAGGTGTTTATGGCTATCTAGGCTACCCGACGGCGTGGATGATGTTTCAACTGCAAGGTGACAGCGTGGCGCACGGCGCCTTCGTCACCGGCACCGGAGAGATGTTCTCCGAAACGAAGAACTGGCAACTGGTAGCGAGCAACGTTCCTTAGCCGCACACGGGACAAGAAACCTGCGGGGCGACAGTTGTCGATGATTTGCTTACAACGAATGGAATCTAGTGGCCGCCGGCGTGAGCAATCGGCGCGGGCTTCGAAAGAATCTTGACCAACTCGTAGAGAAAAACCTGGCCATCGTAAAAGGACTGGACCGCCACGCGTTCATCGCGGCCGTGGAACCGAATGTCGTCGCGATCGAAGAAGATTCCCTGGATTCCATAAGTGGGAATCCCGGCGATGCGCAGGGCTTTCCCGTCGGTGGCGCCCATAACCATGATCGGTACTACCGGCACACCCGGCCAAAGGGATTCTGTGGCGTGGTTGACGGCCGCCAACACGTCTGCTCTGAGCGCAGAGGCGGGCCCCGGAGCCGGCTCGCCGAGAATTTTTACGCTGACTTCGTCGTCCGAGATAACCTTCTGCAACGTGGTGTGCACGTACTCGACGGAATCCTCGGGGAGGACGCGGCAGTTCACGGTGGCGGCTGCGAGTTGCGGCAATGCGTTCATGGCGTGCCCGCCCTCCAGGAGTGTTGCCACGCATGTGGTGCGGAGAGTGGCGTTCCATGCCGGCGAAGCCGCCGCCAGCCGTTGCATGGCTTCCTGAGAGCCTTTGCTGGCGTTCGCGAGATCTGCTCTTCTAGAGTCGGTTTCGATTTTCGCCATTTCCTGGAAGTACGCGGCGGTTACTTCGTTGGTCTTGAGAGGAAATCCGAAATTGGAAAGCCGCTGTAACGCAGCCGCGAGGCGATAGATGGCGTTGTCAGCAACAGGCATCGAGCTGTGGCCGCCTTTGTTGCGCACTTCGAGGCGAAAATTAACGACGTATTTTTCACTGACCTGGAGATCGTTGGAGATTTTCTTGCCCTTGGATTCCTCGCCCCATCCACCTTCGTTGAGAGCGAACTCGGAATCGATAAGATCGCGGTGATTCTTGAGGAGCCAGGCGACGCCATTGTAAGGTCCGCCACCCTCTTCGTCCGCAGTCAGCGCCACAATAATGTCGCGGTCGGAGGTAAAGCCCTCCTTCTTGTATTGAATCAAGTTGGCGATCCAGATGGCGGCTTGGGCTTTATCGTCGCCGGTGCCGCGGCCATAAAAGAAACCATCTCGCTCGAGTAGTTGAAACGGGTCCATGCTCCAGTCCTCGCGTTTGGCTTCGACGACATCGATGTGGGCGAGGAGGAGAAGCGGCCTGAGGGCTCCCGTCCCGTGATAGCGAACGACGAGATTGGCCTTCATTGGATTCGCGCCGCCCACGAAGACATCGAATTCCGAAAAACCAGCGGCTCGCAAGCGGGCCGCGGCAGCCTGGGCAACGGGGGTGGTGGCACCCGTTGTGAAACCAGATTGGATTTCGACAAATTCCTTGTAAATGTCGTGGGCGAGCTTTCTTTCTGCGTCGGGTCGCGTGGTCTGAGCGCTGACGAAAGAGGAACAGAAGAACAGCATGAGGAGCAACTGGAACGCGTGAAACTTTCTTGTTCTAGACATGCGGGCATTCTTCCACGGGGAAGCGCGTTTAAGCAACTTCGTCGCGCATGGCCATGTTAAGAAGATTTATCGTCTTGCCGAGACTTCCATAGGATTTGGCGAAGTATACCGAGAGTGAGTTCGGCATCCTTTGCGGATGGGTTGAGGCGGTGGACGAGGCGGCGAATTTTTTCGTCGGTCGGTGCGGCGGAGCGCCGCTTCTGGAGGCCGCTGGGATTGGATTTCAAATACCCGCTGGAGCGGAGACCATCGAGCAGCAGCGTGGTAAGGCGCTCGAGATCGGCGGCGGATGCGGCGGAGTGTTTTTCCGGTTTCGACGCAGCTTGCGGATCGCGGGCTAGTTCGTAAAGGCAGACAGCTACGGCTTGGCCGAGGTTCATGGAGCGATGCTCTTCGCGGGTGGGGATGCGCAGGAGCCAATGGCAATGGCTGAAGTCCTCATTGGTGAGGCCACGCTTCTCCGAGCCGAACAGAACAGCAACAAGGCCACCGACAAGATGCTTGCGGAGGAGGCGTGCGGCTTGGTCGAGGTGGCGAACCGGGTGCTGCAATTGCCGAAGGCCCACGGCAGTGGTTCCCACAACAAGGGTGCAATCCTCGACGGCTTCCGCGACGGTCTTGAACTCTTCGGCTTTGGCGAGCAGCGGCGCGGCGCCGACGGCGGAACGCGCCTCACGGAAAGCCAGTTCATAAGCGTTTACAACGCGAAGATGGAAAAAGCCGAAGTTGCTCATGGCGCGAGCCGCGGCGCCGATGTTGAGGGGGTTGCGCGGAGCCACAAGCACCACCCGCAGGGAGTCGGATTCGGCATGGGCTGACAAGAGAGGTGAGTTTACAGCAGGGGAGACACAAGGAAGTAAGGAAGTAGGAACGGGGCAGTACGTCAGTCTGATTAGGCCGCCTGGTCCGACGATAACCGACATCCAGGAGATGGCCAGACCACTCAATACAAGCGTGTTTATCGTTTCCTACCTGGCTAAGCTTTGGTCTCCAACTTTAGACCAATTCCGCTGCGCTCGTGCTGTTATATCGTTTGCTGAACGCTCGGCATTTTGCTGAAGGCGAGGCGGGGGGCGACATCTTAAACGTTGGCGCGTCAATGGTTTACGAACGGCGATCGAAATGCAAACTCAAGCGTAGCCGGAACGCGCGAGTCGCGAATCCGGCAAAGAGCTCGAAGCAGAAAGGACTACGAAAATGAAACAACAATCGAAGGGATTAGCGGTTGTCACTGGAGCATCCTCTGGAATCGGCGCGGTCTACGCCGATCGCCTGGCGAGCCGTGGCTACGACTTGCTCTTGGTTGCCCGTACCCGGAAACCAATGGACGATCTCGCGAAGAAACTTGAAGCCGGCACGGGACGCAGGATTGAGATCCTGGCTGCCGATTTGACTGACTCCAACGATTTGGCCGGAGTAGAGCGAATCCTCCGCGAGGACCCGAGGATCTCCTTGCTGGTAAACAACGCGGGCATGGCCTCCACTGCTCCGTTACTGAATTCGGATGTCACCGACATGAGCCAGATCATCGCACTGAACGTAGAGGCACTGACGCGGCTGACCTACGCGGTAGCGCCCCAATTCGTGAAACGCGGTTCCGGCACAATCATCAACATCGGCTCAGTTGTCGGGGTTGCCCCTGAGCTTCTCAACGGCGTGTACGGCGGCACGAAAGCCTATGTTCTTGCATTCAGCCAATCGCTGCGGCATGAGCTGGCCGACAAAGGAGTTACCGTTCAGGTCGTGTTGCCCGGAGCGACGGCCACCGATCTCTGGAAGAAGGCTGGTACTCCGGTTGAACACTTGCCTCAGGAGATCGTCATGTCAACGGGGGATATGGTGGGCGCTGCGCTTGCTGGTCTCGATCAAGGGGAGTTCGTCACGATCCCGGCGTTACCGGACGCTGGACAATGGCAGACTTACGAAGCCGCACGGCAGGCAATGATGCCGAATTTGTCGCGCACTAAACCGGCGGCCCGGTATGGAGTCGTGGGTGCCACAGCGTGAGTGCGAAATGTTGAGGATTGAAAGAGACCATGATGAATGCGTGGCCAGATTACGGCTGAGCGGCCGGATTCAGTCGGAGTTTCTGGTGTGCGTTCGCTCAGCGATGAATGACGGCTGCGCGCGTAAGATTCTGGACCTGAGTGAAGTGACCCTGGTGGATCTCGGGGTGATTCGCTTCCTGATCAACTGCGAGGATGAGGGCATTGAATTGGTTCAGTGCCCTCCCTACGTGCGCGAATGGATGCTTCGCGAACGCGCTGAGCCGGTGGAGCTTGAGCCTTGAGATGACGGCTGAAGCCATCGCTTGAAAAGGGGGCAGCCGAGGGGCGTAGCGGCTGGTATTGACATGCGGCTTGTTACTGGCAGGCGGTATAATCCGGCACAGTCGGGAGCAGCGTTCAAGCTTGCCGGCTCGCCGGATCGAACCTATGAGCACAGGTAAGGGCCCAGGTCAGGCTCCCGCAGAAGCGCACGCGTTCATCGACGCCCTGCCAGCGATGGCCTGGTGCGCTCTGCCGGATGGCGCTCTGGATTTCGTCAACCAACGATTTCGAGAGTACGCGGGGCTTTCAGCGGATCAGCTCGTGGGATCGCAGTGGAAATCGGCTGTTCATCGCGACGATATCCAGCAGCTCGAAACCTGGTGGCAGGATCTCAGGAAGTCCCCGGAAGCTGGCACGACGGAGGCGCGCTTTCGCCGCTTCGACGGAGAGTATCGCTGGTTTCAGATCGCTGCGTCGCCGGTCCGTGATGACCAGGGAAAGCTCGTCCGTTGGTGCGGGATCAATGCCGACATCCATGATCTTAAGTGCTCCGGGCAGAAGGTCCGCGAAAACGAGGCGGACCTTCGCACGATCACTGATACGATTCGCCAATCCATCGTGGTCCTGGCGCCTGATGGGACTACGCTCTACGCGAATCGGGTAGCTTTGGATCACACAGGACTTACGCCGGGCGAAGTTAACAAGCAAGGTTTTTTCGCGCGAGCCTTCCATCCTGAAGACATCGATCGGGTGCGTGATGAGCGTCGCGTGGGACTCTCGGAGGGAGTTCCGTTCGAGCTGGAAATGCGCTCCTTGTTCAAGAATGGGCAGTATCGCTGGCAGCTCATTCAGTACAACCCGCTCAAAGACAAAGCCGGCCAGGTCATCCGCTGGTACGCAACGGCCACCGACGTCGAAGACCGAAAGAGGACGGAAGAGCAACTCCGGAACGAGAACCTCGTGCTGCGAGAGGAAATCGATCGCTCTTCCATGTTTGAGGAAATTGTCGGTTCCTGCAAACCCATGCGCGAAGTGCGGAAGCAGGTAGAGAAAGTCGCACCCGCAGATTCGACCGTTCTCATTCTGGGCGAAACCGGAACCGGCAAAGAGCTTATTGCGCGTGCGCTGCATCGGAGATCGAAACGCGCAGCTCGAGCCTTCGTCCGCGTTAACTGTGCCGCGATTCCGCAATCACTGATCGCTTCCGAGCTTTTCGGGCATGAGAAAGGAGCATTCACCGGCGCGCTGCAACGGCGCGTGGGGAGGTTTGAAGCCGCCGACGGCGGGACGCTTTTCCTGGATGAAATCGGCGATCTCCCGATGGAAACGCAGATCGCGCTCCTCCGGGTATTACAAGAGAGGGAATTTGAGCGGGTGGGCAGTAATCATCCGATCTCCGTAGACGTCCGCCTGATAGCGGCAACAAATCGTGACCTGCCGGCCGCCGTGGCTGCCGGAACCTTCCGTCAGGATCTTTTCTACAGGCTGAATGTCGTTCCGATCGCCGTTCCGCCGCTGCGCGAGCGACCAGAAGATATTCCATTGCTCGTGGAGTACTTCCTCGCGCGCTTCGCCAAAGGGACCGGAAAAACCATCCGTCATATCAGCAAAGACACGCTGGAGCAGTTAAAAGGTTACCAGTGGCCCGGGAATATTCGCGAATTGCAGAACGTCGTGGAACGTGCAGTTATCCTCAGTGAAACCGACACCTTGGTCGTTGATGAGACCTGGCTAAAACGCGAATCGGCAGACTCATTGCCGCACGAAGGCTTTTCGGCACTGGCAAATCGTGAAGTGGAAATGATCGAAGCTGCTCTCGCCGAAACCCATGGGCGGATATCAGGACCTTCTGGAGCAGCCGCGAAACTCGGGATACCACGCCAGACGCTGGAATCGAAGATCCGGCGGCTGGGTATCGATAAGTACGGGCGGAAGCGTCCCACCTCCAAATAGCGTCACACCCCGTGGCCTCTTGCTCATCGTTCGTCATTTTGCTGAGCATGCGGCGCGATTTCGGTCCTCACTTTGTTTCTTTTCAACGGTTTCCGGATGGAGAGCCAGCTGCATTGTTCTCTTGCGGCAGTGTTCAATAGAAAGGAGAACGACAATGAAGCAAACAGAAATCCACCTCCTGCAGACAACCACCGTGACCCCTGAGCAGTACGTCGCCGGGCTCACCGACTTCGGGCCTGGCCGCCCGAAGCTCTTTGGCAACAGCGCCGATGAGTACCTCAAGGTGCATGACCGGGGCCGTACCCAGGCCGACGTCACGGAAGGCTCGGGCGGCATCTGGGAACGGCTGCACTATGACTGGTCCGATCCCAACCGCACCGTCCTTACAACGACCGACTCCAACGTGTGGGGAGGTGCGTCGGGCCACACCTACACCTTCACGCGCCGGCCCAACGGCACGACTGACATTGACGCGGTCGTCGTACGCGAGGGCAAGAACCTCAAGGGACGGTTGCTCGGCTTCGTGCTCAGGACCATCGGCCGGCACGTTTTGGAAAAGGCATTTGAAAACTCCGTCAAAGCCATCGAAGCCCGGAACGAAGCGGCGAGAGTTCCAGTCGCAGCATGAGCTCGGAAGTAATCCAGAAACCTGAAAACGCGGTAATCGGAAACTGATGACCTAACACCGAAGACGTCGAGAACAGCAGGACGGCTTGCGCGGGCGGCGAGGGGTAACATAGACTGTGGTCGGGTAGAATCAAAGAAAAAGCCTGCCAGCCTGGCCGGATTCTCCCGCCTTTGCTTGGGCCAGTTGGCGTGGCCGGGTCCAATCGCTACACGACCCTAGATGGCCTGGGTCTTCCTCCAGAGTGTATCCGCCGGGGCAAGCAACCGGACGTTTCGCTCTGGCTGGTGGCGGCGAACTAATGGGCCTGCAGGGGGATCAGGGTGGCAACTCCACTGGAAACCTGGGTCGATGAAGCGGCGAAGCTGACCAAGCCGGACGGCGTGGTTTATTGCGACGGCTCGGAGGCTGAGTACCAGGGAATGATCGCGAAGATGCTGCGATCTGGGGATACCTACGCTCTGAACGAGAAAACCTACCCGAATTGCTACCTGCATCGTAGCAGTGCGAATGATGTCGCGCGCACGGAACATCTGACATATATCTGCTCGCCTGAGAAAGAAGAAGCCGGTCCCACGAATAATTGGATGGACCCCGGCATCGCAAAGCAGAAGGTTGGGGCACTGCTGGATGGAGCGATGCGTGGCCGGACGATGTACGTGGTGCCGTACGTGATGGGACCGGTGAGTTCGCCGATCAGCAAAGTAGGCGTGGAGGTGACAGACAGCCCGTACGTGGTAGCCAGCATGCGGATCATGTCGCGCATGGGCAAGGTGGCGATGGAGCGGCTGGGGGCCTCGAGCGAGTTTGTTCCGGGGCTGCATTCGTTGGGCGACCTCGACCCTACGCGGCGCTATATTGTGCACTTCCCGCAAGAAAAATTGATTTGGAGCGTCGGTTCGGGCTACGGCGGAAACGCGCTGCTCGGGAAAAAGTGTTTTGCGCTACGAATTGCCAGCGTCATGGCGCGCGAGCAGGGCTGGATGGCCGAGCACATGCTGATTCTGGGTCTGGAATCGCCCGGCGGCAAAGTGACACATATGGGCGCGGCGTTTCCGAGCGCCTGCGGGAAGACCAACCTGGCGATGATGGTGTCCGCGCTGGAGAGCCAGGGCTATCGCGTGTGGACGGTGGGCGACGACATTGCCTGGATGAAGATCGGCGAGGACGGCTATTTGCACGCCATCAATCCGGAAGCGGGATTTTTTGGCGTGGCCCCCGGAACCGGAATGAAAACCAATCAAAACGTGATGGGGGCGCTGCGCAAGAACACGCTGTTTACAAACGTCGCGATGAGTTCGGATCGCGAACCGTGGTGGGAAGGCATTGGCAGTGATGCGCCAGCGGGATTGATCAACTGGAAAGGCGAAGCCTGGGATCCCTCCAAAGGAACGGCAGCGCATCCTAACGCGCGATACACCGTTCCCGCGCGGCAGTCGCCAAGCATTTCGCCGAAATGGGAAGCTCCGGAAGGAGTGCCGATTTCAGCGTTCATCTTTGGCGGGCGAAGGGCTCGAGTGGCCCCGCTAGTTTATGAATCCTTCGACTGGCAGCACGGCGTATTCATAGGCGCGACGATGGCGAGCGAGACGACCGCGGCGGCGACCGGCGACGTGGGCATCACGCGGCGGGACCCCATGGCCATGCTGCCATTCTGCGGCTACAACATGGCGGATTATTTTAATCACTGGTTGGAGATGGGGAAGAAAATCCCGAAACCGCCCAAGATTTTTCACGTGAACTGGTTCCGTAAGGGTGCGGATGGAAAGTTCCTGTGGCCGGGCTATGGCGAAAACGTGCGAGTCTTGAAATGGATCCTGGAACGCGTGGAAGGCCGTGGGGCGGCGCAGGAAACACCTATCGGCTATGTCCCGGCAAAGAATGGGCTCACGATGGATGGAATGAAAATCTCAGACGAAGCTGTAAGCGAGTTGTTGCGCGTGAACCCGGAAGATTGGGAACTAGAGATGGAAGATTCCAAGCAATTCCTTGCGAAATTCGGCGCACGCCTGCCGCGGCAAATCAGCGAAGAACAAGAAAAACTGGCGCGACGGTTCGAGCGCGTAGTGAGCGCATGATCTCTCTTCCACGAAACTAGTCGACCCGGCCAACGCGGCGCGCAGTCGAGCTGATGGGAGGCATGTCCTCCGCATCCATGGCTCCAAGTGCCCGCTCAAGGTGAAAATCGTCCCGGCTTTCCAACAATCGGACGCAACGATTCCAGCGAAGAATACTGTCGTCATTGCCTGCCGGCCGAATCTTCTCGGCTTCCGCGAAGCAGAGCATGGCTTCTTCCACTAAAGGCCGCAGAGTGTGCGGGGCGTAGCCCACGAGGAGCTGTGTCTTGGCGCGGCGCTCGCACAATATTCCCGTGTAGTAGAGCTGTTCGTAGGGATCACGCAACCCCTGAAAGATAGACTGAACCTCGATGTAGCGATCGCTCGCGGCGCCGATAAATTGGTCAGCCATGGCCAGGCCGAGCAGGCGGAGAGCGAGCTGATGTCCGGGATCAACGGCGAGGATGTCCCGGCAGATGGATTCGGTTTCTTCAGGCTCATTCAGGTAACGATAGAGTTCGGCTTTGGCGATGGCCTCGGGAATTCCGGCCTTGGAGATGGATTTTAGTGGGTGTCCCATGGGACCTCCCGTTTGGGAGCCTAATACTCAGATATGCTTGAGGAGACGTCAAGGACAATCCTGCACCGCGGGCGAAGTAGACTGCGACGAGCTGTTCATCCGCCGAACGCGAAACTGAGAATAAAGCAGGGATTGCTCCACTCAGGTTTGTCTCTCCTGCAGCGATCGCTTGATGGCTTCCTCCCACCGCAGCGGCAGAGCCGAGCCGTTCACCTTCCATTGAGTAAATTTTGATGGACCCATGTGCGGAGTCATGTCTTTCATAGCTTCGCCATGGGGAATCTTCGCCACAAAGTCCATCAGCGCTTTCTGATTCTCCCAAACCGAAAGTGTCCAGAAGTTGCGGCTGATCAACTTGGCGCGAAGAGAGTAGCCAAGCACGCCGGGAGTGTGTCGCAGCTGCTTTTGAATCTGGCATGAAAATTGGATGAACCGCGGAATAGCGCGGTACCGCTTGAGCGGCAGGTAGGACAGAAGGGCAATGTATGCGCAGTTGTTGTCAGCGGGCGCGAGCGCCTTCCACGGGGTATCCATTTTGATGAGTCTCCGCCTCAAATAGTAAGGCAAATCAAAATCGCTCTCAGCAATCCGGGGCGATCAGAGGATGGATTCAATTTCCGCGTCGAGGGTGACGTGAGTGGCCGGGATGCCGTTGATCGAGAATTTCTCGCCAGAGCCTTCTAAGAATTGAAAGAATCGGCTGATGTGATAATCCTCGTCGTACTCGCTGAAGAGGCGCTCCGTTTCTGCGGGCGCCAAACCAAACACAGAAAGCGCAACAGGCTCGCCAAATTTTCCGGCCTGTGTCAGGTATAAACGGACCAGATCGCGCAGGGTCATGAGGTGAGCGCGGCCCGCGGCTCCAGCGCCCATAGAATTCTCCTGAGCAAAGTGTACTGCTGTGCACAAAAAGTAGGTACGAAATTAACTCAGCGGCTGCAAAACGAGAATCGGCTAAGTAACAACAGCGGGAGACGGGACAGCCCGATTCCCGGGGGACTGGCACTTGGTGCGAAACGCAAGGATTGGGTAAGATGCTCAGTGAGTTGTGCGAGACCTAGGAGGAAAGTGTATGAGCATCGCGGTGGGACAAACGGCGCCGGATTTTACCTTGTTGAATCAGGAAAAGAAGGAAGTGAAGCTTTCGGATTTCGCGGGGAAGAAGACCGTCGTACTCGTGTGGTACCCGCTGGACTGGAGTCCGACGTGCACGAACGAGCATATCTGCTTCGTGAACGAAATGAAGGCCTTTGAAATGCTGGACGCGGAAGTGCTTGGCGTCAGTGTCGATAGCGTGTGGTCGCACAAGGCCTATGCCGAGAAGATGGGGATCAAGTATTCGCTGCTGGCGGATTTTCATCCCAAGGGAGCGATGAGCGAAAACTACGGTGTGTATCTTGCGGACAAAGGCATCACCGGCCGGGCCATCGCCATTGTCAATAAAACCGGCAAGGTGGCGTGGTTCAAGAACTACGACATTCCAGTGGTGCCGGATTTGAATGAAGTTGCGGCTGCGCTTGGACAGGTGAAGGCGGCCACGGCGTAAAAGAAAAATCTGTCGCAGCGACACAGAAACGCAGAGCAAAGAAAGCGGGCCCCGAGCATGTCGTGGCCCGTTTTTTTCTTTGGGACCAGCCAAATTGATCTGCGCGTGAAATCGGAAAGGTCGTGTTCTTCTCTGAGAATTAGTCTTTCGAGGAAGCGGCTGGCTTCTTGCCGACGTCGGGCATCTTCTCTGGAATTGCCGGTGCGACAGAAGCAGAAACAGTACGCACGAAAAGTACAAGTCCCCAGCGCTGATCTTCAGTCAGCCGCCGCTTGAACGACGGCATGGGTTTTCTGCCTTCGCTGATTTGATAGAAGATTTCGCCATCGGTGACGGCGTTCATGTGGCGCGCGTAAGTGAGGTCAGAGGGCGAAGGACTGTGCATTGCTGCTTCCGGGCCATCGCCCTTGCCGCGTTCGCCATGGCACTGCGCGCATTCATCCACGTAAATCCCGTGAGCAGCCCTCAGAGTGGTCTCTGAGGGCGCCAGTGGATTCTTCATCCTTTTGACTTCCTCAGGTACAACCCACGGTTTGTTGCTCTGGAAAGCCGTATAAACGACCGCAATACAAGTAAGGGCTAGAAACAGACCGAAAAGGATTTTGCGCGTCTTGAGATTGAGCAGCGCGTCGGGGGACATAGGCACCAGGAAAATTCTCGCACATCGCGCAGGGCAACGAAAGGAAACCCGGCAATGGAGTTGCCGTGCAGCACTCCTATTTGGAACGGAAGATGAGCCAGATCAGCTCGGCGTTAAAGAAGAGGATAGCCGAGGCAACTATCCAGGCGACGACTCTGGTAGGCCGCGAATTGGTGAATTCGCCCATCTTGGAGCGGTCGCCCGTAAATTGGATAAGCGGAATCACCGCGAACGGCAACTGAAAGCTGAGAATCACCTGGCTGAGAATGAGCAATGAGGTGACTTTGTTTTCGCCCGCGAAACCAATCACCAAGGCCGCGGGAATAATCGCGATCGAGCGGGTGATGAGCCGCCGGAGCCAGGGCTTGAGCCGAATGTCGAGGAATCCCTCCATCACGATCTGCCCGGCCAGCGTACCGGTGAGCGTGGAGTTCTGGCCGGACGCCAGCAACGCGCACGCGAAGAGCGTGCTGGCAAGGCTGGCCCCCAGCACGGGGCTGAGAAGTTTATAGGCGTCGGCGATTTCCGCGACGTTGTGCATTCCGCGGGTGTGGAAAGCAGCGGCGCCAAGCACCAGAATCGCGGCATTGATAAACAGGGCAAAGCCAAGGGCCAGCGTGGAATCGAAGATTGCGTAACGCACCGCTTCGCGACGATCGCGTGTGGAACTACCGAACGCGCGCGTCTGCACGATACTGGAGTGCAGATAGAGATTGTGCGGCATAACCGTCGCGCCAAGGATGCCGATGGCAATGTAAAGCATCTCGCGGTTGCGGAGGATTTCGGCGCGAGGAATGAAACCAATCGCGGCTTCGCGCCACAGAGGGTGAGCGAAAAAGATTTCGTACGCGAAACAGGCGGCAATCGAAGCGATCAACGTGACGACGAAGGCTTCTACCAGCCGGAAACCCCGTCCCTGCAGTGCTAGAACAATGAGAACATCCAAAGCAGTTATCAGAACGCCAGCGATCAGTGGCAGGCCAAAGAGAAGTTTTAGTGCGACAGCCGAACCCAGAACCTCAGCGAGATCGCAAGCGGCGATGGCGATTTCGCAGACCACCCAGAGAAACACGCCGGTACGGCGCGAATAGTGTTCGCGGCACGCTTGAGCCAAATCACGCCCGGTCGCAATCCCCAACTTTGCGGACAGTGCCTGCAAAAACATCGCCATCAGGTTGCTGATGAGGATGACGCTGAGAAGCGTATAGCCGAATTTCGAGCCGCCGCCGATGTCTGTAGCCCAATTTCCCGGATCCATGTAGCCAACGGCGACAAGGTAGCCTGGGCCGGCAAAGGCCAGCATTTTGCGGAACCAAGTGGCGCCGGAAGAAAATGGAATCGTGCGGTGCGATTCCGGCAAGGAAGGCAGCACAACTCGCGTATGTATCGCCGACGGGGAGTGAAGGCCGTCGGCTGTTTCGCCGGTGATGGCTGGCTCCATTTCGAGTTGTGGCAGGACCGTGCGTGCCATGTTTAAGGTTAACTATGCTAAATAACAATCCTAAACTACACTTAATAAGATCGCTTGTCAATGGGACTTCATGTCCTATCTACCAACACAGATGGCGGAGCTTCTGGCACGCGCCGCCAATCATGCGAACCGCGGGTGCTTGTGGTAAGTTCGAGTCAGTCTTCCGGGAGAAAAACGAAATGGATCAAGAGCAGCCAGTACAGGGCCAGGTGCAGATCAAAGCGGACGAAAAAGAGCTGCAGGGGCAATACAGCAACCTGGTGATGATTCACCACAATCTGGAAGAGTTCACCATGAACTTCATTTACATTTTTCCGAATGGCGCGCAAGGAAAGCTGCTGAATAGCATGATCCTCAGCCCGGGACACGCGAAACGCATCTGGCGCGCCATGGGGGAGAATCTTGCGCGGTACGAAGCTCAGTTTGGAACCATCAAGGAATCCCCGGAAGGCAGTACACCGGCCCCTAACGTGGGTTTTGTCCAGTAGTAGGTCTTTTTTTCGCGCCAAGCATCCGGCGGCGAGGTTACAGTTGTGCCCGGCATCGTCCGCCTGTTAGAATTTTAAAGTTGTTCTTCGATTTGGGCCTGTAGCTTAAGAGTCTGTTGTTGATTCTGCGTTGCTTAGGTCCATTTTCGGGCCCTTCAAACCCGCCTTCTTGTACACAACTTGTACACAAAATCACCGCGAGGAACGTGCCACATTACTTCTGGGTTGCCCGTGATACTTCCGCAGTGGGCAACGGCAAACCGAGAAAGGCAAGGAGCGCTGACAGAGAGCCGCACGACTATTGCGGGAGACCCGTTTTATAGAGAATGGCTTTGTGGCGCGGGTCAGGGCTGTAGGGGTCGTATACTGGAGCGCCTTTACATCGATAACTGCTTGCCTTTAACAGTGGAATTATTTCGTCAGCTTGCTTTTTTCATTCTGAGCTGCAAGCCCATATCGTATTGCCGCTTCAAGCGTATCGATGTTTATATCCTTTAGAGCTTTAAACCGAATGCAATATCCGGTCACGCTCGCCTTGCCTAGTTTTTTTCCATACGTTTTGGCTAAGTACTTCTTATCTTTGAGACCAAGAATATAGACGGAGATTCCGGTTTTGTTTCCGCTCACACCAATTTGAAAAAACTCTCTACTGTTTCCATTGGCATATTTTATTGTGTGAAATCCATATCCAATCGTAGGGTTGGAAACAGTATGATTTTTGCTGTCTTTACCATCGAAGAACCATAATTTGCATTCTGGTGACACTTGAAGTGTGAGCCGATGCAACTCTCGCATGTCACTGCGTTTTGGCCCCGGTTGGCTGGTAATATACTTCTTGATTTGTTCTTGTACGTTCATATGTCCTGCTCCACAGTTGCGCGCACGAGATTATACGGCGTTTAATCCTTTTGAACCGCTCCCATTCTCTGTCACACCGGATACTAGGTTTTGGGTCACCTTCTCCCCCTTGCAAGGGCGGGTGGCCCCGACCGTTGAGGTCATTCGACCGCGAGAGCGCCCCGCAAGCCGTTGTTGCGTGGGGGCTTTTCAGAATTTCCAAAGTCTTGAAATGTGTGGAGCGCCGAGAAGCGGGCAGAGGGGCTGGAGTACATGCACCCCAAGCCGAGTTCACATTCCGGACGTACTGTCGGCAAGTCGGAAGTAATCGTGTGTTCGGGTTTCCGGGATAACTTCCGCATAGCTCGTCATCCATCCACAGTCATGGAGGTTCAGCCCATTATATACCTTGCACTTCTATGGGTGCCAGTCTACGATATATAGAAGGACGAGGTATAAAGAATGGCGCCGCCAAAATCGGATCTCCCTCAAGGCACCTTGGATCTGCTCATCCTAAAGGTCGTGGCGCTTGGCCCTGTCCACGGATATGCAATCGCGCAGCGTCTGGAGCAAGTATCGCGCGGGGTGGTTCAGGTCCCCGAGGGGTCGCTTTATCCCGCTTTGCATCGGCTTGAAAACCGTGGCCTCCTGGCAGCGGACTGGAAGGAAACCGAGACTGGACGCGAAGCAAAGTTCTATCGCCTGACCGGAAAAGGCCGGAAGCAGCTCCAAACGGAAGCTGCCAGTTGGCAGCGATTAATCGATGCGATTGCCCTCATCCTTGCAATGGCGAATGGAGGTGCGCGGTGAACTGGTGGCAGCGTTTGTGGCAACGAAAGAAGATGGAGGAACAGCTCGAGAAGGAACTACGCTTCCACCTCGACGAGCATGTAAACCAGCTGATCGCGCAGGGCAACAGTCCCGATCTGGCACAGCGAAATGCACGGCTCGCTCTTGGCGGTCCAGAGCAAGTCAAAGAGAAGTGCCGCGATGCCCGTGGCACACGTTGGCTGGAGGATTTGTTTCAAGATTTCAGGTATGCGCTTCGTACCCTGCGCCAGCGACCCGGCTTTGTGGCAGTTGCAGTCTTGACGCTTGCGCTGGGCAGCGGAGCGACGACCGTGATGTTCACGGTCATCAATGGCGTTCTATTGAAGCCGCTCGATTACCCGGAAGCCAATCGTTTAGTTACTTTGCACGGAAAGACCGAAAAGTATGGAGAGCAGTGGGGCTTTTCCTATCCTGAGTTTCAAGATTATCAAAGTGCAAGCCGAACATTGGGACCCATGGCGGCATGGACATATGGAGGCGGTACGGTAACTAAGCCCGGAGAAGCCGAGTACGTTTTCGGCCGCCTGATCTCGTCCGGATTGTTTTCCGTTCTCGGGGTCCCTCTAGTTGAAGGTCGTACATTTCTGCCGCAAGAGGACCAGCCCGGCGCACAGCCAGTCGCGGTCATCAGCAATGGCCTGTGGCAACGCCGCTTTGGCGAAAGCAAAGAAGCGATCGGACAGCGGCTTATTCTGGATGGGAAATCGTACACCATCGTGGGAATCGCTCCCGGCGGATTTCGCTTAGATGGCGAAGCCGACATATATACGCCGCTTGGCCAAAGTACGGACCCGAGAATGCGGAATCGCGGCGCATTTTTTCTTCACGTTCTGGGGCGCCTTCAGTCCAACGTGACGCTCCCACAAGCACAGACCGAGATGTCGGTTATCGCGCACCGACTCGCTGTGCAATATCCCGACGACAATCAGGGACGCGATATGGTGACACATCCTCTGAGTCAAGAGGTGGTCGGAGATGTCCGGTCCACATTATGGCTGTTGCTCGGAGCGGTCAGCCTCGTACTGCTCATTGCGTGTGTGAATGTCGCCAGCTTGCTGCTGGCACGGGCGGTTTCCCGCGAGCGAGAACTGGCCTTACGCGTGGCACTGGGAGCCAGCCGCGGCCGGTTAATGCGCCAATGTCTGACCGAGAGTAGCGTGTTGGGGATTTCTGGGGGCGCGCTGGGCGTCGTGCTCGCATTCGTTGGTGTTCATCCATTTGTGTCCCTCTGGCCGGGAAGTTTACCGCGCGCTGAAAATATCCAACTCGACTGGCGGGTGCTGCTTTTTGCTCTCGGTGTGTCCCTGGTGTGCAGTCTCCTCTTCGGACTGGCCCCAGCTTTGCGTGCCCCGGCGCGCAATCTGGAACACGCGCTTCGCAGTGGTGGCCGGAGCCTGGGAAGCACGCGTCGCTTGCATAGCCTTTTTGTGGTGGCTGAGGTCGCGCTTGCAGTGGTGCTGTTAGTCTCGGCCGGAATACTGGGTCGTACGCTGCTGCGCTTGTTGTCCCTCGACCCCGGATTTATTGAGTCCCGCATAATATAGCGAACCATTTTCGGATATCCTGCGTCTAACTGGACATGGGAAACCCTGCTGGAGTACCTCGCGATTTTGAAGCCTTAGAGAAACGACGCTTTCAAGCTATTCAGATGTTGCAGCGCGG
>DATDGB010000078.1:0-2016 GCA_036522305.1 Candidatus Acidiferrum sp. | reverse complement strand
CGATGTTCATAGCGTCAGGATTCGTGCGGTGATTTCTTGTTCGTCGAGCACGCGGCGCAAACGCGATGCATCCTCCGAACGCCCGTAGAGCGAGAAGCCTGCGGAGGCTTTTTCCGCCATCGCCCGCGGTCTGTAATCGCGCGTAGCCAGCTCAAGGTCCACGTGACGCAGTTCGAGTTCCGATGTCTCATACTCAAGGCGCAGATCGGGCACGGGAATCTTTCCATTCACAATCTGGAGGTGGTGCTTTTCCGCGACTTCGCTCTTGCGTTCTGGGTTGTCTCTTTCCTCCCCCAGCAGGGCCAAATCGCGATTGAGACTCCGCTTGAGTTCGTAGTCGAGGAGCACGCGGACCGGCCGGCCTCCGCCGCGCTCGATGCGGGCTGCCTCTTTCTGATAGAGCCGGTAGAGATCGGCGTCGTGTTTGACTTCACGGGGTTTCAACATGCCGTGATAGATGGGCTGGTTGTCTGGCACTTGGTTCGTGTGCTTGAGAAGGCGGTGCCCGGCTTTCGTGAGCGTTACAACTCGCAGGGTTTTTTTCTGGGAGATTTCAACGGTCTTGTCGGTGACGAGAGACTGCCGCGCGAGCCCGCGAATGTCTTTCTCCATCCGTTCGCGATTTCCGCCGTACGCATGCCTCGCCAGGTCCGTCACAGCAATCACGCGGAACTTTCCGATTTCCCTCAGCGAGTGGACCTCGGAATCGCGGAGGAGATAGGCGCGGTCCCGGACGTAGTAGGCACGCGGAGAATCACTGCGTTCGTCGCGGGCGGGATGCTGCTCCCGAGGCTCGGTGCTATCGCCACGGCCAGAGGCCTCCGGCGCCGGATTCCTACTCTCTCGGGTGTCGGGAGGTGCTGGTCTGCGCGGGCGGACGGAGCTGCGGGTGGACGTATGGCGCACGCCGCCGGCGTCTTGCGGATCGTAGGAGAAGGCGTCGCGGGACACTAGTTGAAATCCTCCTCGTTCACGGGAACGGGCATGTCCGCATGGCTGACGTTGAACTGCTTGTCGAGATGCGAGAGTTTGCGCCCGGTATTCTTGAGCAAGAAGCGACGGCCGATAGCGAGCGCAGCGCCAAACAAGTTCACAGAGAGGACGGCGAGGAAGATCAGAATCGTTGTTCCGTAGAGATTGATCTGCTCGTTGAGCGAGCCAGTCTCCTTATAGTTTTTGAAGATTCGGCTAAGCCTGAGCATGGCCTTCCCTTCCGACTCCAATGGGACTGAACTTCATCGGGTCGTATTGAGCGCGAAGTCTTGCGGCCGTCAGCAGAAATCGCAGAATTTGTGGATCGGTTTCGGTGGCCCAGCGAGCCAAAAAGTAGAGCAACAAAAACATCATCAGCCCGCCGAGCAGACTATTGAGCAGGTTGAAAGTGGCCGCACCTAGGCACAGGGCGAAGAAGAACAGCTTTCTCTCGGCGCCCAGGAACGTCAGCGGCCGGGACAGCGACCGATGCACTCGGTTGATTCGTCTAGCTTCCGCCATGTGTTTTCCCCCTCGGGCCGCCGGTGTGTCAGCTGCCGGGAAAAAGCCACGACAGGAAGTTCACCGCTGCAATGGCCATTCCGACGCCAAAGAGGACGCCGGCAAGCACACGCTTCGAACCGCCTTCACCGAAGGCAAAGGTGAGACCCGCCACTACGATGGCAACTAGCGAGAGGCCCCGAGCGATGGTGCTGGTGAAAGCCTGTTGCAGTACGCTAACGGCGTTTTCCCAGGGCGAGGCTCCCGTCTGGGCGAAAGCAGGGGCTCCGAGAAACAGAGCGACTACGGCGGTCGTCAGAAATCGAAAGCGAAACATCGATGAGCGGAAACTCTTGCAGCGAGATATGTTCACAGATATGCCTCCACGGCAAATTGGAAAAATAACCATGTATCGCAGCGAGGGGAGGCTCTTGGCGTCTCCGGGGGCGCGTGGTAGGGCTTTGGGCGATGCGGGAGTCTGCTGTTCACGCCACGTGGCCCCGATCAGTGTCGAGGCGTAGTTGGAGCTTTAGCCCCATAAAC
>DATDGB010000077.1:0-4959 GCA_036522305.1 Candidatus Acidiferrum sp. | reverse complement strand
TTGTCGGACTCGCTGTAGCTTTGCTGGGCGTTCTTCAGGTGCGTGCCCAGAACACCGAACTTGTCCGCGAATTTTTCCAATTGTTTTTCCATGCCCGAAAGACTGGCCAGGAGACGCTTGGCATTTTCTTCCATCTGCATGCCGCGCATGCCCATGGAGATGACGCAGAGATGCGCGTAGAGGGTGTTGGGCGAAACGGCGATGACGTGTTTATCGCGGCAGTAGGCGTCGAGTGGCTGGCCCTGGTTGTCTGAGGTTTGCAAAAGTTCGTAGTAGACGCTTTCCGAAGGGACGAACATCAGCGCCACATCGAGCGTGTCTTCATCGGGCACGATGTATTTTTTGGTGATGGCATCGGCATGGCCTTTCACCGCGGTGGCGAAAGCGCGGCGCGCTTCATCGCCTTCGGTGCCGATTCTGCGATAGGCATCGAGAGGAAACTTGGAATCAATGGCCATTAACTTTTTGTCGCGAAGCTTGATCACGGCATCGGCGGCTTCTCCGCTGGAAAAGCGGTACTGCATCGCATACTGCGCAGAGGGCAGGGAATCTTCGAGCAAGCGCTCGAGCGTCACTTCGCCGAGGGAGCCGCGGGACTTGGCGCCGCCTAATATGCCTTCGAGCGTCTGCGCGGTCTGGGACATCTGTTTCCCGGCTTGCTGTACTTCGCCGAGCTGCCGCTGAATCTGGCTGATCTGCTCGCGGGTGTTCTTGAGTTCGTCGGCCATTTTGGTTTGTGCGTCGGAAGTCATCTGGCCGGTGATCTGAGCGGAGTTCTTGATGGCCTCTTGCAAGGCGGGGGCGACGCTATCGAGGCGCTGTGCGACACTCTTGGCGATGGTTTCCAATTGTCCGGTGCTGGAGGCTTGCGAGGTGGCGATGGTCTGCAGGTCGCGGCGCAGTTCGTTCATTTGAGATTCGATGGCATCGCCTTTCTGGCGGCCTTGCAAGCTCTGCAGCGCCAGCCAGATTACGAGGACGGCCACAAGAAATACGCCGACGATCAGGAATGCGTTCATGCAAACTCCGATACCAGCACGGGAAACGGTCTCCTTACTCTACTCGCAGTCGCCACGTTGTGAAAACTCCTCCAAAAAAGAAAAGAGCCCCTGGCCGGCCCAGGAAGCTCTCTTCCCTTTGAACTTTCAACTGTGAACTGCTTTTTTACCAGCTCAGTTTAAGAGCGAACTGGAGCTGGCGCGCGTCATAAGAAGACGTTGGCTGGCCTGCGGTGCAGGACGAACCGGCCAGGGGATCGCAGAGCTGATTGACCGAACCAACGTTGGTGTGATTGAACAGGTTGAAGGCGTCGGCGATGAGATCCAACTTGAGGCGCTCGCCGAAGGGAATGCGCTTGGATAGGCGCATATCCCACTGCATGAAGCTGGGCTCCACGAATCGGTTGCGGCCGAGGTTTCCGTCACAGCCCGCTGGTGGAGCAACGAAGGGAACCTGAAACTTTGAGCCGTCGGCATTGAGACACAGATCAGCTGCTTTGAACGAAGCGCCCGGAATGAAAGGCGACGTTGTGCCGCTGCCCACCGAAGGCCGGGCCTGAGACGCGCCTAAATCGAGACGAGTATCGGTGCCGGTGATGACGTTGAAAGGCCGGCCGGAGGAGAATTCGATGATGGGGGAAAACGTGAAATCGGCGATGAGATGCTTGAAGAAGCCTTCGCCGGACTTGGAACTCGCCGATTGGAAGACCCCGCTGGTAACCCAGCGATGGCGCTGGTCGTTCACGGAATTGGAGCGCTCGAGATGGGGGAAACGGCTGTCCTGGGGCTCAAGAGGAGATTGCAGGTCAGTGGAGTCGTCAATGGAATGGGACCAGGTGTAGCTGGTGAGCAGCTCAAAGCCATGGGAGAAACGCTTGGAGAGGTTGAAGGTCAACGCGTTGTAGAAGGAGTTGCCGTTGGAGAGCTGCGCGTCCACGCTGTTGAAGGGCACGGGAGCGCCGAAGCCCGTGGGGTAGCCAGCCATTTTCGCCAGGGCGACTTGAGTGGCGTAGCCGACCGCAAGAGGCTGCCCCGGAGCGACGAGACCGTAGAACGAAGGATTGGGGCCGGAAGGCCGGAAGAAGTTGAAGAAAGCCGGGGTGGCGACAAAGCCGACGAGAGCGGCGGGGTTGCAACCCGGCACAGCGAAGCCTTGGCCGAGCGCACTCGGGGCAATCAGGCGCACGCTGCCGGTAGCGGTGGCGACGCAGGCACCCGGAGCGCCGGGAGGCACCAGAACGGTCAGAGGGTTGCCAACGGCAAGTCCCGAGGCGCCCGCGTTAAAGGCATTCTGGGCAAGGAGACGTGGATCGGTGGAATTGACGTCCTGGGGGCGGTTCAGGTGCACGCCGCGCGTCCACTGGTAGCCGAGGCTGAACTTCCAGGAGCCGGAGAGTTCACGCTCGACGGTGAGGTTTGCCTGCTGCGCGTAGCCGTAGACAAAGTTTTTCCCCACCGGAAGTGTGAACGGGAGGATGGGAAGGGGAAAGCCCGCGGTCAGATAGTTCTGGTTGGCGAAGAGCGAACCGGGGGCAGTAGGATTGAAGCGCTGCTGATTGGGCAGGTAAAACATGCTCGGGAGCGCGTTGAGGACGCCCTGAAAAATGGAGGAGCCGTTGAGGTTGGTGGGTGAATCGAAGCCGGCGCCGCATGTGGCTGGGGCAGGAAGCAAACCACAAGCAGAGGCCTGCCCGCCCGTGGAAAGCAACTGCACGGAGCGGCCACCGTCGGCAGTGACGGAGTCGAAGGCGGTGGCCAGCAGCGGGTGGTCGTAGAAAAGGCCGTAGCCGGCGCGAACAACAGTCTTGCCGTTGCCCGCGGGGTCCCAAGCCAAGCCAAAGCGCGGCGCGACGTTGTTGTAGTCCCGCGGGATGCCTTCGACAACTCCCACAGCCTGTTCCGCCGCGGCATTGATCGCCGTGGCAGGGGCGAACAGCGGACTGATTTCCACGTCGTAGCGGACGCCGTAATTCACCGTCAGATGACGGTTCACGCGCCAACTGTCCTGGAAAAAGAAAGCGAAGGGCAGGTTGTCGAAAGGCTGATTGGAACTGCCGATGCCTTGTATGTAGGAAGTAGGAATTCCGAGGCCGTAGGATTGCAAGCCAGTGGTTGAGGGAACGCTAAGGCCAAAAAGGGAAAGCCCGCCAAAATTAGCGACGCCGCCGAAATCAAGCTCGAAGATTTGCTGCTTTTTTGAGCGGAGTTGAATGATATTGACGTCGCCGCCCATCTTAAACGTATGCTTGCCGCGGACGAGGGATACGTTGTCCGTGAATTGAAAGCGCCGCTCGATGCGATCCACGGTGGAATAGGGTTCCCGTCCGAAATAGCCAAACCCCGGGATATTCACAGCGATCTGGTCGCCGCCCGGAAGTTGAGAAAAACCGAAGTGCAGGCCGCGGCGGGCCACCTGCAGGCGGAATTCGTTGAAAGTGGTGTCGCTGACGATAGTGTCGTGCTGAAAGGTAAAACTGAGGTCGCGCGTTTGGCTCAAACCCGCTCGGGTACCGGCATTTTGCCCGAACACCTGGTTCTGCGAGGTGGAAGGGAGGCCGGTAACGAGAGACGGAGAAACGCCTGCGCGGAGAAAGGAATTGTTGCGGTTGTTCCAGTGATGGTCGAGGCGACCGGACCACAAACTGGTTTTCTCCGAGACCGGATAATTTCCTCGCAGCGAATTCATCCCGACAAACGAAGGTGGCAACGGCGCGAGGCCGGTGCCGATGCCGAGAGGGACACCGGGGCCGACAGGGAGGCACACGACGCTGTTGACCTGGGTCGCAAGTGGGCAGGCCACAGGGATAGGGAAGAACTTCGAGCCTAGCGCGCTGGGGATCTTGAGAAGCGCCGAGGAGATGGGAACGGTGGAGCCGTCGATATTTTTGTTGATGTCCGCGTTCACGGCTACGTTTGAACCCGCGCCAGTGAGAACCGCAGCTTGCTCAAGCCCGGCGGCCACGGGATTCGAGCAGGAAGCACCCCCTCCGGTAGCAGCGTTGAGGGCCGCCTGGTAAAAGCCAAGCTGGCTGCCAGTCATGCTGAGAGGTATAGGCACGCAGGGAGAGACGATTCCAGTGGTCAGCCCAAATTTCCCCGTGCCGATGCTGGAGAATGCGGACTCCTCGCGTTGCGTATATTCGTAAGAAAAAAAGAAAAAGGTCTTGTCCTTTCTGATCGGGACGCCAAAGGTCAAACCGGTCTGGACGCGGGTATAGGCTTGCTTGACGGGATCGAGATTGCCGGTGACGGAATCGACTTGACCGGAAAAGGGGTTGCGCGCCTGGAAGGCCTTGTTGCGGAAGTACCCGAAGGCGTTGCCGTGAAATTCGTTGGTGCCGCTCTTGCTTACGATGTTGATGACCCCGCCGCTGGCGCGGCCGTACTCGGCGCTGTAGTTGCTGAGGATGAGCTGAAACTCCTGAATGCCCTCTTGCGAGAGGGTGGAGCGAATGGCGTTGATGGAGTTGTCGACGGCATCCGCTCCGTCAACGCTGACCGCGGTTCCGCGGGCGCGCGCCCCGCCGATGCTCAAGCCGCTATTGGGAGCGGGACCGATGGTGGGGGCCATATCGCGGGTGGTCTGCGAGTTGGTAAGCGTGAAATTGACGTAGCTGCGGCCGTTAATGGGGAGATTGTCGATGCGGCGCTGTCCGACGGTTTGCGAGACGTCGCTCTTGGTGGTCTCGATGGTGGCCGTTTCCGCCGACACGGTCACCGTCTGTTGCACGCCTTTGAGGTCCAGACGCGGATTAAACATGGCGCTCTCGCCGACGGTGAGAACAATGGCAGCATCCTCATAGAGGGCAAAGCTGGCGCCGCCGTCCACGGTCAGCTTGTAATGGCCGGGAGGAACTCCTACGACGTTGTATCCTCCCCCATCATCGGTGACGGAAGTGCGCTGGGCGCCGGTGCCCGCGTTAATCATGGTGACCTTCGCGCCCTTGACCGGCAAACCTTG
>DATDGB010000076.1:0-1947 GCA_036522305.1 Candidatus Acidiferrum sp. | reverse complement strand
CTTGCGACCCTTCGGCATGGCTAAGCAGTCTGGAAAGCCTGGAACTCAAGAAAACGCGATGCCAGGGGACTGGCCCACCTTTACGTTTTTTGTAAAGGTGGGGACGGCGAGGTCAGCGGTCACAGCTTTTCTTTACGGGGGCGAATCATCAGTGGCGCGGATCAAAGATGAAAATCCCCGACGCGGGCTGCATGAGTCCCCACCTTTGCCAAAAACGCAAAGGTGGGCCACCCGCCGCCTGATCAAGAATGAAAGCCGCTGAAAACACGAGGTCCCTCCACTCCACAGATCATCGCGTTGCGATGATCTGTTCCGGTCGGGATGACAGAGTTGGGGGAGATCTGAACATCTCCAGTCAAGCAGGTGCCCCAGGTTCGCGGCGGGGTTTGGGTGTTCTTTGGACGCTAACCTGGGAGGGTGGCCCATCCTAACGTCGCCCATCTCGACATGAGGGTATGACGTGACCGGCGAAATTTGTACCAAGTGGAATGAGAGAGAATCCACTGGGAGGAAAAGCGGGTCATGCCAATGAAAAGGTACAAGCCAGAGCAGATCGTGACGATGCTGCGACAGATTGAAGTCGGCATCGCGAACGGAAAAACCACGCCACAAGCCTGCAAGGAAGCAGAGATCACCATGCAGACGTTCTATCGCTGGCGGAAGGAATACGGCGGTCTGAAGATGGACCAGGCGAAGCGGATGAAAGAGCTGGAGAAGGAGAACGGCAAGTTGAAACGGCTGGTGGCGGAGCTGGCGCTCGATAAGCAGATCCTCAAGGATATTGCGGAGGGAAACTTGTAAGCCCGGAGCGACGTCGGTGCGCGGTGGAGCAGGCCTGCGAGAAGTACGCGGTGAGTGAGCGGCGGGCATGCCGAGTGGTACGGCAGTGGCGCGGAACACAGCGTTACCTGCCGCTGCGGCGCACGGACGAAGACGAGCTGACACAGGCGATCCTGGCCCTGGCTGTGAAGTATGGGCGGTACGGCTACCGGCGCATCACGGCGTTGTTGCAGGATGCGGGATGGCCGGTAGGGAAGGATCGAGTGCAGCGGATCTGGCGACGCGAAGGGCTGAAAGTGCCGCAGAAACAGCGGGCGCGAGGGCGACTATGGCTCGGAGATGGTTCGTGTGTGCGGCTGCGGCCGGAGCGGGCGAATCATGTGTGGAGCTACGATTTTGTGAAAGCGATGACGCACGATGGACGAGCGCTGCGCATTCTGGTGGTGATCGACGAGTATACGCGGGAGTGTTTGGCGCTGCGGGTGGCGCGACGGCTGGGAAGTTTGCAGGTGATCGAGACGTTGGCGGACGTGATGCTGGTGCGCGGGATACCCGAGCACATACGTTCGGACAACGGGCCGGAGTTCATTGCCCAGGAGTTGCGGCAGTGGCTGGGAAACGTGGGCACGAAGACGTTGTATATCGAGCCTGGCAGTCCGTGGGAGAACGGGTACTGTGAGAGTTTCAACGGGAAGCTGAGAGATGAGTTCTTGAACGGCGAGATCTTTTACTCGCTGAAGGAGGCACAGATTCTGACGGAGAGGTGGCGAGTCGAATACAACACGGAGCGGCCGCATTCAGCGCTGGGCTACAGGCCGCCGGCACCACCAGCCATCTTGCCGCAACCGGGGCATGGAGATGTGGAAAACAAAACCCGTTTCCCACATCTCCACACCCCCGGCGACGACTACGGACAAAGGTCTAAAGAGGCGTTACACTAACACTCAACTTGGTACAAAAAATCGGTCCGGTCACCCAGCATCGGCGGACTGGATTTGAAGGTCGGCGGGGAGTGGGCACACAACCTGTACGACAAAGCCATTCCGAATTTCATGAACAAATACCTCAAGAAATTTGGGGGCAAGGTTGGTACGTCGTACATCCCAACCGGAGAAAGCGAGAAAGGCGGCCTGAACTACCACCTCATCGCGCCCAATGGTGAACTAC
>DATDGB010000075.1:0-37605 GCA_036522305.1 Candidatus Acidiferrum sp. | reverse complement strand
GGCGGTGGGATTCTAACCGTTTATCTGATCGGAACGGCATGGCTGACCGCCAGGCGCAGAGACGGGGAAACGAGCCGTTTTGATTGGGTGGCGCTACTGATTCCCCTGGCGCTCGGCATCCTCGACTGGATGACTGGTCTTAAAGTTGTGCGTAGCGGAGCGAGCTCACTAGACGGAGTTCCTGTCGGAATGCTCTTTTTCATGGGTTCCGTGTGTCTGCTTGCTGCCGCGGGAGACGTGCGCATGCTGGTGCGCGGCGACGTTTTTGGAGCGAAGCGCATCGCGCGGCATCTGTGGCGCATGTGCTTTGGGCTGTTCATCGCAGCAGGGTCTTTTTTCCTGGGGCCCCAAAACCGGCCGCTGAGATTGCTTTCGACCGTGGGGCTCGGAAAATATCTGTCACCGGCTCTATTTAGCACAACCTTGTATTTGGTTCTCACCCTACTGCCGCTGATTTTGCTGATTTTCTGGCTAGTCCGAGTCCGCTTCACAAATGCCTACTACGGAAAGTCGATGCCTCCTGGGTAGACTTGCGCAATGTGGGTTACTCTAAACCCGCACACGCAAAACCGGCGTATGCGGTACCCAAATTCGTCTCAGGATTTATTGTCTGTCACTCGCCCGACTTTTGCGCCGCATGAAAGGTGAGGTCTTTTTTTCCCCGATCCGGCAACCACTTGTACGAATTCAAAAAATGAATGTGGCTATAATGGTCGCTATGCCCGAACGTCGCCGCGCCCTCCCACCTGGTTGGCAGTCCTGACGGCGGTGATTGGGCCTCTTACGCTTGCCATCGGATTTATAACCGTGATAGACTGCGCCAATCTCCCGGTATCCGTAGAGGAATACCGTTCCAATCCCAATGCTGGCCAGCAACAATCTGATCTCAACAGTGGATTTGTCTTTTTGCATGCCCTTGCCCAGCTTGCTTTCCTAGTCGCTGGCGTCTGGTGGACCAGGCAACGGCCAGGCGTTCGAACTGCCTTCCTCCTTATCGCCGTACCTGTTTCAGGGTTGGTGTTCCTCTTGTCGTTCATTGGTCTCGTGGCAAAGTAATTTGGCTGGCGCCGCGTACAATGAGGATTGGCCGGGTCCCGCATCTCTGCGTTTTCAGGGTGGTTTTTTTTTGGTCCCGCGCCTACCCAGCCGCTGACGATGAGGCTGTGGCGCCCAGCGCTGGCGGCCTAGCGCCCTTGATGACGAGCCACAGCATGAACGCTATCTCCCCGAAGACGGCGGGCTGAGTAAAGGTAAACACCTTGTCATAATATTGCGGCGACAGTACGCCCGTAAGGCTCAGAATCACCCATGCGAAGCCGGCGAGGGCCAGCCAGACGCCCAGAAACCGCGGCAGGAATCGCGACCTATACACCAGCAGGGCGAGCGGTAAGAGCCAAAGACCCCAAAATATTTCGTCAACAACAAGTCCTTGAAAATGCAGATTGAGGAACAGCATAGCCAAAGCATCCCGCTGAGGCCTCTCAACTAGGGATAGGAACTCAGCCCCGCGCACGAGGACGAGGGCAGCGATGGAGTTCAGCTCATTCAGAAACGCTATCGGGATCTGGACCACAACCAATGTCACCATGAGCGAGGCGAGCCGCCGGTTGACGCCCTTGAGCAGCTCGTACAAAGCGAGGCCCACCAAGATAAAACCGGCCTGGCCGATGAGTTGGCCCGCGATGCCAAGGCGAAAGAGCGTCTCGGAGGCGGCGATGTTGCTGGCCGTCGCCGCTGCGTTTCCGTGGACGATCAGCTTGCTGGGGACATACATCATGGCGAAGAAGCCAGGTATGGACGTGAGGATGTATAGCAAGCCTGCGAATCTGCCTGGGCTCTTGGTGGAACTCATGTGTCCTCGCTTGTTGTAAGGGGCCTAGTGAAAGGGTCTACCGGAGATAACGGCGAAGGCTTTCAGAATGTTTCGCCCCACGAGCAAAAGGCGGCGGTTTTCGGGAGGGTAATCAATTCCGCTCGACACGACCTTGTCCGGGTTGTCGCTACTTCCTTACATCATTACTTCACAACTGTCGCCGTCCCGCTCGCCCACTGGAGCACGTTTCCCGGCGCGTTGGCTTCTTTGCGGACGTAGCCCATACCAATGACGCGCGTGGGATCCCAGATGCGCGCGGCGCGCGTGACGTAGCCGACTTCTTTGCCGTCCTGTGTGAGGAGCGTGTCCGGTGGGGGGACTACATCGCCCGAAAAAACGAGCTGGACGCGCTGGCGGTTGACCTGGCCGCGCGAGCGCACCCGCTCGACGATTTCCTGGCCGGTGTAGCAGCCTTTGGTGTAGCTGATGTGGCTGTCCTGCAACCCGGCTTCGTGAGGGATCTGTTTCTCGCCGAAGTCGTACCCGAACCACGGGACGCCTTCGGCGAGCCGGGTGGCGCTGAGCGCGGTATAGCCCATCGGCGCGCCTTCGTGCCAGCGGACCGCATCCAGAAGAACTTGCCAGAGCTCGGGCAGTTTTTCGCTCTCGGCGAGAAACTCTGCCCCCGGGACTCCGCCCGGAGAGCGCTTGGTGATGAAGCAGGGAATTGAACCGACCTTTCCGCCGCGAGAGGAAAGTTCTTCATACTTGGTGAGGTCGGCGCCGGAAACTTCTTTGACGAGGGCGGCGGCGTTGGGACCCTCCAGCGCGAGCGTGCCGTACCGCGGCGTCTCATCGGTGAGTGTCACGTCATCCATGATGATGAATTTTTCGAGCACCTCGATGAGGCGCTCCCGAATCATGGCGTAGGAAACACAGAGGAGGCGGTCAGCGAAGGCATACGTCTCGATCTCCGCAAGAATGTGTCCCTGCGGATTGAGCAAGAGGGAAACGATGCCGTGGCCTGCGGCGAGATCCTTGATGTTGTTCGTCAGGATTGCGTTCAAGTAGCGCACGCGGTCGGGACCGGTAAAGGAGAGATAGGCGCGGTAGTTCTTGTCGATCAGTGCAACGGTGTCGCGGGCCGAGCGGTACTCGGCGGCGGCGTCGCCAAAGTAGTCCGGCAGGGCGCAGCCGAACCACACACCCATCTTCGCGCCTGCGGCAGCATGCAGCGCGGCAAGCGGAGTGGTCAGGGCTGTAGCTGGAGTAGCCATTCGGGCGTTCTTGTGTATCCTCGCGCACCCAGTCTATCAAAGAGCGACGCAGGTCACGTAGCGGGTGGCGCGAATCGGGTCATCTCCGATGATATACTGCCGTTCATGAGCGAAGGGCGGACTGCTCTCAATGCTTCCATCGATGGATTGATCCACATCACCATTCCCGTGGGGATGCTGCAGTGCAATTGCTCGATCATCGGCGATCCGGTCACGCGCGAAGCGCTGGTGATCGACCCTGGCGACGAAGTCAATCGCATCCTGGACCTTCTCGGCCGTCACAAGCTCATTGTAAAAGTCATCGTCAGCACGCACGCACACATCGACCACGTCGGCGGCTTGAGCAAGCTTCACCAATACACGGGCGCCCCCGTGTTAATGCACCGCGACGATTTGCCGCTTTATCAGGCGATGGAAATGCAGGCGGCATTCCTCGGCGTGCACCCTCCGGACCTCACCGAAGTGGATCAATTGCTGAAGGAAGGCGACGTTTTGCGCTGGGGATCGTTTGAAGCGCAGGTGATTCACACGCCGGGTCACACACCGGGCAGCGTGTCACTGTACCTGCCGCACGACGCAGGCAAAGTCACTGGCGCGCGGACAATCACTTCAGTCATAGACGAGGTTGGTGAGAAAATTTCCATCGCGGACCTTTTGAAAAAAACCATCGATCCCGAGAACACACGAGAGGAGCGGATCCTCGACGAATCCGAAGTGATTCTGCTTCCCGCGCCGCACCTTTTTTCCGGAGACACGCTGTT
The DNA here is from genome assembly GCA_036522305.1 of Candidatus Acidiferrum sp. Classification (GTDB taxonomy): domain Bacteria; phylum Acidobacteriota; class Terriglobia; order Acidiferrales; family UBA7541; genus Acidiferrum. Next base: position 33,754 of record DATDGB010000075.1, on the reverse strand, counting down.
TGCCGGCAGCATCGGGCGCACCGACCTGTGGGGCGGCTCGATGGAACAAATCATGGATTCTTTGCGCTCAAAATTGATGCATCTGCCCGACACAACGATTGTCCACCCGGGCCACGGCCCCGTCACCACGATTGGCCAAGAGCGCCAATTGAACCCGTTCTTGCAGCCGGAATAGATTTCTGCTGGCAGGTTGCTCGTGCGCCCGCGTTTCTGAGTTCTAAGTCGTTGGTTCTTAGTTTTGGCTTCCCAATTTTACTTTTCCAATTTCAACTTTCTTTCTTTGCGCGGGCCAGCCGCAGTTCTTCCATCACGGACTGCACCAATTCCTTGGCGTGCACCAACTCCTGATTGATAATGCGCAGGTCCATCGCGGGAACCGTGGGATTGCGCTGGCTAGTGCAGTAGACGCCGTGCTGGCCCACCAGCACGAGCGCATTCGTCAGGCGATCGAGCGACACCGCCAGCCGTCCGCTGTCACGGCCAAACTTCTGCTCGAAATGTTCAAGCTCGTCACGGTGTTCTTCGAATGCCGACTTCATCTTTGACCCTCGCTGAATTGCAGTAAAAAGCGGCGATGACCGGAGTTGCACATCGGGCACACGCGGCTCGCACCAAACTTTACCGCATCGCGCACGCGGAACATAATTTGCTCGTACCACTAAGAAGTGTTTGAAGCCCTTCGTGTGGCATGCGGTTTGAATGGAGTAGTGAGACACCTGGTCCCTCAACGAGCTTGGGAAGGGATTGGGCTGGAGCAGCCAAACAATGCGACGTTCCGACCTGGTTCAGCACAAAGAGGGGCTAAAGAGCGCATCGACGCGCACCTCTCAGATCGTTTTCGGCGAGCGGCAGCATTTGCTCCGCGTCCTCGATTCGCTCGAGGGCACGGACCTGCCGATTGCGCGGATGCAGCAGGAGCGGCGCATTCTGGAAGAATTGATTCACGCGCGCACTCGCGACTTGAACCAGATCAATACTGCCTGGGATGAAAAAATCGGATTGGTTCTGAGTTCGGACGCCAAGCCGGAGATGCTGGAAAAATTGGTGAAGCAAGCGCCGGAAGAGGATTTTTATTTGCTCCGGCTGATCAGCGAACACCCGCGGGCCAATGCGAAGACTTTGAGCAAGCTGGCGAAGCATACTTACGGGGCAATTCGCGAAAATGTGGCGCGGCATCCCAACGCGGACGCCAACACGCTGACGTGGCTCAGCCGGGACCGCAGCCAGCCGCTCTGGTATCTCGTGGCATTCAATCCCAATACGCCGACGCCGTTGCAGCGGCGATTGCGCGATCGCCTGAAGCGCCTGGGCGAAAACCAAGCTTCCAAGTAAATTCTAATCGCCTGGTTCGCCGCGATGCTGCTGCACGGATTGTCTCTGCAGGCACGCGCGCGCTCCTATTTCAATCAATCCAGAAGAATAATGGGACTGCAGAGCTTAGTGGACGGTGATGGAGATCGTGGCCGTGGTGCGGCCGAAAGCGTTGGTGGCGTAGAGCGTGTAGGTCGTGGTCTGAATGGGCGCGACAATGACGCTGGTGCCGCGGACCGCGCCGGTGTCAGGAGAAACAATCACATACAAAGCGCCATTCACCAGCCACGATAGGGTGACCTGCGTGCCCGCGGAAATGGAATTCGCGCTGGCAGTGAAGGAAGTGATTTGCGGGGCGGGTCCAATGGGGACGTTGGTCTGTGTGTACAGCGGAGTCATCTGGACCACTACGAAGTCGGAAGCCGTCACCTGGCCGAGATTGTGGAGGTCGTTGTTGTCCCAGCGGTCATCGGGCGCACCGCTGATGTACATGTTCGAACCGTTGTCGGCCATGATCATGCCGTATTGTTTCAGGGCGTTGAGGATTACCTGATTTGCGGCGGAGTAGCCGGAGACATTAAAGCTGGCCTTTAGCCGCATACGCATGCCCATGGGGGCCGCGTTCGCGTTGCTGGAATTGGCGGCCCAATGCGAAGCAGGAGGAATGAACGCGGCCCGACTATTTTGCAAGGTAAACCGCAGTGCGTGAGAGAGTCTTCCGACGGCAATTTCGTCGTAGCGCGCGAGTCCGGGAAAGATGGGAAGGCCCGCGGCATCGGCGCTAGTCCAGCCATAGGGGCGCTGCTCGTTCGAAAGAAGATCCCAGACTGCGGCCGAGCCTGCGTTCCAGGCGCTCCCATTCACATAGGAACTGTAGAGTTCGTAAAGGAAGCAATTCGAATTGTCGAGGACCAGGACATGGCGATCGCCGGTGCCTGGATTAGGATATCCCTCGATCGGGGCGGTGACGGGAGCCGGCATGGGGCCGGGATCGCTCTCGCTGCCATAAGCGGTGAAATTGATGCTGACCGGCGGCTGTTGAGCGCCAACAATTAGGTAGGGGATACCCAGCGTAGAGCCTTGATACTGGCCGGCGCCGAAGTCCGGATGCACGCCAACGCCGCTCCCGATGAAATTGATGATCGCGGCTGAATTGGGATCGACAGGCACGGAAGAAATATCTGTGTTCCACAGGCTGTCGGCGGGGAACGGTACAAATCCGCCGAGAGTCGCGCCTTGGCCGAGCGACATACTGCTGCAACTGGAGGCCTGTGTAGAACCGGTGACTTGCAGATTGACGCTGGCGGAGGAACTGCTCCCGGGAGATGGATTGCTGACGCTGATAGCGTAGGTGCCGGCGGAAGAAGCGGAACCTGTTGCCGTGAGCTGCGTGGCGGAAACAAACGTCGTCTGAAGTGGCGTCGTGCCGAAGAGCACCTGAGCGCCGTTTACGAATTTGCTGCCTGTCACGACGAGTGAGAAATTGCCAGTCCCCACACTCGCAGGACTAATGCCGGTAAGGACCGGCGTCGCACTCAAAAGCGTGACGTTGCTGGATCCGCTGGCGGAGGCGTCCGCGGCGCTAGTCGCGCGAACAGTGATCGTGTTGGGATTGGGCAAAACACCGGGCGCCGTGTAGTTCCCATTGGCGCTGATCGTTCCAAGCGCGGCCGAGCCGCCGGTCGTTCCGTTGACGGACCAGGTCACCGACTTATTCGAGGTGCCGGAAACAGTGGCGGTAAAAGCGAAGGAGTCACCCGCCCGGATATTCGCCGCGGTTGGCGAGACGGCGACGGTGGTCGAAGGAGGCGGCGGGGGATTCGTGCCTTGGGTCGTCGCCGAGCAGCCGGCAACGAAAAGCACTGCCAAGCTGCTGCCGAGTTGGAGTAATTTGCGCATCTCCGATGACACACACGCCGGGAGCCACTCAATCCTGGATATAGTGTGGTCGATGGCAGGGCTCGAGGATACTGGACGAAAGGGCAGTCGTGGTCCGATGTCCGCGAGAATGAAACGCAGCAGCACGTCGATTAGCGAGTAGAATGTCGCGCAGGTTTGTGCGTGCGAAGCCAGCCATAGAAGGGTGGGAATGGGCGGATTGCGGGGTTTGACGGCGCGGTGGTGGCTATACTTGGTGGTCTCTGCCGTTTTGCTAGTGCCGTGCGTATGGCACCGGCGGATTGAGGCGGGGGATCTGGCAAGCCATGTCTATAACGCGTGGCTGGCGCAATTGATCGCCAAGGGACAAGCGCCGGGGCTGTACATCGCTGGGCAATGGCACAATATTTTGTTTGATGTGGCGTTGTTGCGGGCGGCGAATCTCGTGGGCATCGCCGCGGCGCAGAAAATTGTCGTGTCGATTTGCGTGCTGGTTTTCTTCTGGGGAGCTTTCACCTTCATTCGAACAATTAGCGGGAGGCCGCCGTGGTTGCTCACGCCGTGCATCGCCATGCTGGCGTACGGCTATTCCTTCAACATGGGTTTCATGAACTATTATTTGTCGCTGGGATTGGCTTGCTTTGGATTGGCGATTCTCTGGCAGGCGCGGCGAAACGATTGGATCGCGGGCGCGCCGTTCTCTTCACTGGCGCTGGTGGCTCACCCCATCGGATTTCTCTGGATGGTGGGGACGCTCGCGTACATCAAAGTCAGATCGAAACTGTCGGGCTGGTGGAAACTGGCGCTGCCTCTGGCAGCGGCGAGCGGATTCATAACCATCTATTGGTATGTGTCACGCCGGCCTACCCTCATGGCGGATTGGGATCGCGGGCCGTTTTACCTTTACAATGGCGCGGATCAGTTGGCGCTTTACGGAAAACGTTATTTCGTTCTGGCTGGTGCAGCATTTTTGTTCGGCCTCATTTGCGCTGTAGCGGATCTCTACTCGCGGCGGCGTGATGATTCTTGGTGGAAGCCATTCGAACTGCCTTTCGAATTGTATGCGGTGGCATTTTGCGCGACGGCGCTGCTGCCTGAAAATCTGCGTCCGTCCGTTAACGCCGGCTGGATCGGAGTTCTCGGCTCGAGACTCACGACAATCTCTGCCATTCTCGGACTTTGCATTCTCGGGACCCTGAAGCCTCGAAAATGGCAGCTCGCTGGATTCGGTGTTTGCGGAATCGTTTTCTTTGCGTTTCTCTATCAGGACACGGGCTGGCTCAACCGATTGGAAGCGAACGCGGAAAAGTTAGTGGCGAATCTGCCCGCGGGAACGCGCGTGATTGTCAGCGCGAGTGCACCGGCTGATTCACGAATCGCTTTTATTGGCCACGCGGTCGAGCGCGCTTGCATCGGGCATTGCTTCAGCTACGCGAACTATGAGCCCTCCTCGGGGGAATTCCGCGTGCGCGTTCGAGAGGGAAGCCCGGTGGCCACTTTCTCGACAGATCTCGCGGAAGATATGGCGTCCGGGGAGTACGAGCTCGATGACTCGGATCTTCCTATGAAGCAGATTTATCAGTGCCATGCCGACGACCTGACGAAGCTGTGCATTCGCGACTTGCGAGCTGGGGAAACAAATGGCCGACTTAGCTTCAAGCTTCCCTCGCGCTAAATTAATCTCGAGTGCAAAAACAAACGGAGTCGCCGCTGAATCTATGGTAAGTTCCTTCCGACCAAGGTTTATATATTTCAGCAAAAAGAGTTGGAGGCGTTAGCGTGAACAGAATGGGAGCCTTCTTCGCTGCCGCTTTATTCCTGGGTGCCGCGGCTTTGGCGCATGCGCTGCCGCAGACGAAATGGGTGCCTCTCTTCAACGGAAAAGATCTAACTGGATGGAAGAACAACGGGGAAGAAAAATGGGTTGTGGAGCAGGGCACTATCCTGTGTGAGAGTGCTGCCAACAAGTACGGCTATCTAACGACAGAAAAAACCTATCGCGACTTTCAGCTGCGCCTGAAGTTCAAGGGTGAGGCGGCTGGCAACAGTGGAGTGTTTTTTCATTCCCGCATCACTGGCATCGATCCGGAACATGGCCCAGACATCGAAGGGATGCAAGTGGAAGTGGACCCCAGTGCGGGGAAGCATACCGGCGGACTCTATGAAAGCGGCGGGCGCGGCTGGGTGAAGATGCCGACGGCGGAGGGCGAGCAAGCACTGAAACCCGGCGAGTGGAATGACCTCGAAGTCTCCGTGCAAGGCAATCACATCGTGACGCGGCTGAATAGTGTGAGGATCGCGGACTACACTGACGCCACGCCGAAATTTATGGATGGCGTGATCGGGTTGCAAATTCATACCGGCGGTGGAGTGCGGATGAGGTGGAAGGGTATTTTCATTCAGGAGAAGTAGAGCGGATTGACGGCCTTAGCTGCGCGAATCCCGAACGTGAATTCAGTGTGAGGCGCATGAGCAAACGGAATCGTCGAACCTTTCTTCGAACTTCCACCGTGGCTTTGGGGGCAGCGCTGAGCCCGATCGGCGCGACCATGAATGGTCGAGCTGCCTCCGAAATGCGGGCGACAGGGCAGGGCGTAGCAAAGGTTGCTCAAACAGTAGCAGCCAACGAAGGCAAGAAGCCGTTGAGGCTCGGCCTGATCATCGGGATTGGCAGAGACCCTGACGCGGCCATGGCGAAGGTCTACGATCTGGGCCTGCCGACATGTCAGGTGTACGTGGAAGTGATCGAGGACAGTCTCGCGGGCCGCTTGCGCCGGGCGCTTGACAAATACCAGATTGAGGCGACTTCGCTGGTCGTTGGCGGGCCGGGGAAGGAAGTTTGGGACTTCTATGAAGGGCCGGTGACCATCGGGCTGGTACCGCGCGAGACGCGAGAGGCGCGTATTGCGCACATCAAGAAAGCGTCGGACTTTGCCAAGCAGTGTGGCATCGAAGCCGTGCAAACGCACTGCGGATTCATCCCCGAAAATCCTAATGACCCGATTTACAAGGAAACCGTCGCAGCCATGCGCGAGGTTGCCGGATACTGCCAGCGCAACGGACAGAATTTTCGCTACGAGACCGGGCAAGAGACGCCCATCACGCTCGTTCGCGCCATACAGGACGTGGGCTTGGACAATCAGGGTGTTAATTTCGATCTCGCGAATTTGATTCTGTACGGCAAGGCCAATCCGGTTGACGCGATCGAATTGCTGGCTCCGTACGTTCAGGGGATTCACGCGAAGGATGGGCTGTGGCCGACGAACCCAAAGGAACTCGGGCAGGAAGTTCCCATCGGCAAAGGTAAAGTGGATTTTCCGAGGATCATAGCGCGTTTGAAGGAGATGAAATATCGCGGCGCGGTCACCATAGAGCGCGAGATTTTGGGACCGCGGCAGATGGAAGATGTCCGAGCATCGAAAGCCTATCTTGAGAAGCTCATTGGGTAGTCATCAAATTAACGGGAACCGCGCTGCACAAAAAGGATGGAGGTTGTATGTCAGAAGATATGAAGGACAGGCACAGCAATTCCGACAAAGTGGACCGTCGAAAGTTCATCGGCGCGGCGGCAGCGACGGCGGGAATGATGTTCATCAAGCCGGAGCTGGTGCGCGGCACGGCGGCGAATTCCGCGGTTCGCGTGGGATTGCTCGGCTGCGGCGGACGCGGCACCGAAGATGCGACCAACCTGGTCGATACGGGAGGAGCGCGTGTGGTGGCCCTGGCAGATCTGTTTCAAGACCAGCTGGACAAAGGGCGCGACGCCTTCAACAAGATGCAGCAGGAAAAGGGCTACGCGGCGATTGACGCGTCGCAACTTTTCGTGGGGCCGCACGCTTTCCAACAGATGGCGAACTCCAAAGAGATAGACGCCGTGGTGATTGCCACGCCTCCGTACTTTCATCCTGAACATCTTGAAGCCGTGGTCGCCGCGGGGAAGCACGTCTACTGCGAGAAACCGGTGGCCGTGGACGTGCCTGGGGCATTGAAGGTGATCGAAATTGGAAAGCGCGTGGAAGGGAAGCTGAGCCTGGACGTGGGATTCCAGATCCGTGATTGCCCTCCTTTTGTGGAGTTGGTGCGGCGCATCCATGGGGGAGCGCTGGGTAAGATCATTTGTGGCGAGGCCCACTATTTTTCCGGCTATATTGACCGGCCGGCGTGGACCGATGCCTCGCCCGTGGAACGGCGCCTGCGCAATTGGGTGTACGACCGCGTGCTTTCGGGAGACATCATCGTTGAGCAGAACATCCACGTGATTGACATTTGTAACTGGGTGTTGAAGGCGCATCCGTTGAAAGCATCGGGAAGCGGCGGGCGGCAGGGGCGTCCGCAGGACGGGGACGCTTATGGAAATTACAACGTGCTGTTTCACTATCCCGAGGGAGTCGACATCACATTTAGCTCCACGCAGATTTCCAAAGGCTGGTGGGAAGTGGCCGAACGCTTTTTCGGCACGCGCGGGACGTCGCAATCGCCGTACACGGGGCCGCTGGGGATTTGGGGGGAAGAGCCGTGGCAGGCGGAGGGCTCCATCGCAAAAGATGCACCGCCGGCGGCGTTTTCAGCGACGGGGAAATTCACCTCGAACCTGGAATTTGCGGACCGCGACAAAAAGAAAGCATTTGTGGAGAGCATTACGAGCGGCAATTTCCACAATCAGGCCGCGGCGGGAGCGGAATCCGCGCTTTCCTGCATGATGGCGCGCACGGCGGCCTACACCGGGCGCGAGGTCAGCTGGGAAGAGACGCTGAAGTCCAAGGAAAAGTGGGACGCGAAGATAGACTTGAACAAATTGCGCTAATGGTGAGCAGGCTGGTGAGGAGTCTATGAGCAATCCATCGCGCCGTGAATTTGTGAAATCCACTGTGACGACAGCTTTTTCGGCGGGGCTCAGCGCGTGCGTCGGTACGGAACTCTTCGCAGCCTCGCCTGCATCGAGCGGCGTGCTTGCGTCTCCGCCTCCCTCACCCTTGCCGATCAAGAAGGGTCTGGTCTTCGACATGCTGCCCGCCAGGCTTAGCTACGCGGAACGCATGAAGCTCGCGCACGATGCGGGCTTCGAGGTGGTGCAAGCGCCAACGACGCCGGATGAAAACACTGCTGAGGAGATTAAGAAAGCCGCGGACGCGGCGAACATCCGCATCGACTCGGTGATGAACATGGATCATTGGAAGTACCCGCTTTCGTCGAGCGACGCCGCGGTGGTGGAAAAAAGCATGGCCGGGATGCGCACGTCGCTGCGCAACGCGAAGCTTTGGGGCTCTGATGCCGTCTTGCTGGTTCCTGCGGTCGTCAATCCGCAGACCTCTTATCGCGACGCGTGGAGCCGTTCCCAAACGCAGATTCGAAAGCTCCTTCCGCTCGCGGAGGAGCTGAAAATTGTGATTGCCATCGAAGAAGTGTGGAACAAATTTCTGCTGAGTCCCCTGGAGATGGCCAAGTACATCGGAGAATTTCAAAGCCCCTGGATCGAGGCGTGGTTCGACGTGGGGAATGTCGTGCTGTACGGCTATCCCCAGGACTGGATTCGAACGCTAGGGAAGAGCATCGCCAAAGTGCACCTGAAAGACTTCAAGCGCAAGAAAGATGGCTACGAGTGGGTGAACCTCGGCGACGGGGACGTGGATTGGGAGGCGGTCCGCGAAGCTTTTCGCGAAATTGGCTATTCCGGCAGCGCCATTTGCGAACTCGATGGCGGCAACGAAGCCTACTTGCGCGACGTCAGCCGTCGCACTGACCGTCTGGTGCTGGGGCGATCGTAGGCCGTCTTGTGAAAGACAAATTGGCTCTTGCACCAGTCCAATCTCTGGTAGAATTGGCCGAAGGTGAGAGACAATGCTTCCACTTCATCTCCAGCCACAAAGCCACGTTCCGCTCTACATCCAGCTTCGCGACCAATTGCGCGCCCTTGTTCATGCGGGCGATTTGCGCACCGGCGACCGCATCCCGGCCAGTCGTGAACTCGCGACCATGCTGGGAGTCCACCGTACCACAGTGGCGAACGCCTACGCCGAGCTCGAATCAGAAGGCTTGATTCAGGGCCATGTGGGACGTGGCACATTCATTAAAGGCAATGGCAACGGGTTAAAGATCACTCCGCCCGCGCCTCCGGTGCTGAATGGCAACGGCGGAATCCGCTGGGAACTGCTTTTCGCCGATGAACGCGGCGAAGAGGTCCTCAGCCGGCTGACGGCCAATGTGCCTGAAGATGCGCTTTCCTTTGTGATGGCCCGCCCGGCGGAAGAATTCTTTCCCATCGAAGAGTTGCAGACCTGCGTGAACGCCGTGCTCCGGCGCGAAGCCGCGGAAGTGTTGAATCTGGGCCCATCAGATGGCTACCCCCCGCTGAAAGAAGCGCTGCTCGAAATGCTCCATCACGAGGGCATCCCCGCCAAAGATGAAAACCTGCTGATCACCGACGGATGCCAGCAGTCGTTCGACCTGATCAGCAAGGCGTTCGTGCGGCCCGGCGATTCGGTGATTATGGAAAACCCAACCTACCCTGGAGCGGTGGCGATTTTCCATGGAGCGCGGGCGCGATGCTTGAGCGTTCCGATGAACACACACGCCGAACCGGAGAAGCCGTTGGGGCTGGACCTCGAAGCACTGGAAGCGACACTTGCGGCCAATCGCGTCAAGTTGATCCTGCTCACTCCGGACTTTCAGAATCCGACAGGAGCTTCGATGCCGCTGGCCTCGCGACGCAAGTTGCTGGAGTTGGCGGGGCGCCACCAGGTTCCCGTGGTGGAAGATCACATCTACGCTCGGCTGCATGCGCGCGAAGAACGCATCCCTTCTTTGAAACAGTTGGATCGTTCGAATCTGGTTATCCACATCGATAGCTTCGCGAAAGTGGCGTTTCCCGGTTTGCGAGTCGGCTGGATTGTCGCTCCGGCAACGGCGATTGAACGCTTGCGCCTGGTAAAGCAGACGACCGATCTGCATACCGACCAACTCGCGCAAGCTACGCTCGCGGAATTTCTGCGGCGCGGACTTTTTACCAAGCACGTCGCCAAGATGCGCAAAGTCTACGGTTCGCGCTTGGCCGCGCTCGACGAAGCGCTGCGCAAGCACATGCCCGAAGGCACGCGGTGGACCAAACCTGAAGGCGGCATGTGCTTGTGGCTGGAGTTACCGCCCGGATTCGATGCCAGTGAGTTGTTGATTCACGTCAAGGAGCGCGGCGTGTTGTTTGCGCCGGGACGCTACTTCTACGTGCAGGCGCCTCTACCGAATACGCTGCGGCTGGGCTTTGCGAGCCTGGATGAAAAGCAGATTGCGCGCGGCGTGGCCACGCTGGCGGAATTGCTTAAGATTGAAATGCGCAAGCGGCAGCGCGGGGTCCGGCGGGCGGAGCGCAGCCGCGTGGCGCTGGTGTGAAGAAATGAGGTAAAGGAAGTAAATGTAATAGAGGAAGTAAACGAAAGGCGCGCGCGGGCACAAGTTGAGCGAAACGATCAGGCTGGAGCCGAATCCGAAGAACAAATGTTTTGGCTGCGGCGGAGACAATCCGGGCGGAATGAAGCTCACGTTTGAACAAGACAACGCCAACCGGCGGATTGTCGGCCGGTTCGTGCTGGGCGAGCGATACCAGGGCGGCGGAGGATTCGGGCACGGCGGGATCATCGCGGTGCTTTTGGATGAAGCGATGGGCAAAGTCTGCCGGTTTCGCGAGGTTCGCGCGGTCACGGCGGAACTGACGGTCGAATACCTGAAGCCCGTCGACGTGATGAAAGAAATTGAGGTCGAGGGACGCGAAACCGAGATGAAGGGAAGAAATATTTTCATGACCGGCGAAATTCGCGACACAGCCGGCGTGGTCTTGGCGAGAAGCAGGGCGAGATTCGTAGTGATCGGCCAGAAGTAAAAAATAAGAAAAGATTTGGCGGTGAAACGCCGTCGTGAAATTCAGGGATCGAGAGGAGAAGCGAAATGGATTCGAAGAAAGTGAATGGCAGCGGCAACGGCAGCAAGGGATCAAATGAGTGGCGCGTGAAAGTCGGCCTGGCCGAGATGCTCAAGGGCGGCGTGATCATGGACGTCACGAACGCCGAGCAGGCGAAAATCGCCGAAAAAGCCGGCGCTTGCGCGGTAATGGCGCTGGAGCGCGTGCCCTCGGATATTCGCAAAGAGGGCGGAGTGGCACGCATGGCGTCAATCAAAGTCATTCGCGAAATTATGGCCACGGTGACGATTCCCGTGATGGCCAAGGTGCGCATCGGACATTTCGCGGAAGCGGAAGTGCTGCAAGCGCTGGAAGTGGACTTCATCGACGAGAGCGAAGTGCTGACGCCGGCCGATGAAGAGAATCACATCTGGAAGCACGATTACCGCGTGCCGTTCGTTTGCGGCGCGCGCAATCTTGGCGAAGCGCTTCGCCGCATCGCCGAAGGCGCGGCGATGATTCGCACCAAAGGCGAGGCGGGTTCGGGCAACGTAGTGGAAGCGGTCCGGCACATGCGCGCGATTGTCAGCCAGATGAAAAAGCTGACTACCATGCGTGACGATGAACTGATGCGCGAAGCGAAAGAATTGGGTGCGCCGCTCGAACTGATTCGCCAGATTGCCAAAACCGGCAAGCTGCCGGTGCCGAATTTTTCGGCGGGTGGAATCGCAACCCCGGCGGACGCGGCGCTAGTTCGCCGACTCGGCGCGGAAGCCGTCTTCGTCGGATCGGGCATCTTCAAGTCCAGCGATCCGGAAATCCGCGCGAAGGCCGTGGTGAAGGCCGCGACGCACTTCGAAGATCCAAAGGCTGTCCTCGAAGCGCACGAAGAGCTTGGTGAAGCCATGCCGGGACTCGATGTCCGGCAGATGGAACAGAAGGACATGCTCTCGACGAGGGGTTGGTAAACAATTTTCAAGCATTTTCGACTTGGGCGGCAGGGGCGCAGCAGGCTGCGCCCCTAACAGCAAGAATTGGAGCCGGTGAAGTGAAGATCGGGATTTTGGCAGTTCAGGGAGATTTTGAGGCGCACGCGGCGATGCTGTCTCGGCTCGATGCGGAATCGGTGGAGGTCCGTACGCCAGCCGATCTCGATGGCTGCGACGGATTGATTCTGCCCGGCGGCGAGAGCACCACTCAGTTACAGTTTCTCCAGGAAGAGGGTCTGGCGGACGCGATCGGGAAATTCGCGAGGCAGGGCGGCGCGATTTTTGGGACCTGCGCCGGAGCCATATTGCTCGCAACGGAAGTCGAAAATCCCAGGCAGGACTCCTTGAAATTGCTGGACATGACCGTGCTGCGCAATGGCTACGGCCGCCAAATCGCCAGCGACGTGGTCAGCGGGCCAACAAAACTGAAGAACGAGCCGCTGGAAATGGTCTTTATCCGCGGGCCAATCATAGAGCGTGCCGGACCCGGTTTGAAAGTTCTAGCGGAATACGCCGGGAAGCCCGCACTGGTCCAGCAGGACCACATCATGGCGGCAACCTTTCATCCGGAATTGACAGACGACACCACTGTGCATCAACATTTCCTCAGTCTCGTCGCATCGAGCGCGGAGCACGCTGCGAGCAGCGCAAAGTCCTAATCGTGGAAAAAGAAAAGAAGGCAGACGCCGGTCCCAGGCGGTCGAGCCGCACAAAGGTTCTCTTCGTCTGCGTCGGCAACGCGTGCCGGAGCCCCATGGCCGAAGCTATTGCCCGCTATGATGCCGCGGACGTGATCGAAGCCTCCAGCGCGGGATTGAGTCCGATGGGCACCGTCGCCGAGCAAACCAAGCAGACGCTGATTCAGAACGGCTACTCCGCAAACGGGCTGACCTCCGATGCGCTCACCCGGGCGGCTGCCGATGCCGCGGACATCATCATTAATATGACCGGTAAGCCGCGAGAAGAAAATTTCTGGGAACCGGACAAAGTGGAGGATTGGATGGTGCAGGATCCTTATGGCGCCGCGCCGGAAACGTACCAGAGGGTGTTCGAGGGCCTCAAGCGGCGCATCCATCAACTGGCGCTGGGCCTGAGAGACAAGCGCGAACACAAGACCAGAGCAGAATAGGAGCAAGCGTTGCGGCGAGAAAAAACAAGCGTATCGCAGGAAGATTACCTGAAGGCCATCTGGGAGATGCTGGAAGAGGACCACACGCCCATCAGCGCACGGCTTGCCGAAGAGTTGAAAGTGACGCCTCCCGCGGTGACGGCCGCATTGAAGCGCATGACGCGCGACGGCCACGTGCGCGTAGAACGAAGCGGGCGGATCGATCTGACGAAAGAAGGCCGCAAGCGCGCCGAGCATCTCGCCTTGCGGCATCAGCTTGCGGAGATGCTGCTGACCGATGTGATCGGATTGTCCTGGGCGAAGGCGCACGACGAGGCGGAGCGCATGGAACACGCCATCTCCCCGGAAGTGGAAGCGCTGCTGCTCAAGCGATTCGGAGACAAGAAAAGCTGTCCGCACGGGGTGCCCATGCGCGGCGGAATCGCGCAACTTCGCAAACAAGGCGCCGTGCTGCTCGCCGATTTGCGAGCCAAGGAATCAGGCGAGATCGTTTGTGTTTACGAAAAGGACGCGCAATTCCTGGAGTTTCTCGAAGGGTTGCACTTGCGGCCTTCGACGTGCGTAGAAGTGCTGAAACGCGAGTACGATGAAACCATGACGCTGCGTTCCAACGGAAAGACCATGCACCTTGGAAAGCCGGCCACCAGCCGCATCTGGGTGCGGCGTCTCAGCGCCTGAGCGCTAAGCTTCAAATTGTTAGCGGAAGAAACTTCCTGTCCAGCCTCAGCACTTCTAGGCACCCCTCCTCCGTTTTTGTAAGTGTTGCATCTAAACAACTTAGAGCTTACGTACGTGGTTTACCGGCTGCGCGTCAGGGGCTGGCGGGTGCGTGGCCATGCGCATTCGGCGTCAACTTCCGGACGACAAACTCCTGGAAGAGATTCACTGCAGCAGACTCACCGATCCCGATTAGGGCGTTTTCAAAAGTTAATTCCACTCCCTCGCGATTCTTAGCTGGATAGTAGAGGTTGGAGATTCCGCCAGCGGCGAGGCTTCCTATGATACTCGAATAGTTCGCCTGCCAGCGTCCATCGTCGCCCTTGCAGATAACGGAATTCGCGAGCGCATAGAGAATTCTTGATCGCTTGCTGCCGCTTCCCTTGTAGAAATAGCGCGGATCCTGTTTTAGCAACGAAGGCAGCATAGCGCCTCCGATGAACGTGCTGGTAAGAATGTTGGCATAGGAGGCGCCATAGCGCTTGGCGTATCCTTGCCCGCCTTGGCCATATCCGTCGAATTCGTTTTGCGCCTGCTGAATTCCCGCAACTGCCCCATTCACTCCGAAAGATACAGGATCCACCGCTGTCTTCCAGGCCAGCTCGAACTTCTGCTTTGGCGCGAGGGGAGCTGGATTGTGGACGTAGCTGACATAAAAATTTGGAACCACTCCCAGGACGCGCTGCTTCTCTTGAACCTTGATCTGGTCCTCCGCTACATCGATGCGTGAGGGCACGACACGAACTTCAGTGACAGCGGTGGCAACCGCCAAGGTGATCTGCGGAATCGTGTAGTTTTCGCCCGAACGCAGGATTCCAGAGGATGCCTGCGTGGCGAAGCCCGCGGAGTCAATGGCGATCTGGAATGGCCCGGGAGTAACCTGGGCAAACGTGAATCGCCCATCGCCGTCTGCAAGCAATTCCTGGTTTGCGGATTGATCATCGCACGAAAGCTTCACGCGTGCTCCGGGGACCGGAGCACCGGATTGATCCACAACCGTTCCGCTGATGGTTCCGGGCGATTGCTGATCGGGAAGTTGCTGGGTGGCTGGGATCCCGGTACCGCCTGCGTTAGGCGGGCGGTTCTCCGCCCCCTGGACGACGGGAGGCTGCTGAGACTGCGCCGAAGTGGAAAGGCCCCAAAACAGGACACTTAAACTTAGCGATACAACCCAGGGTGTGTATCTGCGCATAGTCCCCACCGTCGAAACTATTATGATGCCATTCGAGGGGCTTTTGGATACCCGAAAGTTTGGACGGTTTTATGAGTTACCAGCAGGCGTGTCGCCGGTCAACCAAAACTTTGCCGGTGGGTCATCCCAATTCGCAACATCGGTCCAGAAGCTCCAGGCGAAGGAGGAACTTGCGTTCGTCTCGACGGAATGAGCTATTTCCCAAGAAGGGGTCGCCATACATTGCCCCGCACGCCTACAGATTCCGACGCTCACAAACTCGCACCGAGCCTGGCCTAAGACATTGTCGATTTCCGCAGTATCACACGCAGAGAAATTACCTTCGCCCGTCCAGAAGCGCCTTCAGGCGGGCGTACCCCGCGCGACTGACCGGCAAGCGTGTACCGTCGGCTAGAATGGCCAGGCGGCTGTCTTTGCCGTAAGGCTCGATGCGCATGACGCGTTCTAGGTTCACGATGTAAGAACGGTGGATGCGCACGAAACTGTCCGGGTTGAGGCCTGCTTCCAAGCCGGCGATGGTTTGTTGCTTCAGATGCTTCTTTCCCAGACTGGCCAGCGCCACGTAATCATCCTGAGCCTCCGCATAGTCGAGTTTGGCCACCGGAATCAACGTGACCTTGGTGCCATCTTTCACGACCAGGCGCTCGACGAATTGCTGCGGCGGGCGCGCCGCTGCCGCCAGGTCGTGGGCGGACGGCATTTTTTCACCCAGCCGGCTTTTCGCTCTTTCCACTGCCGCGTCAAAGCGCCCGCGGCCAATGGGCTTCAACAGATAGTCAACGGCGTGGACATCGAAAGCGCGCATCGCGTATTGATCGTAGGCGGTCACAAAGATGACCGGCACATCCGTGCCAATTAGCTCCAGGACATCGAAGCCTGTCAGCTTGGGCATCTGCACGTCGAGAAAAATCAAGTTCGGTTTGTGCTCGGCGACAGCTTTCACTGCTTCCATGCCGTTCGCGCATTCCGCGGCGACCTCTATTTCCGTGTGGGACTCCAGAAACTCGCGGATCACGAGGCGCGCCAGCTCTTCATCGTCCACAATGAGCGCCTTCCAACGCTTTTCTTGTGAGGGGCTCACGCTTTTTCCTCGCTTTCCGCAGGAAGGGACAAATTGACTTGAAAGAGTTCGCCCTCCGTGTTCACGCGAAGGCTTGCATCTTTTCCGTAGCGGGCCTCCAGTCGCATCTGCACGTTTTTCAGCCCAAGGCCCCCCGACCGGCGGGGTGGAGCCTCCGGGTCCCACGAATTCTCGACGAGAATGGACAACCGTCCGTTTTGCCGCTGGACGACCAGATGCACGTCACCGCCTTCGGGAAGGCTGGCGATGCCGTGCTTGACCGCGTTCTCGACGAGTGGCTGGAGCAGGAGTGGCGGCAGCAGGCAATCCTTGGATTCTTCCTGAATCTCCTCATGCATCTTCAGGCGTGCTCCGAAACGGACCATTTCAATGGCCATGTATTTTTGGAGCAAGTCCAGTTCCTCGGAAAGGCGAACGGAGGCCTTCTCGCCCAAGCCAAGCGTCAGCCGCAAGAAGTCGCCGAGCAGCACGCACATATCGCGCGCGCGCGACGGATCGATGCTGGTCAAAGCGCTGATGGAATTCAGGCTGTTGAACAGGAAATGCGGATTGATCTGCGCTTTCAGAGCCTTCAACTCGGCGTCTCGCGCATGGATACTTGTCTCCAAGGCGCGGGCTTCCGCTTCCCGGGAGGCCTCCAACGAGAGAATCACGTACTGGGATGCTACGGAGAGCGAATAGAGCAGGTATCCAGCGCCGAACAGAATTGGGGCTTGTGGGGAAAAACGTCGGTCCAGCCCCTGAAAAGTGGATGTTTTCGAGAGCGAAGCCACCAGAACCCAGCCTATTCCCATCCAGAAATAGCTGACGAGGGCCGCAGCCAGCGAGTGCACACCGATCAGGCGGAGAGCGCTTTCGCGCCGGATGGGGGCACTTTTGGCAGTGTACCAAGCGGAAAGACAGATAAACGCGTACACAACGCAAAGGGGAATGGCGATGACTGAGGATTCCAGCCAACTGAGAGCGCCGCCGGTGCTCATCAGCAGGACAAGAATCGCCGCCAATGGAAGCCACCCTAGGAGGTAGAGGCCCAGGCGGTTGCGGGCTAGGAGGGGGTGCATCGCACGGGCTCAGTTCTTGATTTCCAAACCACCAAAGATGACGGCGCCGGTAATAATCAGCGTTTTGAGACTAGGATTCGCCGGATCTACTACCCGGGAGGTTCGCGTTTTATCTTCGACTCCGCCGAAAATGGGCGCGCCGCGAAAAGCCACTTGCCAGGCGGGGGGGACGCGAATTTCCACCCCGCCGAAAATGGCGGTGATCGCCAGGGTGGCCTCGTCTGCCTGCATCTGAGCCTCGGTGAGATCCAGTTCGACGCCTCCAAAAATCGCGGTGATATCTCCGCCTTGAAAATCCGGACTGGTCATCCGGCGCTCCAGACCTCCGAAGACCACCGCCTCGTTGAGCGTCGTGCGCGGGTCACCTCCCGCCAACTTAGAAACAGAGGGCTTAGAACTCCACTGGAGCGAGCCCCACATGACAAACAGTCCGAAGGCGATCAGGGTCATGGGCCAAAGTGCGGCCCACCCAAAGTGCGTGATGCCCAGTTCATTGAGCTGCAGAAGGACGCCCGCAAACATGAGGAGCGCTCCCCAGGTCCGGCGCTGGGACATGAAGTTCACGACGCCGGTTAGGACCAGGAGCAGGGGCCAGAACCGCCACAGGTTGTCGATGGAAATGATTCCCAAGTGATCGAGCAGAAAGGCGAGGCCGATCAGGATGAAGATCCCGCCCATGACGACGCCGCCTCGGCCGCGCCCGCGAAGCGCTATGCCGACCACCATCGGGTTGCGCCGCGCTTCCTGTTTTCCATCCTCGGAGTGCAGGCTGGCATGAATGCTGCGATGAATTTTATCGCGGAGGTCATCCTTGAACTTTTTCGGGTCGAAACTGTTTTCGTCGCTCACAGGGTTCTCCAATCGCTCCCGCGCCACCCATCCTGTTTAGTGCAGCTCATCAGCGAACCCTCTCGCTCGTCGGAGTCGCGACAACTGCGGACTTCGTAGAACGCTCGCCGACCGCGCTTCGCAATAGAGCTGTTCCGAGCAAGACCAGGATTAGCGGCCAGAATGATACCAAGATCTGCAGGAGACTCGACAAAAACCCGGCGTGGTCAAAAGCGAAGGCCTGCAGGGCGTGCAATCCTGCCAGGCCGAGAGCCGGAAAGATTCCCACGGATTCCGCTGGGGCACCGACGGCATCGTTGATTTGGGCTGCAATTCCATCCAAATTGACGAACAGAAGGAAAGACCCAATCGCCAGGGCAGCCGCTCCGAATACGGATTTCATGCTCCTGGTGGTCGTCCGGCTGGCTGCCATGTTGTCCTCCCGAAGGGCTATTTCCTGTCCCAACGCGAGAATAGGGGTCCCCTCCGAGGAGTGCATCAAGGATTCGGCCAAAAAGGAGGTTTTACCGGCGAATGGCGGCCGCAGGGCGGGGATTGACGACGACCCTGGTCATTTTACAAAGGTGGCTACCGCCAGAGCGCCAAGGGCCCGGGTCACCTCGGAAGATTCCGGAGTACGATGAAGGACGGTAAAGGTAGTCAGAAGCTTGCCCCGTCAAGAGCATCCCCTGGAAGCCGCCGTATCGAGCGCAAAAGACCACCTGCTCCAAGCCCCCGAATAAGAACGCTTGCAAATTGGACTCGAACCGACTACGTTATGCGGCACGTTGGGACATCCTCCTGCAGGCTCTCGTCCCCCGGGTTGCCAGGAGACGCGGAGAAACTTCAACCATGAGTAGAGCTGTCGGCAAAAGTGCTGAGCGGTGGCGCTGGTTGATGTACGTGGCGCTGGCGATCTTTGGCGCCCTGATCACTTTTGTAGGCGCTCGGGCGCAGCAGAAAGCCTCGGATGACGCCACCTTTCGGAAACTGGTCGACGGGCTTTGCGTGGCTTGGAGCACGGGAACCGTGGAAGCGCCGGCGAAGTTCTACGCCAAGGACAGCGGCCTGGTTTTTTACGATGTGTCTCCCTTCTCTTATCATGGTTGGAAGGAATACCAGGCCGGAGTGCAGAAAGAGTTTCTGGACAACGCCTCGGAGATCAAGCTGACGGCAGGGAAGGATCTGAAAGTAACCCGTCGCGGCATGATTGCCTGGACGATTGTCCCGATGCATTTGTTTGAAAAATCAAAAAACGGTAAGACTACTGAAATGGATCTCCGCTATACCGGGATTTGGGAAAAGCGCGGCCCCAGCTGGGTGCTCGTGCACGACCATCTTTCGGCACCGGCGGCCGAAGATTAGAGTCTTGGCGAAGAGGGCTGGGCGATTTGCCCATTGCGCAAGAAATGCTCAAGACAATGCAGTATTACTGGAATGCAGCTCGTGGTTACAGATTCAATCCGTGGAAGAGTCCCTATATCCGTTGGCGTTTTGAGACCTTCCTCGGTAAAGAAGCGGCCAATCTGACCGCCGCCAAGTTTTTCCAGTTGGCCTGGAAGTACCGCGATCACATGGAACGCTTCGTCGACTGGGCCGCCGAAAGACAGCGCTTCCAGCGCCGCCGCCACGCCTGAATCTCAATCACATCCCTTTGCCCAAAGTGTTTTACCTTGGGATTCTTGGGCGTAAGAGCGTTCACCTCTTCGAATCCAGGCAAGGCAGCGCGGCGATCTTCGCTTCCGGCGTTTCGAAGTGTCCAGTTCCATTTTGGTCCTTCATGGACAGAAACACCCAATCGCTCTTAGCTTCCGCGGTCCGGCTGAACTCGAAAACAATTTTTTCATTTTCTCCGCGTTGGTAGCTCATCGTCCGCAGCACCACGGGATACATTTCTTTGGTCACGTCTTCCGCCGCTGGGCCGCACCGCGCGATCAAGTTTTCCGGAATCACTTCGAGCACCGCTTGCTCCTGCCGCTTCTCCCGCGCGATTTTAGCCCGTTCAGCCATGCGCGTCGTTACCGTGACTACCACCATCACTCCGAAAACCGCTCCCGCAGCAATCAACCAGACGTTCTTCGTACGTTTCAGGAACTCCGCAAACTCCTCCATCGTGCCAGCCCCGCCGGCCTGGCTGATCTTTGGCGCAACCGCCGGTGACGGCGGCGGCGTCTGCGGCTGTTCCGAGGCGGCCTTTTGCGTCCCCGAAGACTCCTTAGGCACGGGCGTACTTCGCAGCGAATCCGGTCCCGTTATCTTGGTCGATTCACCCGAATACACGGATTCCTGCTGTTTTGTCTCCTCCATATTTTCCCCGCCTTTCGGACTGTACTCTCATCATCGCTCCATGCGCTATCCTCGGCTCTACATTCTTACTTCCCATTGCGAGACAGTAACTCGAACGCCGGTGCGACGGCCACATTCGTGCCGCCTGGCTGCTCTCCAGGCACGGATCAATGCGGACCCAGATTATGACGGCAGGACCACCTCAAATTCGCGGAGCCTGTGCCGGCTTCTCCGCGGGGGTATAATAGTGTCTGAGAGGAGGATCCATGGAAGAACTGAAGATCCTCCAGAAGACAGAGCAGCTTTACGAAGCCCTCTGGTGGGAAGCGGAATCCGGTGGCCGCGTTCACTGCTATCTATGTCCTCGCCACTGCCACATCCATCCCGGCCAGGTGGGATTCTGCTTCATTCGCTTCAATCAGGACGGCAAACTCTATAGCCTCGGTTATGGCTCGCCCGCCGCTTTGCAAGTCGATCCCATCGAAAAGAAGCCGCTGAATCATTTTCTGCCCGGCACGCGGGTCTTCAGCATGGGCACGGCGGGCTGCAATATGGGCTGCTTCTTTTGCCAAAACTGGGACATCTCGAAATCACGCTCCGACCAGGTGCGTTCGCAGCCTGTTTCGCCGGAGGACGTTCCGCTCCTGGCCCTGAAATATGGTTGCGAATCCATCGCCTTTACTTACAACGAGCCGACCATCTGGGGCGAATACGTCATTGACATCTGCAAAGAGGCACGGAAACACGGCCTGAAGACCGTGATGGTGACTAACGGCTACATCACCTACGACGCTTTCCACGACATCTACGATCACATCGACGCGGCCAACGTAGACCTCAAAGCCTTCACCGAGAATTTCTACGGCAAGATCACCCTGACGCATCTCCAACCGGTGCTGGATATGTTGAAGTGGCTGAAAAACGAAACGCCTGTATGGTTCGAGATCACCAACTTGATGATTCCGACGTTGAACGACGATCCGGTGGAAACGCGCAAGCTCGCCGAATGGATTCTGACGCATCTCGGGCCGGACGTTCCGCTACATTTCACCGCGTTCCACCCGGACTTCAAGCTGCAAGACAAGCCGCGCACGCCCGCGAAGACGCTGGACCACGCCCGTCAGATCGCCCTCGACGCCGGCCTGCGCTACGTTTACGAAGGAAATATTCACAGCGACGGCGCGAACACCTACTGCCCGAAGTGCGCGGAATTCCTCGTCCGCCGTTCCTGGCACGATGTCCTCGAGAATCGCCTGAAAGCCGGCGCCTGCCCGGCGTGCGGTTTCCAGATTGCCGGAGTCTGGAGCAACGACGCGAAAGGGAATCGCGTTCCCGCCCGCGACATCGCAACCATGGCAAAATACGGCCACTTGAATTTGTAAATCCTCTACTCTGTCCGGGCTAAAACGTCAAAGAGTGCGGCCTCACGCGTAAGCGAGGATTCGTCCGAAACCTAATGAGCGCGGCGCTCTTCGTCCGGGTTGCTGAAATCGAGCAGTTGCAGCGCACTCTCAAATAAATGATCGATCTCTTTTTCACTCACTTCGTAGGGTGCAAGCAGTTGCTTCAGGTCGAAGTCCGGGAAGCCGCAGTTGGTCACACGCGCCGGCAGAAGCTCGCGCAAGCGGCGGGAGTCCACCGCTCCCATTTCACGAATTTCCTCGAAAACCACCCGGTGCAGGGGATCATCAAACACACTCGGGTCAAGCAGTTTGCAGATCTCCGAGCGCGTCCCGCTCTTGATCAGCACGGAGCAGAGAAAGCGCAGGGTGTTTTTCTGAAGCTGAAATCGGGCGTCGGCATCATGAACCTGCATCAGGCGGCCCTCAACTCTGCATCAAAAATGAAAAAGCCACATCCAATGAGATGATACTTGTTCCGGCAGAGTTGCGTCTGGGAGGGCAGCGCGCATGAGCGAGAAACACCGAGTCGTCATTCTCGGCGGAGGATTTGGAGGATTGGTTGCAGCGCAGAAGCTGAAGCGCGCCGACGTCCAAATCACCTTGATTGACCGCCGGAATTTTCACCTTTTTCAGCCGCTCCTCTATCAGGTAGCCACTGGCTCGCTCTCGCCGGGAGAAATTGCCGCTCCCTTGCGCGGCGTTCTGAGCAAGCAAAAGAATGTCCAGGTTCTGCTGGGCGAAGCCGCGGACGTCGATCCAGCAGGCAAGCGCGTGACGCTGCGCGACGGCGCCACCTTCGGATACGATTCCTTGATCGTCGCCACCGGTTCACAAACCTCCTATTACGGAAACGATTCCTGGCGCGAGTGGGCGCCCAGCCTGAAATCTGTGGAAGAAGCCACGGCTATCCGCCACAAAATCCTCATTGCCTTCGAGCGCGCCGAACGCGCCACCACGCCGGAAGAAGCACGCGCCTGGCTCACCTTTGTGATTGTCGGCGCCGGCGCTACCGGGATGGAACTCGCGGGCGCGCTCGCGGAAATCGCCAGCGAAACCCTGCGCCACGATTTTCGAGCAATCAATCCGCAGGAAGCGCGGATTATTTTGATGGAAGGCGGCCCGCGCGTCTTGAGCGCTTTCCCGGAAGAACTATCTGTCAAAGCCGAGAAATTGGTCACGCAACTTGGCGTCGAAGTCACAAAAAACGTGATGGTGACATGTATCGATGCGGACGGCGTCACTTATAAGCGCGGAGAGAATACCGAACGCCTCGCTGCGAAAACCGTTCTGTGGGCCGGCGGCGTCACATCGACGCCTCTCGGCGCCAAGTTGGCAGAACGCACTAACGCGGAAACGGATCGCGGCGGCCGCATCAAAGTGAATAGCGACCTCACTGTTCCGAACTATCCGGACATTTTCATCCTTGGCGATTTGGCGCACGCGACCGATGAACAAGGCAAGCCGCTCCCGGGCGTCGCGCAAGTCGCCATCCAGGGCGGCGCCTATGCCGCAAAAGTCATCCGCGCCCGCCTGGAAGGGAAGAAGGCTCCTCCGCCCTTCCATTATCTAAACAAGGGCGAAATGGCCGTGATCGGCCGCGCTGCCGCGGTGGCCAATGTTTTTGGCCTCCACGTTTCCGGCCTGCTGGCCTGGCTGATGTGGCTGTTCATCCACCTGATTTATATCGTGGAGTTTCAAAGCCGCGTCCTTGTTTTCATCCAGTGGGGATTCGAATTTCTCACCTTCAGCCGCGGCGCTCGCCTGATCACCGGCGAGGACGCGGCGGAAATGACGCGCACCCGGAAGTAAATCTAAGACGAGTGGAATCGCAATAATCCCACATCCGCTATCCGTGCTCTACCTTCGTCGCTCGACGAATCGCGCGCCGGTTCACTGTCCATCATCCAGTACTTCGCGTATTTTATGCGTGAGAGTGCCCGCCGTAAACGGTTTTTGCAGGAAATTCAAATCCTCATCCAGGATACCGTGATGCACGATGGCATTCGGCGTATAGCCGGACACGAAAATGACTTTCATCTCCGGACGCTGCGCCGAAATTTGGTTGGCGATTTCCCGGCCGCTGATTCCCGGCATGATAACATCGGTGAGCAGCAGGTGTATGGGACCGGAGTATTGCGCAGAGAACGCCACGGCTCGCAACGGGTCGTCCACCATCAACACCGAATACCCTCTGCTCTGTAGCATCGTCTCAACGAGTTCTCGAATCATCGGCTCATCCTCGACCACAAGGATCGTTTCTCGGCCCTGCGTTTCCACCCCTCTTGCTTCCACTTTCCTTTGCGCTCTGACAGCATCTTGCACGCGCGGCAAATACACTTTGAACGTGCTGCCGCGGCCAGGCTCGCTGTAAACCGAAATGTAGCCCCCGCTCTGCTTGACGATGCCGTAAACCGTCGAGAGTCCGAGTCCGGTCCCTTTGCCCAAACCTTTCGTGGTGAAAAACGGCTCGAAAATGTGCGCCTTGGTGTCGGCATCCATTCCTTCGCCGGTATCGCTGACCGCCAGCATCACGTACGGCCCCGGCGAAGCACCCGCCACTTCCGCCGAAAAGGCCTGATCTAATTCCACATGCCCGGTTTCGAGCGTCAGTCTCCCGCCTTTCGGCATGGCATCGCGCGCGTTAATCGTAATATTCATGATCACTTGCTCGATCTGCCCGACATCCGCTTTCACCAGGCAAGGCTGTAGTGCAGCGACGGTCCTCATCTCGATGTGTTCGCCAATCAAACGTCGCAACATTTGGTCCAGATTGGCCACCAGCGCGTTGACGTCGAACACCTTTGGCTGCAGCACTTGCCGCCGGCTGAATGCCAGCAATTGCCGCGTTAGCGCACTGGCTCGCTCCGCTGCTTCATCAATGCGCTTGATCTGCATCCGTGATTCGGGCGGATTGTGTGAAGATTCCAGCAGTTGATTGGTGTAGCCGCGAATAACCGTCAGCAAGTTATTGAAATCGTGCGCGACCCCTCCGGAAAGCGTGCCGATCGCCTCCATCCTCTGCGCCTGCCGCAATTGCTCTTCCAGTCGCTTTACTTCGGTAATTTCGCGCGCATTCATCACAATTCCTGCCACCGAGGGATCCTGAAGCAGGTTCGTGGCGGAAACTTGGAGCACCCGCGAGGGGCCTTCGCCAATGGAAGTCCGCAATTCGATCGAAGATTGCGATTCGGCCGTCTCCTTCGCGCGTTCCAGAAAGCTCCTCATTGCCGATTCGTCGGCCGAGGCCACCAGCTCGAAAATACTTCGGCCAACAAGCGACTTGTTTTGCCCAAGAGCCCGGTCGCTGGACGGACTGGCATAGCGCACCAGGCCCTCCGCGTCGAGGATCAAAATAAAGTCGGAGGCATGTTCGATGATCGAGCGAAAATGCGCCTCGCTCTGTTGCAAGGTTTCGTATAAGCCGCGCAACCGGGCCGACATTTCGTTGAATACCTGGCTGAGTCGCGCAATCTCATCGTTTCCGCCCACGTTCAGTTGCTGCTGGAATTGCCCGCGTGCCAGCGAGCGCGCTGCGGCGTCCACCTTCTCCAGCCGTCCGGCAATGCTTCGGGTCACCTTCACTCCTAGAACGCCAGCCGTGATCAGAGCCAGTAAGCCGGTCACCGCCAGCGTCCAGGCCGCGCGCTTTTGAGCGCGGCGAATATCTTCCAATCCGCTTTTCTTCTCGATGTCGACCAGAGCATCGATATCTCGAACCACGCTTTCCGAAAGGTCGTTGATCACCGGCATGCGGTTTTCAATCCGCAAACTCAGCCCGAGCCAGTCGCCCGACTGTGCCAGTGCCGTCAAGGTCTCGATCTGTTCGGCAAACAATGCCCGCACCGTTTCCAGGCTGCTGAGTTCCGAGTCCCGCTGCGAGCTGCGCGGCAAAGAAGCCAGCGCCTGATTGGCATGCCCCACATCCGAATCGAAGGCGAACAGCAGGTTGTTGCTCTCCGAAGCGAACTGCGCGGCGTCCCGCTTGCTGGCTAACTCCCGCAACGCGCGCTGAAAGCTCAAGAAATCACTGCGGACGCGCAGCACGGCCCGCGCCGGCTGATCCGCCTGGAACAAGTATTCCGCGCGCGTGCGCATGAAGTTCAATTGCAGCAGCGCAATCACCCAGCCCAGGATCATCAGCAAACCGACCGATACGAAGCTCCCTACGAGCAACGTGCTGATACTGGACCGTCTTGTCGGTGCGTCCGCCATCAATTCCTTTTCGCCGGGCGACAGCCGGTGCCCGCCTTTCTTCAATTGGTTCGGCCAGGAGGCTTTGTCTTCTGCGCTGGCTTTCCCGTCTTGAACCCGGTGATCTTCACCAATTCCACTTCTAGATCGGCCATCGCTTTTTCAGCGGTCACTTCTCCCGTTAATACCGAGTGCACCGCGGAATAGTAAGCCCGCGAAACCTCCGCGTAGTGCCGGCCAGTGATCGTGGACGGCCGGGTAGTGGCCCCGCCTGTGATGATGTCTTTCATCCGCTCCAATCCAGGCCGCGAGGCGATATATTGTGGATCCTCATAAAATTCAGTCAACGCCGGCAGCATCGAGCCCCTCTTCCAATGCCACATCTGGACATTTCGGCTCGTCAGATACCGCACCAACTCGGCGGCTTCTCGCGGGTGTGCTGAAAACTTGGACACCGCCACTGACTGGCCTCCCAGCACGGACACGTGCCCAGTTCCTCCACTCGGCGGTAAGGTAACGCCGAAGTTCCCGGCATTGGCTGCATCCGCCAGTTTTTGTGTTGGATTTCCTCTCCACACCCAGCCTCTCTGGAACGCTGCATTTCCGGAGTTCCAAATGTTCTCGGCGTCCGCCTCCTTGAAAGCCAGTACACTGGGAGGCGAAATCGAACCTACCCAACTCTTCGCCCTTTTCAGGGCCTTCACCGTCCGAGGATTGTTGACCGTTATCGTCCCGTTGTCTTCAATGATCTTTCCCCCTCCTGACGACGCCTGCCATTCCAGCCCATTGCAAGTCAGTCCTTCATACTGCGCTCCCTGCCACACGTATCCCCAAAAATCCTTCCGGCCTTCGGCGCGCTCCCCAACTTGAATGCGGCGAGCCATCTGCGCCAATTCGTCCCAGGTTTCTGGTGGCTTCTTGAATCCATATTTCGCTAGCAGATCAGTGCGGTAGTAGAGCAGGCCCACCTCGATGCTGAACGGCATGGCTACCAGCCGTCCATCCACGGTATCGTTCTGCAGCGCCGCGGGCATGACGAGCTTCACCCCATCGGCCGTATAGGGTTTCAGATCGACGGTGTACTCCGCCAGTACGCCCGGCCAAATCACGTCTGTGTAAAGCACGTCAGGGGTGCTGGATTTCCTTTCCAAGGCATCCAGATACAATTGGAGCCGGTCCGTCATTGACTCCGGTCCCACAATAAGCTTCACCTGGATTCCTGTTTTCTGCGTGAATTGCGAAAGCACGGATCGATCCGCCGTCAATTCCGATAGCGTGGCGGGCCCCCGGCCGATAAAAGTGATCGTCACCGGTTGAGTGGCGGCATCGCCCGGTTTGGAGTGGCAGCCGGTGAACCCCGTCATTCCGGCGGCACAAAGAAACAGCGTCATTGCGTCCGCGGCGCGGATTTTCCTCGTGCAGCTTGATCGATGCAGGACGAGCATGCGTGCAATCCGATCTTCGGATCCTGGTCTCTGTCAGTCGGCTTTGTCGGTATTATCTCCGAATCTATCGGACGAGCATGATTCGTTTTCTGGTCGCGTTCTCCAACCGTTCTCGGTTGAAGGGCGATTCTCTTCTGGTCGAGATTCTATTCGAAATCGGCTCTCCCTGCAGCTCGAACTCTCTTGCTGTTTTGCAACCTGACAACCCATGCCCAATGCTTGTGCAGTAGACTCGATTCCTCAATGGAAGTTGAGGAATGGCCCTGCCCGGCTCGGGATGCTAGAATCTCCCCGTCTCAATCGCCTTTTCATCTGGGGCCGTTGTACCAACACTAAGCGCGGCGCTCGAAATTCACGGAGGCATGCGGAGTGAAGACTCGCCAGAACCGTCTCGTATCGCAGCGCCAACTCGCAAAAACTGCTCTTCTTTGCATCACCTTCCTGTTTCTGCTTGGTGTGGGAAATTCCCGAGCCTGGCTCCAGTCTGAGACTCCAGACCCGGCCGTCGAGCGTGGACACAAAACCTTTCAGCAATCCTGCGGATTTTGCCACGGCCCCGATGCTACCGGTGCTCGTGCGCCCGACCTGGTCCGTTCGCCGCTGGTGGCCCATGATGTGAAGGGCGACAAGGTCGGCGAAGTCATTCGCCTCGGCCGGCCCGATAAAGGCATGCCCGCGATGGCCCTAACCGATCAGCAGGTGCTCGACATCGCTGCTTATCTTCATGCGCGCGCCGCCGAAGCACTGAGTTCGGCCGGTGTCCCGAGCAAATATCCTCTCGAGAAGCTGCTCACCGGCAATGCGGACACTGGGAAGATCTATTTCAACGACGCGGGTGGCTGCAAGAGTTGTCATTCACCCGCGGGCGACTTCGCCGCAATCGGAACCAAGTACTCTCCCGTTGAACTCCAATCCCGCATGCTCTATCCCGGCGGCAAGCTCACTATCTTGGTCGTGACACTTCCTTCAGGCGAGCAGGTGAAGGGCCCACTGGCGCACGCCGACGATTTTGTGATTGCCCTGCGCGATGCCTCCGGTTGGTATCGTTCCTTCTCGCGTGATCGAGTGAAAGTCGAATTGCAGGATCCCTTGGCCGCCCATCGCGATCTGCTCGACAAACTCACGCAGGCCGATGTTCACAACCTCTTTGCCTATCTTGAGACTCTGAAATAGAAAACGGAATCGCCGCAAAATCAGAAGGTGGGAACTTTAATGCTCTCCAAGCTGCGTGGAAAAATCAAAAGCAGGCGCGGTTGCGATAAATACCCTCAGGGGGTTAATGGTTTTGTTTCTCTTCATCCTCTCCCCCTCGTCATTCTTCTGCTCCTCGCCATTGGCGCATACGCTCCACGCATCGCAGCGCAAGAACTCGATCCGGCCGCTCTCTCCAAGCCCGCGACCGACACCTGGCCCACCTACAACGGCGACTACTCCGGAAAGCGCTTCAGCCCCCTCGACCAGATCAACGCCACAAACGTAAACTCCCTGACTCTCGCCTGGGTCTTCCATCCCCGCGCCTCCACGATCAAAGCGACTCCCCTTGAAGTGAACGGCGTTCTCTATTTCACAGTCCCCGACAATGTCTGGGCCGTCGATGCCCGCTATGGCCGCGAGATCTGGCATTACCATCGCGAATCTGAAGGCGACCACATCGGCAATCGCGGCTTGGCCATGTACAAAAACTGGCTCTACTTCACCACGCCCGACTCGCACATCGTCTGTCTCGACGCCAAGGATGGCACCGTTCGCTGGATTGTCGAGCTCGCCGATCCCAAACTCGGCTACTTTGCCACCATGGCCCCGCTCATCGTCCGCGACCACGTCATCGTCGGCGTCTCCGGTGACGTCACCGACATTCGCGGTTTCCTCGAATCTCTCGATCCGGAAACCGGACAAATCCGATGGCGCTGGTATACGGAACCCGACCCTGGTCAGCCCGGCTCCGAAACCTGGCCCAACGACGCCGACGCTCTCCTCCACGGCGGCGGCATGACTTGGATGACCGGTACCTACGACCCGGATCTCAATCTTCTCTATTGGGGCACCGGCAATCCCAATCCTGTCCTCGCCGGCGACGCTCGCCCCGGCGACAATCTCTACACCTGCTCGATTGTCGCCCTCAGTCCCGACACTGGAAAGCTCGCATGGTATTTCCAGCCCTCACCGCACGACGTCCACGACTGGGACGCCGTCGAGACCCCGGTGCTGTTCGACGCCGACTTCAATGGCAAGCCGCGCAAGCTTCTTGCGCAAGCCAGCCGCAACGGTTTTTACTTTCTCCTCGATCGCACCAATGGCCAGCATTTGGTCACCGCTCCCTTCATCGACCAAACGTGGGCAAAGGGAGTCGACTCCCGCGGCCGCCCCATCGCCAAGCCCGAATCCGCTCCCAGCCCCGACGGCTCACTCGTCGAGCCCGGCTCCGACGGCGCCAGCAATTGGATGGCACCCAGCTTCGATCCTCAAACCGGCCTCTTCTACGTCACCGCCCGCCGCATCTTCAGCATTTTTTACCTCACCACGAGTGGCAAGGCCGAAGGCTGGGCCGGCCGCGACATCAACCTCTGGGCCAATTCCACTCTGCGCGCCCTCGACTATCGCACCGGCAAAGTGGTCTGGAATCACGAACTCGGAAACGGCGAAAGCATCTCCGGCATTCTCACCACCGCCGGTCATCTCCTCTTCAGCGCCGATAATTCCGGCAATCTCCTGGCTCTCGATCCCGCCACCGGCAAAACCCTCTGGCACCTCAACGCCGGCGGAAAGCTGGACGCCTCCCCCATGACCTACCAACTCGACGGCCGCCAATACCTCCTCTTCGCCGTCCAAGACATCCTCTACGCCTTCGCCCTGCCCCCTGCTACTTCTGTTCACTGAGCAGGGAACTGGCCAGGGCTACTGCTCGTAGTTTTCAACAATCTTCGCCGGGCGAAGCTTTGCCTCATCCGGATCACGCCCAAACTCGCGCAAGGCTCGGCGCTGGCGCAACAAATCCCAACACTGGTCCAGTTCGACCTTTATTTGCGTTAAGCGGTCACGGTCATCATCGGAGAGTTGAGGTTGCGCGTAGAGGCGCTCCTCTTCCTTCACCAGTCCATCAATGTGACCCAGTACAGGTCGATCTTTGCTTTCGTGTGCCATGGAAGTCTCCTTCTGCGAGTAGCGTCGGCAGGTTCGAGGCGATGCCCGCTGAGGGTTCGATGCAAGAATCGCGAAGAAAGCGACAGAATGGTGCCGGGGGCCCGGTTTGCACCACGCGTACCACGGAATTTAGCTTCTCACTGGCCGCATGACTATGTGGCGGCGGAAAAGTGGAGTCCTAGAACTCGACAGCAATTCGGTTACTTCCTGTTAGCTCGTGACTCGTCCGGAACTGGTATATTGATGCGACTTGGCCGATTGATCCGAGCCGATTCCAACAAACGGAGGCGAGGGGCCCAGCATGAACCGTCGACAAGCCTTGCGGCGTCTGGGTATATTCCCAGCACTGGTCGCGTCACTTCTCAGACAGCCGACTGAAGCGGCGTCCTTTCTAAGCCAGCATCCGGCCTTCGACCTGCATTGCCATCCCGGGGCGTTCCATCGTCGTGGCATGCCGGACTACCCCGGCGATCAGGCCTTCACAAAAACCACATCCGAGATGCGCGCTGGCGGTCTGACAGCGGCATTCTTCAGTATTGTCGGGGACGCCAATCTTCTGAGTCGTGATGCCAAAGGAGTAGTTGTATCCAATCGGAAGCTGTCAGAAGGCGAAGCTTGGGCCGATAGTGAGAAGCAGTTGAATACCTTCGATGAACTGGCGAAACGCGAAAACATCGGTCTTGCCACCAGCACTGTCCATATACAGCAACTGCGCAAGCGTGGTCAGATCGCAGCGTTCCTCTCCTGTGAAGGAGGGCATGGACTCGAGGGAAGACTCGACCGTCTCGATGATCTCTACGCGCGCGGCGTACGAAGCCTTCAGCTGGTGCATTATGCCCAAAACACCCTGGGCGATGTGCAGACTCTACCCCCCGTTTACAACGGGCTGTCCGCCTTCGGCCGCGATGTGGTGCGACAACTGAATCGCCTTGGGATGGTTGTGGACGTTGCGCACGCGTCGTTCGCTACGGTCAAAGGCACGGTTGACAGCACTACCGCCCCGATAATGCTGTCGCACTCGCATCTGCAAAGCAATACCTCTCCACATCCTCGCCTCATTACGGCCGAGCATGCGCGGCTGGTCTCCTCTACTGGCGGTTTGATCGGCGCTTGGCCCTCTGGGTTTGCCAACCGGACATTCGCTGATTTCGTGGATCAGACGATGCGCCTCATAGATGCCGTGGGTGTAGATCACGTCGGTCTCGGGACCGATATGGACGGAAATTTCGAACCCGTGTTTTCTAGTTACCGGCAACTGCCGGACTGGGTGACAGGATTACGGTCCAAGGGTCTCTCCGAAGCTGATCTAGCCAAGGTTGTCGGAGGCAACGCGCTCCGCATTCTCGGCCAGGTGTTGAAGACCTAGGTTGGGCTTGCCCAGGCTACCGGGAATGACTCTCCTTAAGCGTACCCTGTATAGGGCAACGCGGGGCGGGGGCACGCGCACAGGAAAGGATCGTCGCCAACCCTCCCTTTATCCGATTACGGCAGGGTTGCCCGTAATCCGCTCAGGGCTGAACGATGACCAAATCCGCGGCCGTCACCCCAGCAGTTTCAGAACTATGCCCAACCGAGGTCCTTGAGCGCCAGACCTGCGTTCCATACTTTGGTCATGTGGGCGATCCTGCCGCCGTCGAACTGCATTATGTAAACGTAATCCGTGCTGATCTTTCGACCCGTGGGAGGAACCGGCCCACCTTCTCCGATGTGCGTTCCACGGAAAATTCCGTAGGCGGCGACATTGTTCCGAGAGGTGTCCGTCGCGAATGATTTCACTTCGTATTGGGCGTCCGGCAGGATGGTTAACATGCCTTTCATCCAGTCTGTGTACTGCGCGAGCGTTTTTACGTCCAGTAATGGTTCGGCCTGTGCCGAGAACGTCGCGTTCGACGTGCAATACGCGCGGCAGACTTCCCATCCCTTGCCTGTCTCGCATGCGTCGAAGAAAGCTTCCGCGACGTCCGTGATCGAAGTTGTTTTCGGGATCATGCTGGTCTCCTCCTTATTCTGAGTGACACTTCTGACTCGCATGTGTTCTGCGGAGGGTACCACAACTCGCCCGCATCGATTACGAGAAGATGGTCGGCAATCCTTCCCTTATCAGAGGTTAGGGAAGGGTTGCCCGTAAACCGTCCACTTAATCTAAAACAAGCTGGTTCACGTGGCAGTGGGCTTCGGTCCGAACCGAGACAGCGTACGTCATTTCCGAAAGAAAGTGGCGAACTCTTCGCGAACGGCAGCCGGGCACTCCATATAGGAAAAGTGGCCGCAGTCTTTCAACGTGACCATGCGGGCTTTCGGAAGCGCCTGTGTGATGTGCTGAGCCGTACCAGCAGGGATGAAATCGTGGTCGGCATATATCACTAGCGTTGGAATCTTGACGTTATTGAGTTTGGGAAGCAGGTTATATTCAGGGGAAGACCACGTATCAACCATAAGTCGATCTTCGATCGCTCTTGCCTTCAGGACGCCTTCCTTGGTAAAACTCGCCCTCATTCTGGCAACAATCTTTTCGTAATCCTCTGATCGCGCCAGTGCCGGCTTGAAATGGATCCGATAGTAAGCGGCCACTGCGTCGGGATCGCCATCTTTGTAAGCGGCGGACGCTGTTATCGCTTTCCGCCGCTCCGTGTCCTCTGGCCGCTTGTCGAGCCACTCCCTCCTAAGTTCCTTGTAGTCGTCAGCTGAGGCTGGCGCAGGGTTCATTAGAATCATGCGAGACACACGTTGCGGATACCGTAGCGCGTATTCAAGGGCAAGTACCGTGCCCCACGAATGTCCCAGCAGTACAACTGAATCGAGCTTGAAATACTGTCTTACCTTCTCTATGTCCGCGATGTCGGAGGCCAGCGAGACATCTTCCGGCTGTACACCTTCGGCTGATCGTCCACGGCCCCTCTGGTCGTAGTAGATGAGCCGGTATGAATCGGAGAGGAGATCGAGTTCAGGAAGGAGATAGCTATGGTCGAAATCGGGTCCGCCATGGAGTACGATCATTGCCCGGCCATGTCCGACTTCCCGCCCGTATAACTCGGCGCCTCCAACTGGTATGCGGGTTTCATGCGGCGTCACTTTTTCGGTTTGAGGCGCAGCAGCCAATCTTGGCGCACCCCATCCAGCGTATAGGTAAACTAGGAAAGAGAGGCCCAGCGCAGCTTTCATGGCTCCCAAAACTACCGCAACCTGTTACCGAGCGCAATACGCGCTGCCACAG
>DATDGB010000074.1:0-72488 GCA_036522305.1 Candidatus Acidiferrum sp. | reverse complement strand
GCGTGGCAAGCCGCCAAGAATCTGAAGGGCACGGTTTGGTTTCCAATCGGCTTTGCGATTTTCTGGTACACCTTCTTGCTGCTCTTCCCAATCAGCTTCTACGGTTTCGTTGCTTACCAAGACTTCGTCATGAACGCCTATTTTTGGCTGATGCTTGGTATTCTGTTCCGAGTTTCAGAATTTCCAAGAGATCTTCCTCTTGCGCAAACAACCGCGCGAAACCGATGAGCAGACGGAGGCCTGCTTGCAGATTGTTGTCGTGTCGCCATTTCTGGATCGCCGCCATGGTACTGAGCGTTGCATCATCGAACAGATCGAAAGACTGTCGTCGAAGTTCGGCTGGGGGATCCATCTGTTCTCCCAACACGTCGAGAACATCGACGGTCTTCTCACAGAAGCTCCCAAAAGTTCAGCGACCGGGTTCATCTGCTGGCACAAAGTTTCTGACATTCGCAGCCCCCATCTTCTCAAATTCTTGTGGTGGTTTTTTGCGAATCGATCCGCAAGGAAGAGGGCGCTAAAGCGACATGAAGAGCGCTCCTTGCTGGTCTACTCACCCGGAATCAACTGCCTGGATGCCGATGCCATTACCGTCCACATCGTTTTCCACGAGTTCTATGCACGAGTCCGCGGCGAACTCAAACTCCTCAAAGTACCGGTCAGCAAGTGGCCTGTTACACTTCACCGGAAACTGTACTATAAACTGATTATGGCTTTGGAACGTTGCATCTACACAGACCCTAAAGTCCATTTGGCGGCCGTGTCAAAGCTTGTATCCGCTCAACTCGAAAAACACTTTGGACGAACCGATTCGGTGGTTATTCCCAACGCCGTCGACACCGTGATTTTTAACTCCGAGGCTCGCCTTTCCCGCAGGTCAGTTTCGCGCCAAAGCCTAAAGCTAGACGACAGTGACTTTGTGGTTTTGCTAATTGGCAATGACTGGAAGAAAAAGGGACTCGACCAACTTCTCCGAGCTTTGGCGATCATCGAGATTCCGATTCAGCTGTTGGTGGTCGGAAAGGATGATCCGGGACTTTACCGACCTGCCCTCCGGCAATTGCGGCTGGATGACCGAGTGCGTTTTCTGTCGCCTTCTGCCAATGTGCTTTCGTTCTACGCCGCCGCCGACGCCTACGTTGCGCCGTCTCTCGAAGACGCTTTCGGCCTTCCCATACTGGAAGCCATGGCTTGCGGCTTGCCCGTGATCGCGAGTGTCCAAGCAGGGGCGAGCGAAAATATCGTTGAGGGAACAACAGGATATCTCTTGCGAGACCCCATGGACCATGTCGAACTTGCCGAGATCATTCTCCGACTTGCCGGCGACAGACCGGCGGCGGAGAAGATCGGCGCCGCCGCAGCCCAGTACGTAAAAACTTCAGTCAGTTGGGATCGCAATGCTGCCGAAACGCGCGAATTCTTGGAAAACTCATTCGCTTCGAGGCAGAGTTGAGACTCGGCGCTTTGACGCGGCCCGCCGATAAACCTGTGCATGCTTTTCTAACATCCGTACGCATCCGAAAATGCCGAACGCGCGTTCTCGGGCCTTGCTCCCCTATTGCCGCTATCCCTGCCTGAGTCGTCTCACTTCTTCCCGTAACTCGCAGTCAATTCTCCGACCCTGAAATCCAAATTCTTAAGAGGTGCCCGACTGCCTGGCAACCAGGCGACAAATGGGCATTCTTAGTATGCGATCACGATCCGCATTGACACCATTGATCGACAATTCTTCGTATTTCATTTCCGCCAAATCGTCCAGTACGCGGGCTGGATCACCGCCGTCCGCGCGTATCATCTCGTTATGGAGTTCAAGAAACAATAACGGGAAGAGAGTTGTCATCGTTCTTTTTGCGCCACGGAGGACTGCTGCTTCATATCCCTCCACATCGATCTTGATATGTGTCGGCGGGCCGAATTGTTCGGACAACTGGTCTATCGTGACAGCCCTTGTCTTCGTCAGCTCTCCACTGGATCGACCGGAAGTCATTCGAAAGTAGCCATCTGAGAAGACTCCAGAACTCAGCATTTCAACCTCGCCGATCACCTCGCCGGCGCAGGCCTCCACGACTTGAATGTTCTTCTCGAATCCGTTGAGTTGACATTCCACCCTTATGAACCGAGTAGCGATGAGTGATGGCTCAACGGCAATAGCCGTGCCGCCAAAGTGCGCTGCAACCAAACTGAACGCGCCATAGCTGGCACCGATGTCGAACAGGCACATTGAAGGGCAGCAATATCTCACAAAGTTGCGGAATTCTTCGCTCTGCTCGGGATCGCTCAACTGGCTGAACGAGAATACCTTATAGACCCGGGGATGGCATATAACGCGCCAATCGGGCAGAAGGGCCAGCTCTTTTGTGGCTCCGACCGAAAAGGTAAGCGAATCCCATAGCCATTCCATTGACTTTCGAGGTGAACGCAGCCAATTGCGCGCGCTCCTCGGCACAATAATTCTCACAATTCCTTTGGCTCGCTGAGATAACAAAGAGTCCTCGCAGCACGGCAGCAAAAAGCGAGTGTTTCAATTGCACATGGTATCCAGCACTACGTTTGCTTTGCACCATGCAGTCGTCGGTAAAGCTGTGCGTGCGCTTCTATCATACGGCTCCGTGGGTAGTTTTCGAAGATGCGTCTTCGAGCGCGGCTACCGATAGCAGACACAAGCGCCGGATCATCAAGAAGACGCGCAATCTGCCGGGCAAGGTCTTTTGCGTCTCCCACGTGAAACGTAAGACCAGCATCGCCCAAGACTTCGGCGAAGCACCCAATATTTGATGCAACAACTGGGAGACCTCGCGACATATTCTCGGCAAGGACCAAACCAAAAACCTCGCCACCGAGCGATGGCACTACGATTAAGCTTGCCTTCGCAAGCGTGGAGTCGAGATCGGCTGCGGCAATGCGTCCGACAAGGCGCACACACGAAGAGAGCTGCAGTTTCTTGGCCAGTTCTTCAATGGCGATCCGTTCTGGGCCATCGCCGATCACCATGAGTTCGAATGCACGATTCTCCGAACGAAGAAGGCTTGCTGCTTCTAGTAGCACAGGCAAGCCCTTGGTCGTTACTAATCGCCCTTGGAAGACGATGAGAGGAGGTCCGGGAGAATGGGGGGACTCTGAGTCGTGGGAAATCGTTTCGATGCCGTGCGGAATAGCTACGGCGTGCGGAAGGTGAATTAGCCCGCCGAGCCATTCCGTGGGCATGATGTTTGCAGCAACCCACGAGCAAAGGATTCGCCGAACAAAGGTTAAGAGCCAGAGCTTCCAAGAAGTCAGCCAATTGCCGTCAGAGCGGCAGCGTAAACACTCGAAGTGACGTCCAGCCATGAAATGACCGGGACAAGGGGTGCCACTCGGCTCAATAAGAAGCTGGCCGGTAGGGCAGATGGTTTGAAAACCATGATGCTCAATAACAACAAGTTTACGGGTTAGCAATCCCAGCAAAAGGGGAGATAGGGATGGACCAGCAACGTGAACTATGTCGGAGGAGCGGATCATCTGCAGCAACTGAGGAATGCTGGGCTTGCGGAGAACACGAAATGGAAGTATGCGATCATCAAAGTCTTCGGCTGGTGTCTCAGTTACTAGAGTGAGGTCAAATTCAGTAAGACCGTGCGGAGTGCGCACTTCTGCGAGACCCCGGACGAGTGAGAGGACGATGGTCTCGACTCCCCCGATGCTTGGCGCAAAGTAGTGAGAATAGAATAGAAGCTTCACGCCAGATTCTTCCTCGACAAACCTAGGTCGTGACAAACTCGGACGAGGAGTTGTCCGACGGTAAGTATGAATGGTGGCGCGAGCCACTCAGGAAAATGACTCTCTATCGTAAACCTACCGGAGGTGCGCTCATCCTGGAATTGCCATTTCATTGTTGATTGTGTGCTGAAGGGGAAGACCTAGTCTCACTTGCCCGAGACAGTAGTTTGTCGTCCCTTCCCGGGCCTTGAGTGCGGGCAACCGCGATTTGCACGGCCTCGATCGTGGCGGCAATATTTTGCGCCGGGGACCAGGATTGTATCGCAACAAAGGCAGCCTGCCGCAGTGATTCAAGCCGCAAAGGATCGCAAACCGCTTCTTTCAAAATCCTGGTCAGTGCAGCAATGTCGCCGCGCGGATAAACAAAGCCTGTGCGGCCTGGAATAACAAGATCGCGCGCGGCACCAACTTGATCGCTCGTGATAACGGCGCAATCGCAGCACATCGCCTCGTTTACGACGACGCCGAATGGTTCGTACTCTGATGGGAGAACCATCAAGTCAGCAGATTTGTACACCGCGGGAAGCTGCGACTGATTGACGAAACCTAGAAAACGCACGCGGGAGCCAACACCGAGAATGGCTACTTCGGCTTCGAGCTCAGGGCGCAAAGATCCTTCGCCGGCGAATACCAGAATTGCATTCGGGAGTTTTGCCTCGATGAACGCGTGGAGTAGATCAAAAGGACGTTTCCAGGGCTGGAGCTTAGCGCAAAATAGAATGACTGCGTCGCCGGGCGAGGCACCCCAGGATCTACGGACAGCATCGCGATCAATACCGGCGGATTTGGCCAACCACCAATCATTGTCGACAACGTACGGAGTCAACGTGACTCGATCATCGGGAAGGCCCAGCTCGCGCATAAGCTCGCGAGTGCCGGAAGATGGAACGATGACTTGATCTGCGCAACGGAAGAGAAGTGGCCATAACATTCTCTTCACGGCTCGCTTCCAGGTGCGCCCCCCGCGAGATTCTAATGTGGTGCTATCAGTCCCAAAGAGAAAAGCGACGCCAGAGGTCTTGGCAGCAACCAAAGAAATCCAGAATGTGCTCCGGACGTACCCAACATAACATACGATGGCATCGAATTTGCCCTCGCGAATAAGTTTCCAGAGACCCGGATTGCGGAGACCAAAAAAAGATT
The DNA here is from genome assembly GCA_036522305.1 of Candidatus Acidiferrum sp. Taxonomy (GTDB): domain Bacteria; phylum Acidobacteriota; class Terriglobia; order Acidiferrales; family UBA7541; genus Acidiferrum. Next base: position 67,589 of record DATDGB010000074.1, on the reverse strand, counting down.
CGTGCCCCGACCCTTTGTTAGGAATGTGAGTCCACTGGTACCCATCGAGCATGGGGATATCCCATTTGATCGTAGTGCCAAACTCGGGATCGTACCCAACTTCCGCGCCACTCAGGGTGCAGTAGGCAACGTGTAGATCGAGGTCAGGGCGCGAAGCCATGCGGCGCAAAATCGGCACATGATATTGCACAGGGTGTGCGCAAATGGCGAGAACACGATAGCGGCGGCCAGACAATAAACTAGTCTTTGCTTCCGCGGCGTCTTGTGGCGAGGCGTGGGAGCCTGTGGATGACATCTGCAGTACTCTACACCAACGCGCTTTCTCTCGCCTGAGTCGCGCACGCTGGGCTAACTTGTGGCGCGCCTACGGCACTTGGGCAATGGCAACGGGCCTTAGGCATATCCCCGCCGGAAGGGCAGTGGCAATTCGGCTACACAGTACTGTGTGCCCATTGTGCGGAGCGGTTCCGAGCCAGACGATAGATGAAGAGTCCGAGGCGAAGCTTGCCTCGCGCGAGTGGCCATCGGCCGAGGGAGAGGAAGAGGAAGAGGGTCGACCCCGATCAAGGCGTGGGAGGCCTGCTTAGAGCGATATGGGAACGCTGAACCGCACGGAATTGGACAAACTCGAACGGCGTGAGCTGCAGCTCACAATCTTGGCTGCTGCGTACGTGGTGGTACAGGCCGCCGGCCTGGCGGTGTTCATGTACCCGCTGGTGTTTCTGCACCCGGTGGGGAACAAGTGGACACTGCGTGTGGCGTTCTTCGGATTTTGCGCGCTGACGGTGCTGTTTGTCGGCTACTTGCTGGACCGGCAGCGCACGGTGCGCAAGTTGAAGCAGCACGTGCTGGCGGAGCTGGACCGCAATGTGACCTTACAGCATCAAGCTAGCGTGGATTTGCTCCAGACCATGCCGGACCAGAATCATTTCTGGGACCGGCTGACGATGGAGTACCGGAGGGCCATGACCATGAAGAAGACACTTTCGCTGTTGCTGGTGAAGGCCAAGCCGGCAAGCGCCGCGGCAAAAACAGAGCCCAGTTCGGAAGCGTGGAGCGATGCGGCGAAAGCGATCTCGCGCAAACTGCGGCCGACGGATTCGGTCTATCGCCTTTCGACGGATTTGTTTGCGCTGGTGCTGCCCGGAACCGACGTGCTCAATGCAAAACGAATTGCGGTGCGGCTGCAGGAAGAGCTGCAGGAAATCCGCGCCAAGCATCATCTGGCGTTCGACATTACTGCTCACAATTATCCAGAGCATGTGAACAGTTCGCATGAACTGGAAGACATCGTGAAATCGCTGTTGCCCGCGCAGGATGAATGGGGTTCGCCGGTGCTGGTTTCGAAGTCGTAGGGTTCGAGTCAAGTTCCGAAAGCAAACGGTTCAGAACCTAAGCAAGCGCTTGCTTCAAATCTTCGATTAAGTCCTTTTTGTCTTCCAAGCCAATAGAAACGCGCACCGTACCCGGGCTGACGCCGGCGTGCTGCAATTCTTCGAGCGACATGTTGTAGTGCGAACTGTAAATCGGAAGAATTACCAGCGACTCGACTCCACCAAGGCTGGCCGCGAGCAGGAACAGCTTCACGCGATCGCAGAAACGCCGCGCCGCGGGCAATCCGCCTTTCATGTCGAACGCCAGCATGCTGCCGAATCCGCGCATTTGTTTTTTGGCGAGTTTGTGATCGGCGTGTGATTTCAGGCCGGGATAGTGCACGCGCGCGACCTTGGGATGCTTCTCAAGGAATTTTGCGACAGCGATGGCGTTTTCGCACTGGCGTTCGACGCGCACACCGAGCGTTTTGATGCCGCGAATCAAGAGATATGCCGCGCCTGGGTCCATGGACCCGCCGAGATAAATGATCATTTGGCGGACGCGCTCCATCCACTCCGCGTTGCCAACGGCGACGCCGGCGATGATGTCGGAATGGCCGGCAAGACCTTTTGTGGCGCTGTGAACGACCATGTCATAACCGAGGGCGATGGGATTCTGCAGGACCGGCGTGGCGAAAGTGTTGTCAATGATGGAGACGAGCTTGTGTTTCTTGGCGAAGGCCACGGCTTTGTGAATATCGACGAGGCGAAGAGTGGGATTGGTGGGCGTTTCGATGTAAAGAACTTTGGTACGCGGCGAGAGAAGATTTTCGATGCCGGCGAGATCGGTGCCGACTTGGCGGACGGTGATGCCCATGTTGGGAAAAACATCGCGCATCAAACGGTACGTGCCGCCGTAGGTTTGCGCGGTGGTGATGACCTCGTCGCCGGCCTTGAGCGCGGCGAGCAGAGCGGAGGAAATGGCGGCCATGCCAGAAGAAGTGACAATGGCGGCTTCGGCACCTTCGAGGGCGGCGATTTTCTTTTGCGCCACGGTGAGCGTGGGATTGCCGTAACGCGTGTAGATGTAGGCTTTGTTTTTGCCTTCAGCCCACAGCTTCATTTGCTCCGTGGAAGTGAATGTAAAAGTGGAGGAACGGATAATCTCCGTGACGATGGGGCCGTTGACGCCGCGGCGGTTGGGTTCCCCGCCATGAATGGCCGTTGTCTGCGGGCCGAGCTTTGCGGGCTTGGTGGTTTTCATGGAGACGAGTGTGCACCCTGCGGGCAAACAAAAAAAGCCTCCAAATTGGCGGGGGCACAGACAATTTGGGCTGGCTGGCAAGTGTTGCTCTGAAGCTAGACAAATTTTCCGCATTAGTACAATGCTGACAGTGTTATGGAGGGACGCATGGATATTGTTTCACCACGAGAATGGATCATCGCGCTGTGGGTTTTGTTTGGATTGTACTGGCTGGTCTCCGCATTCAAGCGGAAGAAAACCAAGCGGCGCGAGTCGTGGGGCCAACGTTTGGTCTACGTGCTTCCCTTGGTGGCCGCTTCACGGCTTCTTCGGCCGGAGGGGCACTACGGTTGGCTGGGAGCGCGATTCGTACCCGCGAGTCCCAGCACAGAATGGACGGGAGTCCTGTTGACCGCCGCCGGCGTGGCAATCGCGTTCTGGGCGCGCTGGCATTTGGGGGCCAATTGGAGCGGTGTGGTCACCTTGAAAGAAGGCCACGAGTTGATACGCACAGGGCCGTACCGCGCCATTCGCCACCCGATTTATACGGGCATTCTGCTCGCGCTGTTTGGGACGGCTGTCGTCGCGGGGGAAGTGCGTGGATTGCTCGCAGTAGCCATCGCCTGGGTGTCGTTTTACTGGAAAGCGCGCCGAGAAGAATCTTTTCTCACACAGGAGTTTGGAGAGAAATTCGGAGCGCATGCAAAACAAACCGGGATGTTCCTGCCGAAGATTGTCGGCGGTTGAGCGATAGACTCAAAAGAAAGGAGAAACGCGCAAGCCTGCAGGTATGGAATTGGATTGCCAGGATTTGAGGTTCGCCGTCCCGCACAGTTTTTACGTGGCGCGGACTCCGGTTTGAAAGCTTTCGTCGGCTACCGGCAGGGGGCTGCTGGGCCGGCCGCGCCAAGTGGCGAATCCTTCTTTGACGAGGCTGAAGATGGTGCGGCGATTTTGATAGATCAATTTCAGCCATGACAGAGGGCCCATCTGAGGGAAATAAATTCCGCGGAAACACATGCGGGCGATGAAGATATTGATGCGGTAGCCCAGGGGCTTGTCGCGCAAGGAATCAACGGCTTGGGCCATGGCTTCGGGGCTATAGGCACTCGCCCAGCCTTTTCGCACTTCGTCGTGAGCTTCCTCGATGGTCATTTTCAGCGGGGTGTGAGCCATCGCGAAGGGGATAAATTCCTGCCAGTGCTTCGGGCGCGTCAATCGACCGGCGGCTTCGAGCCTCTTGTAGAGCGGCGTGGCGGGCAAAGGAGTGAGCAATCCGAAAATGGGCAGACCTGCGGGCCAGGTGCGAATTTCCTTCAAGGTGCGCTCGGCGACACCAACGGTGTCATTGTCCATGCCGAAAATGAAAGAGGTGATGGCGTAAACGTTGCGCGCGGCGAGCCTTTGCAGAACGGCGGCGTATTCGCCGGGCTTGTTGAAGCCTTTGTTGACGTCGGCAAGATTTGTGGGATCGATGGACTCCATGCCGATGAAGACCCATTTGCCGCCGGAAGCGGCGATGAGGTCGACGAGTTCTTCGTCGCGCAGGAGGTTGGCGCTGATTTGCGCGACCCAGTGGACCTGGGCGCCGGCGGCGATGATGTCTCGGAGCAGGGATTTGGTGCGCTTGATGTTGATGGCGAAATTATCGTCGATGAAGAAGACGGCGATCTGGCCGCCTTCGGTTTTGGCGCGAGCTTTGAGGAGGAGCAGCTCATTGACCACGCTTTCATTGGTGCGGAAGCGGATAGAGTCGCCGAAGAAGCCGGTGACGGTGCAGAATTCGCAGCCGTAGGGGCAGCCGCGGCCGGACTCCATGGGAATAATGCGGAAGGTGCCCCAGCCATCGCCAATACGCTGAAGAGTGCGCTTGAACACGTTTGGAATGAGATTAAATTGAGCGAGATTGATTTTGTCCCAGGGAATCGCAGGATATTCCTTTAGGCTGGGTTTGCTTTCCTGGCCGAAGGCATCGACGGGAGCGTAGATATCCTTGAGGTGGCCGCGTTCGGCATCGGCGACGATTCTTGGCCAGGTTTGGTCGGCTTCGCCGAGAGCGACGGCGTCGGCGTGGCGCGGGCCCCCGTTCCGGCCGAGGGCTTCGTCGGCTTCTTCGGTGACGTGAGGTCCGCCCATCACCACGGGCACACCCACGGCGCGAATGGCGTCGGCCATGCGGTAGGCTTTGGCGATCATGCGAGTCATCGCGCCAATGCCGACGAGGCCGATGTTTTGCTCGCGCACAAAGCGGGCGATTCCGGCTTCATCCATGGGCTGGGCGTTGCCGTCGATGAGCACAACTTCGTGGCCGGGGGGAGTCAACGCCTGGAGCAGGAACATCCAGAGATGAGGCATAAAATTACGCGTGACCCCATTATCGGGGTTGTACAGCAAGATGCGCATGCAAAGATCTCCGTTTAGACAGCGCTTCGAGGCGAACGGGCAGACAAGCCGCTATCTAGTGATCGAACGGTTTGTGGTTGGGGGCGAAAGGCGGAACCAACAAACTGACCCTGAACATATCACTTTATGGGGGCGGGGGGCGTAAATTTTAAAAAGTAATTTACAGTTTTAGTAACGGGGATTGCGGGAAGGTGCAATCACTTTGCGAGCGACGCTGGCGCACGGGCGAGGAACAGTGTGAGTAAAGAAAACGCCGGAGACCCATGCAGGGCCTCCGGCGTTCGTTCCGAAGAACAGGTTTGTTCGCTGATGAATCAAGGATACGGCAGATATCTCCACAGGTCGTTTAGCAACCCGTTGCCGTTCGTCCCTATCGCTCCCTGATTCCGCAAATCAATCCTTATAAGGCAAGTATCTCCACATGTCGTTGAGATATCCGTTCCCGGTTGTACTGGTGGAATCGTAGCCTACACCGCCGAAGAGCCAGAGTTGGTCGTTGCCATCGACCCAGTGCGTCGCATTGCTGCGGCCACCCGGAGTCCATATCTCGTACGTTTTATATGGCCGTACCTCATCGCCATAAACGCCGTTGGCGGCACCCGTGTTCGAGCCCTTGATCCAGGCCCACGTGCCGGGCTGGCCAGCGGTCGAGTTCGGAGTGTATACCCATAGGTCGTTGAGGGCGCCGTTGCCATTCGTTCCGGTTGAATCCAGACCCCAGCCGCCATAGAGCCAGAGGTTTCCCCCCGCGTCGATCCAACCACTGGCGCCCCAACGTGACCCGGGAAGTGCGCCAGTCGTGGAGACAGGAGAGCAAATGACGTTGCTGCCGACGGTGAGGCCAACCGTCAGGCCACACGTGCTCGCTGCACCTGTGGTATTCACCGGCCCGACCACCGTTTGAGCTTCGTAAACGCCTGTCTGATTTGCCTTGGTGTTGCCCATTACGAAAGTCCACTGCTTGGCAGTGATGTTGTATACCCAAAGATCATCCAGAATTCCGTTGGCCGTCGGTGGATTGAATCCATCTTCGCCTTCTCCCCCGAAGAGCCACAGATTTCCAGCGGCATCCGCCCAGCCAACCGCCTCTTGGCGTCCTCCGGGCGCGTTCGTGCCTGATGCTACTCCCGGAGTGCCATAGATGCCAATCTTGTTGGCCAAGCTGGAACCCGAGACGAAAGTCCACACGCCACCCGAGTACTCCCATAGGTCGTTGAGGAATCCCAGGGTTCCGGCGCCGTCTTTGCCAAATCCGCCGAAGAGCCAGAAATTCCCTGAAGCGTCCGTCCAGGAGACAGCGTTCGTTCGAGCCCCTGGGTATGGATTAGCGGTAGGTGGGTAGATGCCGTTCTGGTCGACAGCGGCAGTAGCAGAACCACTTTGCCAGGTCCACTGGCCAGCAGTAGCCGTGAAGTCGGGGGTCAAGGCGCTTGCATGGAACTCCCAGAAATCGTTTAGATAGTTGGCGCCATCGGAACCTCCGAAAAGCCAAAGATTTCCGGCCGTGTCGGTCCATGTGGCTGTTCCCAGTCTTGCTGCCGGAATTCCAACAGTACCATTCCCAGGAAGAGCATAGATGCCGCCTTGTCCCTCGTGCTGCGCGCTGGCTATGATCTGCTTGCCAACTGTGGTAGGAGGAACAGTATTGACCACCGTCGGGTCATAGCCGCCCTGCAACTGCCATTGACAGTAATCGCCGAGGTTGACGCATACCCAAAGGTCGTTCATGGGCGCATTCAGCGTGTCTTGCGGGCTGCCGCCGGCCAATTCCCAGCCGTCTCCACCGAACAGCCAGAGGTTACCACCTTTGTCCGTCCACCCAGCCGCGCCGTATCGCGCTCCAGGGGTGTTGGTGAAAGGGTTCGGAAACGTCCCAGGCGGCGTAGGTGCACTTGCCGGGAACGAGCCGTACTGCGGCGCGCCAATCGGTCCGGCCGTTTTTGTGCCGTCGATCCATGTCCAGTCATTATGCGCACAGTCGACTACCGCGGTGGTGACGTTCGCGGTTACCACGCCCTTATAGTTCCACAACGTGCACCCCTGGGTTTGGGTGCTGGTCGCGTGAAACACCGAGATCTGGTATTGGTTGTTGAGAGCTTCCTGCGTGGCAAACGTGAAAGGTCCGTTTTCCGTAATATTTAGGGTGTTGCCCAAGTTATTCTGCAAGAGGAAGCTGCCGTCGGTAAGCACGCCATTGTTGGGGAGGATCCCGGCAAGGCCAACGACTGTTCCACCGACGCTATACGTTACCGCAGGGCAGACAATCGCAACGTTGGTGACGTTGGCAGTAGCAGTGCCGCTGCCTGTGCCAGGGCTGACAGTGCAATTCTGTGTCGGCGCGGTGGGCTGCGCGAAGACGGTTACATTGTAGGCGGTGCCAGTGGGAACGAACTTTTTGAACGTGAAGGCCTGATTCCCATTCGCGGGGCTAATCGGGAGCTGTTCGGAATTGCTGCTGTTTTGGAGAATTAGGCCCGTGCCGACAACTCCGGTAACAGTGCCACCGATGGAGAAACTCAGTACGCAGTTCACCGCAACGTTCGTGACGTTTGCGGTGGCCGTCCCGCTTCCATTCGTCACCGTGCAGATCTGGTTGGGGTTGACCGGTTGCGTAACAACTGTGACGGCGTAGATATCCGCCCCGGTTACAGGCGTCTTGAAGACGAAAGGTCCATTCGCGGTAACCGTGAGGCTGTCGCCTCCGTTGTTCTGCAAGATTACGCTCGAGCTAGCGACGAGCCCGGAAACTGTGCCGCCGATGGTGGCGGTCACTGGATTTGTGGTGCATGAGACGGTGACGGTTACGTTGGCGCTGATGTTGTTGCCGCTGCTCGCGCTCGACGCGCAAGTCTGGGTCGGATTGCTGGGTTGCGTTTGTACGGTTACTGCGTATGACCCGCCTTTGGCGATGGTGGCCGCGAATGGAAAGGTGCCGTTCGCAGTAATCGTAAGTTTATCCGTCGTATTATCCAGCAGGACGAGCCCGCTGCCCGAAAGGCCGCTGACCGTCACGCTAATCGTAAAGGGCCCGCCGCCACCACCTCCGCCGGCAGGCGGATAAGCGTGGCTGCAGCCCGAAAGAATAAACAAACTCATCAAAAAGATCGCGAAGAGAGAGGACTTCTTAGCGGATTTCATAAGCAATTCATTGCTCCCCGGCGGCGCTGCGTCTTGCAGGCCGCTTGCAGTTCGTAGCCTTGGCGACACTCCGCGGCATTCCAATCAATCGACCCGAGTGGATCTTGATCGGGCATGTGAGTGAAAGCCAAATTGACCGAGAGCGGCAATTCCGCCCGCAATCTCGCACCTTTTGTAGGGTATTGTAGGGTCTGCTACTGAATCAATAAGCGCAGACAGGGTTGTGCCCACTTGTGCATTAACCTTCTGCCGTTGCGTTTGTTGTTGGCACCTGTCCGCCAGGACAGGCATCGGGTTCAGGCTTCTTCTTCGACGAGTTGTTCGCCGTGGGCGAGCTTGTGGGCGGCAATCACCTTTTCGGCGAGTTCGTTGGGCACGTAGTCATAGTGCGAGAACTCCATGGAGTACGAGGCGCGGCCTTGGGTCTTTGAGATGAGGTCGTTGGCGTAGGTGAGCATTTCGGCGAAGGGGACCTGCGCTTTGATGATGACGTTGTGGCCGCGGCTTTCGCTGCCGGCGATGCGCCCGCGGCGGCCGCTGAGGTCGCCCATCAGGTCGCCGGAGTATTGGTCGGGGGCGTAAACCTCAACGTGCATGACAGGTTCGAGGAGCGCGGGGCGTGCCTGCTTCATGGCTTCCTTGAAAGCCAGCGAGCCGGCAATCTTAAACGCCATGTCCGAGGAATCGACGTCGTGATACTTGCCGTCGTAAAGAATGGCGCGGAAATCCACAACGGGAAATCCGGCCAGGAAGCCGCGCGCTGCGGCGTCGCGAATTCCTTTTTCGACGGAGGGTATCCAGTTCTTGGGGATGGCGCCGCCGAAGACATCGTCGACGAACTCTACGCCCTTGCCGCGCTCGACGGGCTCCATCTTGATGCGGCAAACGCCAAACTGGCCGTGGCCGCCGGACTGTTTCTTGTGCTTGCCTTCGACGTCGGCTTTGCCGCGAATGGTTTCGCGGTATGCGACTTTAGGAGGCTTCAGCGTGAGGTCGACGTGATAGCGCTTGTGGAGCTTGGCGACGACGACTTCGATATGCTGCTGGCCGGAACCGGCGAGCAGGAATTCCTTGGTTTGCGGATCGCGTGAAAAACGGAGCGCGGCGTCTTCCTCCAGAATTTTGTGGATGGACACACCGATCTTGTCTTCATCGGCGCGGGTTTTCGGTTCGATGGCGAAGGTGATGGAAGGTTCCGGAAGTTGCGCGGGGGAATAATAGATGGGCGAAGCTTTGTCGCCGAGAGTTTCGCCGGTGGTGGTTTCCTTTAGTTTGGCGATGGCGCCGATATCTCCGGCGTGAAGCTCGCCGACTTCCGTGAACTGTTTGCCCTGGACTGCCTGGATGTGCTGGAAGCGCTCCGGCAAGTTGCGATTGTAATTGATGAGCGTGGCGTCATTTTTCAAGACGCCGCTCTTGACCTTGAAATAGTTGATGCGGCCGGTGAAAGGATCGGAAAGTGTTTTGAAAACAAAGAGAGAAAGCGGCTGGCCGTCGTCGTACTTGCGCTCGAGGCGGTCGCCCTTTCCGCCGGCGTCTTTGAAGCCGACCTGAGCATGCTCATCGGGGTGGGGGAAAACGTCAGCGAGAAAAGTGAGCAGGCTGGCGGTGCCGATGTTGTGGAGCGCGGAAGTCATGAGGACGGGGAAGATTTTTTCGGCGACGATGGCCTTGCGGACGGCGGGAATAAGGTCGTGGATGGGGATGGTGCCTTCGCGGAAAAACTCTTCCATCATTTCGTCGTCGCCCTCAGCGATCATTTCGACGAGTTTTTCGTGGGCTTCCTTGGCTTCATCGGCAAGAGCGGCGGGGATTTCTTCGGTCGAAGGTTTTCCGTCACCATCGGGATGGTAGAGGTGCGCTTTCATGGCCACCAGATCAACAACGCCGCGGAAACCCTTTTCGCTGCCGATGGGCAACTGGAGGGCGACGACGTTGCGGCCGAAAACTTGTTCGAGAGACGTCATGGAGCGTTCGAAGCTGGCGAGCTCGCGGTCCATCCACGTAAGCACGAAGGCGCGGGGAATGTCGTACTCGGTGCAATAGTCCCAAACTTTCTCAGTGGTGACCTGCGAGCCGACGTGGGCGTCGACGGTGATAAGAGCGGCATCGGCGGCGATGAGCGAGGCCTTCGCTTCAGTGATGAACGTGGAATAACCGGGAAGATCGATGAAATTGATTTTAACTTTGTCCGAAGATCCGGAGGGGCTAGCCGGGGTGGCGGGCCATTCAGCATGGGCGAGGCCGGTCTGAATGGAAATTTTCCGGGCGATTTCTTCTTCGTCCCAGTCGGTGGTGGTGCTGCCCTCCGTGATTTTGCCCCAACGCGGAGTCATGCCCGCTGTGTAGAGCAACGACGACACCAGTTGCGTCTTGCCGGTGCCGCCGTGGCCGACAATGCCAACGTTGCGAATGTCCTTGGTGAGATAGCCTTTCATGCAAACCTCCAGAAGGCGAGGTCCGTCCGGAAGAATTCGGGCGCGGGCCAGCGCCTGGCAAGTTGAAACTGAGGGAGGAGAACGTGGCCTCTGCACCTGGGTCCCCGTGGGGCGGGGCCGAAGGTCTGACAAACGATCCCTGGTCCGGTCTCCTGACGAGGCGGATGCTAGCACAGGGTTGAGATTGGAGCAACGCGCGGGCAAGAATTATGTCAAACCTCTTTAGAAATGTCCCCGCGGGCAAGAATTAGGGCTCGTGAGGGAAGCTTCTCAAGAAGGAGAAAGAACCCCTCGGCAACAGGGAATAAATACCGGGACTAGTACTGGGCAATGCGGCTACAGATGGCGCAGGTGCGGTTTTGCCCACTGACAACATAGGAGTTATAGGTTCAGAGGATGTGCCCCAGTCGGCCCTCGCTTTGCAATCAAACGGGAGTGGAAGTACGCGGTTGCTTTGCAGAAAGCAGGCGAAAGCATTTTTTACGGGCAATGGCGTGAAACTCTGAGTTGGCAGCGTTTTCCCGGGGCGGGATGCACGGGCAAGGAGAAACAGGATGGAAGAGTATTTGGATATGAATGAGAACGAACATAAGAAGAATCCCGCGCCGTCAGGTCCGAATCGATGGATGGCGGCGGCTCTCGTCGCAGTAATCGTGGTGGCGGGACTGGCGTTTGGCTACGGATTCCGGCAGCAAATCCTGGCGAGTCATTTGACGGCGCAGCAGACCATGGCGAATGCAACGATCAAGGAAATGCAGGGGCAGGTCGACACACTGACGGCAAAGTTGAATGAGGTGTCGGCGGCGCAACAGGCACAGCAAGCGGCGGCGGCCGCCGCGGCAGCGCAAGCGAAGACCGCGGCCGCCCACACGACTGCGACCGGGACGAAGGCCACTGCCGGCAAGAGGACCTCGGCGGAAACCAAGCGGCTGAAAGAGCTCCAAGCGCGAATCGACGAGCAGCAAAAGCAGTTGAAAGATACGCAAGATCAAGTGGCCAAGAACCGTGCGGACCTGGAAGGAAACCTTAGCTCAACTCGAGATGAGCTGAACGGTTCCATCGCCAAAACCCACGAAGAATTAGTAGCCCTGGCGAAACGCGGCGAGCGGAGCTACTTTGAGTTTGACCTGACGAAATCGAAGCAATTCCAGAGGGTAGGACCGCTGACACTGGCGCTGCGGAAAGCCGACACCAAGCACAAGAGCTACAATCTGGAAATGATTGTGGATGATAACAAGTTGTCCAAGAAAAACGTAAACTTATACGAACCGATCTGGATCCACACGGAGAATGATTCACAGCCGGTGCAGGTGGTGGTAAACCGCGTGGAGAAAGACGTTGTGCATGGTTACGTGAGCGCGCCGAAGTACAAGGCTTCGGAATTGGCCGCCGGCGGCACGGGAGCAGCCAACCTCACGCCAGTGGCGGCACACCCGCAGGCGCCCGACCAGAATCCACAGAGTCCCAAGCAACCTGAATAATTGAAAAGAGAGAGAAGCCAATTCGGCAGGGCGTCCCACCCCGGCGCCCTGCCGTTTTTTTTGCGATGCTGCATCTGTGCTCGGCGATATGGTCAAAGCTCATCAGGCTGGATCGAGGACGGTTTTGAGTGATGTCTTGCTCGATTTGAGGATTTCGAGGGCGCGGCGCCAATCCGCGTGGCCGGGAAATTTCAGGACGACGGCGTGAGATCCGGCGGGAAGTTTCAGGGTGGCGGGAGTGTTCCCGTGGAATTTGTCGTCGACGAAGATCTCCGCGCCGTCCGGGTCGGAAGTAATAGAAACGGTGCCGACCGCCTCGGGCGCGGCGGATAGGGGCGCGTTCGGACTCGCATGGGAATCCAAACTTTGACCGGCACTTGGATTACTTGCAGAAACAGAGGAAGCCTTCTCGACGCTGAAGAGCATGGCCTCGCCCGGATTGCCAATGGCGATGACACTTTCCCCCTGGTGGACGGTGGAGGCGTCGGCGAGAGTGAGATGCGGGAGTTCACTTTCTGCTGGGGTGGGCGCAACTTTGACGAGCGCGATGTCGAGATCCGCATCAATATAGACGACTTTGCCTTCCAGCTCCCGGACGGTGGAGAGAAGAGTGTGCAGCGTTTCTTCGCCGTGGGCGAGATGGGCATTGGTGACGATGACGCCAGTGCCGGTGACGAAAAATCCGGAACCCGACTTGCCGAGCCCTTTCAAATAGACGACCGCAGGTTTGGACTGGCGCACTAGCTCTTTGAGAGAAAGCTCGTGCGCCAGCGCAACGGTGGAATCAGAAACCTTTGCGATGATGCCACCCGTAAAAGTTTCGGAGATGGCTTTCAGTTCGACGTCGAAATGATCGGACTTGAAGAGCCAGTATTCGCCTCGGTTGCGGCCATTCAGGGAAATCCAGTTCATGGGACCTTCGGTGAGGGTGAGCTCTTTCGTGGCGTAGCCAGCGAGACTGACGCGCGCGACGACGGGATGCTCGAGCCACGCACCCATGGAAGTTCTCGTTTTGTGAAAATAGCCGCCAGGAAACTCTTTTTCAAGCGGAGTTGTGCCGGAGCTGACACCATCGAGCTCCACGGTGGGGCCAGGCGGTGTGCTCGAAATGTGGAGTTTGTCGGCAAAGACCAGCGACGGGCAGGCGAACAGAACCAAGGCGGCGCAGAGAGCAAGTTCCGAGCAGGAAGCCATGAAGGAACCTCGCCCGATGGAGTTACCACAGAGATAAACGGCTTAGGCAAGAATCGTCGGCTACAAGGACTTTGGTGGTGGGTGAGGGTGCTGCCCCCTCCCGGCACGCTGATCTGGCGCTTACCGGGGTTTATAAGACCCCGCTGCACGGCTGGTGCTGCCCACCGTTTGGCGAAGCCGTATCAAGGGGTCGAAGTTCATAGCGCGAGAATACCTGACTGATTTTCCGGACGCAATCTGCGGTAGCGGGCCAATTTCCGATTTGCGCCGTACTCTTCCAAGCGGATTGGTTCCGGTCACGCCTCACCCGGGAACAATTTCACACCTCAAACGCGAACCACTTCTCGTGGTTAATCGTGCTTTACATGTTGTATTAATGTAGGTAAACATGCTCAGGGAGGTTTTGGAGAGTTAGGCGTGTATCCGCCGCAGGAGAGGATGGGGAGCCGGGGATACTTGGTAAAGCGAGGGTCTGTAAGAGAGAGATTGCAGAGAATGAAGACGGAACCTCGGGCAGACTCGATGCGGCGGGAATGCAGGCAATCGGCGCAGAGGCCAGGAGTAAGAGGGTCATTCGTCTGTTGCTGTGCGCCAGACATGAGAATAAGGATAGCGCAGCGCGTGGCGCAGTGATTGTTAGAATGAAGTGTCGTTCGCACGTCTCACAGAAGGAATCGCGGATGCGAATTGTCGCGCGGATAGTTTTGGCGGCGTTGGGCCTGCTCGCCCTGGGGACGAATGCGCGCGGGCAAACGGTGGATGCGCCACAGAGTACCCCACAAACCCAACAAACTGTGCAATCCCCGGATGAGATCACTGCTGTGCCGAACCGGCCGACATTCGCGTCGACCGCAGAAATGGTGCAACTCGGAGTGTTTGAGATCGAATACGGTTTTGAGGCGGCTCAAGGGCATCAGAACATAAACGGGCTCTTGAAGTGGGGTGTGGTCAAAAACCTCGAGCTATGGTTTCTGAATAATCCGATCGAGCGAGATGCGGGTACCGCTGGGCTCGGAGACTCCGGGGCGGGCTTCAAGTACAAATTATTCCCGCAGAAGAAGGTTCGACCGACGGTGGCCGTTCTCTACGTGGCGACACTCCCAACAGCAAGACCCGAACTCGGCGCAGGGGCGGTGGCGCATTTGGTGCAAATTCTTGTCAGCAAGGATTTTGGCAAACATCACTTTGACGTCAACGAAGGAGTGCAGTTTGTAGGCAGACCGCAGGTGGGCGGATTTGACCGCAGGTATTTTACGGCGCTGTCCTATTCCCGTCCTTTGCGTGGGAAGTGGGGGTATACGGGCGAGATTGCCGGTTATAGTTGGCAGAATGCAAATACAGCGGCAACAATGACTCTGCTCAACGCCGCGACCTACAACCTGTCGTCCCGATTGGTGCTGGACGGTGGAGCATACTTCGCCGCCTATGGACAGTTGCCGCGGTTTACGGTTTTTGTGGGCCTCACCTATTCCATCGCAAATCTTTACCACTTGCATCGGGCCCAACCGTCTCGGAAGAACTACCGGCGGGCTTACCGTGAAGAAAACGAGCAGCGCTAGTTCGGGGGCGTAGGGGTGGCAGGCGCGGTTGGTGCCGGCGCGGCGGGAGCATCCGGTGGGGCTGGTTTGCTGAACCGCGAATCATCGATTTGCGGATCGATCTCGATTTTTTCGGTGGTGAGAGTCTGCTTGATTTCGCTCCCCGGACTGCCTTGGTCGATGCGGAATGGGTATTTCAGGCCTTGAACCTCATGGAAGTCCGAGAAGAAGGACTCCCAGGGAATTTCCTGGTCCCCCGTTTTGCGGACGCCTTCCCATTTCAAAAGCAGGTACAAGGAGGCATCAAAAAAGTAAGAGCGGACGTCGCCGTTCTTGTTCGTAAGTTTCAGCCGATAGACGGGCTTATCATCCAGCATTTCTTTGCCGGCCAGTTCGATCTGGTTGCCTTTGGCTTTGTAGTCCACCAGCGGACCGTCAAAGTCGGATTCATCGGAAATGTTCTGGAGGTCTTCGGGAGGCAGCGGCTCCACGCCTTTAGTTTCCACGAAAGGATTGACCATCCAGCCGGAAGACTTGCCGTCGTAAACGCGAATAATCTTTTGTCCCTGGATGGTAATCTCGATGCGCATTTTCAGGGGGCGCTTGAGCTCGACTACAAAAGCGCCCTCCATGCCCGGGGCGAAAGAGACGTGGCCACTGATTCGTTCGGCTTGAACGGCTTTGATCTTTTGCACTCCTCCACGGGTGTCGAGCACTTTCTTGACAATTTCGTCGGGGGTCTGGGCGGCCGCGGATAGCGGCAAGAACAGGAGTAGAGTGATGGAGAGCAATCCGGGTTTCATGGGCGACTTGTTGGCGGCCTGTCGGTGACGGAGGTCCGCGCCAGTTTCATCCTAGGAGTAGAAGCGCTCGGCGTCAAATACGTTGCATGCGAGCCTCACGTCAGGCGACTGCGAGTTGTAAAGCTGGTGAAACAATATTTCTTTACAATCGGGTAACTTCAGTTTTGGCCGGCAGCGAAGTATATTGCGTGGAATCTTTTCTGGAATCAAGGAAGCAGGCCTATGAAATCACGAGCCAAGAGCGGTGCCGTTCTTATGATTTGTTTGGTTTTTTGCGCAGGCGCCTGGTGCCAGCAAGAGCCAGCCAGCGAAGGGCGGCCCATCACGCCAGCCGGCACGCTGGTGCGCGATGCCGCAACGCATTTGCCGGCGGTCGGGGCCATGCCCATGGCCATGCTTCGCAGCCCCGATGCTCTCGGGCACGGCGGCAACGGCCGCTATCTTCTGGTGGTCAACAGCGGGTTCGGTGTCCAATTCAGCGAAGCGACAAATAGAGCCCAGCAATCGATTGCGGTGATCGACTTGAATGCAAGCCCCGAGCCACTGGTGATCCAAAATGTGTATTTTCCCACGCCGCAAAGCGCCAACGTGGGACTGGCCTTCTCGCCCACTGCGGGCACCGACGGCACTTTTGCAATGTACGTTTCCGGGGGATTCGAGAATAAGGTTTGGATTTTTCGGTTCGACCCGAAGGCAGCAGCTCCGGTGCAACCTGGTTCCAGCGGGCCGGATACGAAAGTGCAAGCGCCTTCTTTCGAAATCAGCAAACCCGGCGAAGTTTCGCGCGCCGACTACAACAAAGGAAAAGCGGCACTTTATCCTACGGGGCTGGCGGTAACACGTGACAGTAGCACGCTGGTGACAGCGAACAATCTCGGTGACAGCGTGACCATCGTGCGCAACCTCCAAGGGACGCGGCGGATGGAGAGATTGGACTTGCACCATCCTGGAAAGCCGTCCGAAAACATTTATCCGTACGGTGTCGTAGTGCTGGGCAGCGGCAAGAATGCGCGGGCGTATGTCTCCTGCTGGAATGATTCTTCGGTGGCAGTGATTTCGCTGAGTGGCAAGTATGTTGTCCGTAGCTATATCGGAGTAGATCGCCATCCGACGGCGATGACTCCGAATGCTGCGGGGACGCGGCTTTTTGTGGCCAATTCGAATGCGGACAGCGTCTCGGTGATTGACACCGCGACGGACCAGGAGGTCGAGCGTATTGACGTGCGGTTGGCGGAAGACGCCTTGCCCGGAGCGAGTCCCGAGGGAATGGCACTCAGCGAGGACGAGAAAACTTTGTACGTTGCGAATGCTCACAGCAACGCCGTCGCTGTTGTGGAACTTTCCGAGCAAGCGCGCGGTGAGAAGAAAGCTCAGAAAATGGGCGACGATGCAAAATCGAAAGTGCTGGGATTTATTCCCACCGGCCAATATCCCTCCGCAGTGGCTTTCGCGGACGGCAAAGTTTTCATCGGTAATGGCAAAGGCACGGGATTCGAGTCTTCCTCGATGCGCGTGAGCAACACGGGCCGCACGCCGAATGCGCCCAACACCGCTTTTCCTCCAAACGAAAAAAAGAACCGGCAAGGGGGTCAGTACAGCGGTTCGATTGTCTCAGGGAACATCAGCGTGCTCGCATTGCCTGATTTGCCGCAGCTCTCGCGATACACCCAGCAAACCCTACAGAATGACGGGCTGATGGGATTTGCGCCCGCAAAGCTTTTTACAGGACCGAGCCCGATTAAGCACGTTATCTATATCATCAAGGAGAATCGCACCTACGATCAGGTCTTTGGCGACGTGAAAACTTCGGGGGATGGAAGCGCTGCGGACGGCGAACCCGGGTTGGCGATTTTCGGAGACGGCGCCACCGCGCAACGGCCCGACGGCATGCACCAATCCGTCACCCCCAATCATCACGCGCTCGCGCAGCGCTTCGGATTGTTTGACCGCTTCTTCGTGAATTCCGAAGCCAGCCCCGATGGCCACAATTGGACGACCGCGGCTTTCTCGACTGATTACGTGGACAAAGCCTTTCGCTGGAACTATTCCGACCGGGGACGCACGTACGATTTTGAAGGCTATAACCGGCTGCCGGATTATGAACCGCCCGGCGATTTGCAGATCGACAAGTTCAAGGGCGATGTGCTGGCAGCTTTGACGGATTTGCTCGAAAAACATCTTCCTTATTACCAGGGGTTCACCGACCTTGGAGAACCGAAGACCCTCTACCTATGGGACGCCGCTGCGCGCGCCGGATTGAGCTTCCGCAATTACGGTGAATTCGTAACCGTAATTTCGGCAAAGGACGTCGAAGCCGCGGGACAAAAAGGCAAGAAGAGCTATCCCGACGTTTCCGACGCCGTGCGCGCCATACCCAACAAAGACTCGCTGCAGAAGCATCACAGCCCGAGCTTCAGGAGCTTCGATGTCACCGCGCCGGACAGCATGACGGTGGATTGCTACAAAGCCGCTCTGGATCCGTCCGCTTCTTCCGACGCAGCCGTAACGCGCGAGAACGCGAATGCCGGCTGCCGCGGCAATTCGCGATTCGGCGAATGGCTCGCCGAATTTCAAGGCTTCGTCAAAGACCGTGAAGCCGGCCGCGTTGACTCGATGCCCGTGCTTACTGTCATGCGTTTTCCCAACGATCACACGACCGGAATAAAGGATAAGTTTCCAACGCCGCAGTTTATGGTCGCGGACAATGACTACGCTGTTGGCCGGCTTGTCGAAGCGGTTTCCTCAAGCGCGTATTGGAAAGACACCGCCATCTTCATCGTCGAAGACGACGCGCAGGCCGGGCCCGACCACGTGGATTCCCACCGGTCGGTAGCCCTGGCGATCAGCGCGTACAACAAACCGGGCGCGCTGATCCACAAATTTCACAGCACCGTCAGCATGATTCGTACCATCGAACTACTGCTGGGCATCGCGCCCATGAACCAGCTCGATGCTTCGGCGATCCCCATGAATATTTTTCAGGAAGAGCCGGACCTGGCGCCGTACCAAGCGGTCTTGCCGGTGATTGCGGCGGACAACTTAATGACTCACAAGTCGAAGGACAAAACCTCCGCCGAGTGGATGAAAAAATCTAACCGGCAAAACTTCGCGCATGCGGACATGGCCGACCCGAAAGTGTTGAACGCGATCATCTGGTTTGCATGCACGGGAAGCGGATCGAGCCTTCCGCTATCGGCGCGGCTCCCCGCGTATGAAGCGATGCGCCTTGGAGTCGCCAATCTGGATAGCGATGAACGCGGGCCCAAAAAAGACGACGACGATTGACCGTTTATTTCTGCGGCTTGGCCCAGAAGATGTCGTACTTGCGGTCGAACGTCACGAACATCAGGCAAGTATCCTTTGATTTGCAGGTGAACCAGTGCATAGCTTTGCTGGGCATCATGGCAAAGCCGCCGGGGCCAAGCGTCGCTTCCGCCATGCCGTCCATCCCGGTGAGCACGTCGCCGCGGACCACCATCAATTGTTCTTCCGCGGTGTGATAGTGCGCGGGAACCACGCACCCGGAAGGGGCTTCGAGAAGGAACGTGGATGCACCAGTGTCTGGATCGCCGTTCTCGCGGGCAACTTTGAGACATGCGGGTTCGCCGTCGAAAACGAGGTTGGCACTCGCGAGCGGCGTGACTATACCGTGAGTAGATTTCTGTCCTTGTCCCTGCAGTGACGCGGCCCCGACCACGAGCAGGATCACCAACGGCGCGAGGCCGAGAACTATTCGCATCGTTCTTCCAGACGTGACATTCATTTTGTTCATGACCGGCCTCAGCGGAAAAGCAGCGAACTGAACTCCGTCAAGTTGCGTCGCCACACCATCCAGGCGTGATAACCGGGCGTCTCGATGTCCACGTGCTTGACATTTTTTGTAGCCAGCCAGGCGCGGACCTTGCGATTGATATCGATCAAGCGGTCGTCCGTGCCACAAGCAATCCAGAGCAAGTGGAGTTTCTCCGTGGACTTGGCGTCCAGACCGGGAAATTCCTTGTCAAACTCCTCGGTGATGCCTCCGGAGCTGAAAGCGCCAATCCACCCGAATTTGTCCAGATTATTCAGGCCGGTCAGCAAAGATTCCGACCCGCCCATGGAAAGGCCGGCGATGGCGCGAGAGTTGCGGTCCTTAATGACAGAATACTCCGCTTCCACGCGCGGGATCACTTCGGTCAGCAATGCCTCGCGGAATTTATCGAAGTTGCGATCCGTAAGCGAACGATCGCGAAACACGCCGGGGTTGGGAAACAGAACCTCTGGCGCGCCGTAGCCCAGCGGCATTACCACCAGCATGGGCTTCGCTTTGCCCTGCGCGATGAGATTGTCCAGGATCACGTTGGCGCGGCCCACGGCCGTCCAGGCGCTCGCGTCGTCGCTGAATCCGTGCAGCAGATAGAGGACTGGATACGTTTGCTTTCCGCGCGGGTCATAGCTCGGCGGCGTGTAAACGTAGTAGCCGCGATCGTCGCCCACGACTCCGGACTTGTAGAAATGGTGATGAATCTCGCCGTGCGGCACCACCGCGATTTCCCAGGAAGCCGAAGCCGCTCCCGGTACATGCATCTCACTCGCGCGATAGAGGAAGTTTGGCTTCACCGCATGATTGGAAGGATCGAACATCCCCACGCCATCGGCGATGAACGAGTAGCCGTAATAATCAGGAGCCATTGGATCGGTGGTTACACTCCACACACCCTGATCGTCCTTCTGCATGGCCAAGGGCTTGGGCACGCCTTCAATCGAAACGGAGACTTCCTTGTCGTTGGGAGCGCGCAAGCGGAACGTCACCGTTCGATCGGCATGCACGTCCGGCGAAATTAGCGGTGCTGGCGGCGTCTGCGCCGGTGCAGCGGGGGGTATGAGAGCCGCCAAGACGAGAGCCATGATCAGAATTGCGAGCCCTAAGAATGTCCGTTTCATGAATCCTCTCATTTCCTGAAAATGCAGCGCACGCTCATCGAAGCCTCGATTCCCGAGGGCCCGCGCCGAGGGATGATACAACAAGCCGCGTTCGGTCGCGAGAAAAGAGGGCCCGGGACGGCGAAAGAGCGAAAAGGCCGGCTTAGACCGCAGTTACAGGGGAGCCGTCGGGGGCGACGAAGCCGTAGGCCATGCGCGGGGTGTTGAAGGCGAAACCGGGATTGCCGTGGCAGTCGAGGAGGATTAGGCCGCCGGTGGCACGCGTGCGTTTGGCAAAGAGATGGATGGCTTCGCGCGCGGCAAGATCGGCGCTGGAGGTACCGCAAGAAATATTGTTGGGTGTGTCCACGCAAGTGGCGGGCCGGCGAAGAAGATCGACGGCAGCTTTCGCCAGGACGACTTTCATGATGGCTTCACCGTAGCCGGTGCAAGAGACGCCGCCGGCCTCAGAGTCGGCGTAGCAGCCGCAGCCGATCAGGGGCGAATCGCCGACGCGGCCGGGAAGCTTGCAGCATGTGCCGCCGGTGGAAGTGGCGGCGAAGAGGCTGCCATTCGCGTCGAGCGCGACGGCGCCGACGGTGCCCTGTTCGTGGCCGCGATGATGCTCGGCGGCGTGTTTATCGGCTTTGCATTTCATCCAAGCTTCGTGCTCGGCTTCGCTGACCATTTCCTCGCGCTTGCAGAGCTTGATTCCGTGCTCGACGGCGAAGCGTTCGGCGCCTTCGGCGACGAGCATCATGTGCGGGCAATTCTCGAGAATTTTCCGCGCGACCTGGATGGGATTCTTGACGCGCTGCAGAGTGGCCGCGGCGCCGGCGCGCAACGTCGCACCGTTCATCACGATGGCGTCGCATTCGACGTGACCGTCGAGATTGAGGTGCGAGCCGTAGCCAGCGTCAAACACGGGATCATCTTCGAGGACGACGGTGGCGGCTTCAATGGCGTCGAGAGCGGAGCCGCCGCGGGAGAGGATGGACCAGCCGGCAGTGAGAGCGCGATGGCAGCCGGATTTGCAGGCATCGACGGCTTCGTCGGGAATGTCCCACGCGCCGCCATGAACAATGAGGGCAGGTTTCATCGAGATGAGGATGGCAAAGGGGCGGAGATTTGTCTAGAAGAGAGGAAGTAAGGAGATAAGGAAGTAGGAAAGATTTATCGCAGAGGACACGGAAAGCGCCGCGACCTGGTCGAGGTAAACGCCGTTCGCGGAGCAGATTGACACTCAGATGAAGAAATCGAGGGCGAGAAGAATGAGGCCCATGAAGAGAAGGATGGCGGGGCCGTTGATGCGGCGGCGCGGGAAGTGCGTGATGGAGCGGATGAACGAAACCGGAATGGCTTTGAAGCGGGATTCTTCACGGAGGGCGTAGAACGGGCCGGCCGGGGTGTAGCGGGAGAAGTTGCGGCGGAAAAAGGAAAGCTCATCCTGGAACCACACGAAGAAATCGCCGCGGCTGCGCCACATGAGCGCGGCGCCAGCCATGAATAATAGATAGCCGAAAACGGTCAGAAGCCCGAGCGCCGGGCCTGTTCCCCCATTCATAAATCCTCACAGGCGGCCCACACGATTTGCGGAATAGGACGTCCGGAACAGCCAAAAGGTTACTCGCCGTCGTGGATGGTGACCAGGCGGACGAGTTCAAATTCTTTTTTGCCAGCGGGGGTGACCACCTCGATTTCTTCGCCGACTTTGCGGTTGAGGAGCGCTTTGCCGATCGGCGAGGTCGTGGAGATGAGGCCCTTCTCGGCGTCGGCTTCCTCGGTGCTGACGAGCGTGTACTCGATTTTAACGTCGCGCTGCGTGTCCAGGACGGTAAGACGTGAGCCGTATCCGGAGCGATCCTTGGGAATATTGGTGAGATTCAACATGCTGAGATCGCCCATGCGCTTCTTGAGATGGGTGATCTTGAGATTGACGTAGCCCTGGCGCTCCTTGGCGTACTTGTACTCGGCGTTTTCAGAGAGGTCGCCGTGGGCGCGGGCGACAGCAATTTCCTTGGGAAGTTCAACGTTAAGCTCGTGCGAGAGCTGCTCGATTTCATCCTGGAGCTTTTTCTTGATCTTGGCTAGTGGGTCGGAAATGGTCGTCATTGTCGGTTCGCTAAAAAAGTTGGCGGAGCCCGAGACCAACGGATGGTCTGCCGAACCCCGCATAAGCAGACATTATAGATGCGAGAGAATTGAAGTCACAAGGGGAAGCGTGAGATGACGTGCAAATTGTTCAATTCGAACGGATTGCAGGAAGGTTGCGAGACCTAGCGGACCTTGACTTCGAGGGTCTGGGATTTGGTGTTGCCGGCGGCGTCGGCGATCGTCAGCGTGTAGGTAGTTGATTTAGCGGGAGTTACGTCAACACAGCGGGAATAGGAGGGCCACACGGGATTGGACTGAGGCTCGAGCTTGACGGTTTTGGCGTTGGCAACGCCGTAGCAGAGTTGGACCGTTTCGCCATGGCGAATGGTTCCGGGAGTGGCGTAGAAATTCTGGATGGCGAGTTCTTTTCCGCCCATTTGCTCGAGGGCGATGCGATCCTGCTCCTGCTGTTTTTGGGTTTTTGTCTGTTTGGCGCGTTCTTCAAGGTCGCGGTTTTCTTTCCAGCGAGAAACGAGGATCCCGACGACGATGAGGGCGACGATGACGAGAGCGGCCCATGTATAGAGAAAAGGATTCTTGAACGCGGATTTTTTCGGCGGGTCCGGTTGAGCGAGCATGAGGGCACTCCCTTCGAGCGAAGCGTTCACCTAGAAAATAGCGCGGAATGGCGCGTGGGGGAAAGGCGCGATTCGCGGAAGGCGGGACTTATGGATTGGCGGCGTGGGCCAATTCACGCCAGGTGACGAGCTTGATGTTTTGTTCCTGGAGCAAGTTGCGGAATTCCTGGCTGGTAAAGAAATCGAAATCGCGCTGGCGCCAGGCAGCACCCCAAGTGTCGCGCTCGCGCGTGGCAGCTTTCATTTCATCGTCGGCGAAAGCGAGGTGGATGACGAACTCGGTGACGCCGGGCTGAAGATTCTTCAGGGCGTTCTTGTAGAACTCGGCCCACTTTTCTGGCGGAACATTGGGCGGGATCGTGATGGTGTGATCGAGAACCAGGTCGGCGGGAGATAAGCTTGATTCCAGGTAAGGCCGGTCCGCAAACCAATCGCGCGCGAGGAAAACCGGCAATTTGTATTCGTGGGCGAGGCGAAGAACAACGTCAAACAAGCCCTTGCCATTATCGTAGAGGCGATATTGGTGGGAGTCGAGATGGGTGGGCCGAATGCCCATAGCGTAAGCGCGGTCAATTTGGGCGCGAAGTTCCTGCTCGACGTCCCGGGGATTGATTTCTGTAGTTGCTGACCAGTCATGGTGGAAATAGCCGTTTCCGTCGACGAGACTGGGAACTCTGTCTTTCGAAGCGACAGGTCCCCAACGGTAATAGACGCGCTCGCTGGTCAGGGTGAGGTGAAGGCCGAAATCGAGAGCTGGATGAGATTTCGCATAGTCGGCAATTTCCGGGAACCACGGGCAGGGCACCATGATGCTGGCGGAGTTGACGAGACCGGTGTCGAGCGCTTTGATGGTTGCGGCGTTCACGGAATGCGTCGCGCCGACGTCATCGGCATGAACGATCAATAGCTTTGCGTCGCGGGAGTAACCCAGTTTTTCCGCGAGGGATTTGGCGCTGCTCTGCGCGGAGACTTGAAGAGGCGAGCACAGGAAAACCAAAAACAAGATGAAATGCAGATGAAATTTCATGCGGTGCCTAAAATACATCCGATGTCCGCTGAACTCAACTTTACTGCGTGAAGCGGCAATTTTGGAATATAGTTGCAGTCCGAACGGGCAGAGGGGGCGCCAGTGAACTGGAAAAGAAAAGTAACAGGGGGCGCGATAACAGCACTGCTGGCGTGCGTGGCGGGCGCGCATGGGGAAACGCCGCTGGCTGTGAAGAACCTGCGCTGTGAATACAAAGTGGATCCGATGGGAATCGATGTGCGAAAGCCGCGGCTGAGCTGGGAGTTGGCGAGCGCTGAAAAGGGAGTGCTGCAGACGAACTATGAGGTGCGCGTAGGAGGGTCGGAGACGGAACTATCGAAGGGCAAGGTGATCTGGGACAGCGGGAAGCAGGCGTCGGAGCAATCGATTCAGATCGAATACGCGGGACCGGCACTCGAGAGCAGAAGGATTTATTACTGGCAAGTGCGCGCGGGTGACAATCGCGGGCATGTGTCGGAGTGGACCGAAGCGGCGCACTGGGAGATGGGATTGCTCGAAGCTTCGGATTGGAAGGCGAAATGGATTTCGCCGAATCTCGCAGAGGAGGACACAAAGTCGAACCCGTCGCCATTGTTGCGGCGAGAGTTTGCATTAAAAAAGAAGTTAGCGCGCGCGCGCCTGTACGTGACCGCGATGGGGCTGTACGAGATGGCGCTAAACGGGAAGCGTGTGGGCGAAGAGTATTTTACGCCGGGATGGACGGCGTACGACTTCCGTTACCAGTATCAGACGTACGACGTGACAAGCCTGATGAAGAGCGGAGAGAACTGCCTGGGAGCCATGCTGGGGGACGGATGGTTCCGAGGAAGGACTGGGTGGGAGGGCAAGAGAAACAGCTACGGCAAGAAATTGGGGCTGCTCGCGCAACTGGTGATTACCTACATGGACGGAACACAAGAGATCGTCGGCACTGACGACAACTGGAAAGCGGCAACGGGAGCGGTGCGGGAGTCCGACCTGTACAACGGGGAGACGTATGACGCGAGGCTGGAGAAAACGGGCTGGAGCGAGGCGGCGTACAACGACAAGGAGTGGACGGGTGTGATGATTGTGGAGGCGCCGAAGGCCAAGATAGTAGCACCAGCCGGGCCGGCGGTGAAAAAGATCGAAGAGATCAAGCCGATGAAGCTGTTCCAAACACCGGCAGGCGATACGGTCATCGACATGGGGCAGAACATGGTGGGCTGGGTGAAATTTCGCGTAACAGCGCCGGTGGGAACGACCATTACCTTGCGCCACGCGGAGGTTTTAGACAAAGCTGGGAATTTTTATACGGACAATTTGCGCACGGGGAAACAAACCATTCGCTATACAAGCAAAGGCACAGGCGTGGAAACGTTCGAACCACATTTCACTTTTCAGGGATTCCGGTATGTAGCCGTGAGCGGGTGGCCGGGGGAAGTAAAGGCGGAGGATTTTACGGGAGTCGTGGTGCATTCGGCGATTCCGAGGACGGGCACGTTCGAAAGCTCAAGTGGCCTGCTGAACCAGCTGGAGCACAACATCATCTGGGGACAGAAAGGAAATTTCGTGGACGTGCCAACGGATTGCCCGCAGCGCGACGAACGCCTCGGGTGGACCGGGGACGCGCAGGTGTTTGCGCGAACAGCTTCGTTCAATCATGACAGCGCGGGCTTCTACACGAAGTGGCTGAAGGATATGGCGCTGGACCAGGAAGATGACGGCGCGGTGCCGTTTGTGATTCCGAATATTTTGTCGCACCAAACACGGAAGGGAGCGGCGGCGTCGGCAGGCTGGGCGGATGCGGCGGTGGTGGTGCCGTGGACGGTGTACCAGAGCTATGGCGACAAGCGGATTCTGGAAGAGCAGTACCCGAGCATGAAGGCCTGGGTGGAGTACATGCGGCGACAGGCGGGGGAAAGCCATATCTGGAGCTCCGGATTCAGTTTTGGAGATTGGCTAGCTTTCGCCACAACGAGATCGGATTATCCGGGAGCGACAACGGATAAGGATTTGATTCAGACGGCGTATTTTGCGAGGTCCACCGAGCTGCTGGCGAAGACGGCGCAGGTGCTGGGGAAAAAAGAAGACGCGGCGGAGTATGCAGGGTTGGAGGAAAAGATCAAGGGAGCTTTTCAAAAGGAATACGTGACGCCGAATGGGAGACTTTCGTCGAACACGCAGACAGCTTATGCACTGGCGCTGGCGTTTGGGCTGCTGCCGGAAACGCAGCGGGCAGAGGCGGCGGCACGGCTTGCGGCGGACGTGAAGAAATTCGGCCATTTGACGACGGGATTTCTGGGCACGCCAGTGCTCTGCCAGACGTTGAGCGATTACGGGTATCTGGATGAGGCGTACATGCTGCTGAATCGAACGGAGTATCCATCGTGGCTGTATCCGGTGACGAAGGGAGCGACGACCATATGGGAAAGATGGGATGGGATCAAACCAGACGGGAGCTTTCAGGATGCGGGGATGAATTCGTTCAATCACTACGCTTATGGGGCGATCGGAGAATGGATGTACCGGGTGGTGGCGGGGATTGAGATCGATGAGAGCGCGCCGGGGTACAAGCACGTTTTGATACAGCCGAATCCCGGCGGTGGATTGACGCACGCGAACGCTTCAGTGGAAAGCATGTATGGGCACTTGGCGTCGGGTTGGGAGATCGCGGATGGGAAGTTTACGCTGCGGATTGAAGTGCCCGCGAATACGACGGCTGCGGTGCGATTGCCCAAGGCGAAGCTAGAAGAAACAAGCGAGGGCGGGAAACCGCTGGGAAACCGCGGTGATATTTCGGGAGCGCGGCAGGCGGGGGATGCGGTGATGTTGGAGGTGGGGTCGGGGAAGTATGAGTTTGTGAGTGGGTTTAAAGTTGAGGAGAAGAAATAGGAGCGCGCTTACGTGTGCATGAATCAGTGCTCCAGCTTGAAAACCCGTTCCATCCGTAGCCATTTCTCGCCGGGGCGAGCTTCAGGTAAAGCTTTCTGAAACTTCCACATCAGGTTTTCCCATTCCTGGACTCTCGGATTTTTGCGGTCGCTTTCCGCTTTTTTCTCAAATGAAAAAGATTCGTCGACTTCCAGGATCATGAACATTCGCGTTCCATGGAGGTAGATTTCCAGGTCAAGGATGCCAGCGTCTTTGATGCTCTGGGTGATCTCCGGCCAAATTTTCTCGTGGTAGCGCTTGTACTCGGCAATGAGCTTGGGGTCGTCCTTCAAATCCAGTGTTAGGCAATAGCGTCGGGTCATGCCAATGTGCCTTCGTTGTTTAGAGATACGGGAACCGTCGCCGTCGCCGAAGAGGGTTTATAGCCGGACATTCCAAAATAGAGGATGAACACGTAACACAGCAGCGGCACAACGAACGCGGTTTGGATGCTCGAGGCGTCGGAAATGCGGCCCATGATCGCGGGGAAAAATGCGCCGCCCAGAATGGCCATGACGAGCAGTGACGAGCCACGCTTGGTGAGCGGGCCGAGATTCTTGATGCTCAAGGCAAAGATGGTGGGAAACATGATGGAGTGGAAGAATCCGATGAGGACTACGGCCCAAACGGAAATCAGACCGGTCGCCAGCAAAGCGACACTGGCACAAATCAAAGAAGCGGCAGCGAAGAGAGCAAGCAAGCGCGATGCGGCAATCCTCTTCATCATCGCCGAACCGATAAAGCGGCCGGCCATGAATCCGATTTGGTGCAGCAATAGATAAAGCGCGGCTGTTTTTTCCGGAGTTCCAGGGACGGAGAATTGCGCGTAACGAATGACGAAGCTCGCCACGCCGACTTGAGCGCCCACGTAAAAAAACTGGGCGACGACGCCTTTTACAAGATGGGGATGAGAAAGCACGCTTCCCGAATGCGGTTCCCCGCTCACAGCCCCACTTTCTACAGCTGGTTCTTGCACCTCTGGCAGATGAGCCAGTTGAATGAGTACGGCGACAAGAATAAAAATTGCTGCTATCAACAAGTACGGGCCTTTCACAGTGCTGGCTTCCGCGGCGCGGTAAGCTTCCAATTGGGCCGCACTCATGGCCGCAATTTGTGCGGGCGTGTTCTCAATTCCCGTGAGAATGAAGGCTCGCCCGACGATGGGGGAAAGGACTGCGCCGACGGCGTTGAAGGACTGGGCAAAATTCAAGCGGCGCTCGGCGCTGGCGGCGGGGCCGAGGACCGTGACATAGGGATTGGCGGCGACTTCGAGGAAACTTTGACCGCAGGCCATCACGAAGAGCGCGAAAAGAAAGAAGCCGTAGATACGCGAAGAAGAGGCGGGGAGAAAAAGCACGGCGCCCACGGCGCAGAGGAACAGGCCGGTGAGAATACCTTTCTTGTAGCCGATCTTTTCCATCAAACGCCCGGCGGGAAAAGCGGCCAAGAAATATCCCCCGAAAAACGCGACCTGGATGAATGAGGATTGAAAATCGCTGAGGCCGAAGGCTTTTTTGAGATGCGGAATCAGGATGTCATTGAGATTGACGCCAAAAGCCCACAGGAAAAAGAGGCTGGTGATGAGAACGAAGGGCACAAGAAAGCGGCGCTCCGTGACGGGGACGGATTGGTTTTGGCGCAGTGGTGTGCCTGCAGAAGTGGTCATCCGGCGTCTCCGTTAGGTCAGTGCGCGATCCAGGTGCGTGTAGCCGGCGTCCACGAATACGTGCTGGCCGGTTATGTGGCTGGCTCTCTCGGAAATGAGGAAGAGAACCATGTCCGCGATTTCTTCCGGCTTGGTCATGCGCTTTCCCAAAGGAATTTTGGAAATAATCCTTAAGAGTTTTTCCTCGGGATTGGGAAACGTGGAGACCCATTGGCGGTACAGAGGGGTCATCACTTCGGCGGGGACCACCGCGTTGACGCGAATTCCGGTTGGGAGCAACTCAGCGGCCCATTCGCGCGTGAGGCCGAGAATCGCGGCTTTGGCGGCGACGTAGCCGGAGGTTCCTCCCTGCCCGGTTACGGCGGTCTTCGAGCTGATATTTACGATGGAGCCGCGCGCCGTTTTGAGCGCAGGCACAGCATGGTGGGCCATCGCGTAGTAGTGCACCAGATTGAGTTGTAGGGAAGCGACAAACTTTTCTGGCGTGCCGTGCTCGAGGCTCACGTTGTCATTGGCACCCACATTGTTAACCAGCGCGTCGAGGCGGCCGAATTTCTGCAGCACCTGTTCCACGGTCTTGCGGCAGGTTTGCGGTGCCATGATTTCACCGGAGATGAACTCGTTCTCAAAGCCCGCGCTTCGCAGGGCGGAGTGCAATTGCTGTCCCGCTTCCGCATCACGATCCAAAAACACGGGGATCGCGCCTTCTGCTGCGCTGGCGCGCACAATCGCGGCGCCGATGCCTTTCGCTCCGCCGGTCACCAGGACAACTTTCGATTTCAGTTGCAGGTCCAAAGTTCAGCCTCGCAGGTTAAAAAAGCCGCCATCGAGCGGGTAGTCGACGCCGGTGATGAAGGACGCTTCCTCGGAGCAAAGAAACAAGGCCAGCGAAGCCACTTCCGCGGGCTCGCCCATTCTTCCCAGCGGTTGAGACTTGGCCAATTTTTCGTACATTTCTTTTTCGCGGCCAGGATAATTCTTCCGCAGGTAATCGTCCACAAAGGGAGTGTGCACGCGGGCGGGCGAAATACAATTGCAGCGGATGTTGTGCTGGATGTAATCCTTGGCTACAGAAAAGGTCATGGCAATGACAGCACCCTTGGTCATGGAATAGGCGAAGCGGTCGGCAAGCGCCGCGGAGCCAGCGATGGAAGCCATGTTGAGAATCACGCCTCCGCCATTCGCTTTCATGTGTGCGACGCACTCATGAATACCGTTGTACATGCCTTTTACATTGACGCGAAAGAGCCGGTCGAAATCTTCTTCGGAAGTACTCTCGACGGTTCCGATGTGAGAAATCCCGGCGTTATTCACAAGGATATGGATACGCTCGTTGGCGAACATTTGTTGAAATATTTCTCGGACTTGTCGCTGGTCCGTGACATCGCAGGCGTGGACACTCGCCTGGCCGCCGGCGCCAGTGATCTGCTTGGCGGTCGTCTCTGCCTGCTGCGGGTTGATGTCGGCGATTCGAACGGCCGCGCCGTTGGCCGCGAAACGCAAAGCGATGGCCTGCCCAATGCCGCTGCCGCCGCCGGTAACGATGGCCACTTTGCCATCCAGGCGGAAATTGCCGGCGCCGCTGCTTGAGCCGTTCAGAGGGAGACGCCTCGTTTCCAGGGAATAAAATCTTCCTGACCCTTGGATTCGGCCTTGGTGTGAAGTCTTCCGCTCGCCACCTGAATCACCAAGTCGAGAACTTCTTCGCCCATCTGCTCGATGGTTTTTTCCCCGGAAATAATTCTGCCCGTGTCGATGTCGATGATATCCGGCATGCGCTGCGCCAGCGCCGAATTGGTGGAGAGCTTCACTACGGGCGCGATGGGATTTCCGGTCGGAGTTCCCAAGCCGGTGGTAAATAAGACTACGTTTGCGCCGGCGCCGACTTGCGCGGTCACGCACTCCACGTCATTTCCTGGCGTGCACTGCAACTGCAGTCCCGGCTCGGTGGCATATTCCGGATAGTCCAGCACAGCTGTGACGGGAGAATTCCCGCCTTTTCGGGCAGCGCCCGCGGACTTCATCGCGTCGGTCAATAATCCATCGCGCATATTCCCCGGGCTGGGATTCATTTCGAACCCGGAGCCAACGGCTTTTGCCCGTGCGCCGTAACTTTTCATCAAGTGAATAAAGCGATCCGCTACTTCCTTGCGGGTGCTACGGTTGATCAGTTCCTGCTCGACGCCGCACAATTCCGGAAACTCCGAAAGGATGGTTCGACCGCCAAGTGCGGCGAGGAGATCCGAAGTGTGTCCGATCGCGGGATTCGCGGAAAGGCCGGAAAAGCCGTCGGAGCCTCCGCACTTCAGTCCGAGGCACAAACTGGAAAGGAGAACGCTTGTCCGCGCGCACTCATTGGCTTCCATCAGGCCGAGAAATGTTTTGCGAATCGCCTCGGTCAGCATTGCGGCTTCCGTGCCACTCTTTTGTTGCTCCAGGATCACCAGAGGCTTATCAAAACGCGGATTCCGCTTGCGCAACTCGTCGCGCAGAATCCCAATCTGCGCATGCTGGCACCCGAGGCTGAGCACTGTCGCGCCCGCAACGTTGGGATGGTGGATGTAGCCCGCAATGAGCCCGCAGAGGTTGTTCGAATCTTCCCGCGTTCCTCCGCAGCCGCCTTCGTGCAGCAGAAAGCGGACGCCATCAACATTTTTGAAGATCCGAGAAGACTGAGGACCTGGCGCGTCAGCAGTCAAAGTATGCGTCTTGATTTCAGCCGTTCGGCCATCTTTATAAAGCTGAGCCAGCTCCGACACTTGCCGGCGGTAAATTTGCGGCGCTGCAAAACCCAGCTCTTCTTCAAAGGCCTGTTTCAGGACGCCGATGTTGCGGTTCTCGCAGAACACGAGAGGCACAACGATCCAGTAATTTCGCGTGCCAACTTGTCCGTCGGCCCTCCGGTATCCGAGAAACTCGCGCTGCCGCCATCGCGAAACGTCCGGCGGGGTCCAAGGAACCTCCTGCGTTTTTTCGTGAAATTCCTCGGCTTGGTGTCGGAGATTCCTCGTCGTAAGAAGCCCGCCGCGGCGGACCGGTTCAACCGCTTTGCCTACGACCACGCCATACATCCTTACAGTTGCGCCGATGGCGAGATCTTCGGTGGCAAGCTTGTGTTTTGCAGGAACGTCGGATTCCAGAGTGTAGGTCTGAGAAGCAAAGGGGATCTGTTCGCCTTTGCGCAGGTCGGTGAGAGCGATCAGTACGTTGTCGTTCGAATCGAGTTTGAGAACCTTGTTGGGCATGGAAAAATCCGGCGTTACTTTCTGCCGCCATCGATTACCGACCAAGCCTCCATTTTCTCCCGCATTGTAGAACACCGCGGGCGTTTCGTCGCGTTTTCGTTCGACGCGGCGCTCAGGGCTGCAGTCGCCAGAACTTGGCGGCGTTGCCGCCAAGGACCGACTCGCGCTCTTCCGGCGCGTAGCGGCTCAAGTAGTCCTTTACAAGGTTTACTACCTGCGAGTACGAACCCGCCGCGGTGCACACCGGCCAGTCCGAGCCAATCATCAGCCGACTGGGTCCAAAACATTCGAACGCCACATCCAGATAGGGCCGGATGTCTTCCGGCCTCCAGGTCTGCCAATCCGCTTCCGTCACCAGGCCTGATACCTTGGCGCACACATTCGGGAAAGAGGCTAACTTACGGAGTCCGCGCGCCCACAAGTCAACGGCTCCACTCTTGATCGGCGGTTTCGCCAGATGGTCAAGGACAAAGCGCTGCCGCGGAAATCGCCCCACGAACTCCGCCGCGATCGGAAGATGCTGGGTATAAATCAGGATGTCGTAGGCTAGGTCAAACTCTTCCAGTAATGAAGTGCCACACAAAAAATCGGGCTGAAGCAGAAAGTCATCCGGCTCGCTCTGAACGATGTGACGAATCCCAACGAGCTTCGGTTTCCCCGCGAAAGATTCCAGCTCCTCACGCAAACGCGGCGAACGCAGATCGACCCAGCCAACGACGCCGAGGATGAAAGGATTGTTTTCAGCCAGTTCCAGCATCCAGCGGGTTTCTTCCAGCGTCTGCCGAACTTGCACGAGGACGCTTCCCTGAAACCCGTTTTTCTCCAACTCCGGCTTCAGATCGGCGGGAAGAAAGTCGCGGCGAATGGAGGCCATCGGCTCGTCGATCCAGCCGTGGTCCCGCTGGCTGTAAATCCAAAAGTGCTGATGGGCGTCAATGTGCCTGGCCACGCGAGCGTCTCGGGAGCTATTGTAAGGTTTCCGCAGTCATTTGCGTCTTGCCTTTGGCTCGCGCCTCTGGACGAAGGCTGGGCGTGAAGGTGAGCGACGAAAACAGCCCGGCGAACTCCATCTTTACAGTGGCCGAAACGGAACGCTGAATTGCAGTCTCGCGGATTCAGGTGCGCGGACTCATTGGTTTCTTGAAATTTACCAGTCGGCGTATTTCGTGCCGTCAAGCGCGGTACCTGTGGATTTCGAATGCACGTCAAAAACGTTGCCTCCCCCCCAGCTTGTCGAGTCGGGGTCGTCTTGAAAGGACCGCAGGCTCCATTCGGCGCGCCCGGTCATCGGGTCCACTGGAATTCGGCGAAGGAATCGTCTTTTTTGACCGGCACTGCCGCCATATTCGACCCCTTTGACCAGTGTGTCGAGGTCCGGTGGGTAGCCTTCGCTGCCGAGCTGGACGCGGACCAAGTTACTGTCAGCCGCGTCCTTAAAGTGGTCGATGGCGTCGCGCATTTCGCGCAGCTCCCGGTGAAGCTCGGCTTCCTTTGCGCGGATGACGGTAAATTTTAAG
This sequence comes from Candidatus Acidiferrum sp., assembly GCA_036522305.1. Taxonomy (GTDB): domain Bacteria; phylum Acidobacteriota; class Terriglobia; order Acidiferrales; family UBA7541; genus Acidiferrum. Next base: position 34,036 of record DATDGB010000074.1, on the reverse strand, counting down.
ACGGGAAGTGCCGCAGAAGTGAGGATGAGCAAAATGGTAGTTGCGATGATCAGCTCAAGAAGTGTGAGACCGGATTCTCCGGCGGATATTCGCTTACGCGCTCTCATTCTGTACTTTCCATCCGCGCGAGAAGCGCGGGAACCAGACAACTCCAAGATTACACTGTGATATTGTTGGGTGGAAGCCAGATAAGCGGGCCAGGCGGCTGAACGAAAGGTGAAGGGAATGCCGACGAGCAAGATACTTGTGACCGGAGCGGGTGGTTTCATCGGTGGCCACCTGGTAAAGCGATTGAAGGCCGAAGGTTACTGGGTCCGCGGAGTGGATATTAAGCCCCACGATTTTGCGCAACCGCCGGCGGATGAATTTATTGTCGGGGATCTGCGCGACGCCGCCGTCGTCGGGGAAGTCGTCCGCGGGATCGACGAGGTGTACCAGCTGGCGGCCGATATGGGCGGGGCGGGCTATATCTTTACTGGAGAGCACGATGCCTGTGTGTTGCATAACTCTGCGTCCATTAACCTGAACGTGCTTGAATTCGGGAAGCGCGCGGGCATCAAGCGCTTTTTCTACTCCTCGTCGGCTTGCATTTATCCCGAGTACAACCAGCTCGATCCGGACAATCCAAAGTGCTCCGAAGAGTCCGCGTATCCGGCCGCGCCCGACAGCGAATACGGCTGGGAAAAATTGTTCAGCGAGCGCCTGTACCTGGCGTACATGAGAAACCACGGCATCCAAGTCCGGGTGGCGCGCTTCCACAACATCTTCGGCCCTGACGGCACCTGGCAGGGTGGCCGGGAAAAGGCGCCCGCAGCGGTTTGCCGGAAAGTCGCGGAAGCTCCGAGCGGCGGCGAAATCGAGCTCTGGGGCGATGGAAAACAGACCCGGTCCTTCTTATATGTGGACGAGTGCGTCGAAGCCGTGCGGCGCCTGATGGAATCCGATTTTACCGGCCCCGTCAACATCGGCTCGGAGGAAATGGTCACCATCAATCGGCTGGCCGAAATAGTCATGGAAATTGCGGGGAAGAAGCTGGGCATCCGGCATATCCCCGGTCCCCTGGGTGTTCGCGGCAGGAACTCGGACAACCACCTGATTCGCGCCAAGCTCGGCTGGGCTCCCAGCAGGCCGCTGCGCGAAGGCCTGGAAAAAACGTACGCCTGGATTGCCAAGCAGGTGGAACAAGTCCACGTATAATGATGCGGCCGCTCCCCCCGTTTTTTTGTAAGTGTTGCATCTAAGGGGCTTAGCCGCGTTGTAAGTCTTTTGTTTGCAATACTTGCGGTGTGCTTCACAAGTGTTGGAGCTAAAGGATTTACAGAAACACGTCTGAACGTCGAACGTTCGGGGGGTACCCCCACCCATTCCTGCACGGATCTGAAAGCAAAGGGGTTGCAAAATGGGCTCCCGTAAGCGCTTGAAAAGAAAGAGGCGATTTCTGTTGGGCTGGCGGAGGAGTGAGTTCCAGAATGGGAAGAATACCCCCCCCACCTCGGGTGTTTTCGTAAGAGTGGCAACTAAAGGACTTGCGGGATACGGAACTTGGAAGAGTGTGCGGAAGAATGTTTGGTTTGAAGGCAGCTGATCGGAGAATTGTATGTCTAACTATCACACGGGATATTACCACACAAGGATCGTATTTGTCAAGATAGAATTGAAAGAAATTTGGAAGTGATTGGCGGGGCAGGAGTTACGGGAGTTGGCTGCACCCGGCAAAGGTTGTAATTTCAGTTCTAAAGGGGAGTAGTATAAAGGTTGTAAGGGGCGCTACCACCAGAAGTTGCTTCAGACTCGGAATACCATCGGGCCACTCTTCAGGAAGCCACTCTACCGCTAGGGCCATTTCCTTTACTCGACGCTCCCCGGCAATTGGGGGTGGAAGGCGCATTCAGACAGGCCAAGAGGCCTGTTCGGCTTTACAGAGCCGAGCAGGTGAAGTATGCACGGCTACAGCACAGACTCGAGCGAAAGGAGGATCGTTCCTCTTCTGCTCGCGTTGCTGGCGATTGCCTTGGCGTGGGCTTCGTCGAAATTTCTCGCTGCCGCCCACCTTTCGGTTCCCTGGTGGGTGGATGCTCCTTCCAGCATGGCTTTTTACGGCGCGCTCTACGCCCTCTTCGACAGGTATCTCTGGCGGAACAGCTTTGTGCGTAAATTGGGGCTGGTGCGAATCCCGAATCTCACGGGACACTGGCGCGGTTACCTGGTCACCTCTTTTGACGGCCATACGAAGCGGCACGATCTGATGGTTCACATCTTTCAGAGTTGGACGCAAATCGTCGTGTTCCTCACCACGCCCACGTCCATGTCACGCAGTTGCGCGGCGGTGATTCAAGTGGACGACCCGGAAGGCGCTGCGTTTGTCTACCAGTATCAGAGTCAGCCGCTCGCAGACGCCATGAGAACGATGCACATGCACTATGGCACGGCGATGTTGAGAATCTCAAACGGCGGCTGCCTAGCGGGAGATTACTATACCGGGCGCGACCGGCGAACCTTTGGACGGATTTGCTGCAAGAGGATATAAATGCCTGTTTGGATTAAGGCCGGGCAGCAAAGCGGAAATCTTGTGAAAAGAGGGTCCAGAAAGAAGATGGAGGAAAAGTCAAAGCCCCAGGTGCAAAACCGGCACCCGGGGCACCCGGCTGCAAAGCATTGCGCCGAAGAAGTGTCTCTTGACAATGCCTTCGCTCTTATCGACGGCCACGCGCGAATTGAGAATGTGCGCTACTTCTGAGCAGGTTCGACGTGTGGAGCGGGATACGTCGCGCTGGGTGGGCCGATACGTGTTTCTAGCTTAGCGTAGAGAGCGATAACTGGGTTGGAACTTCGCGCCAATTCGTCTAGTATCCATGCCTTATCCTTTGGATCATCGGAAAAGCGCGCGGTGTACAGCATATGGCGGAACATTGTGAACCAAAGGTTGTGGTTCTGGATCGAAGGATAGTTTTGCTCTAAGAATTCTCTGTACTCGTCCATTGCTTTCTCGCGCTCTGGGCCAGGCGGAACTAACACCGCCAAAAAGTTGAGCGCATCCGACTTCATACAAAAAAATCCTTCAAGGGAGTTTTCATGCTTTTCCTTTGAGTCGTAAACCAATTTCACCGCGTCGTCATAATGTGCGAGCCAATCCTCAGTAGAGCGTTCTTCCAGTGTCCAGCGGAGCACTTTTCCATCACGTTCGCGGTTGCCGTGAGTTAGCCATCTCAAAGCCTCTTGGATCGCTTGGGACTGCGCAGACTGTCCGGTTAAATTTCGTTGATAAGAGCCATCGTCCGCCTGAGGTTTTGCTTCTTCGCCTGAAATGGGTTTATAGCGATCTCCTAACGGATCGAACTTAGCGGCGAGGGCGTTAAAGCCCTCGGCTGATTTTGCCATCTTTCCGGAGGCCGGTGTGTTATCCGCGCACCGCCGCCCGCTGACGTGCCTCACGATATAAGACCGCAGAGCGGGAAGCAGGACACCGGCCTCGGACGGTTGTAGGCGATCCGGTGTGACCGCAGATAGCAGCGCCGTTTCCGTAGCACCGTACTCCCGGTCGGAGCGGGAGATACCTTGAAGTTTTATTGCGAATAAGGACAGTAGGTCCTGGCGCTGCGTGGGCGAGACCTTCACGGCAAAGATCATCTCTAAGGCAGGGGCCACTTGCGACGGTGATTGGACGGAAGCAATCAACTGTTGGAGGAAACGAAAGTCATCCCCTTGCTTTCGCTGCTTAGGTGTGAACGCGCTCTCGAAAACAAACACGGCGCTCTGGTAATAACCCAAAACGACTGGGGTAAAAACAGTCGAGCAGGCGAGCTTTGGAAGCGTTGGTGTCTGGACTTGCTCAAACAGATGGAGCGCTTTTTGTGGATCGAGCGCCAGCATCGCTTGCACCGCCCTAGTCTGCAAGGTTAATGCTTCGAGGCGGTTCTGCCGAACTGCGTTTTCAGCGACGGAGTCCGAGCGGAGGTCGGCCCATTGCGTGTATGGCAGGGGGGCGCGTGCGCCGGACCAAAAGGCTTCCTCGATCAACTCTTGCTTCCAAGTTGTTTCTCTGATTAGCGAGGAGTCCGAGAGCCGGAGGAGAGTATCGGCGCGAAATTCCGGGGGCAAAGCACGCGCCTGGTCCACGAGCGCCAAAACCTCCACGGGCCGCTTGGTTCGGTCGGCGGCCTGGCTCGAGAGGGCTTGCACCAGCATGAAAATCAACACCAGCATCCGCTGAGTCTAAACAAGAAATTGATTATCGCAATCGGTTAGTTTTATTTGTAGTTATTGACATGGCCAGAACATATCCCTAGTCTGATGGCTTTGGAGCGTGAAATTCGTGCGCTCCATTTTAGCGGTGCAAGGAGATGTGAAATGAAACGAACAAAGATAGGGATAATATTGGTCGGGTGTGGTTTGTCTGTCGCGGGTCTGGCGTTTTTGCCACTTGTGACTGCACCTTCAACAGCAACATCGTTGGGTTTACCGCCTGCCCTACACCTGGCTGCCGCACCGCTTCCGCCGACATTATGTGGTTGCTATTTCTCAACGGACTGTAGGAACCGAAATTCAGTGTGTAAGTATGGCTCCTCTTGCTTGCCCCAAGGAAAAAATGACGGTGTTTGCGACATTTCAGGTGCGCCTCCTCCTAGCGCAAATTTGAGTCCAATGTCGAACGAAAAGAAAGCTCTCGTGGTAGCTGAGAGGCTGGCTCTCTCATCCGCCGCAGACTCCTATTTCCAGGGTTTTTTGAAGGCCATAGAAAACGGAGGAGGCCATCCCGATTCGAAACTTGTGTAGGCAGCACTAGACACCCATCTTTCGCAGAACGGCCACGACCGTGTGGAACTCGCGGTTTGGGTATCCCTCGACGCAGTTATGGGATGGGATTTCGAGTATCCATCGACATTCCAGAGAGCGGAAGGATTTGTGGGCAACATTCGAGAAGTTGATGGCGTAGGTGCTGCTAAGGGGATAGTGGACGCTACCCGTCGCGGCCTTGTTGACGCCCTCAAGACTGCTGATGACAGCAGGGTTGCCGCGCCGTTGCGCGCATTTTGGTCGAAGAACCCCAACTTTGTACCGCGTCACCTGGGGCGCTGTTACCCGCACGGCCATGCCGAGATAACCGATATGAAGGCAGGCGTTGCGTGCCAAATCGATGTACTTCAACGCGTTGCCGGAATGTTGATCGACGCCGCCGACACGGAGGCAACACAGGCAAAGTTGTCAGAAAAAGACATATTTTCGCTGAAGAAAAGTGTAGAACTCGCGTCCAAATAGTCCCAGGGGAAAACCGGAGGACAGACGGGACGTTTTCTCCGTTGGTGATCAGTGAGGTGCGTCACCGGGAGGCTGGCGGGGGGAGCTTGATGGTGGTTTTGATGCCTTGGCCTTCGACGATGGTGTAGATGGCGTCGGCGGGGAGGTTTCGCAGGGTTTCGAGGGCGCCGTTGGGCCAGCGGATTTCGACTTTGTCCATGACGGAATCGGCGGCCAGGCCGAAATGGAGGCGGGGATCGCTGGTGGAGATGTAGCTGGAGCCGGCTTTGACTTCTTCGATTTGCGAGCGCGTGGCGGAAGTGACGGTGATGCGAGCGCCGACGGCTCCGCGATTGCTTTTCGTTCCGACTAGTTTGAAGAGCACGCGATGGTTGGAATTCTTGGTGTCGTTCAAGAAGAGAGACGGCGGCGCTCCCACGTTGAAGATGACCATATCGATGTTGCCGTCATTATTGATGTCGCCGAAGGCCACGCCGCGGCGGGAGTACATGGGGCCGTCGTTTAATCCCGCGGCGGCGGAAACCTCATCGAAGGTGCGGTCGCCCTTGTTGCGGTAGAGCAGAAGCGGCTCGCGATACTTGACGTTTTTGGGGACGGTGTCGACATCGGGATAGACGTGGCCGCTGGCGATGAGCAGGTCGGGCAGGCCGTCATTGTCAAAATCGACGAAGCCGGTTCCCCAGGAAACATAGGGGAGCGAACTTTGCGCGATTTTGGCGGAGTAGGTGAGGTCGGTGAATCCTTGAGCGCCTTGATTTAGATAGAGGCCTTTGGGCTGGTCCGCGTAATTGGTGATGGAGAAATCGAGTTTTCCGTCGCGGTCGAAATCGCCCATGTCCACGCCCATGTTCCCCACTTCCTGGCCTTCGGGACTCAGGGCCACGCCGGAGAGCATGGCGACGTCTTCAAAGGTGCCGTCGTGCTTGTTGTGGTAGAGATAATTCGGGCCGGTATCGTTGGCGACAAGGAGGCTGGGCCAGCCTTGATTGTCGTAATCGCCCCACACTGCTCCTAAACCAAAGTGGGCGGCGGGGTCGCTGACGCCGGCTTTCTTCGAGACTTCTTCAAATGTGCCGTCGCCGCGGTTGTGAAATAGAAGGTCGGTTTCGCCATCCATGGTCCAGGGATTTTCGACGGGAAGGCCTTTGTGGAAGAAATTTTTGAACGGATTTTCCGCGGTGGGCAGATGACTCAGGTCGGTGTGGACGTAGCGCGAAACGAAGAGATCCAGATGGCCGTCGCGGTCGTAGTCAGCCCAGGCTGCTCCAGCGCTGAAGCCGCCGCCGGCAACGCCGGCCTTCTCCGTAACGTCTTCGAACTTGCAGTTTCCCAAGTTGTGATAGAGAACGTTTCCGCCGTAGCCGGTGACATAAATATCGGGGAGGCCATCGTTGTCATAGTCGGCGACGGCGATGCCCATGCCCCAGCCTTTGCGGGTCAGCCCGGCTTCTTTGGTGATGTCGGTAAATTTTAGATTTTCTCCCTGATGGTAGAGCGTAACCATGGGGACGCCGCCGTTTTTCGCTTGTTCGATCGTGGAATCATTGGCGACAAGAATGTCCAGCTTGCCGTCATTGTCGCAATCGAATAGGGCGACGCCGCCGGAGATTGTTTCCACAACGTAATGCTGTTTCATCGAGCTGAAGGGTACTTTCGTGAGGCCGGCTTCGATGCCCACTTCGTGAAAATGAATGGGTGGAGATTGCGCGCAAAGAATTGCCGGCAAAAGTAGAAGCACAAGAAGAGCCGTGGAAGACGATCGCATAGATGAAATTTTATGAGCCTTTGGGATTCTAAGGGGAAAGCGGTTCGCGGAGGAAGGGCCAAGATTCGCTAGTTTGTCGTGTTCCTCTCCGCTAGAATTTCCTGAAGGGGATTACCTTGAGCATTTTCTGGAGCAATTCTGTTGGCGGAAGAAGGTCGCGCGGCCGCGGGTGGAGGAAAACTTTCGCGTGCGCAGGGCTGGCTCTGGCGTCTTTTTGTGCGCCGGGAATGGCCAGAGCCCAAACCGCTGAACTCGCCGGCATCTCGACCCTGATTCAGCAAGGAAAGTTGCAGGAAGCCGAACAGCGTTTGCATCGGTATCTTGGAAAGTCGCCGCACTCGGCAAAAGCGAACAATCTTTTGGGAGCGGTGCTTCTCCGCCAGGGGCACTTTGCGGAAGCGGAGGGCGCGCTGCAAAAAGCCATCGACGCGGCGCCCAGCCTGCTGGAGGCTCGCTTGAATCTGGGAGATGCCTATCTTGCCGAGGGGAAACTCGATTCAGCGCTGACCGCCTACGAGGGCGCTGCCAAGATCGCTCCGCATGACGTGCGCGCTGACCTTGCATTGGCGAAGCTGTATCTCGGGGCGGGAGAATTTGCGAAATCCATCGAGGCTGCCGGAAATATTCCTCCGGAGAAGCGCACCGAGGAATTATTGCCAACGCTGGCGGCGGACTATTTTGGGCTGCGGCAACCGGAAAAAGCCGGTGTGGAAATTCAAGCGATGCTGCAAGTGGCGCAAAAGCAGCCGGATCTTGTCCCGGAATTGGCTGAGTTTTTCCTGGCGCACCGCGATTTTCAGAGCTCGCAGCAGTTGCTTGCGCTGGCGCAGTCCAAGCAGCCGTCCACCGATCGTCTACTAGTGGATCTTGCGCGGACGCAAGCTGGTTTGGGACAACTTGACGACGCGCAGAAAACCCTGGAGAGCATTCTGGAACGCACGCCGGAATCGGTGGAGGCGTTAATTGCGGCCGGAAACGTCGCCAGTCAACAATTGGATTGGGGTGCATCGGGCGAAGCTTTTTCCCGGGCCAATGAACTGGCTCCCGATCGTCCCGATATTTTGTATGGATTGGTGTCGGCACAGTTGCACGCAGATCAGACTGACAGCGCGCTCAAAAATGCTCAAAAACTGCATGCGCTGGTCCCTGATGACCTGCGATGCACGTACTTGCTGGCGCTCGCACTATTCGGCGCGAAGAAATGGGAAGAGGCAAAACCGTATGCCGACCAGGTGCTGGCTGCGCATCCGGACGACCGGGAGATGCACCTCATGCTTGTCGATGTGGCGCTGAACGACGAGCACAACCTGGCAAATGCCCGAAAGCACGTGGACATTTGTCTGAAGCAAAATCCGGGCGATCCCGGAGCGCTCTATTATCTCGGAATGATTCAGAAAATGGAGGGCGACGTAAACGCTGCGATTCAAAGCCTGGCAAAAAGTGTGACGAGTAACCCCAAGAATGCTGACGCCCAGAGCGCTCTTGGGGCTCTCAGCCTGCAAGCAGGTGATCTGACTCGTGCGGTGCCGGCGCTGGAGCAAGCTGTCCTTCTAGCGCCGGAAGAAGCGCAGAATCACTATCAATTGGCTCTTGCGTATTCGCGCGCGGGCGCGGCGGACAAAGCGAAAGCACAGCTTGAACTTTACCAGCAGATGAAAGCGAAGGAAGCCAAAGAGGCCAAAGGTTTAAAAGGGCCAGCCACCAGCGAAGTTCCACTCATGGGAATTGCTTCCCGGCCCTGATTGAGGGAGCTGAGCTTCGGCCAGCACGTTTCGCTTCAGAGAGTGAGCCGGGCTTCCGGCACTGCCACTTTCACTTCTCGTGAAGGCACCGGCCCGGTTGAGGATCGCACCACGAACTCAGGTTCAATCGCTATTTCAGGAACGTACTCGCCGCGTCCCTCAATTTGGTCCACAACAGTCTGAGCGGCAATTTGTCCCATGCGAATCAGCGGTTGGCGCACCGTGGACAACGCCGGATTGGAGAATGCCATTCCTGGTATATCGTCAAAACCCACCACGGAAATATCTTCGGGCACACGAAAACCCGCTTCGCGAAACGCCCAGATCGCGCCAATCGCCGAGATGTCATTGTAAGCAAAGAGGGCGGTGAAGGGTTTACCTCGTGCCAGGAGCTCTTTTCCGACCGGGTAGCCGATGTTCGGCGACGAGTCAGTGCCTTCGATTTGCACCGTGAGTTCCGGCCGGATGCGGATTCCCAGTTCCTGGCCTACTTCGCAAATGGCCGCCCAGCGACTAGCAGAGTCCGAACTAAAAATTTGGCCCTTTAGAAAGGCAATTTCTTTGTGTCCCAGATGCTTCAGATGCTCCAGCGCCAGCCGCACGGCTTTTTTGTGATCCAAAACAATATTGGTGACGCCTGTCACCGGCTGGTGCCCGGCCACGGCCACTGTAGGGATAGGGGGCGCTTCGGTCACGGAGGTATCTACCGTGATAAACCCTTCCACTCCGCGGGAAAGAAGCAGTTGCGAGTAACTGGACAGCAGCTTGGGATCGTGGCGGTGGACCACCGTGAGGAAGAAGTAGTTGCGCTGTTGGAGGTATTGTTCGATGCCGTTGATGACCTGGGAGCCATAGGCGTCACCAATTTCCGATGCAATCACACCGACAGTAAAAGTGCGCTGAAGCCGCAGGGTGCGCGCAAAAAAATTGGGACGGTAGTTCAACTCCCGCGCGGCATCCAGAATGCGCTGCTTGGTATGTTCCGGGATAGAGCGGGCGGCCGCGGAATTGTTCAAAGCCGCTGAAACTGTCCCTGGCGTCAAACCAAGGTGCTCGGCAATGGTTTTGAGGGTGACTTTTTCCTGCGTTTTCTTCTGGTGCAACAGTGTCATCCAGAGGTCCTCCCGGGGGCCTTCGGAGTGTCAAACAGATTACTATGCCTACGTATCCAACGTGGAAATGTTACGTCCAGAAACCGCGGCGATGCAGAATCTGCGTCCGTTTGATATGAAAATCGGCTCAAGGGGACCCCAATCGAATGAAAATGCGCCGCTGCGAAGCGGTACCAAAAATCAATAGATTCCACCATTTTTCATATCGGCCTCGGCGCCAGTTGCTTCAGAATGCCGCAAGTTTATAAGAATAAAGGAGGCTTGAAAATGGGCAGGAAGCCCCCAAATCCAACACGCCTCCCAAAAACCATACCTTGCGGCGGGGCGTAGAATAACATTATTTTTCTATAGAATATCAATATTTTTGCTTGACAACCGGTAGCGCTCCGGTGATATATAGCCCTAGTAGAAAAGCATTACTTTGACGGTTCGGGGTTCGGGTCCTAAGTTTTTCTGTTTTTCGAACGGGGTGCATCGCAGCTGGCTTCCTTGCGGCGCTGATTTCCGCGCGGAATTTAGCATGAGGTGCGGGGTGAAAATCTTTCTCGAGGTGTAATGGAATGAAGATTCAAAATTGCAAAGCAAACACGGCGAGCGGATTGCTGAGCGTCATCGCGGGGATGCTGATTGCGTTCTTGCTTCTGCTCACACCGCCAGCGGTTAACGCTCAGAGCTATGCGGGATCTGTTCGAGGTACAGTAACTGATCCTTCCGGCGCGGCAGTTGCGGGCGCCACGGTTACGCTGCGCAACGTCACCGCCAATGCCACTTCAACTGCCACCACGACCGAGATGGGATCATATTCATTTCCCGCCATCGACGTGGGCACATATGAGCTGAGAGTCAAGGCGGCGAACTTCAAAGAGTTCGTTGCCAAGAACGTGGAAGTTCACGTTTCGACTCCGACCGAGGTGAACGCCAGTTTGGTATTGGGCGCGTCAACCGAGTTTGTCACGGTCGAAGCGAGCGATGTTCAGGTGCAAACCACCACCGCCGATGTTGGTGGAGTTATCGAAGGTACCCAGGTTCGCGAGCTTCCATTGAACGGGCGCAACTTCATGGCGCTGACGCAGCTGCAGCCGGGTGTCTCTGCTAACAACCAGTTCGACTCGAAGGATAAGGGCTTGCAGGGCGGCTCGGACTTTTCGGTCAACGGCAACCCGAGCACGAACAACTTGTTCCTGATCGACGGCGTCAACAATAACGACGTCGGCTCCAACCGCACCATCCTTATTTACCCCTCGGTTGATGCCGTCGCCGAATTCAGGATGCTCACTAATTCCTACGGTCCGGAATACGGCCAGGCTTCCGGCGCGATCATCAGCATCACCACGCGGTCCGGTGAAAACCAGTTTCACGGCGGCGCGTTCTACGAAGGCCGCAACGATGCTCTGAATGCTGCAGGTTTTATTGCCAATCTCGACAATCTAAAAAAGCCTGAGCTGCGCCGCAACGATTGGGGCTACTACGTTGCGGGTCCGATCAAGAAAGATAAGCTCTTCTTCTGGTGGAACGAAGAATGGAACCGCGACATTCGTGGTGCCATTGTCACCCAGTGCGTGCCCACAGCCGCTGAACGCGCCGGAGACTTCAGTGCCGATGTGGCGACGGCTCTGGCAACATTGAATTCACAGGTTGGTGCAACCGATGCCGCCGCGCTTGGTCACGTCGGCGACAAGACCACCTGCAACGCTCCGCCTCCAGCGTCGTTCGTGAACAATGGAACCCCTGCCGCGCCTAATTGGTCGGCGAGTTCCAGAATTCCAGCTGCTTCTCAGGCTTCTGGTAACAAGTACGCCATCGCGAGTCCGGACGCCGTAGGCCAGCTTCTAGCGGCCTACTATCCACTCCCGACTCTAACGACTCCGATCGCCGGATCGAACTTTAATTACGCGTCTGCCGCGCCGAACCGGGTGCCTTGGCGTGAAGAGAACGTTCGCATTGACTTTGACATGACCAGGCGTAACCGCATCAGTTTCCGCTATACCCAGGATTCGTGGAAGTTTCCTGCGCCCAACAACGCATTCGGTTGGGGCGACGATAACTTCGCCACCTACCAGGGAAGCTGGGATCAGCCCTCGAAGAGCATCATGGGCAAAATCAGTTCTCAGCTCAGCAGTTCGCTGACTAACGACTTCGAGTTCGGCTACTCGCACAACGCCATCATCGTCACTCCCGGCGGTACCGACCCGACGCTAAGCCAGCAGTTTGACAAGGCAATGCCTTCCGTCTGGCCCGCTTCTGGGAAGACTGCGGGTGGCATTCCGACCGTTTGGGGCGGTTTGCAAAACTATGGTAACTTCGCCTCGATCTGGGCCATCGTGGGTTACGGCAACCACATGGATCTGTTTACCTGGCAAGACAACGTCTCCAAAGTCCAGGGCAACCATATTTGGAAGTTTGGCGGTCTCGTCAGCCACAATATCAAGCAAGAAAATCAGTTTGGCGGCCAGGACCGTCCGACCTTCGGAATCAGCAATAACGGCTGGGGCCAGACCATCGTTACCGGCAACGCCCTGGCGAACGTATTGCTTCCCGGAACCGGATCCAATCCTCAAATGATTCAGGGCGTGGGCGAAAGCAACGTGAATCCTGTGGATCAGGGCCGCTGGCACGATATCGAATGGTACGCTGCCGACACTTGGAGGCTAACTCGTCGCGTCACCCTAAACTATGGTTTCCGCTGGTCGTTCCTCCGAGAGCCATACGATGCCAACAACCAAATGGCTTCCTTTAGCCTCGCAGCCTACAACCCAGCCGGCAATCCCGGCGATGCTTGCAACGGCGTCGTCCTCGTTCCTGGCACCAACTTCTGCTCGGCCGCGGCTTCTGGCGTTGGCCTGCCGTTGAGCGCCGGAACTCCAGGTCCTAACCGCGCACTGGTTGCCAACAACAATCACAACATTGCCCCGCGTCTCGGAATCGCGTGGGACGTCTTCGGTACCGGCAAGACTGCTTTCCGCATCGGCGCAGGTCAGTTCTACCAACGCGAACGTGTTAGCCCACAGGTTGGTCTTACAAATACCTCGCCGTTCGCAATCGGTGCCTCCCTGAACCGTTCATTTGACACAGCTCCGGCGCTTGCTGGAGCCTCAACCTCTCCAGGTACCGGTCGTTCACCGCGCGGCGTCACGCCGAATACCTGGCAGTGGAACGTGTCGGTGGAGCAGCAGATTGCTCGCAACACCGTAATTCAGGCCGGATACGTCGGCAACGTCGGCATCCACCAGACCAGCACCTACGACATCAACCAGGTACCGGAGAGCGGCTTCGCGTTGGGAGCATTCCTAGGCGGATCAGCGCAGGGCGCTACTCCTAGCATTAATGTTTTGCGCCCGGCTTCCAATTTCGCCGCCATCAACTACTTCAGCCGCGACGGACACGCCAGCTATCATGCACTTCAGGTCCAGTTCCGTTCCAAGCTGAGCAACTACTCTACCTTCCAGGCTGCTTATACCTGGTCGCACACGATTGCCGACATCGAAGAAGATGCGGCCAACGGCGGCGCCAGCCAAGGCAGCTTCACGGACATACAAAACCTGCGTTTGGATCGCGGCAACGCCACTATCAACCGGCCGAACATCTTCGTGTTGAACGAAGTGTTTTATTTGCCGAAGCTGGAGCACAAGCAAGAATTCCTCAGGCAAACCATCGGTGGTTGGGAGTTCAACACCATCTTCACCGCCGAAAACGGCAACTCCATGAGCGTATACCAGAACGGCGTCGGTCAGGCGGGCGTTGGCGATCCTAACTCGTTGCTGGATCAAAGCGCTCCCGCGAATAATTGCAGCCTCAATGGCAAGTCGTTCCCATGTGGCTTGAACACGCTTTCGGGCACCGGCTACGGTAACAACCAGCGCCCGAATATCGTTCCCGGAACTTCGTGCAATTCCGGCCAGCACGGACAATTCGTCATGAATCCAAACGCGTTCACGCTGATCGGAATGCATCTTGGAACGATTGGAAACGCTCCTCGCGGTGCCTGCCAAGGGCCCCACTATGTAAATGGTGATCTGGGCCTGTATAAGAACTGGCACGTCAAGGAAAGGTTCAACGTGCGGTTCAGCATGGACTTCTTCAATGCCTTCAACCACACAAACTTTGACGCCAATGGCGTGCAAGGCGTGGGCAATCAGTCCGGCTTCTTCTACAACGGCAGCGGCGTGTACTGCGGTGCGCTCAATGGCGGCGGCAAATATGAGCCCTGCAGCCCAACCAATAACGTTATCAGCGCCTACGGCACTACTAATCCTGGTATCGGCGGCGCCAACAAGGTTTGGGGAGTGGCGAATGCCATCAAACCAGCTCGTGAACTGCAGTATGGTCTGAAGTTCACCTTCTAACCAGCGCAGCATTCAGGCGTTGCAGCAACTCTCGGCGGGGCCTGCAGTACGAGGCCCCGCCATTCTTTTTTGGGCGATTGGTAAAGCACAAGCCCCTTTTCGTACTCGAAGCAAGTTGCGCATTAGAAGTCATATCTGACTGGCTAGCGATTTCACTTACAAAGTTTCGCGCTAATTGGCCAACACGGGCAGGGCCCCGGGCGTTCCGGGATAAACATGACGTGGCCCTTCGGGAAATTGTTCGCAGCCATGTGATTCATGCGATTTCTTGTTAAAATTTCACAGGAGACTCTCGCTCGTGACGTCCGCTCCTGGCAGTTGTGCAATTGCTCGGCGTTATAGCTTGACACCGCTGGCCCGGAGCTTCGGACTGCTGGTCGTCCTGCTTTGCCTGGCGCAGAGGGCACCCGCGCAGTTACCCAAACCTTCAAGACCTGCTCCGGAGGCGGATGAACTGCAAAGCCGTTTGCAGGCGGCGGCCGCCGCGCGCGATGCCGGCAATCCAGATTCGGTGGCGACTGCCAACCGGCTGCTGCTGGCTCTGGCATTGCGAAAATTGGGAAATGTTCGGGTTGCGGAAACGGCGTTTCCGCAGGCTGCTGAACTTTACAAACGATCGCTGGAGCTGGAGGACGCCGCGGAAACCCACGTCGGCCTGGCGATTGCCGCTCTGTACGAGAACCGCCCGGACGACTCGCTGCTGGAAGCTTCCAAGGCGCTGCAGCTCGATCCCCATAGCGCGCGCGGCTTCAATATTCAAGGCAAAGCATGGATGAAGAAGCGCGACTACCGTAAAGCCGTTGACTCGCTGCAGCGTGTCGTCGAGATTCAACCGGATTTCGAGTCCGCCTATGCGCTGGGCGTCGCGCTGCTGTCCCTCAAGGACGCCGAAAGCAAGAAGAAGGCCGCGCAGCTGTTCGACACCATCGTAGCGTCCATAGGCGATTCCGGGTCGCTCCACGTGATGTTCGGGAGGGCTTACCGCGACGCCGAAATGCAGGATGAAGCAATTCGCGAGCTCCGCAAAGCTGTTGCCTTGGACACGCACACGCCTCATGCACATTACTTTCTGGGTCTTTCGCTGCTCTGGAAAAACGAATGGACGGACACGCTGGAGATTCGCCAGGAATTTGTGGCCGAGCTGCAAAATTACCCGCGCGATTTCCTCGCCAACTACTTTCTTGGCTACATGGATTCGAACGACCGCCGGTTCGACGAATCCAACGTCCACCTCAAGGCTGCCGTTGACATCGATCCTTCGTGGCCCGAGCCCTGGCTGTTTCTCGGATTGAATGCTTATTCTCAGGGAGATCTGCCGCACTCCGAAGTGTATCTACGGAAATGCATCGAATTGACCGGCAAGGACGAATCCCGCGGCAACTATCAGGTTCGACGGGCCTACGTCACGCTCGGCCGCATATTGAGCGCCACCGGGCGCGCCAGCGAAGCAGCGCCCTATCTGGAGCGTGCCCGCGAGTTCCAGAAGCAATCGCTGTCCGAGGCGCAGCAAATCGTGGCTGGCAAGGCCTCCGACGAAGGTTCAGTCTCACCCGCCGCCGTGGTTGAGCTTCTGAACCGCCAGCAGGATCAAGCGGCGGCTCCATCATCTGAGCTTGTCGATCCCGCGCAGCGTGTCGACGCCGCGATTCTTGCGCGTTCCGGGCTGTCCGAAGAAACGAAAAAAACCGCGGCCGCGGAGGAAGATCAGCTGCGCGCCATTCTGGGCGCGAGTTTCAACGATCTCGCCACTTCCGAAGCGATTCGGCGCGACTATCCCGCCGCGCTGGCTCATTATCAGGAGGCCGAACGGTGGAATCCGGCTGTCCCCAGTTTGCTCCGAAACCTCGGAGTCGCTGCGTTCCGCGCGCAAAATTATGAGGAGTGCGCGCGGGCTTTATCACAAGTGCTGGCAGGCAATTCGTCCGACGCCGTGGCGCGCGCGATGCTGGGTTCCGCTTATTTTGGCCTGGAGAATTACCGCGAGGCTGCCAGAGTTATCGCCCCCCTCGGCGACCGGGCGATGCATGACCCAACGCTCGGCTATGCGTGGGCGGCGTCGCTCGCACGCCTGGGCGAACTCACGCAAGCAACGCAAATTCTTCGGGAGTACGAGAAGACCGAGCTCTCGCCGGACGCCATCCTGCTGGTTGGGCAACTCTGGACCAACATGGCCGATTACTCCCGCGCAGTGCAGGCATTCCATCGCGCACTCGACCGGGACCCCTCGCTGGCCAAAGCACACTATTTCGCAGGCCTCGCGCAACTCCATTGGGAGCACACGAACGAAGCCGTTGAAGAATTCCACGCCGCCCTGAAGCTTAATCCGGATGATCCGGACGCGAAGATTGGCATTGGCTATGTCTATCTGCAGCAAGCGAGAAATTCCGAGGCGATCGAGCTGTTCCGTTCCGTCATCGCCACGCATCCGGAAAACGGAAACGCGCACTACCAGTTGGGCAAGCTCCTGCTAAATGGCGACAATGTCCTGGAGGCTGTGGCGCACCTCGAAGCTGCTGCCCGGGCTCTTCCGCAGAGCGACTACGTGCACTACCAGCTGCAAGCCGCTTATCGCAAGGAATCACGCACCGCGGAAGCCGATCGCGAATTACAAATCTACAAGGAATTAAAAGCGAAGAATCGTGAGTTGACCGTGCCGCGTCCCATGGAGCGCCCTTGATGACTGCGCCCACGGAGATTCTTTGAGAAAAACTTCCGTTCGCAAATTTTCCCCATTTCGCTTTCCGATGCACTATCCGGAAGCCCGCCCCGCTATTCGGAAGTTAAGGTCAGTTGCACCTAGTCTTCGGCGGTTGGCCAGCTCTACTACGACGACTTTGCAGCCAACTGCTTTGGCTCCGACGGCTTAGTAATGCGAGCCGAGTCGGCACTGAAGCAAATTGGACAGATCACGTAGTGGCGAAAAGAGATCGGGCTGCTCGGGCGATTCCCTTGAGAACTCGCAGGCCATCCTCCTGTGAGCCGGTATCGAACTGCGCTCCCGCATGATCGACGGCATTGCTGACCATAGCAACCGAGGCTACGGAAGCTTGCCTGGCTACGCCAAAGGCAAAGAGCGATGCGGCCTGCATCTCGACCGCGAGTACGCCCGCCCGGGTCCATTTATTGAGTTGCGCCTGGGTTTCGCGATAAGGGGCATCCGTCGTCCACACCTTGCCCGAGCGGACGGCCCATCCCGTGGCGATCAACTCCCGCTCGAGAAGCGGGACCACCGGCGAATTGCACGCGACCTCACTATCTGGCGGCAGGTAGTGATAGGAAGTTCCCTCGTCACGAATCGCGCTGGTTGCCACCACGAGACACGGAAGCGGTAAATCGGGAGACACGCGGCCGGCGGAGGTCAGCCCGATGATGAGTTTGGCCCCCGCGGCTTGGAGTTGCTCGGCAATGAGCACCGCGTAGGGTCCGCCGATGGTTCGCGCGATGATTCCGCAGGTAACACCTTCAAGATCCATCGCGAACATCGAGGTGTGAAAACACGCCCAAGGCCCGAAGGGCTTGGCTAGGCCGTCTCGAACCAGCCAGTCGGTGATATCTCCGTCGAACTCCAAGATGCACACGGGGGGAACGATTCCGGCCGGTATCTGCCGCCTTCGTCGCACATCGTCGATCAAGTTTTCGGGAGTGAATGCGGACGGTTGGTCCAGCGCATGGCCGAGAATCGGAGGAGTCGAATCTTCCGTCATGCCCTGTATCCATCACATCGCCGCGTTCGATAGGAGATAATCTTCATTCCAAGATGAAGCAGTATAGACGACGTCGATGGACGGAACGAGCCGGCGCGTTTCCTATTGCGCGTCCATCCATTTGTCCGACCCCGCTAGCTTGACGGCCACATTTGTAAAGAAAATTCGCGCCGGCTTGCCGTCCGCCGTTCCGCGATGGTCCGTTGAGACCAGCAGAGGGCCAGCTTTCTTGTAGCCCGCCCAAGTTGCTGGGAGGAGACTCGGCTTCTTGGGTCCACCCCGATGATAGAAGAACTGCACAATTCGTCCATCCTTCCCGACATACAGATCCCAGGTGTCCCCCGGCGTGTAGCCGCCAACCTCCGCCGGATATTTCACCGACACTAGCTTCGCCGTACCCTGTCCAATCGGCAATTTTTGCTTGTCCTTGACCGTCACATTGGCGCTGGTGTCCCAGTACGCGTGGAAAGGGAAGATGAACCAATAATTGTCGTTCACGAAAGCGGGTTCAATTTCGTCTTTTACGTTGGCAGGGGCGCTGTTGAGCTGTGACCGGTTGTACGTAACCTTGACCGGCTTGCCGTCCTTGTCTTTTGTTTCGTACGTGACCTGGCCGGTTTTGGGCTCCCAAGTCCAGGTACGGGCGAGATTCACTTTCAAAGCCGGCAGATCGAGGTTGAACGTATAGCGCACCGCTTCAATTTGCCCGTAGGAATCCAGGCCATAGGTCTTTGCAAGCTGTTCGACTTCAGGTGGGCGCGTCTGTGCTCGGGAAATGCCCGCAAGGAGCAGCATCCCCAAAGATAGGCAACAGATCGTCATGGAACGGAGCAACTTTGTCATGGAGGTCCTCCTCAGTGAATGAAACAAACGTCGTGTTGGATGACCTACTTAGGGTCCCTGGATACAAGAATCTCATGGTTCAGTTGACTTTACTCTATCTGGTCCCCCTGAGCATTGTAGTGCGGCCGATCGTGTGATCCTACGCCAAGCGATAATGGCAGCAGCTACTGCCACGGATCCGTATTCCAGTAGCATGATCCAGTCCGGAACTACCCACGGCCGTCCCACGATGCGCAGATGCCAGACATAATAAGTAGGAATAATGCTCAAAGTCCAGACCATGATCGGCACCGTGGAAGTCGACCTTAGGAACGGCAGCACCCACAGCAGGTACCATGGATATACAACTGGCGCACATAAAAGCGATGCTGCCATTGGCCAAGCAAACGCGTCCGAAGACACTTCCGCGAACTTTCTTCTCATCCAGATCGCGGTAAGAAAGCCGACCAGCACTGCCAGCCCAGCTACAAGCTGCGGAGCCGCCACTCGCTCGAGCGTTGCAAAAACGGGATCATTAAAGCGGAACCTCTGCACGTAAGTGCCGAGCGAGCCGATCGGAATCCGGCCGTGGTTGAGAAATGGTACGTATAGGAGTCCGACCACCATTGCCGACAGCGCGGCGTCGCGCATACGAACACGCCTCCAGTAGAGTGGCAGCAGTATAATCGGGAGAAATTTCACGGAAATAGCCAGCCCAAATGCCAGGGCTGCAACCGCACGCCAGCGGCGCACCAGCGCGGCGGCGGATACCAACAGCAGCAGAACGCCGACAATATCGACGTGACCGCTGCCCGCCACCTCAATCGCTAGCAGTGGGTGCCAGGCATAGGCCAGAACCCACTGCTCTCCCTGCCGGGTACAACGCAAGACATCGAGCAACACAAACACAATCGCCAAATTGCAAAGTACAAATGCCACTTTCAGTGCAAAGATAGACTCATGAATCGCTGTTACGGCGCGGAAGAATAGCTGCGCCCCCGCTGGATAGGGGCTCGGCACCTCTGGATTATTCAGCGTTCGCGTCTCAGAGGTGTGCAAGCTCGTAAGTGCCGGGTCGCTCGGAACCACGATATAAGGGTTATAGCCAAGCCGCTGCACACGGCCGTCCCAAACATACCGATGAATGTCGTCGTCTAAACCCGGTGGCATTCGCAGGAATTGAAAATGCCACAGAGCAGACAGGGCGAGACCGAAAACAATGACGCGCTTCGGAAATTCTGGCGTGGAGAAGAGCTCGCGGATGGCCAGGAGGTACGCGACGCCAGCAACGGCCAGTGGAATGAAAAATGACGGTTCACCCGTGCGGCTGAAGTTGCGTGAGCAGATCGTCTGCGCCACAAGCAAAATGGCGCCGAGTCCGTACAGCCTGTGCGAGGGTGTAAGTTTCACAGGCCTCCCATTCAATGGCGAAGTTGCGCGACTGCTTGCTGCCATTCGCCGAACCAGCCTGCAGTCTTTGGGGCCTTCGCGGGAGCGAGCCGCAATTCCCGAGCCAGCAAGATCAAATCGTTTGCGACGTCGATGTCATAGAAGGGTTCCGTGAAGCCGGTTGAGAGTTCGAGGACCTTCGTGCGCGTCAGCAGTCTGTCCAGCGCACTCTTTGTCCCCATGCGATCGCTTTCGAAGAGCGCCGGGTGAGCGGCCTTGGCGCCAACCAGATAGTAGCCTCCATCGTGGGTTGGCCCGACAACCACATCATGCGCGGCGAGTATTTCGAACGCGCTTTCCAGAACCGTCGGCGCGAGGTGTGGACTGTCGCTATTGAAGGCGATGACGTGCTGCCGGCCGGCGGCCGTGAAATGCCGAAAAACGGAGGTGAGTCCTGCTGCGAGACCTTCGCCTTTTTGCGCCACGACCTGCACTGTATTACCTAACAGGTGAGCCAATTCGTCCTGATCCGACTCAGGGCACATCACCGCGACCTCCACGTTCGTCAATGATGTTGCCAACGCGAGGGTGTCCTCTAAAAGACAGCGATAGAGCGCTGTCACTGCGAGAGAAGGAAGGCTGTCAGTGAGACGGGTCTTGACCATGCCGGGCTTTGGGGCTTTGGCCATAATGACTAGCGTGTGGTTTGGGTGAGAAATACACACCGTGATCTGGCTAGAGGATTCCATGAGAGATTGGTCCATCGGGGCTTACGCCGGTCGCGGAGTTCCAGCCTTTCGACGTCGAAAAGAATAGCGCACGATCCGGCTCAGGATGAACCAAGCTGCTCCGACCGTGCCCTTCACCGTACCGCTAATCTTGGACTCTCCAATGCGCGGGTAGTAGCTCACAGAGACTTCCACGATGCGAAATCCCGCAATGGCCCCTTTCACGATCATTTCCACCGCCCAGCCGTAGGTAGTCTCTTCAAGTGCAAGGGCGCGCAGCACATCGGCGCGGCCGGCGCGAAACGGACCGAGGTCACTGATCTTCACGCCGTACAAAAGCCTGATCAGGCCGGCGGCAAGGCGATTGCCGAATGATTGGTGCCACGGTAGCGCACCGGGGTTGCCTTTGCCGCCGAAGCGCGAACCGAGCGTAATGTCAGCGCGGCCTTCGATGATCGGAGCCAGGATAATCGGCAACTCCGAAGGGCGGTCGCTGTAGTCACCATCGAGGAAAACGACCACATCAGGATTTTGCGTATGCGCAAGCCCTGTCAAACAGGCGCGCCCGTATCCTCGGCGAGGCTCCTGGATGACTTGTGCCCCCATCTTTCGCGCGAG
The DNA here is from genome assembly GCA_036522305.1 of Candidatus Acidiferrum sp. GTDB lineage: Bacteria > Acidobacteriota > Terriglobia > Acidiferrales > UBA7541 > Acidiferrum. Next base: position 12,557 of record DATDGB010000074.1, on the reverse strand, counting down.
ATCGGGCGTTCCGTCAGTGGAATTGCTGTCGACAACGATGACCTCCGTGACGAGATGGGAAGGCAGATCGGCAAGCACGCGGCTAATGGCCTGCGCTTCGTTATGGGTAGGAATAATGACCGATACTCGCATGCAGATCCATCGTCACCACCACAGAGACGCGGGGCGCCGCCGTGCTAGCAACGCGTCGATGCCCCAGGCACGACCTGCGCGCCCCACCGCGAGTCCGAGCGATGCGACCACCGGAACCAGTAGTTCCCAAATCCATGACGTGCCCAATTCCGTGACCCAAAGGCTGCCGAGGAACAGGAATGCGACCAAGGCGGCCGGACGCGTGAGCAGGCCGATGACCAGCAGTATCCCCAGGGACAGTTCCATCGCCGCTTGCCCGGGAGCCATCATGGCCGCATGGCTTGACATAAACCCCAGAACCAACTTCCATGCCGCCGGTGCGTGGCTGTTCTTGAGGTAGTAATTGATCACCCCTGCGTAGCCCGCCGGCGTGTAGGCGCCCTTCCCTAGATTCTCGAAGAAGACCCACACGAACATCGCACCGATTATCATGCGAACCAATGCCAAGCCGTTGGCCGCATCGGGTTGGCCGGTTACCCGGGATGTGTTGTCTCGCGGTTGGGTCGTGGTTGTTGTCATCATGAACCTCCCGGTGTTCGATTCTAAATCTTCTTTAAGGGATACAGCCTAATCAGCACATACTCATGCGCACGAGCAACCCAGTCATCTCAATCATGCGCAATCACGATGGTAGTACATGCGCTTTCGCCTTTGGGGAGATCGCGAGCGGGAGCCAAGCGGATCTCCAGCTTTTGCGTTTCTCCGCGGACGATTGGGCAATAGAAGTCCGGCTGATCGAGAGCGTTTTGGATGCGGCGCCGCCCGGCACACCCGCCATAACAAGACTCGAGGTAGACGCAGGAACGGCAAGCCTCTGGCGTGGTGCGCGCCTCCACAAAGGGCGGAGTTTCTACAACTCCAGAGCGAAGCGACAGTAGGAGTGAGAGGGGTTCGCCAGCTCCTGGCCAGTACACACAAGGCTGACAAGTAGCGCGGGGCGTAACTCGCACGGTACTCACTGCACATCCGCCGGTCCTCGGAGGCAGACCCGCCATAGCGCGAACCAGCGGTTCCCCGATGCCGATCACATCCGTTTCCGCAAACAACGCCCGAAAGCCCTGCCAGTACTCTTCGTAACTCAAGGCATAGAGATCAGAGCGCACTGTTTGGTAAACGTTGACGCGCAGCGGCGCCTGGTAGCGCTTGGCCACGCGCGCCACTTCGGCAAGGCGCAGATAGTTGGACTTCATCATTACAGCAATAAAGGTAACGGGAACCCCTAACCCCACGCAGCGTGCTGCCTGATCATGGATCAGAGTCCAATTGCCGTGGCCGCGTTGGGCATCCTGCTCGAGTTCAGTTGGATAATCCAGGGAGAACTCGATGTCGTGGAAGGCACGCAACTCGTCATCTGTGAGCACAGCCACGCTGTGACCGTTCGAGGTGATGGTGAGCTTCACCTGCAGAGTTCGGAGGTAGGCTAAGATCTCCCGGAATTCTGGGTGCATTCCATTTTCACCCGTGCCCAAATTGACGGAGCGGACCCGCAGGCTCTCCATCACAGATCGAACCTGCTCGAGGTTAAGCCGGTCGGTCCGCGCCGGATCGCGGTAGCAGAATGAACAAGCCAGGTTGCACTCGTTGGTAAGCCCGAGTCCGAGTGCAAACCCGTCGGACGCAGCAGGTCGGATCAACGCAGAGTGTGAAGCAGACTGAGTGTCGGCCTGTGTCATGGTCCCGTTTCCTTGTTCAATGACGCGCAGGAATGATGAGCGATTACCTGTATGTAGCGCGCGACCGCAGCAAACTCAGGTCGACCACCCAGCTTGCGCTCCAGTTCAAAAATCCGCTCGTACTCCTCACGGCGGGAGACCTGCAGCGGCAAGTAATCCGAAATGACGCGCACCCCACGTTCGGCGGCCACTGCCAGCGACGCACCTTTCGTCATGACTTGCAGGCTGTCCAACGTAAATAGCCGCACCCGGCTGCAGAAGAGAGATTCATGTCCCCACATAGTTGTAAGATTGCGTTCCGCCGCTCCCAGATCACCTTCTTTGACGCCAGCCTTGAACACTTCACCGGCCCAGTTCCGCACCAGGATAGATAGAATCCCCGTCGAATCACTTTGCAGCACCTTTGCAGCGGCAGAGAGGACGGAATTTGGATCGTCGACGTATTCCAGAATGTTGTGGCAAAGAACGACGTCGAACGATCCCGCTGGAAACAGGTTCGCCACTTGGGCCGCGTCGCCGTGGTTTAGAGCGATCCTCCCGTCAACGCCAGCTTCCCGTGCCGCGCGTTTCGCGATGTCCAGCATTGCTGAAGAGGAATCCAGCAGCGTCATGTGAAAACCAAGACGCGCCAAGCGCACGGCAGTCGCTCCCGTGCCGCACCCAAGATCCAGACCACGTAGCAGCCGTCTGGTCTGCGGCAGGGGCAGAAAATCCTGCAGGTTGGCGAAAGCCAAGCCGCAGCGCAAGCGGCCTTCCGGTGTCTCGAGGTAGGCGGCGTACTTGTCCGCGCCACTCTGGAAACGATCGCTGTCGGGTTTGGCGGTCATCTGCATGCAAGACTCAGGCGAGATCGATCCTCGATCCGGTGGCTGGCGGAAACAAAGGCGTAGCTTAATAGAATAAGGTTACTGAGGCAAACGTGCGATGCTTTCCACATTTTCGGGGCGCCACGCGGATGTAGGGTGTTCTGAGTATTATGTAAGATGAGGGCGTTCGCTCCGGACGAGGCCGCAGTGACGCTGACATCGGCGCGGATCGCTTCCAAAAGACAATGCACGCTGTCGCATGGAGTGCCGCATGGTCATGTTATGGACCGAGTTAGGCAAACATCAAAGGAGTGAATGGCTTCGGCCTGGAGGTCTCGTATGACAGACATCTACACCGCTCCAACTATTGATGAATATCTGCGCAAGCGGCTGATGCCCGTGGAAGGCACGATTCCGCATGTGGAAGGAATCGAGATGTACGGCAACTCCATTCCCGCGGGAACGGTTGGCGGCGACCTATTTGAGTACATAAACTTCCAGCAGCGTTACGACATCGACGCCCGCATTCAGCGGGCCCTGAAGCGATCGAAACAGTATTTAGAGCCGCTCCCGGCAGGCGCGATGCCGCGCAATTCGGTGGACGATCATGTCAAATGGTTGAAATTAAGGCCCGGCTACATGCCCGAAATGGAATCCGCGTACAGAGGGGCACGAAGCTCGGAACAGGCGCGGGTCGCCGAAGACCTGCGCGAGTTGTATAGCACGGCGGGAGTTCTGTTGGTGGACGCTCAGGGACACGGAATCATTGCAGCGAAAATTGCGTCGACGGTCCACGACACGTTTCATGCCCTCATGCTCTCCGAACTCGATCTTCGAGGGAAAACGACACCGGAGTTATTCGAGAGGATCAACCTGAGGTTGGCTCAATCAGTCACCGCACGAAATGCTCTCGGAAGAAGCGAGAAAGAGAGCGCCCAGGAGATAGCTACGATGCTTTACGGCGAAGTGCACCCTTATGGCTACTTTCGATTCGTGAATTTTGGACATCCACCACCGCTGGTCTTCTCCGCCGAATTTCGCAAGTTCATGGAGATTGATAAAAGCCGCATGGTGCAGTTCCTACCTCTTGGCTTGCAGATCCCCGAAGATCATCCGGATCGTAACAGGTATCTTTCACTGGAAGTCCGAGAGACGAGGGTGAACTCCTCCGATGTGGCCGAGCTCACGCTATTGAGTCCGGGGGACATTTTCTTCCTTTATACCGATGGGGTCTACGACGGCAGCGACAAAGAAGAACGTCAGCAACTTGAAGGGGTGATGCGTGAGCGCTATCGCCAACCGGCAAAGGAAATCTGCAACGCGCTGCTGGAATATGCGGTGAAAAAAGACGATCGTCTCCGCCAGATCGGCGAACAGGACCGTATTGACGATAAGACCGTGTTCATCATCAAGCGGAGCTGAAGAATGCCGTGACAAACGTTTTGCATGGTGGCAGGCCTTCACCTCCGGGACCCGTGATCGTCGGGCAACTCGTAATAGCGCGCCCTCCTCTCATGATTCCCAGTCTCGTCTGCTTGGGAGGCAGGCCGGTCCTTTATTATCCACCTTCGAGCTTTGTCGAGATTTCGGTCCAAGATCGACGAACCGTAGAAGGAACGTATTTTAAATTCGCCAAGCAGCTTCTTTCGTAGAACGGTTTGGCCGACCGCGGCGGAATGTACTAGTAATTTAGTTATACTATGTAAGAATAAGTTTAGGAAAATTAGTCTGTAAGTTTTGACGCCGATTGTGTGCTTAAGTCATGGCGGAGAGGGGGGATTGAAACCTCCGTTGGTGAGAGGGAGGTGAAGGGTTGGTGAGCGTTGGTATGTCTCTTGTTTTCAACACGCATTTTTCATTTTCTCCAAGCGCCAGATTCCATTGGAGATCCAATACCCTCAAATCAGCCAAAACTAGTAGCAAGTAGAGTCACGAATCGCGCCCTCTTTTTTCGGTCGAGCCCTCCTTAAAGTTAGATCCAAAGATGCATCTTACGACTGACGGAAGGCCGAACCAGAACATAAATCGCTTCGTCCCAGTAAAAACCCTTCCCTCCCAGTTGGCCCTACGATACGGCTACTGCCGGGCATCTTTGCCTATTTGCTATTCTGAGCGGAGGGTCACTCCATGGATTTCTTGAGCAAACGACCGTTTTGTCAAATTCTGTTTGCAGTTCTGGCGTTTGCGGGTTGCCTGCAAGCCCAGACCTTGAAGCAGATTGGCACCATCGATCTACCTGGGCCAAAGGGAGAGCGCTTCGACTACCTGACGCGAGGATCGGTCGTTGCTCTATGAAAACGAGCGGTTTCATGGAGCGAAAGCATAAGTCCATTTCACCGCAAATCGGGTCTCACGGACCTGCGGCGGATTTGCCGGGGCGATGCTGGCGAATTGCGTGCCGACGTTGTAGATGATGTAAAGGTCGCTGTCCGGCCGATAGTTATACCGCAAGCGGACATTTGCGCTAACGGCCTGAGTATTTGAGGTATCCACCTGAATGAGACTCGTAAAGGTCAAGAAGCGATTGAAGGAGTAGTTTCCCTGTAGGCTGGCGAGCACAACGGAGAAATTGCCATTGGGCAGGGGCAGTCGAAATCGATCCCAGGTCTCCGAAGCCGAAATTGAGAACTTCGCTGTGGGGCGATAGTTGGCCCTGACACGAAATTCATTCAGGGTGCCTCCGTAGTAGCCGCCAAACCTTTCAAAAAAGTTGTGCGTAAATCGCCGATCTTGCCCCGACCCATACGTCAACTGATGGCGAGCGAAGTGATACAGACCGTTCGGAATGAAGATATTTTTGTAAATGTGAAGAGGTGTTGTGATTCGCTGCGTAAACACATCTGCGATATCGTCGTCGGTGTATCCGCCGTTGTTCAAATCAGCTCGAAAAGTTCCCTGCCACTCCTGAGTTTGGGCAACACCCTGAGTATCTGGCGCATGTAAGATGAATCCCTCAAACTGCAACTCTCGGACGCCAGTGATTTTGGGCCTTACCTTGAAAGTCAAATCTCCATAGGTTTCATTGGAATCAGTGCGTTCGATGAATCCCACTTCCGGATTGAAATTCGGTCCGATTTTTCTGCGCTCGAATTTTCCTTCCACCCAGTTCGACCGATAGGATACGGAAGCGCCAACGTCACTGTTTCCACTTGGGTGCCCTGACGACTGCGTTCCGGCGATATGGGCATCAACAAACCAGTCTTTAAAGAAAATGAGTCGCGTGTCCATTCCACCGGTTTGATTGAAGCTGTCCAGCACATCGCCGGACTGCTTATCAATGCCCATTACACCGATGTAGGAACCACCCCACAACGATTCCTTCAGCCTGACGACTGCATAATTTGCATATGGATTCGGGCCACTGGAGCGAGTGTCCACATCCATGACCCCAAATTGCAAACGACCTAAGGTACCAGTCAGCTTGGCACCGCCATTGATCGGCACCTGGTTTCCAGTTACAGAATCGATCCCAATCTGGCGGCTGAAAAACAACTGATCCTGGTCGCCGATATCGAAGTTGAAGATTCCAGCGTTCTCCAGAAAGAACTGACGTTTCTCCGGGATGAAGATCGGAAACGGCGTCAGATTGAACTGCTCTTGATCCACGTCAGTTGCAGAAAAATCTGTATTTCCCGTGAGATTCAAGACGACGTTAGAACGAATTCCGTATTTCAGATCCAGTCCGCCGGTAAGAGGGAATTCTGGGTTTTGGCCTGTCTGCTTGTCGTATTGAGCCAACCCATAGGGCTTCACGACAAAAAGTCTTCCACTTCCGATGTCCGTTATGCCGGTAAGTTCACCCGCCTCAGAGACTTTCGCAATCCCGTAGGTTCGTCGGTAGGCAGCCCAGAGATCTTCTTCGTTCTTCCTGCGAATGAATCGTTTGAAATTCAATCCCCAGATGACATCTTTCGATTTTGTGAAATTTAGTGTCGAGAACGGAACCTCGATCGTCGCAGTCCAACCGTCTTGCGTAATGCGGGCCACTGATATCCAGACGCCATCCCAGCCCGAATCGAAATCGGTCCCCTCTGATCCGCTCTGCTCCTCGACGACCAACCCGTCGCTTTGTGTTCCCAGCGGATTGATTTCGAAAACATAACCGCCACGGCGGTCATGGTTTGAATTGATCAGAATCTCGAAGTGATCGTCCAGGTCTTGGCTCACATCGCGTCGCAGTTCCGTGGCCACGATTCGAGTCGGTGCGGAATCGTAGCAATGAATCCCAAAATAGACGGCGTGTCTAGTGTAGAGGATACGAACCTCAGTCTTTTCCGTTGCAGGATCCCCTTCGCGCGGCTCTCTCTGCCGAAAATCTGTAATCGCTTTGGCCAACTGCCACAGGGGGTCGTTAAGTGTGCCATCCAAACGCGGCGTATGGTCCACCCGGACCGCCTCCGCCAGCCGTGGCCCTTCCTGCGTTTGCTCCTGGTTGGCGAGGGCACGAGCACTAACGCCTTGGACGAGGAAGAACACGGAAATCGAAAGTGTCCAAGGTTGAAGTCGGCTGACATAAACGAAAAGTTTGTTTCTCACTTGGTCTGCGTACGCCCTCCTAACGATCCTCGACGGGCAGAACGTTTACGAACTCCTTGTAGAGCAAAAGATCGTAGAGAATCTTCAGCGAACCCGCGAGGAAGAAGGGCACATTGATCCAGGAAGATCGCGCAAACATGAACCCGACAAATAACGGGCTGATGGCGGCGCCCGTGGTTCGCGCGACTCCGGTAAATCCACCCGCGGCCGATCGCTCTTCTGCCGGAACGACGGCCATCGTATAGGACTGTCTGGTAGGAACATCCATCTGGCTGATGCTGAAGCGGAGCAGAAGCACCACCACTGCCAACGAGAGATTGGGCATCAGCGGCACGAGGATGAGAAGAACGTTCGACGGCAGATGGGTGACAACCATCGTGCGGATCAAACCGATGCGCGCCGCGAGCCGGGTAGCAAGGAGAGCGGAGATTCCTGCGAAGACATTCGCCCAAAAGAAAATCGCGCCGAGCGTGGCAGGTTGCACACCGAAGCGCAGATAAAACCAATAGGCGGCAAAACTTTGCACGACAAATCCACCTGCAAACGAATCAAGGGCAAAGAGACCCGATAGTTTCAGAACGATATTTCGCGACCGGGCAATTCCGAGAATATGTGCAAAGCCTGATGAAGCGACCGAACCGCTTGGAACTGGGCTGACTTCCACCGATGTCGAGAGGCGCAGGAACAGAAGCGCCAACGCAACTCCCAGGGCGGCGTACAAGAACACTACGGTCCGGTAACTCTGAACATGCGTCATCGCCGTGTATTGCAACGCCTGCGACAACCCGCCGCCAAAGAGTGCACCCAAAGCGGCCGCCAGCGACCCGGCGAGTGTGTACCACGCAAAGACTTCCGTGCGCGCCGCAGCCGGAACAATGTGGGAGAGGGCGGCCTGTTCGATGGAGAGAAACGGCCCAACTTCATTGCCGCTTGGACTGATGACGCCAATGGTGCCGGCGATGACGAGGAAGAGCAGGTTGCTGGTACACGCAAAAGCCAGACCCGCGGCGGCCATAAGAATCGAGCCGATGATCAACATGCGCCGCCGTCCAATGCGATCCGCTCGCGTTGTTAGATAAAGCGAGACAACGACATCACCGACCAGAGTCAGGGTAAGAACGAGGCCCACTTGGGCCTCGGTGAGCCCTATACCAACTAGGTAGAAAACCAGAATGACAGAGAGTGAGCCATATGCGAACAAACGTGCGAACCGGGTGGCGAAGAGAAGCCACCCGTCGCGCGATAGTGTTCCGAGCACACTCGGGATGAAATTCGTCGTCGCCATTGGGTAAAAGACCGCGGCAAGTCCCTATGGATTCGTGACGGCTTCGTACACGACCATCCGCGCGACTGGCTTGCCGTCTTCTTCCTGTTCGGGCGTGTATACGCGATGCGTTTTGAGATCGACCGCCAGAGTGTGCACGGCGTGCTGCACGCGGAAATCCTCTATTTTTCGATAGTGGTCCGGGTCGTCCTGATGAAACACCGCAATCGCGCCGCTGTAGCACGCGACGTAGATGCGGCTCAATCCCGGGTCAAACTTGATCACGTCGGGACCGCCCGGCATTTTCAAAAACGCAATCGGCGCGTGCTTGTCCAGATCGAACACCGTCATCATCTCGTTTCCTTCGCAGGAGAGGAATGCACGATGGTGTTCCGGGTCTAGCGCCATCCCGTGGTTGCCTTCGCATTTCCCGACCGGATACCGCCCCACCACCGTGTCGGTCGCAGGATCGATGACCGCAAAGATGTTTTGGTCTTGCAGATTCAGATACACCTTGCGCGCCACAGGATCGTACTGCGGCATTCCCGTCTCGCTGTCGAAGTGCAGCGTGTTGATGATTTCGTCTTTCTGCACGTCCACGACGGCTTCAGCTTTGCCTCGCTCATCGGACACATACAGTTTGTGGAACGGAGTCGCATACGTGCTGCCGTCCGGCTTCGCTTCCGTTTTCAACTTCTTCACGACTTTCATTTGCTTGAGGTCCACCACACCAATGGTGTTGTCGTGAGCGTTTGACGTGTAGAACTTCTTGAGTTCCGGAACGTATTCGACGCCTTCCGCACCCGGAGTATCTGTGATCGTCGCGACGACCTTGGTAGTACCGAGATCGATGACGTACGTTTGGTCCGCGGCGAGATGGGCGGACAACAGGTAATGATCGTCTTCATCGATCGTAAGATAGTCGAAGCGCTTGCCACCCGGCCCGGGCAGGTCAAACTTCGTGACCTGCTTGAGCGTTTGCCCGAACACATTTGGAGAAAACAAACCAGCGAGTGTGACGCAGGCACAAACTCCTACTAGCAAAGAAAGTAGTCTCGTTCGCATCTGCTCTCCTCACTGCCCCCTCGAGTGGGCAGCACTGCCGCCACCCTTGCCTAGCTCATCAAGAGCCGCCTTGAATCCGGCAGCCAGTTTTTCGGCCGGGCCTCTGCCCCAGTAGTGAAGGAAGATGACAACGGGCCGGTCTCCTGTCATGTGATGATGAATGGCAACCACGTCAAGACCGTTCTTGCGAAGGGCTTTCAGAACCGGAGTGACTTCGGTTTCGAGCATCGCGACATCGCCCGCAATTGCGGCATCTTCCTGCGTGCCGACAAACGCCGCCCAGGTGTTCAATCCCATGCGGGCATTGATCACCGCTCCGTGTTCTTTCATTCCGAGGTCGTCACGCCCCACGGTAATTTTGTAAACGGCTCCCGTTTGCTCGCCTTCGTGCCCGGCGATTTTGGCAAGCTTCGCCGTGTCGAGAGGCGTGCCACTTCCACTCGCGGGCGAGGCTGCTTCTGGTTTCACGTGACCAATCAGGTCGAGGCCGGGCTTGACCTGCCGTGCCAGGTCGGTCGCTTTCCCCATTCCGTGAACATGCATGTAGTACACGTGCGGATCGTCCCAGAAGAAATGATTGTGGAGGGCCGTAACATCAATCCCGTTGTCGAGTAGCGCGGAGAGGACAGGATTCACTTCTTCCTGCAGCAGCACCAGGTCACCCATCATCACGTCGGAGCCGTCGGTCGCCTTGGTCAGCGCAATCCAGCCGCCGAAACCAAACGGGGTTGGCGTGGAGAAACCCTGGATGGTTATCTTCAAATCATTGCGCGGGATGTTCACTTTCAGAACTCCCGCTTTGAAGTCGCCTTTGCGGTCGAGGGACTTCAAGACTTCCTGATAGTCGGCCGGAACTTCCTGCGCAGCGGCGGGAATCCCGAACGACACAAAACAAGCACACAAAACAAGAATCGTACGTTTCACAGACTGAAGCATCGAACTACCTCCTGAATCATTTGGTCATTTGCAAACAACGAATCGGCGCATGCGATTGCCTCTTCGTCACTTCCGAGTTTGCGTCTCGGCTGGAATCTGTTTCGTAACAACGTGAGTTCCCGGCCGCAGCTCATCGGTTCCTCGCGCGAGGCCTCCGCAGTCGCACGATTCCGAGTGGCTCGGGCCGCATCCACCTTGGCTCCGCGGTATCCAAAATCGAGGGGCTCCCAGGAAAACAACAGACCCGCCGCGCTTCCCCAAGCGCTCTGATTCGACGGCGAGAGAGTAGCCGGGCCAGTGATGGGAGGAATGATGGATTGCGGCAGCAGCAATCCCGTGATGTTGTTGTCCGTCGCCCGATTGGCCTGCCAGAGAACGTCAGCGCGCGGCAAGTAGTTCGTCCGTGCCAAGCCGACACCGGCGTCCGCAGCCCGGACTCGTTCGAGCGAAGCGCGCACGGCCGGATAGTTCTTGAGAGCAAAGTCCACCGCTTGCTCCAGAGTGAATACCTTCTTGGCTTGCTCCGCAGACGGCGTTTGGGCTGGAGTGGCCTTGCACAGCATCAGAAAAAGAATCGCGAATACCGCCATTCTCGAATACTTAAGATGACTCCCAGGCACCATCATTGACTCCTCATTTCAAAACGTCCTGTCCCTTGTCGGCACTTCATTCCAGAGCGCGGGTTCACTTGGCTGGGGAGTGATAAAGCCCTTCGATCAATTCCATTCCCCGCTCCAGGAGTCTTTCGTCTGCCAACCCCTGGCGGGCCCAGCCCTTCAGAATCTCGTCCACTCCGTAACCTTCCTTGCGTCCGAACCGGTCATCCAGAAGGTCTGCGTCGTGAATCATTTGCCCGATCACCGTTACCCGCGGATCTCTAATCCGAAATTCCTTTTCCAAGGTTTCAAAAGTGCAGTCCGCGCCCCGATGACCGAAACCACGCTCGTGAAACATATCGAACGGGACGGCCCGCGGAGGCACCTTATCTTCTGGTGCAAACGCAAATCGCGCCTTCGGATCGATGAATCTTCGAATCAGCCAGGCCGACGCGCATCGATCCACACCCGGTCTTGGCCTCGTGACCCAGATTCGGCTTTTGTATTCTTTTGGTTTGATTTTGGCGGTTGCGCCCGTGGCTGCGCGCAGCGAACTCGCCCGTTCCAGCAATTCCCGGACGCGCTCTTGCATAGGACTGTCGAAAAAATCGACCTCCACGATTTCCTGGAACCGGTTCCGCAAACGTCCAAGACGCGGTGTGCTTTTCCGTTCGGCGGAACCTCCCGACAGTGCGTGAATCTCCTGAATCAGCTCCTGGTATTCGCGCGCACGCGCCTCGGAAAACCGGCCTTTCAATTGCGGAGTCGAAAGATTGTCGATCGACTCCACGCGAACCACCGACGCGTCTCCCCCGTATTTCCGGATGGTGGCGGCGAGCCACTGAAACCGCTCCTCATTGCTGGCGCTGCTCGGCAACAGATATCCCGAATTCCCGAGCGGCACCGTTCCGTACCGCTGCAGCTTCCGCCAAATCTCCACTCTCTGGCTGGCACGTTTCGTCGGCAGGGTGAACGTCAACAGTAGCCATTCGGTCGCTCGTTTGTGTCGTACGGTCATTTCTCATAAATGTTATGTCTATAACGAAGATTAGGTCAAGTCGAATAGAGCCACTCGATTTTGCAAGAATTGCTGCATTGGTCGAATCACACCAAAGCCGCAACCGCCGCACTTTGTATGTTAGGAAAAATGGCTCGTGATCTATTGGACCGAAGAACCCGTCGGCGACTCCTCGCCAACTACTCGGAGTTCTTGCCGCAAGGCGTGCTCTTGGGCCGCTAACGGCATGAATTGTTCGTGCCAGAAACGGGCCCGCTCGGGCTCCGGGAGAGATGACATGGCGTGTACGACGGAAATCTCTCGTTTCGTAATGTCGTTGATCTGGCGAACGATCTCGATAATTTGCGACATCTTCTCCCAGCTCTCGGGGTGGTGCCTGCCGCGCAGCCTTTGAAAATCTAGTAAGGACCGATGGCTGTCTCGCTCTTTTGCGGTTCTGTACAGGTCGGTGAACTTCTGCGGTTTTTGATCGTACTCTTTTTCGAGCGGCTCCACCTGCGCGTAGGCCGCGATAAAGTCGTTCATACTAGT